>NZ_JBWKIS010000005.1:0-454039 GCF_056432625.1 Streptomyces sp. NPDC045026
ATTCGTCACCATGCCCGTCCCCGCCACCCCCGCATAGCCGGAACCGAAGGGGAGATGCGACCCGTGACCGTCCCGTCGTAGGGGACAGTCGGGAGTGCGACAAGGCGTAAACGACTCGGGGCGAACACGCTCGGTCGTTTACGGCCGAGAAGGTGACCTCGTACGTGACGAACGGGGACGTGACCGGCGACGGTATCGCCGACGTCATGGCCCGTGACTCGGGCGGCACGCTCTGGCTCTACCCGGGCACCAACAAGGCGTCCGCCGACGTCTTCGGCGCGGGCAAGAGGCTGGGCACCGGGTTCAACCAGTACAACCTGATGTTCTGAGCGATCAGTACAACCTGATGTTCTGAACGATCACGCACCACGAGTGACACGCGGCACGCGCGCCGGTCCGGTGTTCCCGGGCCGGCGCGCGGTCGTGTCAGGTCAGGGGCAGCCGCAGGTCACGGGCAGCCGCACGACTGGCGGACGACCAGCCGCGAGGGGAACACCTTCAGGCGCTCACGCCGGGACCCGGCGACGCGCAGCGAGTCGTCGAGGACGAGGTCGACGGCGGACCGCGCCATCGCCGAGCGGTCCGACGCGACCGTCGTCAGCGGCGGATCCGTCAGACCCGCCTCCTTCACGTCGTCGAAGCCGGCGACGGCCAGCTCGCCCGGCACCTCGATCCGCAGCTCGCGCGCGGCCCGCAGGATGCCGAAGGCCTGGTCGTCCGTGGAGCAGAAGATCGCCGGCGGCCGCTGCGGCCCGGCGAGCAGCTCAAGCCCGATCTTGTACGCGTCGTAGCGGTTGTACGGCGCCTCGAACAGTCGCCCCTCGGTGGACAGTCCCGCCTCGTGCATGGCCCGGCGCCAGCCCTCGACGTGGTCGGAGACCGGGTCGCCGACGGACGGCGTCTCGGCCGTGCCGCCGAGACAGGCCACGTACGGGTGGCCGTGCTCGAGGAGATGGCGGGTGGCCAGCTGGGCGCCGCCGATGTCGTCGATGACGACCGCGACGTCGTCGATCGCCTCGGGCCGCTCGTGCAGCAGGACCACGCGCGCGTCCCACGCCTCTATCTCGGCCGCGGCCAGATCGTTCAGGCCGTGGCTGACGAGGATGAGGCCGGACACCCGCATGCCGAGGAAGGCCCGCAGATAGTGGACCTCGCGCTCCTCGACGTAGTCGGAGTTGCCGACGAGGACCATTTTTCCGCGCTCGGAAGCCGCCTGTTCGACGGCGTGCGCCATCTCCGCGAAGAACGGCTGGCGCGCGTCCGGCACGATCATGCCTATGAGGTCGGTCCGCCGCGACGCCATGGCCTGGGCGACCCGGTCGGGCCGGTACCCCAGCTCCTTGATCGCGGCGAGTACACGCTCGCGCGTGGCCGGGGCAACCGGCCTAGGTCCGTTGTTGATGACGTAGCTCACGACCGCGGTCGAAGTACCCGCCAGTCGCGCCACATCATCCCGAGTCACCTTGGCCACGCGCGGAGTCTACGCGGATGGACCTACCGCTGGGCAGGGCGTCCGGCGGCGGCCTGGTGAGCGGCCGCCCGGGACTGCTCGACCGGCTCCCGCACGGCACCGGAATCGGGCCCGGAGTCCGTGTTGCCGGCCTTCTCCGCGGGTGCCGCGTGCGCCGTGTGCTCTGCGGGATCCGGCTTCGGAGCGGCCGCCTTGGCCTTCGCCGCGTCCGCCGCCCGCTCGACCTTCTCGGGCGTCACGAAGCGGTAGCCGACGTTGCGCACGGTCCCGATCAGCGACTCGTGCTCGGGCCCGAGCTTCGCGCGCAGGCGCCGCACATGGACGTCCACGGTGCGGGTGCCGCCGAAGTAGTCGTAGCCCCACACCTCCTGGAGCAGCTGGGCGCGCGTGAAGACGCGGCCCGGGTGCTGCGCGAGGTACTTGAGGAGCTCGAACTCCTTGAAGGTCAGGTCGAGGACCCGCCCCTTCAGCTTCGCGCTGTAGGTGGCCTCGTCGACCGACAGGTCGCCGTTGCGGATCTCCATGGGGGAGTCGTCGGCGACGATCTGCTGCCGGCCCATCGCGAGCCGCAGTCGCGCCTCGACCTCGGCCGGTCCCGCCGTGTCGAGAAGTACGTCGTCGATGCCCCAGTCGGCGGTGACCGCCGTCAGGCCGCCCTCCGTCACCACGAGGACCAGCGGACAGCCGGGCCCGGTGGAGCGGAGAAGCTGACACAGGCTGCGTACCTGCGGGAGGTCGCGGCGCCCGTCGATGAGGATGACGTCGGCACCGGGGGTGTCGACGAGAGCCGGGCCCTCGGCGGGGGCGACCCGCACGTTGTGCAGCAGCAGGCCGAGAGCGGGAAGCACCTCCGTCGACGGCTGAAGGGCATTGGTCAGGAGCAGCAAAGAACTCATCGCGCCCCACCTGCCTGGGTCGTCCTAAGGTCCTGCACGTTTCGCTCGCCCATAACGTCTGGTTCCTCCTCGGTCCCTGCGAGGACGTTTACGGCACTGCTTCGTACTGCTTTGTTCTGGTACTTCGTACTGCTACTTACTTCTGCTGCTTCGTACTGTTTTCGGGCCCGCGCCCTGGGCCCTGTGCGCCTTGCGGTCCGCGTTCGTATACAACGCCGTCCGAAAGCACAAAAGGACCCGGGGGCTTCGCTGCCCGGATCCTCTGCCAAGGAGAATAGCCCACATGAGTTCCGGTCCGGCAGGTCAAGACGCACGATCTTCTGTGCAGCCGATCACTGCCCGCTCACGGCGCATGATCCTGCGCACGCGGGACGGCGTCCCGATCGAGGCCGCCTACGACCCCGGTCCGGGCCCGGCCGGCGGCCCGGTGATCGTGGTCGCGCAC
This sequence comes from Streptomyces sp. NPDC045026, assembly GCF_056432625.1. NCBI lineage: Bacteria > Bacillati > Actinomycetota > Actinomycetes > Kitasatosporales > Streptomycetaceae > Streptomyces > Streptomyces sp. NPDC045026. Next base: position 2,813 of record NZ_JBWKIS010000005.1, read on the forward strand.
GGGTTCACGGGCGATCTGGAACGGCCGCATGTCCGGCGTGCGGCGGGTGTGTTCGCGCAGGGTGCCGCCGTGGTCACGTTCTCGTTCCGGGGGCACGGGCGGTCGGGCGGGCGGTCCACCGTCGGCGACCGGGAGGTACTCGACCTGGTGGCCGCCGTGGAGTGGGCGAGGTCACTCGGGCATGAACAGGTGGTGACGGTCGGCTTCTCGATGGGCGGTTCCGTCGTGCTGCGGCACGCCGCGTTGCACAGGGGGCGCACGGAAGCGCGCTCCGACGCCGTGGTCGCGGTGAGTGCCCCGGCCCGCTGGTACTACCGCGGGACCGCGCCGATGCGGCGGCTGCACTGGCTCGTGACGCGGCCGGCCGGCCGTCTCGTGGGCCGCTTCGGACTCCGCACCCGCATTCACCCGCACGAGTGGGACCCGGTGCCGCTCTCGCCCGTCGAGTCCGTGCCGCTGATCGCGCCGACGCCGCTCCTGATCGTGCACGGCGACCGGGACCCGTATTTCCCCCTCGACCACCCGCGGATGCTGGCCGCGGCCGCGTCCGGCGGCGCCGAGCTGTGGCTGGAGACGGGCATGGGGCACGCCGAGCACGCGGCGGACGACGCACTCCTCGCGCGGATCGGTGACTGGGCCACGGCATCATGGACGACGGCAACCGCCGAATAGACCGCATGTACAGACTGCGTGTACTGACCGCATGTACAGACCGCATGGGAGGAGCGCCGCGCATGGCCAACGGGACCATTCGCTACTGGGCCGCGGCCAAGGCGGCCGCCGGTGTCGCCGAGGAGCCGTACGAGGCCGAGACGCTGGCCGACGCGCTGGAGGGCGCGCGTACGCGACACCCCGGAGACCTGGTGCGCGTCCTGCAGCGTTCCTCGTTCCTGATCGACGGTGACCCCGTCGGCAAGCGCGGGCATGAGACGGTACGGCTTGCCGAGGGCGGCACGGTCGAGGTGCTCCCGCCGTTCGCAGGAGGGTGACCGCGATGAGTGACGAGCCGCACGAAGACGAGTACGGGCAGCAGCAGCCGCCCCAGCAGACCCAGCCGCCCCAGCAGACCCAGCAGTGGCAGGGCCAGACCTGGGACACCCAGGTCCAGTCCACGCAGCTGCCGCCCCGGGCATACGAGCCGGGCCAGGCCGCGTACGGCCAGGCCGCATACGGGCAGCCCGGGTACGGCCAGGCCCCGTATGGGCAGGCTGCGTACGGGCAGGGCCCGGTGAGCCAGGCCGGCCATGACCAGCACGCTTACGGCGACCAGCAGGCGTACGGCGACCAGCAGGCGTACGGGGCCCAGCAGTCGCACGGGGCCCAGCAGTCGTCGCATGGGGCCCAGCAGTCGTACAGCGGTGACCAGCAGTCGTACGGCGGTGACCAGCACGCCTACGGCCACGGGCAGGTTCCGTACGCCCAGGGGCCCGCTGTCCAGACGCCGGGCGGGGAGACTCCGCCGCCGGCCGCGACGCATGCCGCGTACGGGCAGACTCCGCCGCCGCCCGTGCCCGCGTACGGCCAGACGCCGGGCGCCCCCGGTGGCGACCAGCAGACGCAGGTCTTCGGGACGGTCGCGGCGGCTCAGCCGCTGCCGACCGCCGAGCCGGAGGCCGGGGCGAGCGCCTACGGGCCCGCCACCGTCACCGGCAACGCCCGCGTCACCGACGCGCAGCGCGCCCGCGCCGAGGGGCGGTCGCCGATCATCGAGCCCGGGATGCAGCCCGCCGCGCTGACCGCGCTGCTCGCGCTGCTGCTCGCCGGCGGCGCCGCCGTGGGCCAGTACGCGCTGCTCGTCCCGCTCGTGCTGCTGCAGGCCGTCACGGCGGCCGGCTGGTTCCGGCTCAACGGGATGTGGCCCGCCCGGCAGGGCATCGCGCTCGCCTTCGCGGGCGGCCTCGCCGCCGACGCGGCGCTGCTCGTCAGCGGCCGGGAGAACGCGCCCGCCGCGATCCTCGGCACCCTCGGTGTCTGGGTCCTGCTCACCCTCGTCCTCCAGCTCCGCAGCCACGCGGCCCCGGACGAGCGCATGTACGGCCTGATGGCGACGGTCGCCTCCGCGGCGCTCGCCATCCTCGCGACCGGACACCTGGCGGCCGACCCGGACGCCGTGACCGTCGGCGCCGTGGCCGTGGCCGTCGCCGTCCTCGCACGGGCGCTCCCGCTGCCGACGCCCGCCTCCGTGGCCGTCGCGCTGCTGGCCGCCGCGGGCGCCGGCATCGCGGCCGGCGGCATGGCGGACATGGGGTCCAAGGGCGCGCTCCTCGGCCTCGGCGCCGGTGTCTGCGCCCTGATCGGCCACCGCGTCGCGAGCTACGACTATCCGTCCCGCTTCGTGCACATGACGGCGGGCGTGGCCCTGCCGCTGGCCGCCGCGGCCCCGGCCGTCTATCTGCTCGGGCGGGTCGTGGGCTGAGCGTCCGGCGGGCGTACGGCCTGTCACAGCTGATCGACAAGAATCGGGCCGGGCCCCCTTCACGGGGGTCCGGCCCGTACTCTCGCGATCAGGAACTGTCGTCCAGGTGGGGGGAAACACCGGGTCATGCGTGCTCTGCGGATACTTCTGATCGTCGTCGTGATCCTGGGCGGCCTGTTCGTCATCGCCGACCGGGTCGCGGTGAACTACGCGGAGGGCGAGGCGGCCGACCGCGTACGCACCAGCGAGGGCCTCCAGGAGAACCCCGACGTGTCGATCAAGGGTTTCCCGTTCCTGACCCAGCTCGCGGGCGGCACCCTGGACGACGTGGAGATCGGCATCAAGGACTACGACGCGAAGAGCGGCGGTGAGACGATCCGGATCGCCGATCTGAAGGCCGAGATGCACGGCGTCCAGTTCAACAGCAGCTTCAGTTCCGCCACCGCCGACTCGGCCACCGGCACCGCCCGCATCTCCTACGCCGAGCTGCTCAAGGCCGTCAGGAAGCAGGACGCCGCCCAGGTCGCCCCCGGCGTGACGGCGCAGATCGAAGGCCTCTCCTACGGCGGCGGCGACAGGGTCAAGATCGAGGTCGCCCTGCGCACGCCGGTGGGCACCCTGCACCCCACCGTCCTCAGCTCGGTCAAGGTCACCGGCGGCAAGGTCTCGGCGCGTGCCGACAGCCTGCCCAAGGCCGGCGCGCTCGACCTGGCCGAGGGCCGGATCCGCGCCGTCACCGACTTCCAGCAGGCGATCGACGACCTGCCGGCCGGGATCAAGCTGGACCGGGTCGAGGCGGTCAAGGACGGCGTCGAGATCTCGGTGAAGGGTTCGAAGCTCGACCTCGTCGGGTAGGCACCCTCGAACTCGTCGGACAGGCCCCCGCAGACTCGTCGGACAGGCACCCGTAAAACGGCGCGTCCGCACTGCGAGACGGCGCCGTCCGCACAGCAGTGATCGGCGGAGCCCCAGCGGCCCCGGAGCCTGGGAAATGAGGCTCCGGGGCCGCACTCGTCTCGCATTGCGGACGATCGTGTCTCACGATGCGACATGCCGGTGACACGGCCACCCGTGCCTACCTACGATCGGTGGCATGAAGCGACAGGCGGATCTTACGAAGCGGCGGGCAGTAGACCTGTGCCGCGTCGCCGCCATGCTCTGTCGCACCGCCTGAGCGGGACGGCAACTCCCGCTTTCCCAGGCCCCTTTGAGGCCTCCCCTCGCGTGCGCCGAATGCCGCCCTTGTCCGCATGCAGGGCCGTGCCCGCACCGCACCCGCACTTCCGTACCCCGCCGTAACTGCCCCGGAGGAGAAAAAAATGAGCCGCAGCGACGTCCTGGTAGACGCCGACTGGGTCGAGGCCAACCTCGACAACCCGAAGGTCGTCATCGTCGAGGTCGACGAGGACGCTTCGGCGTACGACAAGAACCACATCAAGAACGCCGTCAAGGTCGACTGGCAGCAGGACCTCCAGGACCCGGTCCGCCGCGACTTCATCGACCAGGCCGGCTTCGAGAAGCTCCTGTCCGCGCGCGGCATCGCCAACGACGACACCGTCGTCCTCTACGGCGGCAACAACAACTGGTTCGCGTCCTACGCCTACTGGTACTTCAAGCTCTACGGCCACGACAGCGTCAAGCTGCTCGACGGCGGCCGCAAGAAGTGGGAGCTCGACTCGCGCGACCTCGTCGCCGAGATCGTCCAGCGCCCCGCCACCGAGTACAAGGCCAAGGCCCAGGACACCTCGATCCGCGCCTTCCGTGACGACGTCGTCGCCGCGATCGGCAGCCTGAACCTCGTCGACGTGCGCTCGCCCGACGAGTTCTCCGGCAAGCTCCTCGCCCCGGCCCACCTCCCGCAGGAGCAGTCGCAGCGTCCGGGCCACGTCCCGTCCGCGCGCAACATCCCGTGGTCGAAGAACGCCAACGACGACGGCACGTTCAAGTCGGACGACGAGCTCAAGGCCCTCTACGAGGACGAGCAGGTCGACCTGGCCAAGGACACCATCGCGTACTGCCGCATCGGTGAGCGCTCGGCCCTGACGTGGTTCGTCCTGCACGAGCTGCTCGGCCAGGCCAACGTCAAGAACTACGACGGCTCGTGGACCGAGTACGGCTCCCTCGTCGGCGTGCCGATCGAGCTCGGCGCCAACAAGTAACCCTCCCGTACCCCTCAGACAGACCTGACCGACCTTTTTGGAGAAGCACATGTGTGGAGCGAAGGCCGGCGGCCCCGACGCCTCGACGATCAAGCCCGGTGAGACCACCATCCAGGGCCAGGTGACCCGCGACGGCGAGCCCGTCACCGGTTACGTGCGCCTGCTGGACTCGACCGGCGAGTTCACGGCCGAGGTCCCCACCTCGGCGACGGGCCAGTTCCGTTTCTACGCGGCCGAGGGCACGTGGACGCTGCGCGCCCTGGTCCCCGGCGGCTCGGCGGACCGTACGGTCGTCGCCCAGACCGGTGGTCTCGCCGAGGTCGCCATCGCCGTCTGACGCGGCTCGCCGCGTGACGGCGGCGCAGATACGGCCGAGGGGCCGCACCTCCGGGGGTTGGACGCCTACGGAATCGAGGTGCGGTCCCTCGGCTTTGCGCGGTCCCTCGGCTCTGTGCGGAGCTTCGGAGCCCCCGTGCGGAGCTTCGGAGCCCGTGCTGAGGGGGCGTGTACATGGCGGCGTTCTGCTAATTTTCTTGAAGGCTGTGACCTGACTCAACTTCCTTGTCCGGAAGGCGCGTCGAGGTCGGGGACTCAAGAAATCGGGGGAAGGGCCATGACCTCTCCGGACGGTTACCAGGTCGGACACAAAGGCATGTCGGGCCAGGCCGGCGAACTCGACGGCGCGGGCCGCGACGTCGGCAAGATCGGCAAGGCGATCGCCAGCACGATGTGCTACTCGCAGGACGCGCTCGGCGGCTCCGACACCGCGCCCGCGTTCAACACGTTCGCGGCCGCCTGGGAGTCCGAGACCAAGGTCCTCGAAGCGGCCCTGCACGAACTCGCGGACAAGGTCCGCCTGTCCAGCCGCGCGTACTCCGGTTCCGACACCGGAGTCCGTAACGGCGCGAAGTCCGTGTCCGTGGGCTCCGCGGCCGAGGAGCGCGTCAGCACGATGCCGACGTACGCCGAGCGCCCGTCCGCGCTGTCCGGCTACTGACAGGGCCGGCGACCGTGACGGAATCCACGAACGACCGCAGGCAGAAGCTCAACGGCCTGCGCGACAGGATCTCTTCGGCCGGTAGCAAGAACGACCTGATCGACGCGATCGACGACGCCCTCGGCGTCTCGGGTCCGGTGGGCGAGCCGAAGGTGATCGAGGCCCTCGGCAAGCGCTACACCGGCCAGACCGACGAGGCCGACGCCGTCAGCGACCGGATCGACAAGATCGCCCGCAAGGGCCTGCCGCAGGTCTGGGTCGGTGACACGAGCGTCCTCGCCTCCGACGTGGTCGGCGCCGCCTCCCGCGACGCCCAGCAGATGATCGAGGCGTTCCAGGGCGGCGGCAAGGCCCTGATCGCGCTGTCCGACGCGCTGGAGACGGCGCAGACCCTGGACGGCACCGGCCGCGGCAAGCTGCGCGACGCCCGCGGGATGCTCGGCGGCAAGGACGGCTGGTTCGACGACTGGCACGAGGACGACGACGAGGAAGCCCTCCGTCTGAAGGCCCGCTCGCTGGCCTCCCACGGGGTCGACGACCTGCACAAGGCGGCCGCCGACGCCGACGACGCCGCCCGCGTCGCGGCCCGCGACCTCAACAAGTTCGCGGCCGAGGCGCGCGCCGGCCAGATGGCCACCGACGAACTGACCGCCGCCGACCGGCTCGCCCTCGCCGACACCGCCAACCCCGGCGGCGACCCCGAGCTGAACGAGATCCTCAGCGCCAACGACCTCGAACGCTCGGGCCGCGCCATGGAGAACATGTCGCCGGCCGAACGGGCGCGCATGGAAAGGCTGTTGGCGAGCGCATCGAGCCCGCAGGAGAAGGCGTACCTCATGAAGGCCCTCGCCTCGGGCCACGACATCGGCGAGGTCGAGAAGTTCGGCGGGAAGATCCACGGCAAGGACTCGGCGTGGCTCGCGGAGCACCTGACCCCGATCTCCACGGACTCCGTCGCCTCCGGCAAGGAGCAGCAGGATTTCCGCGGCGAGCTCTGGGACCAGGACGACGAGACCTGCGTCCCGTCCTCGACGGTCACGGCGCGCGCCCTCGTCGACCCGGTGTACGCCCTCGAACTCACCGGCGGCCCTGACGGCACCGACGACGACCCCGCCCACTTCCGCAAGCGCCTGCACGACGAGCAGTTCCGGATGAACGACGAGGGCGACGGCGAGATGGACGGCATGTGGTGGGACCGCCACCCGGCCGGCATGGACTCCGACGGGCAGGAGGAGATCTCCGACAAGGAGCTCGGCCCGCACACCGGAGACAAGTACGACCAGCAGGACATGGGCGGCGCCGACGACCGGCGTGGCGTCCTGCCCGAGATCGAGAAGTCCGTCGCCGACGGCAAGCCCGTGCCCATCAACATCACGCGCGTCGACGAGGACGGCAACCGTCACGGCCACAGCCTGATGATCATCGGGCAGGAGGACGGCAAGCTGCAGGTCTACAACCCGTGGGGCACCACGTCCTGGATCAGTGAGGACGATTTCATCAACGGTGATGTCCAGGCCGTCGCCGACGACCGTTACTCCAAGGCCCACCAGGGCGACGTCAACGTTGTCTACATCCAGCAGGACTGAACTCACCGTGCGAATGCGAATGCGAATCATTGTGCGTGCCGCGGCCGCTTCGGCCGCCGCCCTCGTCACCCTTTCCGGATGCGGCGGCTCCACCGGGCCCACCGCGTTCGGGCCGGGCGAGCGGAGCGTCACCGTCGACAAGGGCGACACGTTCACGCTGGAGGTGCCGGCCAACCCGGCCCTCGGCCAGAACTGGTACCTGGCGAGCCCGCGTCCCGACAAGGGCGTCGTCACGTACCAGGGCAGGCGCGAGGAGGAGGACGGGGGCGACGAAGACCTCATCGGCAGCGGCGACGGCGCCCAGTTCTTCGACTTCGAGGCGCACGCGTCCGGCCGGACGACGGTGAAGCTGCTGTTCTGCCCGCACGGCCTGTGCGGGAGCGCCGCGGAGGTGAGCGCGAGCCCGGTCCCGACGGCCACGACCACGGCGGCCCCGACGAGGTCGGACGACGAGGTCGCCTACTACGTCTACACGGTCACCGTCCGCTGACCTGCGGGAACGGACGATGGAGCGGACGGCGGAACGGCCCGACGGAACGGAACGACGGAACGGAATGACCATGGTCCACGACCGCTCCCCACGCACCGACGACGAGGTGCTCGCCGCCACCGACGTCCCGACACTGCTGCGCCACGGCCTCACCCGGGAGACCTTCCGCACCGCGCTCTTCGGCGACGGCGCGATCGCCGCGGCCGTCACCCTCGACCGGCTCGGCGTGCTGCCGCGCTCGGTGACGTACGTGGCGAAGATCGTCCGGGCCGGGGGCCTGGAGTACGCGGCCGGACTGGCCGAGCCGCTGCCGTCACGTGAGGCGTCCGCGTGCCTGCAGGACTGGCTGGAGACGGCGGCGCAGGCGGGAGGGGCGCCGGGTGACGAGGCGCGGGCGGCGCGCTGGCTGGAGACGGTGGCCGAGATCGTCTCGATGCGCCGCGCCGGCCGGGGCGCGACAGCGGGTCCTGAGCAGTCCTAAGCCTGAGCAGTCGTCCTAAGGCCGCTTCTTCCCGTCCAGCTCGTCCCACCACTCGTCGGACTTCGCGTCCCCGGACGGGTCGTCCCACCAGCGGTCGTCGGGGCCGCGGCGGTTGGCGACGATCGCCGCGACGGGCGGAATCACCATGGCCACGATGCACATCGCCACCGCGGCAGGCACGGACCACAGGCGCACGACGGCCCAGGCCAGGACGAACAGGCCGATGCAGAGGCCCATCATGGCGAAGTACAGGTGCCGACGCCGCGAGTACATGTCTCAAGCGTAGGTCCGAGCGGCGTCGATAGCCGCGTCGACGGCGGCGTCAATTGCCGCCTCAAGCGCCGCGTCAATGGACGCCTCAATGGACGCCTCAATAGACGAGCGCCTGCGTCCCGTCCGTCATCGCCTCCTGCACGAAGACCTGCGCGCCCGCGATCCGGACCCCCTCGATGACGTCCTTCTCCGTGATCTCGCGGCGGGCCGCGCACTGCGTGCACAGCGTGATCCGCCCGGCCGCCAGGATCGACTCGATCAGGTCGGGCAGCGGCGCGGCGTGCGGCAGCTCGAACTCGGCGGCGCGGCCCGGCAGCGCGAACCACGACGACTCGCCGGTCAGCCAGAGCGAGACCTCCACCCCGCTGGCCACGGCCACCGCCGCCACCGTGAAGGCCTGCGAGCAGCGTTCGGGGGCATCGGCCCCCGCGGTCACCTTGATCACGAGCTTGTTCGCCATGGCTGAATCGTAATCAACTCCCGTACAACCAGGGATGTTGCCTGTGGGTCTCCTGTGCGCGCGGATACGGAATCCGTGCTTCGAGTTCCGTGGGGGGACCCGTTGGATGACGAACGAATACCGCAGGGGGCGTCGGAACTGCCCGCGCCCATGGCACCGGACAGACCCCGGCGCCGCGGCCGCACCACCCTGCTGATCGCCTGCGCCGCCGTGCTCGGCGCCGTCGCGGGAGTGTGCACCGGGTACGTCGTACAGGCGGACCGGAAGCCGACGGCGCTGCCGCCGCTGTCCATGACAGTGGTCGGCCAGGCGAAGGGCGAGGGGCCCGAGGTGGCGCCCCGGCCCCAGGACGGTGACCTGCGCAAACTCCTCGTGCCCAGGCCTGCCGGGACGCAGAAGGCGGACGGGCGGCAGGGCTGGGTGAACCAGTACGACTTCGCGAACGGCTTCAGAGATCCGCGCTGGATCTTCGGGCAGCTCGCCGAGGGAGGCTTCCGCCGGGCCACGGTCGAGGCCTGGCAGCGCGGCCAGTCCACGACGGAGGTCCAGCTCATCCAGTTCCGGGACGACACCGACGCCGGCTCGCGCAAGTTCCTGGACGGCCAGCAGAGCTACATGGGCGACAGCGGCTGGGCGGGCAACGAGGGCGTGCCCCTCACCGGCAGCGGCAACGGCCGCGTCTACGTCTACGACAAGCCGCACACCGAGGCCGGCTACCTCCCGATGTACCAGGCCAGGGCGCTCGCCGCCCGCGGCGACATCGTCATGGACATCCGGCTGTACGACACCAGGCCGATCCCCGAGAAGACCGCGATGTCTCTCGCGAAGCGGCAGTTGGAGCGACTGTGAGCGACCTGGACACGCAGCTTCCCGGCCCCGACCCGGACCCCGGTTCCGACCCCGGGCCCACCCCCGACCCCGGGCCCACCCCCGACCCCGGGCCCACCCCCGACCCCGGGCCCACCCCTGTCGCCGAGGTTCCCGCCCTCGTCGCCGAGGTTCCCGCCCCCGTCGCGGGAGGCGGGGCCCGTCGCCGTCGGCCCGCCGTGGCTGCGGCCATGGCCTGTGCCGTCGTGCTCGCCGTCGGGGCCGGCGCCGGCCTCACCGTCATGAAGGTGCAGGCCGCCGACCGCTCGGCGCCCACCAAGGTCTGGGCGAAGCCGAAGGAACAGAAATCGGCGAAGCCCGGCCCGGCCAGGGCCCAGGGGCTCAGCGCCCGGCTGCTCCCGGTCCCCAAGGCCTACCGGCCGGGCCCGGACATCGACGAGTACGGCAACGACAAGGCCCTCACCGGCAGGGAAGCCGCCGCCCGCCTCAAGAACGGCGCGCGCAACCTGCCCTCCCGCCAGCGCGAGGAGCAGGGCAAGGCCATCGACAAGCTGAAGCTCAGGGGCCTGGCCATGCGCAGCTACCAGCTGAACGGCTCCGACGGATTCGTGACCGACTACCACCAGAAGTCCCTCGTCGTCGAGATGCAGCTCGCCCAAATGCAGAACCGCAGGGCCGGGCGTCAGCTCAAGGAGTTCCGGAGCGAGTTCCTGCGAACAGTCGGCGTGTTCCCGAAGGGGCCGAAGGTCAAGGGGCACAGCAACGCCGACTGTTTCCTCGCACCCAAGGACAGCAAGGGCAAGCTCGAAATGGTCGTCTGCAGCGCGTACGAGGACGACGTCCTGGTCACCACCACCGGGTACGGCCCCAAGCCGCTCGACACCGCTGAGGTCGCCGACCTGCTCGCCCAGCAGCTCGACCGCCTGACGTCGCAGGGAGGGCAGCTCGTATGAGCGAGACACTGCAGCCGGCCGAGACACCGCAGCCCGGCCAGACACCGCAGCCCGGCCAGACGCCGCGGCTCGGCGAGACGCAGGAGCCTGGCGAGACACCGCAGCCTGCCGAGTCCCCGCAGCAGCAGGACCCCGTAGCCGTCGAGTCCCCGCAGCAGCAGGACCCCGTAACCGCCGAGTCCCCGCAGCAGCCGGGACCGGTCCCCGCCGAGGTGCACACGCCCGCGCCCGCCCCCAGGGACCGGCGCGTCCTGCGCGCCGTGCTGCGCTGGACCGCCGCCGTCGTCGTCTTCGGCTTGGCCGGCGCAGCCACCGCGTACGGCGTCACCGAGCAGAAGCGCACCGACCTGCCGGGGCTGGCCACCGAGAGCGACGGCCGCTGGGACTTTCCGGCGATGGAGAAGCCCCCGCTGCCCGAAGGTTCCCCGGCCCCCTTCGCCGACGGCAACGACAGCGAGACCCACTACGCCGATCTGCGCAAGCTGGTCCTGCCCATGCCCCGGGGTGCCAGGCCGGACAGGACACTGGCCGGAAAGGACGGGTGGCTGCCCACTCCGGCGTACCTCGACGCGTACGAGAAGGAGGCGCGGCGGGACCTGGGGCAGCAGCTCAAGGACGACGGGCTGCGGCAGATCGCGGCCCGCGGCTGGACCACGCCCGACGGCACGCACACGCGGATCTACGCGCTGCGCTTCACCTCGGCGGCGTTCACGCGGATCGTCCACGCCGACCTGACGGACAACGTGTACTCCCCGGCGGACGCGCCGTACGCCGACGAGGAGTACGGCGGCTGGGCGGAGAAGGTCGACGTCCCGTACACGAAGCGGAATGTCTTCACGGAGGCGAAGCCGTACGGCAGGACGGCGGCGCGCTACGCCTACATCGAGGCCGGTGACGTCATCGCCCTGGTGATCCAGTCCGGGAAGGCGGGGAAGGCCGCCCTGCCGCCCCGGATCACCTTCCAGCAGACCGTCGTGCTGCAGAGCCAGCTCCTGGGCTGACCCTCCGCACCCCGGTTGGGTGACCTCACCGAGAGAGCCGGGCCCCACCCGACTAAAGTGGGGCCCGGCTCTGTACCTGCCCACCACCGCTCACCGAGGAGCACCCCGTGCTTGAGGCCTTCTTCTCCGCTCTCCTTGTCCTGGTCTGCGTCGGCGTTATCGCGTTCGCCGGGCTGACCGTGAAGAAGCTGTACCAGGGCCAGCGCTGACCCCCACCAGAGAGACGCTTCGCAGACCATGATCGAGATCCCGTCCGACCTGCACCCCGACCTCGTCCCCCTGGTGTTCCTCCTCGGTAACTGGGCGGGCGCGGGCGTCACCGACTTCCCCGGCGCCGAGAAGGCGAACTTCGGGCAGGAGGTGTCCTTCACCCACGACGGGCGGGACTTCCTCGAGTACCACTCGCACACCTGGATCCTCGACTCCGAGGGCAACAAGGTGAAGCCCCTGGAGACCGAGTCCGGGTTCTGGCGCATCGACAAGAACCGCAAGGTCGACGTCGTCATGGTCCGCGACGACGGCGTCGTCGAGATCTGGTACGGCGAGCTGGCCGACCAGAAGCCGCAGATCGACCTGGTCACGGACGCCGTCGCGCGCACCGCGACCGCGGCACCGCACACCGGCGGCAAGCGGCTCTACGGCTATGTGAAGAGCGACCTGATGTGGGTCGGCGAGAAGCAGACCCCCGAGGTCGAGCTGCGCCCCTACATGTCGGCCCAGCTGAAGAAGGTCGTCTCCCCGGACGACGTGGCCGAGATGGCCCGCAATCTCCCGGACCTGCCCGACGACGGCATCGCTTTCTTCAAGTAGGCCCCCGGTTACCCCCGGCCTGTCCGCTCTTCCAGTAGGCCCACAGCCTGCAAGTGGTCCTAGACTCGGCGGTGTGGTGAGCACCGAGGGAATCGACTGGAAGAGCGATCTGCGGCAGCGCGGCTACCGGCTGACGCCGCAGCGTCAGCTGGTCCTCGAAGCTGTGGACACCCTGGAGCACGCGACCCCCGACGACATCCTCTGCGAAGTGCGCAAGACGGCGTCGGGGATCAACATCTCGACCGTCTACCGGACGCTCGAACTGCTCGAGGAGCTGGACCTCGTCAGCCACGCCCACCTCGGGCACGGCGCGCCGACGTACCACCTCGCCGACCGGCACCACCACATGCACCTGGTGTGCCGGGACTGTACGAACGTGATCGAGGCCGACGTCACGGTCGCCGCCGAGTTCACCGCCAAGCTGCGCGAGACCTTCGGCTTCGACACGGACCTCAAACACTTCGCGATCTTCGGGCGCTGCGAGGACTGCGCGGGGAAGAAGACCGACCCGCAGGAATAAGCGCGTCCGCGTGCTCGTCGTAGTGTCTGTGAACATGAAGAGCCCCCTCCTGTCCCTGCCCGGCGCCGTTCCCGCCGAGGGCGTGGACGAAGGCGTCGCCGCGCACTACGGCGACCTGTTCCGCGAGCAGCGCACTCTCGCCGACGGCAACGGCCTCGTCGACCTCTCCCACCGCGGCGTCATCACCGTCACCGGCGACGACCGCCTCGCGTGGCTGCACCTGCTCCTCACGCAGCACGTCAGCGACCTCCCGGCCGGCCAGGCCACCGAGGCGCTCGTCCTCTCCGCGCACGGCCACATCGAGCACGCCCTGTACCTCGTCGACGACGGCACCACCACGTGGGCGCACGTCGAGCCCGGCACCCAGGAGGCGCTGATCGCCTACCTGGAGTCGATGAAGTTCTTCTACCGGGTCGAAGCCGCCGACCGCACCGAGGAGTTCGCGCTCGTCCATCTGCCGGCCGGTTCGATCGCGCCGGTCCCGGACGGCGTCGCGGTGCGCGAGACGGCGTACGGCCGCGACGTGTTCCTGCCGCGCGCCGACCTGGAGACGTACGCGGAGCAGAACGGGCCCGCGGTCGGGCTCCTCGCCCACGAGGCGCTGCGCGTGGAGAACCACCGGCCGCGCCTCGGCTTCGAGACCGACCACCGCACCATCCCGCACGAGCTCGGCTGGATCGGCACCGCCGTCCACCTCCAGAAGGGCTGCTACCGCGGCCAGGAGACCGTCGCCCGCGTGCAGAACCTCGGCAAGCCGCCGCGCCGCCTCGTCTTCCTGCACCTGGACGGCAGCGACGTGCACCTGCCCCCGCACGGCGCCCCGGTCCGCCTCGCGTCCGACGGGCCCGAGGGCCGCAAGCTGGGCTTCGTGACGACGTCCGTACGCCACCACGAACTCGGCCCGATCGCGCTCGCCCTGGTGAAGCGGAACGTGCCGGTGGACGCGGACCTCATCGTGGAGACGACGGCGGCCGCGCAGGAGACCGTGGTCGAGCCCTAGAACCCCTAGAAGCCATAGGAGTCCTAGAAGCCCTAGGCCCCTCAGAAGTCCGGCTACATCTCCAGAAGCACCGTGAACGGGCCGTCGTTCGTCAGGGACACCCGCATCTGCGCCCCGAACCGGCCCGTCGCCACGGTTGCCCCCAGGGCCCGCAGCTGCGCGACGACCTCGTCGACCAGCGGCTCGGCCACCGGTCCGGGCGCCGCCGCGTTCCAGGTGGGGCGGCGGCCCTTACGGGCGTCCCCGTAGAGCGTGAACTGGCTGATCACCAGGAGCGGGGCGTCGATGTCGCTGCACGACTTCTCGTCGGCGAGCATCCGTACGGACCAGAGTTTGCGGGCCAGTTGGGCTGCCTTCTCCTTGGTGTCCTCGTGCGTGACCCCCACGAGGACGCACAGCCCCTCGCCCTTGATCTCGCCGACCACTTCTTCGTCCACCACGACGGCCGCGCCGTCCACCCTCTGCACCACTGCACGCATACGGACCATCATGCCGTGCTCCCGAACCGCCCATCCGGGGCGGATTAGGGGCACTCGTGCACAGAGCGGCCACTTCGAGTGGCACGATGCCTCTACGCGGTGCACCGCGTCGGTCCGGTCGAGGGGACGGTAGGGACGCAATGAGCCACACATCGAGCATCGGGCAGCCTCCAGGGGCGCCCGTTTCGTTGACGCACGCCAGTCGCATCACCGGTACGAACCGCCTCAGCACGACGCGCCCGCCCACGCAGCGGGTCGGCAGCCCCGAGCTGCCACAGCCGCCCGCGCACGACCTGTCCGCGCTGCGGTTCCCCGAGCTGCGGACGCTGCGCCGCGAGGCCCAGCAGGACGAGGCCGACCTGAGCTACGTACGACGGCTGCTCCAGGGCCGTATCGACATCCTGCGGGCCGAGGTGGCGCGCCGCAGGGACCCCGAGGCGCCGGTCGTGGACCGGCTCTCCGAGATCCTCACCGACAAGGCCGCCCGGCACCGCTCCTCCGCCCGTCACGTCACCCTCGGCACGCCCCGCAGCGAGGAGTACCGGGGCCTCGCCGCCGAGATGCTCGCCGAGGTCGAGCTGTCGGACCTGGACGCCCGAACGGACGATGAGCTGGACACGGCGATGGGCCGCCTCGTGCGCTACGAGCAGCAGGTCTCGCGCCGCCGTCACCTGCTCCAGTCGACCGCCGACGATTGCAGCGCCGAGATCGCCCGCAGGTACCGTGAAGGCGAAGCACAAGTAGACGACCTGCTCGCGTGACGCGGCCGCACCGGTGATCCCGGTGGCCCGCTGCGGGGCGGGTCTGTCCATGGCCCGCCATGGACCCGCCCCGGAAGGCCACCGATGTCCCCCTCCTCCGCCGCCGCCATACCCCCGGTCCTCGCCGAGGTCGTCCGTTCCGGCTTCGTCGAGGGCCATCACCGAGGCAGCCTGGTCGTGCTGGCCGCGGACGGGACCGTGGAGCTCGCCCTGGGCGACGTGACCGCTCCCGTCTTCCCCCGCTCGTCGAACAAGCCGATGCAGGCGGCCGGCGTGCTGCGCGCGGGCCTAGACCTGTCGGGCGAGCGGCTCGCGCTCGCCGCCGCGAGCCACTCCGGTGAGACCTTCCACCGCGATCTCGTCCAGAAGATGCTGGCCGAGCACGAGCTGACCGCGGCCGAACTCCAGTGCCCGCCCGATCTGCCGCTCGACCCCGTCGAGACCGAGACGTACCTGGCGGCGGGCGCCGTACGGGACAGGGTCACGATGAACTGCTCCGGCAAGCACGCGGCGATGCTGGCCGCCTGTGACGCGAACGGCTGGCCCAAGGAGTCGTACCTCGACCCCGAGCACC
Organism: Streptomyces sp. NPDC045026; assembly: GCF_056432625.1. Classification (NCBI taxonomy): domain Bacteria; kingdom Bacillati; phylum Actinomycetota; class Actinomycetes; order Kitasatosporales; family Streptomycetaceae; genus Streptomyces; species Streptomyces sp. NPDC045026. The sequence continues at coordinate 18,601 of NZ_JBWKIS010000005.1, forward strand.
CGCTCCAGCGCCTCATCCACGAGGTGGTGGAGGAGGCCGCGGGCGAGCCCGTCGCCGCGGTCGGTACGGACGGCTGCGGGGCGCCCCTGATGGCGATCAGCCTCACCGGCCTCGCCCGCGCCTTCCGCCACTTCGTGCTCGCCCCCGAGGGCTCGGCGGAGCGCCGGGTCGCCGACGCGATGCGCACCCACCCCGAGTACGTCGCGGGTACGCGCCGCCCCGACACCTGGCTGATGCGCGAGGTGCCGGGCGTCCTGTCGAAGATGGGCGCGGAAGCGGTCCAGGCCGTGGCGCTCCCGGACGGACGGGCGCTCGCCTTCAAGATCGACGACGGCGGGACGCGGGCGCTCGGCCCGGTCCTGGCCCGCGCGCTGCGGATGCTGGGCGTGGACGGCGAGGTCGTGGCCCGCATCGGCGAGGCGCCGCTGCACGGCGGCGGGGGCGTCGTGGGGGAGATCCGGGCGGTCTTCTAGGCCCTGCCGCCACCCAGGGCCCTGCCGCCACCCAGGGCCCTGCCGCCACCCGGGGCGGGGCCGCCACCCCGGGCGGGGTCGCCCCGGTAATCGGTGGCCCCGGTAATCGGGTGGCCGCGGTAATCGGGTGGCCCCGCCCAGCGGACCCCGCTTAGCGTGACGGGATGACCCGCGACGACACCGACGTACGGCTGATCACGGACGACGAGTTTGCCGACTGGTCCCGAGCGCTGAACACCGGCTTCCTGCGCAGTACCCCCGACTCGCGGGAGACCCTCGAAAGACGCAGGGAGCAGGGGCGCGGCTCCCGGATCCTGGGCGCGTTCGACGGCGGGCGCTGCGTCGCCACGTTCCGCTCGTTCCCGCAGGAGCTCACCGTGCCGGGCGGCGCGGCCGTCCCCGCCGACGCGATCTCGAACGTCACGGTCAGCGCCACGCATCGCCGGCGCGGCCTCCTGAGCCGGATGATGGCGGCCGACCTGGCTGGTGCGAAGGCCCGCGGTGACGTCGTCGCGACGCTCATCGCCGCCGAGTACCCGATCTACGGCCGGTTCGGCTTCGGGCCCGCCACGTCGCTCACCGAGTGGGCGGTGGACGTGCCGCGAGCCGGCCTCGACCGGCGCCGCCCGGTTCCGGACGACGGGGGCCGTATCGATCTCGTCGACGGCGAGGACGTCCGCAAGACGGGCCCGGAGCTGCACGAGCGGCTGCGCGCGAGCCGGCCGGGAGTCATCGACCGCGACGGGTTCTGGTGGCGCCGCAGTACCGGACTCCTCGAAACCCCCGAAGAGCCCTGGAAAGAGCCCTTCTACGCGGTCTACCGCGCGCCGAACGGCGAGGCCGAGGGCCTGGTCGTCTACGCCGTCGACGACAACTGGGGCGACACCAAGCAGCCGCACAACACGGCGACCGTGCGGGACCTGATCGCCGTCACCCCGGCCGCCGAGCGCGCGCTGTGGCACTACGTTTGCTCGGCCGACTGGATCGCGACCGTCCGCACGGGCTACCGGCCCCCGGACGACCTGCTGCCGCACCTGCTGCCCGACCCGCGCGCGGCCCGCGTCGTCACGCACGCGGACTGGCTGTGGGTGCGGATCCTGGACGTCGTACGGGCCCTGGAGGCGCGTACGTACGCGGGAACGGGATCGCTGGTCCTCGAGGTCGGCGACGCGGCCGGCCTCTCCGGGGGCCGCTACCGCCTGGACGCGGAGCCCGGGGGCGCGGTGTGCGCACCGACCTCGGAGGAACCCGAACTCACGCTGGACGTGAGCGAGTTGGGGACGCTGTGGCTGGGCGACGAGTCCGCGGTGCGGCTCGCGGCGCTCGGCCGCGTCAGGGAGGAGAGGGCGGGCGCCGCCGCCCTTGCCGACGCCCTGCTGCGTACGTCCAGGCGCCCGTGGTGCCCGGACATCTTCTGAGGCGCATGTGCTGCGGTGTGCTGAGGCGTGAGCAAAGCAACTCCCCGCGAGTGATGGCTAGTTGTAGCGTTTGGGCGTGACCCAGGAGAGCGTTGCGGCGAACGACGACAGAAGGCCCTCACCCCAGGAGATTGCCGACGACCTGCGGGATCGCATCGACGCCGGTGAGCTGCGTGCGGGCGAGCGGCTGCCGACGCAGGCGGAGCTGGCCGAGGAGTTCGGCGTGGAGCGCGGCGCCGTACGCCAGGCCCTGCGCGCCCTCCAGGAGGACGGACTGCTCAGCAACGTGAGCAAGGGCAGCCCGCCGAGGATCGCCGAGCAGGCCGCCCCGGCCCGCGACGAACCGCAGCGCACGATGGTCGGCCTGGCGCCGCGCCTGTCCGAGGCGTTCGCGGCGCCGCAGGTGCGGATCGACGCCGTCTGCCTCACCGCGGAGACCCTGATGCTGGCGCTCGGCGAGCCGCTGAGCTTCATCCACGAGGGCCGTATACGCCCCGACTCGGTTGACGTCCGCATCCTGCTGCCGAGCCGCGACATCTCCCTCGCCTTCCCCGTATCGGTCGAGGGCGCCGGCGACGGGGAGGGCGACCTCGTGCATCGGCGCTGGCTCGATCAGCGCAACGCGCAGGGCCAGGTTCTGCGCCACAACCTGCGCTCGCTGCGGTCCTCGCACGGCATCGAGGTACGGGTCACGTTCCGCGCGCTGCCCTTCACTCCGCCGGTCAAGCTCTACCTGCTCAACGGGAACGAGGCGCTCCTCTCGTACTACCTGGTCACGCGGCGCGAGGAGGAGATCGAGAGCGGCACGCTCGACATCTACGACACGCTCGGCACGGAGTCGCTCCTGTTCTCGTTCGAGAGGCGGGCCGGGCAGCGGGATACGGCGTTCGTGGAGGAATCGCAGAAGTGGTTCGACGCCCTCTGGGAAACCATCACCACGGACCTGACACTTTCCTAGTGACTTCAGATGCGGCGAAGCAGACTGTTCTGGTGGCTGAAGCGACGGAACCACTGCGCGAACTGATCAAAAGGGCGCGCTTCGTGCTCTTCGACTTCGACGGGCCGATCTGCCGGCTCTTCGCGGGGCACTCCGCGGAGCGGGTGGCCGTCGAACTGGTGCGGTGGCTCGAGGAACGCGGTCTGCACGGTCTGCTCACCGAGGAGGAGCGTGCGGATCCGGACCCGCACGTCGTCCTGCGCGCCGTCGGCCGTCGGCGCCCCGGCAGTGACCTGGTCGTCGAACTGGAGGAGCGCCTCACCCGGCAGGAGCTCACGGCGGTGGCCTCGGCGTGGCCCACGCAGTACGCGGACCCGCTGATCAGGACGTGGAGTGCGGTGGGCGCGCAGCTGGCGATCACGACGAACAACTCCCCGGCGGCGGCGTCCCGTTACCTGGACACACGCGGCCTCACGGACTGCTTCGGCCCGCACGTCTACGGCCGGACCCAGGACCTCCACCTCCTGAAACCCCACCCGCACTGCGTGCAACGCGCCCTCGGCGCCCTGGGCGCGCCCCCCGAAGCGTCCCTGCTGATCGGCGACGCCCCCTCGGACTTCGAGGCGGCGACCGCGGCGGGAATCCCGTTCTTGGGCTACGCCCGTAATGAACGCAAGGAGAAGGCGCTGAGGTGGGCCGGGGCAAAGCTGCTGGTCGAGTCGATGGAACCGGTGCTGCGGGTGTTGCGGGGCTGAGCAGGGTCAGGGCGAAGAGCCCGCCGGCTCCGTAACGCCACACGGCCGTCTTGTCCGGCTGTTGCCGAGCGGAGACCATGGCGTCCGGCGACTACGAGGTATCCACCGGAGCGTGAACGGCCCTTGGTGGCCGCTGACTTGAGGGGGTCACGTATGTCCGACGGGGGCAGCGGCACGTCCGAGAGGGGTGTCATCCGAGCGCTGCGGCGCTATCAGGTGCGCCTCGAAGCCTTGGTCACGCGGGTTCTGCTGCTCGGGATCGCGGTCACGGCGCTGGTCGCCCAGTTCGTGAAGCCGGTGGGGGACGCGCTGGAGGGCAAGTCGTATCTCGGTGGGGCTCTGCTCAGCCTTGTGGCGTATGTCCTCTATGACGCGTTGAAGGATCTGTCCTCGTCGGTCTCGCTGCCTGTGCGCAGCCTTGTGAACTCGCGGAAGCTCGGCGGATATGTGAGCGAGGCGTTCCGCGCCAGGAAGGTCGAGATCAGTTTTCTCGGCTACACGGGAGAGACGCTCTACAACGAGCTCTACCACCGGCTCGAGGGGTTGCTGGAGGACCCCGGCCCGACCAGGCGGGTCACTGTCAGGGTGCTGGTTCCGGATTTCGGGCAGCCGATGACGGTGCCCGCGCGGGTGGGGCAGGGCGGGGCGCCGGTGGACGATCCGGAGTTCCGCAGACGTCTGGAACGGCAGGTTCATGAGTACGACCAGATACTGGGCGGTCTCGCCGCACGCCTCACAGCTTTGGGCCGGATGACGGTCGAGTGTGAGTACCGGGTCTATTCAGGCATCCCGCGGGACAAGATCTGCATCTTCAACCGGGAGCAGGTGCTTCACGGCCTCTACAACGTGGTGGCTCGCACGGTGCTGAACAGCTCCGACCCCGGTTTCTATGACCCCAAGGGTTACAACACGGACCTGAATGTCTGGACCCGTGACGGTGCCACGGCGGACAACACGGATGTCGACCGCTGGATCAAGCACTTCGACGATCTGTGGTTTCTGGCGCCGGCGCCCTCCTGGCGAAGGGCGCCCGCCGCCTGACACCCGCCCTGCGTACCCTTTCGCCCATGAGTGGCGAGACCGGTGAGATGGGCCTCCGCGAGCGGAAGAAGCGGCGGATGTATCAGGCGATCTCCGAGGCGGCCATCGGGCTGTTTCTGGAGAAGGGGTTCGACAAGGTGTCCGTCGCCGAGGTGGCGGCCGCCGTCGAGATCTCCAAGCCGACCCTGTTCCGGTACTTCCCCACCAAGGAGGACCTGGTCCTGCACCGATTCGCCGATCACGAGGACGAGGCCGCGTGCGTCGTGGCCGGGCGGGGTGACGGCGTGACGCCGCTCGCCGCGCTGCGGGCGCACTTTCTCGACGGGCTGGAGCGGCGCGACCCGGTGACCGGGCTGAACGACCACCCCGCGGTGCTCGCCTTTCACCGACTGCTCTACGGCACCCCTTCGCTGGTCGCGCGGGCCTACGGGTATCAGGAACGGTCGGAGAAGATCCTGGCGGGCGCGCTCGGGGAAGGGGTCGGGGCGGCGCTCGGGGCCGGGCAGATCTTTGCCGTGCAGCGGGTTCTCGCCATGGAGAACTGGCGGCGGATCGCCGCGGGCGAGAGCGCCGACGCGGTGTGGCCGGATGCGGTGGAGGCCGCTGAGCTGGGGTTTCGGCAGTTGGGCGGCGGGCTCGGGGCGCTCAGTCATTCTGAAGACGAGTAAAAAATGTTACTCGGTTACGTTATTCTCGTTCGGTGACCGACTCCGCCGATCTCCGTGCCCTCGTCCAGGAACGCCACCACCACGACCTCTGCCGCGCCGCCCTCGCCGCGATGATCGAAGGCGCCGACGAACAGGTCGTCATCGGCGAGAACGCCTCCGCCTCCGGGGCCGACGCCGAAGTGCTCGGGTACCAGCTGCGCTCCAAGGCCAAGGAACTGCACGAGCTGCCCGAGGTCCCGCTGTTCTTCGGGCGCCTCGACTTCGCGGACGGGGACGGGGACCACGCCGGGCAGAGCTACCACGTCGGGCGGCGCCGCGTAGTCGAACACCCGGCCGCCCCGCCGCTCGTCGTCGACTGGCGCGCCCCCGTCTCACGCGCCTTCTACCAGGCCGGACCCCAGGAACCGCAAGGCGTCGCGGTCCGGCGCCGCTTCGGATGGGCCCCCGCCAGCAAGGGCGACTCCGCCGATCTGACGGGCCTGGAGGACGAGTGGCTCACGGCGGAGAGCGGGTCTGCTCCCGCCCACCCCTCCGGTGCGGGCAGCCGCATCGTCGCCCGCGAGATCGAGCGCCCCCGCGTTGGCCCCATGCGCGACATCGCCGCAACCATCCAGCCCGACCAGGACGACCTCGTCCGCGCCGGTCTCGCCACGTCCGTCTGCGTGCAGGGCGCCCCCGGCACCGGCAAGACGGCGGTCGGTCTGCACCGGGCCGCGTACCTCCTCTACACCCACCCCCAGCGCGTCCAGCGCGGGGGACTCCTGATCCTCGGGCCCAACCGCACCTTCCTCACCTACATCTCCGAGGTGCTGCCCGCGCTCGGCGAGAGCGGGGTGCGGCAGTCCACCATCGAGGAGATCCTCGTGGAGGAGAGCAGCACGGCGGTGGCCAGGGCACGGACGTACGAGGACGCCGAGGCCGCGGCCGCCGTGAAGCACGACGCCCGCATGGCCGACGTCCTGCACCGCGCCCTCTACTCGCGCGTGCGGCCCGAGGCCGCCGCCGACTCCCTTGCCATCGCGGACGGTTCGTACCGCTGGCGGGTGCCGGCCGGTGTGCTCGCGCGGATCGTGGCGGCCGTACGGGAGGAGGAGCCCCCGTACGCGATCGGGCGGGAGCGCGTACGCAGCCGGGCCGTGCGCCACCTTCAGGAGCAGGCCGAGCGCAGGTCGGGGCCGGTGAACAACCTCTGGCTGCAGAAGGTCGGCAGGGCGCGGCCGATGAGCGCGTACGTCGACGCGGTGTGGCCCCGGGTGCGGCCGGAGGAGGTCGTGGCCGGGCTCCTCGGCGACGCGGACGCGCTCGCCGCCGCGGCGGACGGGATCCTGGACGCCGGCGAGCAGCGGGCCATCCTGTGGGCGAAGCCCCCGCGCTCCGTGCGTTCGGCCTCCTGGTCGGCGGCCGATCGCGTCCTCCTCGACGAGGTCGCCGGGCTCCTCGAACACCCCGCCGGCTACGGGCACATCGTCATCGACGAGGCCCAGGACCTCTCCCCGATGCAGGCCCGGTCGATCGCGCGGCGCGCCGCGTACGGTTCGCTCACCGTCCTGGGCGACCTCGCGCAGGGCACCACCCCGTGGGCGGCCCGCACCTGGGGCGAGCTGCTCGGCCACCTCGGCAAGCCCGACGCCCTGGTCGCGCCCCTGACCACGGGGTTCCGGGTCCCCGGCGCGGTCGTCGCCCTCACCAACCGCCTCCTCTCCCTCCTCGACGTGGACGTGCCGCCCGCCCGTTCCCTCCGCCAGGACGGCGAGCTGAGGATCCGTCAGGCCGAGGACGTCGTCGCGGAGACCGTCGACGCCGTGCGCGAGGCGCTGGCGCACGAGGGGTCGGTGGGCGTCGTCGCGGCCGACGACGAGACGGTGCTGCTGCTGCGAACTGCCTTGACGAATAAGGGTATTGAGGTGAGCGGGCCGGATGATCCGCGGGCGCGCGTGACCGTCCTCGGGGCGTCCGTCGCCAAGGGCCTCGAGTACGACCATGTCGTCGCCGTCGAGCCGGCCGCCGTGGCCGAGGCCGAGCGCCGCGGCCTGCACCGGCTGTACGTCGTCCTGACCCGCGCCGTCTCCCGCCTCGACATCGTGCACAGCAGGCCGCTGCCGTTCCCTGCGGCACCCTGAGCCGCCCGCTCACTTCGGGATGTCGAGGGCCGTCCCGTAGAGGCGGGAGACGCGGAGCCTGATCACCACGCGGCCTTCCTCGACCAGCTGCGCAAGGAACTCCGCCTCCTGCCCCGGGTCGTCGAACCCCGGCGTCATGGCGAGCAGTTCGCGTCCGACGGCGTCCCCGGGCGAGGCCGTCACGCCCGACACCTCGGCCTCGCCCTCGGCGACCGCGAAGGACCACACGTCGGGGCCGCTGACGTGCAGCGCGGCATGCGGATCGCTCCGAAGGTGGCGGGCCTTGAGCCGGTCGGCCGTGGTGGAGACGCGCACGACGCGCTCCTCGGGGCTCCAGTGGTAGAGCACGGTGGACAGGTGAGGGTGCCCGGTGCGCCGGACACTCGCCAGCGTTCCGAACTGGCTGCGGGAAAGCAGCAGTTGGAGTTCCTTGTCGGTGAGGATCCGGGGTGCGGGGCCACTCTTCGCTGTCATGACGCCTCCGTCGGTGGGGGGTGTTGAGGTGGTGGGCGGATGGCCCTGATCAGGCCGTCGTACGGGGCCTGCGCAGCACCACGTAAGCGATCACGAACGCGGCGACGAGCAGCCCCGTACCGACCGTGAAGGCGAGGTGGTAGCCGCTGGTGAGGGCCTCGGCGCGGGTGGCGCCGTGTGCGGTGAGCGAGCGGGTGCGGGACGCGGCGAGCGTGGAGAGCACGGCGACGCCCACGGCCATGCCGATCTGCTGGGTGGTGTTGAAGAGGCCGGAGGCGAGCCCGGCGTCGGCCTCGCTCGCCCCGGACATGCCGAGCGACGTCAGCGCGGGCAGGGCGAGGCCGAAACCGGCCGCGAGGAACATCACCGGGAGGATGTCGGTGGCGTAGTGCGCATGGACGGGGACGCGGGCGAGGAGTCCGAGCACGCCGATCAGGAGCGCGATCCCGGTCAGCAGCACGTTCCGTTCGCCGAAGCGGGCATTGAGGCGGGCGGAGACGCCGAGGGAGACCGCGCCGATGACGGCGGCCGCGGGGAGCATGGCGAGGCCGGTCTCCGCGGCGCCGTAGCCGAGGACCTTCTGCAGGTAGAGGGCGACCAGGATCTGGAAGGAGAAGAGCGCGGCGACCATCAGCATCTGGACCAGGTTGGCCCCGGCGACGCTGCGCGAGCGCAGGATCCGCAGCGGCATGAGCGGCGTACGGGCCCTGGCCTGCCGGACGAAGAACCCGGCGAGCAGGAGCGCGGCGACGGCCCCGGTCCCGAGCGTGCGCGCCGAAGTCCAGCCGTACTCCTCGACCTTGATGACGGAGTAGATCCCGAGCATCAGTCCGGCGGTGACGAGCAGCGCGCCGGCCGTGTCGGCGCCGGCCCTGATCCCGAGGCCGCGGTCACGGGGCAGGGCGGGCACGGCGACCGCGAGGGCCGCGAGCCCGATCGGCAGGTTGATGAAGAAGATCCAGTGCCAGCTGAGCGCGTCGGTGAGCACTCCGCCCAGGACCTGCCCGATCGAGGCCCCGGCGGCGCCGGTGAAGCTGAACACGGCGATGGCCTTGGCGCGTTCGCGGGGTTCGGTGAACAGCGTGACGAGGATGCCGAGGCTGACGGCGGACGCCAGTGCGCTGCCGACGCCCTGGAGGAACCTCGCGGCGATCAGGACCGCGGGGCCCGTGGCCGCGCCCGCCAGGAGCGAGGCCGCGGTGAAGACGGCCGTGCCCACGAGGAACAGCCGCTTACGTCCGACGAGGTCGCCCAGCCGCCCCGCGAGCAGCAGCAGACTGCCGAACGCGATCAGGTAGGCGTTGACGACCCAGCTGAGGCCGGCCGGGGTGAACCCCAGATCGCTCTGGATGGCCGGCATCGCCACGGTCACGATGCTGCCGTCGAGGACCGTCATCAGCATCCCCGTGGCCAGGACGCCGAGGGCCGGCCACCGGGAGCGCTGGGGGGTGAGGAGAGAGGGACGGGCGCGCAGGGGTGCGGAAACGGCAGGCATTTACGGTCATCTCCTGTCAAAGGGCCGCGGCGGGAGCCGCTGCGGGCCGACGAGAATGACCGTAGCAGATAGTTTTGTTGCAGACTATCTTTTACGGATGCATGCCTGGGTGGGGGCGGGGGAAAGTGGGGGTCGGGGCGCTAGCGCTGGCGTGCCCTCCTGGCCGCCGGACGCGGGGTTTCCGACGGGGTGGCCAGGTGGTCGTCGACCAGGCGATTCAGTGCGCGCAGCAGAACCTCGCGCTCCGCCTCGGGGAGCGAGCCGAGCGCCTCCTCGTGGACGCGGTCGGCGATCGCCTGGCTCTCCGCGGCGACCCGCGCACCCTTCTCCGTGACCGCGATGATCCGCGCACGCCGGTCCCGTGCGGACGGGCGGCGCTCGGCGAGACCCGCCTTCTCCAGGGCGTCGACCGTCACCACCATCGTGGTCTTGTCCATGTCGCCGATCTCCGCGAGCTGCGCCTGGGTGCGCTCCTCCTCCAGGGCGTGCACCAGTACGCAGTGCATCCGGGCCGTGAGGCCGATCTCGGAGAGGGCCGCCGCCATCTGCGTGCGCAGCACATGGCTGGTGCGGTCGAGCAGGAAGGAGAGGTCCGGTTCGGTGCGGGTGGGCGCCATGGAGGTCATGGGTGCAAGGGTAGCCAATTCGATCCGTTGCGGATTATCTGTCGCGGTTGCGCAGTCGTGGCTTTGCGGGTGGTGCGGCCAGTGGCCGTACGGGGACCGGGGCCCGGCCGTACGCTGGCAGCGTGACGCTCGATGACCTCGTACGGCTGCGCCGGGCCCGGGACATGATGGACCGCGACTACGCGCAGCCCCTCGACGTCCCGGCGCTCGCGCGCGCCTCCCTCATGTCGCCCGGACATTTCTCCCGCAGCTTCCGGGCCGCCTTCGGCGAGACCCCGTACAGCTACCTGATGACCCGCCGTGTCGAGCGGGCCAAGGCGCTGCTGCGCCGGGGTGATCTGAGCGTGACGGAGGTCTGCTTCGAGGTCGGCTGTACGTCGCTGGGGTCGTTCAGCTCGCGCTTCACGGAACTGGTCGGCGAGACCCCGAGCGCGTACCGGGCCCGCAGTCACGACCCGGGCGCGGTCATACCCGCGTGCGTCGCCAAGATCCTCACCCGCCCGGTCAGGAACGGGCCCGTGGGAAACGCCCGGGTCCTCGACGGCCGAGTCCTCGACGGCCGAGTCCTCGACTCCCAACTCCCTGACGGCCGGATCTCTGACGGCCAGATCTCAGACGGCCAAGGCCCTGACGGCCAAGGCCTCGGCGGGGAACCGGAGACGGGTCCTCGCGTCCAGGGCACGGCCTAGCGCCTCTCGTCCGGATCATGCCGGGCTCGCCGCCTTCCGGGTGGCGTGGCGCACTTTTGCAAGCAGGCGCTTGCAATAGTTAGCAAGGTCGAGGCACTATCGAAACATGGCATCGCTCAACGTCGGTAATCTCGGTGAGTACCTGCGCGAGCAGCGCCGCAGTGCGCAGCTCTCGCTCAGGCAGCTCGCCGATGCCGCCGGGGTGTCCAATCCGTATCTGAGCCAGATCGAGCGCGGTCTTCGCAAGCCGAGCGCGGAGGTCCTCCAGCAGGTCGCCAAGGCCCTGCGGATCTCCGCCGAGACGCTGTACGTGCGGGCCGGGATCCTCGATGCGGAGCGGGAGCGGGAAGAGGTGGAGACGCGCGCCGTCATCCTCGCCGACCCCTCGCTCAACGAGCGCCAGAAACAAGTGCTGTTGCAGATCTACGAGTCCTTCAGGAAAGAGAACGGGACCGAGGTACAGCACGACAGTCAGGAACACCCCGCCGACGGCCCCCGCACGGCCGGGGGCAGCGGTGCCGAACCCTCAAGCTGAAGCCGATGTGATCCGGGAGGACCACGCCATGGCCATCACCGACGACCTGCGCAAGACCCTCAGCAACCCGACCCCCCTCTACTTCGCCGCCGGCACGGCCGAGCTCGCCTACCAGCAGGCGAAGAAGGTGCCCGGCATCGTGGAGCAGCTGCGTGCCGAGGCCCCGGCCCGGTTCGAGGCCGTACGCAACACCGACCCGAAGGACGTCCAGGAGAAGGCGGCCGGCCGCGCCAAGGAGGCCCAGGCGGTCATCCAGTCCAAGGTCACCGAGGTGCTCGGCTCGCTCGACACCGACCTGAAGAAGATCGGCGAGACCGCTCAGGACCTCGCCCTGCGCGGTGTCGGCGTCGCCGCCGAGTACGCCGTCAAGGCCCGCGAGACGTACGAGAAGGTCGCCGAGCACGGCGAGGAGACCGTGCGGGCCTGGCGTGGTGAGGCGGCCGGCGAGATCCTCGAGGTCGCCGAGGCCGTCGAGCCCGACGCGGAGCCCGTCTCCGTGGCCGACGAGCCGGCCGCCGCGAAGTCCGGTCCGGCCGACGCCTCCGCCAAGAAGCCGGTGGCGGCGAAGAAGGCCCCGGTCAGGAAGACGACGACCGCGAAGAAGACCGCGCCCTCCGCGAAGTAGCGGCAGGGTGAGGTGACGGAAGCGGTACGAAGCGTACCGAGGCGCGGGCCGGGCACTTACCGAGTGTCCGGCCCGTTCACCGGGTACGGTGGCCGCGTAGAACTGACCTGACTCGGGTGGTGGGCGTTGTGCTGATGTCGGCTTTCGGCGGCTTGATGTGGCTGCTCTACACCGCCATGCTCGTGCTCGCGGTGGTTGCTCTGGTGATGGCCGCGTTCTCGCGCGAGGACGCGTTCCGCGCGGCGGACAAGCAGAACAAGATGTTCTGGCTGATCATCCTCGGGATCGCCGTCGCCGTGAATCTGCTCGTCCCGATGCTGTTCCTCCAGCTCGCGGGGCTCGTCGCGACGATCGTCTTCTTCGTGGACGTGCGGCCCGCGCTCCAGCAGGTGTCGGGCGGCGGCCGGGGCCGCCGTGGCGGCGGCTCCAGCAGCGACGGTCCGTACGGGCCGTACAACGGCGGGCGCTGAACCCTCCGGACCTCTGAGCTGAGCCCTCCGGACCTCTGATGGGGGCGCGGTCAGCGCCCCCCGTCCAGGAGCTAGTTCCCCCGGTCCAGGAGGACGACGGCCACGTCGTCCGTGAGGTCGCCGCCGTTGAGGTCGCGGGCCTCGTTCACCGTCGCGTCGATGAGTTCCTCGCCGCGCAGCCCCTCCGCGAGCCCGCGGCGCACCATGTCCACCATGCCGTCCTGGCCCAGGCGCTGCTTGCCGTCGCCGACCCGTCCCTCGATCAGGCCGTCCGTGTAGAGCATCAGGCTCCACGTCGGTCCGAGCTCCACCTGCCGGCGCGGCCAGCGGGCGCGCGGCAGCAGTCCGAGGGCCGGTCCGTTGTCCTCGTACGGGAGCAGCTCGGCCGTCGGCGTTCCGGGGGTGCGGGCGGATCCGGGGACGCGGGTGTACGTGGGGCGGGAGATCAGCGGCGACGGGTGACCGGCCAGGCACAGGCCGGCGCGGCGGCCGTCGGGGGAGATGTCGACCGTGCACAGCGTCGCGAAGATCTCGTCGTCCGCCCGCTCGTGTTCGAGGACCTGCTGGAGCGTGGAGAGCAGTTCGTCGCCGCACAGTCCGGCGAACGTCAACGCCCGCCAGGCGATGCGCAGCTCGACGCCGAGCGCGGCCTCGTCGGGGCCGTGTCCGCAGACGTCGCCGATCATCGCGTGCACCGTGCCGTCGGGCGTGCGGACGGCGTCGTAGAAGTCGCCGCCGAGCAGCGCGCGGGAGCGGCCGGGGCGGTAGCGGGCCGCGAAGCGCAGCGGGGAGCCGTCCAGGAGTGGCGTCGGGAGCAGTCCGCGCTCCAGGCGGGCGTTCTCCTGGGCGCGCAGCCGGGACTCGGCGAGCTTGCGCTGGGCGACGTCGGCGCGCCTGCGCTCGACGGCGTAGCGGACGGCGCGGCCCAGGAGGCGGCCGTCCAGCTCGTCGCGGAACAGATAGTCCTGGGCGCCGACGCGCACGGCCTCGGCGCCGCGCTCCGCGTCGCCGGACGCGGTGAGGGCGAGGACGGCGTGGCGCGGCGCGAGCCGCAGGACGTGCCGGAGGGTCTCCAGCTCGTCGGCGTCCGTGCCGGCGCCGGGCGCGGGCAGGGCGAGGTCGAGCAGGATGCAGTGGACGTCGTCGGTGAGGAGCCGCTCGGCCTCGGTGAGGTTGCGGGCGGTACGGACGCGGATCGGCTTGCCCGCCGAGTCGGTCAGTTCGGGCACGCCGAGGGACGCGGTGGGGTCGTCCTCGATGACGAGGAGCGTCAGAGGGCCACCTCCGCCGCTCTGGGCGCCGGAGGCCGTGGGCTGCCGGGGCAGCATGACGGGCGGTGTCGGCACAGTCGGAGCCTGACCACCTTCCACGGCCGGGATCGCTCTCTGCCGCGGTACGGGTACGGGCATCGCTCGGTTCCTTCCCTCCCCCCGAGGGCGTGGTGGAGCGAAGGATCGTCGCACCACCGACGGTGGACCTTAGCGGTAGGCGGCGCCGCAACGGAATGGTGCGAGGCAAACCGCCACTGTCATATGCCGTGTCAGCTAACGCAATTGGGCACGCCAGCGCCCCCGGCAGGGGTTTCGGGGATGACGAAGGTCACGTGTCAGGGCTGCAACCGGAGCCGTTTCAGTGCCGTGGGTCACGTGGTGCAGGTCACCGGATGACATTCCGGCTCATAGCTCACGCATCCGGCTTCATGGCTCACGCGTCCGGGCGGACGACCCCGAGGATCGCCATCGAGCCCGCGCCCGCGATCGTGACGTTCCGGCCGGGCCGGGGGGCGTGCACGATCGCGCCGTCCCCTATGTACATCCCGACGTGGCTGGCGTCGTCGTGGTAAATGATCAGGTCGCCGGGGCGCATGTCCTTGATGCCGATGTGCTTGAGCTGCTTCCACTGCTCCTGCGAGGTCCGCGGGATCGGCCGCCCGGCCGCCGACCAGGCCTGCGAGGTCAGGCCCGAGCAGTCGTACGAGTCGGGGCCCTCGGCGCCCCACACGTAGGGCTTGCCGATCTCGCCGGTGGCGAACGCGACCGCCTTCTTGCCCCGCGCCGACGCGTTGCCCTTGATGTCCTTGAGGACCCCCGAGCTGAGCCAGGCCGTCTGCGCCTTGTACTCGGCCTGCTGCTCCAGCTTCTTCAGGCGCTCGCGCTCTTCCTTCTCCAGCTGTGACTCGATCTTCTCGGCGGCCGCGATCCTGCTCTTGATCTTCTTCTTCGCTCGGGCCTTCTCCTTGCGGTTGGCCTCGAGCTTCTTCCAGTTCCGCGTGGCGTCCTGGGCGTACGTCTGCAGGTCCTCCTGCGTCCGGGTCATCTCGCCCATGAGCCCCTTGGTGGCGTGCTGCCCCTGCCGCATCCGGTCCGCGCCGTCCAGGAACCGCGAGGGGTCGTCCGAGAGCATCAGCTGCGCCTCCGGCGGCAGCCCGCCGTCGCGGTACTGCTGGCGGGCCGCCGCGCCCGCGCGGGACTTCAGGCGGTCCAGCTTCTTCTGGCCGGCGACGATGTCCTTGGCCAGCTGGACGATCTGTCCCGACTGCTTCTCGGCCTTCTCCTCGGCCGCGTTGTACGCGTCCGTGGCGACGGCCGCGTCGTGGTAGAGCCCGTCGAGCTGGGCGCGGACCGCCTCGAGGTCCTTGCCTCTGTCGGCCGTTGACGGCGGCGCGGGCCGTGCGGGACTCGCGTACGCGGCGCCCGGCGCCGTCAGTACGGTCATCGCGCTGACCAGCGCCACGGCCGCCATGACTGTCGTCCTCCGCTTGCTCATCGCGCTCCGCCCCCAAGCCGGCAGTGACTGCCCACCAAAACTGATTTACCGTCAGTAACTTACGGATGCCCTGGGGATGGTGCCATGGCGGCGCCGAATGTGACAGAGCCGGGCAACAACTCCCTGTCCACTCCCGGCCCGCCCCCTCAGCCCCGTACGCCCCTGTCCCGCACCGTCTGACGTACGGCATCCGGAGATCGTTCCCCGCGGTCCGTCAGCCCCGTGGCGCCAACGCCTCCCAGGCGACCGTCACTTCCCCCTGCCGCCACCGCGAGGGCCGGTCGAGGACCGGCCAGTCCGCGCTCAGCGCCCGCGCCGTCCGGATCCACCGCTGCCGCGCCCCGTACGAGGCGTAGGGGGCGGCCGCCGCCCAGGCGCGGTCGAAGTCGCGCAGGAACGCGTGGACCGGCTCGCCCGGCACGTTGCGGTGGATCAGAGCCTTGGGCAGGCGCTCGGCGAGGTCGGAGGGGCGGTCGAGGGAGCCGAGGCGGGTCGCGAAGGTGACCGTGCGCGGGCCCTCCGGCCCGAGTGCCACCCACACGTGGCGCCGGCCGATCTCGTCGCAGGTCCCCTCGACCAGGAGTCCGCCGGGCGCGAGCCGTGCGGTGAGCCGCCGCCAGACGTCGGCGACCTGGTCCTCGTCGTACTGACGCAGCACGTTCGCGGCCCTGATCAGGAGCGGATCGTGGGGGAGGGGTACCTCGAAGCCGCCGTGCCGGAAGGTGAGGCCTTCCCGTTCGTAGGGGAGGGCGGCGGCGACGCGCGCGGGCTCGATCTCGATGCCCACCACGCACGTGCGCGGCGCCACGGTGCGCAGGCGCTGCAGCAGTTCGACCGCGGTCCAGGGTGCGGCGCCGTAACCGAGGTCGACGGCGACGGGATGGGTGGCACGGCGCAGGGCGGCGCCGTGCGTGGCCGCGATCCAGCGGTCCATGCGGCGCAGGCGATTGGGGTTGGTGGTCCCGCGTGTGACCGTTCCCACGGGGCGGGACGGAGGGCGCGGGCTCATGGGTAAGAGGGTATGCGGCCGGGCCTGACGGCCCAGGGTTGAGCCCCCGACGGTAATGATTCGGCAAAACGGAAATGGAGCGGAAGGCTCCGGTGTTGCAGGGGCTGAAGGAGGGTTCGTGCCCGGACTGCACGTCCGCGGTCGTGATCCCCCCGACGAGCCGTGCCCGCAGCAAGGAGGACCGCTACGTGAGCCAGTACGTGTCCAGGCTCCGCCGTTCCGGGGCCTCGTCCCAGCGGCTCAGGTTCCCCGGCGCGCACCGCAGACCGCGTCGCGTCGCCATGCTCAGCGTGCACACGTCGCCGCTGCACCAGCCCGGCACGGGCGACGCGGGCGGCATGAACGTCTACATCGTCGAGCTCGCCAAGCGCCTCGCCGCGATCAACATCGAGGTCGAGATCTTCACGCGCGCCACGACCGGCACGCTGCCCCCCTCCGTCGAGCTGGCGCCCGGCGTCCTGGTCCGGCACGTGGACGCGGGCCCGTACGAGGGCCTCGCCAAGGAGGAGCTGCCGGCCCAGCTCTGCGCCTTCACGCACGGCGTGATGCAGGCGTGGGCGGGCCACCGGCCGGGTTATTACGACCTCGTCCACTCGCACTACTGGCTCTCCGGTCACGTCGGCTGGCTGGCCGCCGAGCGCTGGGGCGTCCCCCTCGTGCACGCCATGCACACCATGGCCAAGGTCAAGAACGCCGCGCTCGCCGAGGGAGACACCCCCGAGCCGGCCGCGCGCGTCATCGGCGAGACCCAGATCGTCCGCGCCGCCGACCGCCTCATCGCGAACACCGCGGAGGAGGCCGACGAGCTGGTGCGCCACTACGAGGCCGAAGCGGGCAAGGTCGCGGTCGTCCACCCCGGGGTGAACCTGGACCGCTTCCGTCCCGCCGACGGCCGCGCCGCCGCCCGTAAGCGCCTGGGCCTGCCCCAGGACGCGCTCATCCCGCTCTTCGCGGGCCGTATCCAGCCCCTCAAGGCGCCGGACATCCTGCTGCGGGCCGTCGCCGTCCTCCTGGACGAGCGGCCCGAGCTGCGCTCGCGGATGGTCGTGCCCGTGGTGGGCGGCCCCAGCGGCAGCGGTCTGGCCAAGCCGGAGGGGCTGCAGAAGCTCGCCGCCAAGCTCGGCATCGCGGACGTCGTCCGCTTCCGCCCGCCGGTCGGACAGGACCAGCTCGCGGACTGGTTCCGCGCGGCCTCGGTCCTCGTCATGCCGTCCTACAGCGAGTCCTTCGGGCTCGTCGCCATAGAGGCGCAGGCGGCCGGTACGCCGGTGATCGCGGCCGCGGTCGGCGGGCTGCCCGTCGCCGTGCGCGACGAGACGACCGGCTTCCTGGTGCCGGGCCACGATCCGGCCGCGTACGCGCACCGGCTCGGCGAGTTCGCCGACCGTCCACAGCTTGTGGACAGCATGGGCGCCGCGGCGGCGGCGCACGCGCAGGGCTTCGGCTGGGACACGGCGGCCTCCGCGACGGCCGATGTGTACACGGCGGCCACCTACGAGCACCGCCACCCCCGTCACGTAACCTCGCTGCATGGCTGACAGCACCATGGCCGGCGCGGCGGCCGTCATCGAGCAGGTCCTCGCCGAGGCCGAGCTCGAATGGGAGAGCCCCGAGCCCGGCTCGTCGTACGTCGTGAAGCTGCCCGGGACGCGCAAGCTGTCGACGACGCTCTCGCTGCTCGTCGGCAAGCACTCGCTCTCGCTGAACGCGTTCGTGATCCGGCACCCGGACGAGAACGAGCAGGGCGTCCACCGCTGGCTCCTGGAGCGCAACCTCCGTCTGTACGGCGTGAGTTACGCGGTCGACCAGCTCGGCGACATCTACCTGACGGGCAAGCTGCCCCTCGCGGCCGTCACCCCGGACGAGGTCGACCGCCTCCTCGGCTCGGTCCTGGAGGCGGCGGACGGCGCGTTCAACACGCTCCTGGAGCTCGGTTTCGCGAGTGCGATCCGCCGCGAGTACGCCTGGCGGGTGTCGCGCGGGGAGTCCACGCGCAACCTCGACGCGTTCACGAATCTGACCCAGCGCCCCGCCAAGTAGCGCTTCGTCAAGTAGCCCTTCCCTCCCGCCCGTTCACTGTTGCACGCCCCCTTCCGCCGCGGGGGTCGCCGTGGCATGCTCGCGGCCGACGCGGACATGAACAGCGTTCATGTAGTTGAACGCCTTGGTTGAACGTCCTCGAAGCTGAATCGTGTGGAGGGTGGCGGCGGTGGAGAACCTCAGCAGACGCGGGTTGTTGGGCAGCGCGATCGCGGTGGCGGCCGTGACAGTGGCAGGAACCGGCGTGCGGGCCGCGACGGCGGGGTCCGTCACGGCAGGGGCCGCCACGGCGCGGTCCGGTGAAGTGCCGCCCATCTGGCGCGAGTTCACCCGCACTCCCTACACGCACCCGCAGATCCCGTACGTCGGCCGGGCCGGATACCGCGCCGGCCGCCACGGCTTCGCCCGCCCCCGTCTCGTCGCCGACGTCGTACGCGACTACGGCGCGCGCCCCGACGGCTCGGCCGACGCCGCCCCCGCGATCAACCGTGCCCTCGCCGACGCCGGACGGGCCGGCGGGGGCACGGTCCACCTGCCCCCGGGCACGTACCGCATCGACGACCTCATTCGCATCGGCCACTCCGGCGTCGTCCTGCGTGGCGCGGGCAGTACCCGTACCAAGCTGTACGCGACCCGCAGCCTCACCGAACTCGTCGGTGTCTACGGCTCCCGCTACGGCGGTGACAAGTCCAGCTGGTCCTGGGCGGGTGGACTGATCTGGCTCTGCCCCGAGGAGCGCTTCCGCACCCTCACCGACGCGATCAGGGCGAAGGCCTGGCCCTTCGAGGGTTGGACCGGCAACAAGCGCGACGAGTGGGACACGCTGACGGCGGTCGAACCGGCCACCCGCGGCTCCTGGTCGGTGACGGTCGCCGACGCGTCCCGCCTCTCCCGCGGCGACCTGGTCCTCCTGCGCCTCGTCGACGACCCCGGGCACACCCTCCTCGAACACATGGCGGGCGGCGGCCCTGGCCCCGAGGCGTACTTCTGGGACGACAAGACCAAGCTGACCTCGTACGTCCCCTACGAATGGCCCGTACGGATCGAATCCGTGCACGGCCGCCGCGTCACCTTCGAACGCCCGCTCCCCCTCGACGTACGCCCGGAGTGGGACCCGCGGCTGACCACGCACGTCGGCGCCCTGACCGGCTCGGGCGTCGAGGCGCTGACCCTCGAAGCGGTCGAGACCCCGCAGTCGCAGCACCTCCTCGACAAGGGCTACAACGGCGTCGCGTTCCAGTGCGCGTACGACTGCTGGGCCGACGACGTCACCGTCCGCCACGTCGACAACGGCTTCGGCCTGGTCGCCGCGTCCGCGTGCACCCTGCGCCGCACGCGCGTCGCGGGCCGCGGCTCGCACCATCCGTACTTCTGCCGCGAGGGCTCCCACGACAACCTCGTCGAGTCGTTCACGATCGAGCAGCGCACTGTCCCCGCCCCCGCGGGCACGCAGCTGCACGGCATCAACGTCGAGGGCCTGTCGTCGCACAACGTGTGGTCGCGCGGCGAGATGGAGATGGGCACGTTCGACTCGCACCGCGGCATGCCCTTCGCGAACGTACGCACCGACATCACGGTGAACAACGACGGCCGGCACGGCGGCGACGCGTCGGCGGGACCGCTCTTCGGGGCGCGCTTCACGCACTGGAACATCCGCGTCACGAACCAGCGCGCCGGCCTGATGCGCATCGACGGACTAGCGCCGTACAGCGCGACCGTCGCCGTCAACACGGTCCGCGAGTTCGACCAGACCGACGTCCCGGACTTCACCGGCGACCTCCACTCCCGCCTTGAGCTGTACGGCGACGGGGTGTCGGACACGGTCCGGCCACGGAACCTGTACGACGCGCAACGGGGGGTCGGCTGACAGCCTCGGCAGCGCCCGCCTCCTTGTTCTCAGTGCCAGTCACGTCCCTCGGCCACGCGGCGATCGTCCCCGTCCGGGGTTCCTTGGGCGCTTCGGGCGTTTCAGGGGTTTCCATCAGGCGGCCACCTCCACGCCGTGGATGCTGCGCGGTCCTACGTCGATCCCGTGCGTGGCCAGCCGCAGGGCTCGGCGCCGCTGTCGGCGCAGGCGTTCGTCGGGGGTGAGGAGGTAGGGGCGTACGAGGTGGGTGGCTTGGCCGGGGATGGGCCCGGCTGCTCATGGACCTCGGTCGCGCTCACGCCCAACGCAGGCAGTTCGGACGTCGGGCTCGTCGCCGGAGCTACGCGGTCCTGCAGAGCGAGCGGACGCGATGGGCTGAACCCGCGCTGCGCCCGGGGCGCGGTCTGTGAGCCTGACGAAGTCACGCCGCCTGAGCCGCGCTGTTCGAGGGGGCAGCAGCCTTCGGCTCGGGCAGCTCGGGCGGCTCCGGCGGCGCGGTCGGAGTCGTCGCCTCCGTCGGCAGCCCCCGCATCAGTACCCAGTAACCGAGCGCCGCGACCGTGCCGAGCGCCGCGCAGCCCGCCCACAGCCAGTTCGCGCCGAACCGGTCGATCGTGATGCCCGACGCGAGCGGGGCTACCAGGGCCGCCACCGACCACGACATCGCGTACATGCCCTGGTAGCGGCCGCGTCCGTGGGTCGGGGCGAGCCGTGCCACGAGGCCGGACTGCGTGGGGGCGTTGACCATC
Organism: Streptomyces sp. NPDC045026; assembly: GCF_056432625.1. Lineage (NCBI taxonomy): Bacteria > Bacillati > Actinomycetota > Actinomycetes > Kitasatosporales > Streptomycetaceae > Streptomyces > Streptomyces sp. NPDC045026. The sequence continues at coordinate 39,358 of NZ_JBWKIS010000005.1, forward strand.
TCGCCGAGTGTCCACACGACGACGATCAGAGCGTACGCGGCCATCGAACCGGCGAACGCGGTGAGCGCGAAGCCGTAGCCGATGAGGAGCGAGGAGACCGTCAGCAGCCGGCCCGCGTCGCGCTTCTCGATGAAGCGGGTCAGCGGGATCTGGAGTGCCACGATGACGATGCCGTTGACGGCGGCGACGAGTCCGACGTCCGAACTGCTCAGCCCCGCCTGCCCCATGACGATGGGCAGCCCGGAGGAGGACTGGGTGAAGACGACGGAGATGAGGAACGAGAGGCCCACCATCAGCATGTAGCGGCCGTCGCGCAGGACCGTCAGCATGGTCACGTCGGCGACGGGCGCCGCGTCCTGGGCCACCGGTGCCTTCTCCGGCCGCGACTCGGGCACCTTCACGAACACCAGGACCGCGCAGGCCAGCGTCATCGTGGCCTCGACGAGGAAGCCGGCGGTGTAGCTGGTGGCGACGAGGAAACCGGCGTAGACGGACGAGACGGCGAAGCCGAGGTTGATGGCCCAGTAGTTGAGCGAGAAGGCCCGCACACGGTCCTTCGGCGCGACGAGGTCGGCCATCATCGCCTGCACCGCGGGACGGGAGGCGTTCGAGGCGACGCCGAGCAGGAAGCCGGTCACCGCGATCCCGGCGGGGTCGCGCACGAAGCCGAGGACGGCGACGGTCGCGGCGGTCGCGAGCTGCGCCGCGAGAAGAGTGGGCCGCCGCCCGATCCGGTCCGCGAGCACCCCGCCGAGCAGCGACGCGATCATGCCGCCGAGCCCGATGAGCGCGGCGACGAGACCCGCGTACGAGGCGGAGAAGTGGCGCTCGGTGGTCAGGTACAGCGCCATGAAGGTGAGGACGAAGGCGCCCAGGCGGTTGATCAGGGTGCTGGTCCACAGCCACCAGAACTGGCGTGGCAGACCGGACACACTCTCGTGTGCGGCCCGTCTGAGTGAGGTGACGGACATCGGGACGGATCCCCCCTGGGACATTCGGTGCTGTGTAAGCGGCGCTGATGGTATGCGTAACTTACGGGGGGTGGGGGCGGGGCAGCCACTCAATTGACGGCGACCGTCAATCGTCGGCGGGACCCGTCTCCGTACCGTCGGGCCCGTACCGTCCGGCCCGTGGCCGGGCGCACAGGGCGCCGGAGGCTTGGATTAGGCTCGGAGCCATGGCCGACGCACCGTACAAGCTGATCCTCCTCCGCCACGGCGAGAGCGAATGGAACGCGAAGAACCTGTTCACCGGTTGGGTGGACGTCAATCTCAACGAGAAGGGCGAGAAGGAGGCAGTGCGCGGCGGTGAGCTGCTCAAGGACGCAGGCCTGCTCCCCGACGTCGTTCACACCTCGCTCCAGAAGCGCGCGATCCGCACGGCCCAGCTGTCGCTGGAGGCCGCGGACCGCCACTGGATCCCCGTCCACCGCTCCTGGCGCCTGAACGAGCGGCACTACGGTGCGCTCCAGGGCAAGGACAAGGCGCAGACGCTGGCCGAGTTCGGCGAGGAGCAGTTCATGCTCTGGCGCCGCTCGTACGACACCCCGCCGCCGCCGCTGGCCCGCGACGCGGAATACTCCCAGTTCAACGACGCGCGCTACGCGACCCTCCCGCCGGAGCTGCGCCCGCAGACGGAGTGCCTCAAGGACGTCGTCGTCCGCATGCTCCCGTACTGGTTCGACGACATCGTCCCGGACCTCCTGGACGGCAAGACGGTCCTGGTCGCGGCCCACGGCAACAGCCTGCGCGCCCTGGTCAAGCACCTCGACGGCATCTCCGACGCCGACATCGCGGGCCTGAACATCCCGACGGGCATCCCGCTGTCCTACGAGCTCGACGCGGACTTCAAGCCCCTGAACCCGGGCGGCACGTACCTGGACCCGGACGCGGCCGCGGCCGCGATCGAGGCGGTCAAGAACCAGGGCAAGAAGAAGTAGCTTTCGCGATCATGCCCCCGACCTGCGTTTTCATCGCGGATCGGGGGCATTTTCACGGCCTGGGCCCTCTCTGGGCCCTCCGCTCTCCGGGTCCTGAGGCCGGAGCGCTCGCCCGAGAGCCTTCCGGGCCCGGTCTCGGCTGCTCGGCATGAGGTGCGCGTACACCTTCAGCGTCAGGCCCGGATCGGAGTGTCCGAGGTGCTCGGCGACGAGGTTACGGCGGTTGGAACCTCGACGGGGTTGAACTCGGGAGCGTAAGGGGGCAGCTGGTAGACGGTCAGCCATGACCGGGCGGCGATCAGCTCGCGCATGGTGCGGCTGACGTGCGTGTGATCAGCGGCTTCGAACCGCACTTGCTCACGCCGAGCCCGCTCCTCGGCCGCCTGCCCACCGCCATCGGGATACCTCAGCTTCCCGGCACAGCGCATCCCACGGGAGCCGTCACGACCCGACGTAACCCGCACCGTTCGAGATCTCCTGGTGCCTGTCTGGCGGGTGCGGGCTCGCGTCACCGACCCCGCACCCGCCAGCTATGTCACCCGAATGGCGCAACAACATGGGCGTGCCACCCACATGGGTGAAGGTCAAGCTGACTAGTGCCCCGATTGAGGCAATACGTGAAAGGGGAACCAAATGCGCATTCGACGAATCTTCGCCGCCGTCATCGCCACGGCAGCCCTCGCCGGACTCGGCCTCACAGGCGCCGCCACCGCCACCGCCACCGCCGGCAGCGTCACCCCGGCCAGCGTCACCCCGGGTGAGTGCACGGACGGCGGCGGAACGATCGATCGGTCGACGCCCGTGCTCCCGACCTGCAGGGGCGGTATGTACGACGGGCAGACGGTCGACTAAACCCCACTAGGGCCCGTTGTGAAAGTGGATCGGCGCCCCGCAGCCACGCGCTGCGGGGCGCTCCCGCGCGAGCGTATCCAGGAGAGTCGCAGGGACCGTGCCGACCCGTCGGGCACGCTGGGTCGGAGTCGGCCCGGAAGCACGTGGCGGGTGGGAACTCCCCATCTCGGCTGCCGGCTCGCGGCTCGTCATGATGAGCGAAGGGACGGACTGGCGCTCGCCTTCGAGGGCGCGCTCGCCCATGACGAGCGCCTGTTTGAACCGCTGTCGCAGTCCAGCAGGAACTCGATGCGTCCGTCTCGGGTCCTTCGGACGTCGATGGTGGCGCGCCCCGTCGCGAAGGTTCCACCATGCAGCGTCAAGGCAAGCTCCTTGTCAGGCGCTAGCAAGAAGAAGCAGCTGAAGTAGTAGCTTCCGTGATCATGCCTTCCAGCTGCGCATAGGGCGCTGATGGGAGGCATTTTCATGGCCCCCTCGTCCCATCCTGCGAGTGATCTCGTCACCCGTCCGGTTCGCACGGTGCCGCATATGACTGTGTCCGAGTGCGGCGATACCGGACCGCGCTCACGCTGGGACCGTCGGAGTCGTGACCAACGGTGAGGGCCATGATCGTAACGATGGTGTCTATGCCAGAGGTGACCGTCACGCGTACCGACGTGTCCGAGGCACGTGAGCGGCTCGCCACGGCCCGCTTTCTGATCGTCGACATCGAGCTGCCGGAAGAAGCGCCGGAAGAAGCACCGGCGGATGCGGATGCGGATGTGGGTGGCGCTGGGGATGCGGATGGCGAGGCTCTGGCGCGTCAGCTCGGCCTGGAGGCTGACGACCTGGACTGGTTCGGCAGGAAGGACGAGCCCGCGCGGGCCGATTTCCTGGGGAAGAAGGCCGGGTTCGTCATGCCCGTGGTCCACGACGACCAGGTCGCCTACATCCACGCGCTGGTGACCGAGCAGTTCCTGGTCACCGTTCACCGTGGCCAGGCGGGCCTGGCGTCGAACATCTCCGCGCAGCTCCGGCACGAGAGGCCCCCCGACGTCGTGGCCGTGCTCTTCCTGCTGCTCCAGGAGGCGCTGGCGACCTTCCGCCGGGCCGCCGTGCAGGACCTGCTGCTGGCGGAGGAACTCGAGGACGAAATGTTCGAGCAACGGCGCCCCGAGCAGGTCTACCGCCTGTCAAAGCTGCGACGGCGCTCCGCCCTCCTGCACCACTCGCTGCTTCCCTACCTTCAGGCGGTGGACGAGGTCTTCACCCGCCGGATGCTGAACCCCAAGTTCCCGGAGGAGCGGCAGAGGCTCGCCCAGGAGTTCCAGAACGCGGCGAGGCTGGTCCTCACGGATATCGAGTCCCTCCAGGATGCCTCCCGTCGTGCTTACGCCAGCTACTCCTCCCTCGCCGCGGGCGAGCAGAACGGCGTGATCAACCGGCTGGCCATCGTGTCGACGATCTTCCTGCCGCTGACGTTCCTGAGCGGATTCTTCGGTATGAACTTCACCTACCTGACCGACGAACTGGAGAGCAGGGTCGTCTTCTGGCTGCTCGCCGTGGGGCTTCAGGTGGCCGTCCTGTGCGGGGCCTTCTACGTACTGCACCGCACCCGCATCTGGCGGCGGCTGAGGGACGAGGACCAGGGGCCGGACGAGGACTAGGGACGGGACGAGGACTAGGGCTAGGGCTAGGGCCTGTCCGGCGGATCGTGTCGGGCGGCCGGCGGTGGTGGAGCAGGTTGGGCCCTCCGCGAAAAAATGTCTCGACATCGGTCGGGGTGATCGGTGACGCTTCGCGCGATGACCAGAATCGATGACACGCCGCCCGCGTGGGACGAGCGCACTCAGCTGACCACGTTTCTCGACTACACACGGGACACCGCCCGCGCCAAGTGCGAGGGCGTCTCCGCGGAGAACGCCCGCAAGGCGCTCCTGCCGGGCTCACCGCTGATGACCATGAGCGGAGTGATCAACCACCTCCGCTGGGTCGAGTACTACTGGTTCCAGGTGGTCTTCCTCGGTGAGGAGGACCGGGCCCCCATGACGGATGAGGACCCCGACCGCGAGATGCGTATCGCCGTCGACTTCCCGCTCACGCAGTTGCTCGACGAATACGCGGAACAGAGCGCCCACTACCGCGAACTGGTTGCCGGGAACGGCCTGGACAAGCAGGCCCAGCGAACCATCCGCAACGGCCTCTACGTCGACCTGCGCTGGATCCTCCTCCACCTCACAGAGGAGACAGCCCGCCACAACGGTCACCTGGACATCCTGCGCGAGGTACTCGACGGCACAACCGGCTACTAGATCCGGCGGAGATCACGGGCGGAGCCAGAGTCGGATCGAGGCGACGGTGACGGTGCCGGTGCCGTGGAAGATGTAGCCGCGCTTGTCGAAACCTGTGGGCCGGCCGCCCTTGCTGCCCCCCATGTCGGCGGTTGGCCCGCGCGGGTAGATCCAGCCATGGCACGCCAGTGCGCGGTGGCCGGACCACCGGCCGCCGCGCAGCGGCCCTAGGGCCTTTCGTTGGTTCAGGGCGGATCAGGGCGGATCAGGGAGAAGAAGGCTTCGTCACTTGGCCGCCGGCTGTGCCGGGAGGTTGAAGACGTTGGCCGGGGAGACGATTTTGGTGATCGCCTGGCCGACGAGGGTGCTCGGCTCCGAGTTGTCGTGGTTGACGTCGGTGTTCAGGACCACCACGAGGGTCGCCTTGGCCGACGGCAGGTAGATCGTCAGGGTCTCGTAGCCCGGCAGGGAGCCGTTGTGGCCGATCCATCCCTGGACGTTGAAGATTCCGAGGCCGTAACCCGCGCCCGGGATCGTGGTCTTCGGTGTGATGAGGCGCTGCTTCTGCGCGGCGGGGCTGATCATCGCGTCTCCGTCGGGGAACCTGCCCGTGGCGACCGTGGGTGCCCAGGTGCGCAGGTCGTTCAGCGTGGAGATCATCGCGCCCGCCGCCCAGCCCCAGGACGGGTTCCAGTCGGCCGAGTCCTCGATCTTTCCGCTCGCGGTCTGGTTCGTGTAGCCCTGCGCGTGCGGCTTCGGGAACTCGCTGCCGGTCGGGAACAGCGTGTGGTTCATGCCGGCCGGGGTGAGGATGTTGTCCTTGATGTACTCGTTGAGCGGCCGGCCGCTCTCCTTCTCGACCACGAGTCCGAGCAGGATGAGGTTGGTGTTGCAGTAGTAGAACTTCTCGCCCGGCGCGAACAGCACGGGGTGCTTGAACGAGTAGTCGAGGAGCTGCTGCGGAGTGAACGGCCGCTCCGGATTCGACGTCAGCGCCTTGTAGAAGTCCTCGTCCTCCGAGTAGTTGAAGAGTCCGCTGCGCATCTCGGCGAGCTGCCGGATGGTGATCTTGTCCCCGTTGGGGACGCCGTCGATGTACTTGCCGATCGGGTCGTCGAGGCCGACCTTCTTCTCGTCGACGAGTTGCAGTATCGACGTGACGGTGAACGTCTTGGTCTCGCTGCCGATACGCATGTACAGGTCGGGCGACATCTTCTGGCCCGTGCTCTTGTCGGCGGTGCCGAAGGACTTCACGTACTCGCCCTTGTCCGGCGTCCACACGCCGAAGGTCACGCCCGGCACATTGGCCTCACGCATGACTTTCTGCACGGCGTCGTCGAGCTCCTTCTCCACGGCGGGAGTGAGCTTCTGGACCTGGCCCGCAGCTGCCGACCCGGAATCGGACGGTGAGGGCGGGTCGGTGGCGCGGAGGGCGGAGGCGGGGGCGGAGCTGGAGTTTGCGGAAATGGAGGCCGGTGTGGCGAACGCGGGCCCGCCCGCTATAGGCACGGCGAGCGTTCCCACCGCTACGGCGGTCACAGCCCCCTGCGCAATCCTCGGCTCGAGTGCGTCATGAGCTGACTCCCGCCGTATGAGGAAGAACCCACAGAACCCACAGGAAGAACCCACAGAACCCACAAGAAGAACTCAGGACCATCGTAGGGCGGGGCCCCACTCGCCGCCTGTCCAGTCACCACAGGCACCGCAGGCACCGCCTTTCCAGAAGCGGCCCCGTCAGTCGACCCCGCGCAGATAGACCCGGCTGTGCTGCGCATCGACCGGATGCACGGCCACCTCAAGGGAGTTCAACTCCCCGGCGCAGGGCGCGCACACCGGCCCGCCGCGCACGTCCGCGAGCGTCTCCGGTTCCTTGAGCCCGAGGTGCGCGAACGGCGTCATGGGTTTCACCGTCTCCGCGAGGGGCTCGGCGCGGTGGGCGAGCTCCTGCTCGGGCGCAAGCCCGCGCAGGAACGCGCCCACGCGCGCGGTGGGCACCGTGAAGGCCAGAAGCAGCCCGTCGTCCTGGAACCCGTTCTGGTGGGCGGCACGCCGGTCCGTCGCCTCGGCGGGGATCCGCACGTGCATCCGGCCGCCGACGTCGGCGGCGGTCACGCCCGGCTTCCAGCGGGGGACTTGCGTACGCGCGTCTGCATCGCGTGCGGTGCCGCCCGAGCAGGCGGTGAGCACGACGTATGCCGAGAGGCACAGCGCGCGCAGCGCACCGGCGGTCACGCCTCGCAGGGGAAGCACAGAGAAGAGCCGTACCTTCATCGCGCCTCCCCCTCCGAATCTTGGCGGACTTTTCCGGGGCCCAGTTGTACCGCTTCCGGACGTGACATTGACGCCAACCAGCGCATCACTTCGTGAAGTTGAGGTACTTCCAGGATCCGTGCGTCGTCGAGTTGACGTTGTCGCCCGACGAGGCGTTGACGTACGAGGAGCGCATGCGGGCGCGGACTCCGGACTTGTCGGGGGCCGGGAGGCGGACGGCCGACCTGCCGTCCGTGGCGAGGGCGAAGTATTCCGAGCCCGACGAGTACCACTTGCCGTTCGAGTAGACCTCGAGCTCGAAGCGCTGCTCGCGGCCCTTGTAGTAGGTCATCGTCGTCGTGAAGACCGGGTCCGTGGACTTGTGGAAGTAGTAGTACGTCGTCGAGCCGATCTTGCCCGTCTTGTAGTGCTTGGCCACCGACGTGGAGATCTTCACCTGGGCGTACGCGGTCGACTTCGCCGTCTTGGAACCCGTACGGGAGTCGCCCGCGAAGACCGTGGTCACCTCGGTGTCGCGCTTCATGTCGACGGTCGCGGACAGGTTCCCGGAGGAGTTGACCGTGCCCTTCTTGATCAGGGTGTTCGGCTTGTCGGAGCCGTACGGGTTCGCCCAGATCTCCACCGTGCGGTTCTTGTACGTCGAGCCGAGGTGCGCGGTGAACGAGACGTCGGCACCGTAGCCGTAGACGTTGCCGTTCTTGTTGAGGGTCAGCGACGCGGCGGTGCGGGAGACCGAGACCTTGTCGGACGCGGTGACCGCCGCGTGCTCGGCGTCGCCGGCGTAGGCGACCTGGTACGTGACCGTGCCGCCGGCCGGCGGGGTGTCGCTGAAGGAGTACGAGCCGTCCGCCTTCACCGTGACCGGGGGCAGCTCCTTGCCGTTCGGGCTGTCCAGGTCGGTGCGGGTGACCTTGAGCGCGACGCCGCTCGGCAGCGGCACGGTCGCCGAGAGCTTGCCGGACACGGTGAGCTTCTTGCCGCGCGTGGCGGTGGAGGGGGCGCTCGCCGTGAGGGTCGGCACGTTGAGCGTCGTGTCGGTGAGCGCCTTCAGCGTGTAGCCGCCGCTCGTCCCGACGAGCGCGAAGATCCGGGAGGCGTCCGGAGCCCAGGCCAGGTCCGCCGTGCCGCTCGTGCTCGTGGTGTACGTGCGCAGCGGCTTGGCCGCGCCGGGCCGGTAGACGGCCAGCTTGTCGCCGTTGGTCTGGGCGACCAGTCCGTTCGCGGCGACGTCCGCCCGCTGCCCGGAGGGGTACGCGCCGGAGGCGGTGAACTTCCCGTCCGCGTAGGCGTCCCGCTGGAAGCCGTTGACCAGGACCTCCGGGGCGCCGGGCACGAGGTCGATGTCCCCGATGCCGCTGTTGAGCGTGTAGTCGCCCTGGTAGAAGGCGCGCAGCTGCGGCGTGGTGCCCGAGACGTCGACGACGGCCATCGAGTCCGACGAGATGCCGGTCTGGCCGACCGCGAGGAGGCCGGGCGAGGCCGGGTCGGTGTCGAGGAGCGCCGGGTCGTGGATCATGGCGCCGGCGGGCAGCTGCCCCATCGCCACGGCGCCGCTCCCGCCCGCCGGGTCTGCGGCCGGGTCCACGGCCGGATCCACCGAGCCCAGGTTGCCGTCCCACTGGTCGCCGTAAGAGAACCATGCCTTGCCGCCCGCGAAGGCAAGGTGGCGCGGGCCCTTGTCGGTGGCGACGGCGTAGCGGGACTTGATGTCGAGGGTGGCCGCGTCGAGCGCGACGACCTCGTGGCTGCCTTCGGCCGCCGCGTAGAGGGTGGCGCCGTCGTCGGATACCGCCAGGCCGGCGACCCCTGAGATGCCGCTCACCGAGTCGACGACCGCGCCCGTGTAGTCGGCGGCCACGATCTTCCCGGCCGAGCGGTCGCCGACGAACACCCGGTGCAGGGCGCCGTCGGCGACGATGCCGCCGGGCGAGGCGACCGTCGCGGTCGCGGCCGAGGCGGAACCGGCCGCGGCGACGCTGAGCGCCGCCGAACTGAAGAGGACCGCGAGCGCTGTCGCGGTCGAGATGCTGCGCGTACGCATGTGAGTCGTGCCCCCACGATGAGAAACCCGGTGGATGACCGGGTGGTGATGAGAGTGAGCCGCCGCGCGGCACCCGCACGACGGCGCCGGTGAGGGCGCGGCGCGTGCGGGGCGCGGCTGCTTCGCGCAGCGTATGGCATGAACGGGGCAGGTGGGGAGGGGGTTGTCCCCGGTTCGCCGTTCAGGTCGTGGTGCGCCGTTCCGTCAGCGGTGTGCGCTCAGGCAGCGGTCGTCACGCGTCCGCCGTCACGCGGTCGCGTGAGCCGACTCCGCCGTCGACCCGGTCTCCGTGTCCGTCACTTCGCTCCCGTCCCGCGCCGCCACCCGCCGCGCCCACACGTAGTACACCGGCGCCGTCACCACCAGCCCCACGAGCCACGACAGGTCCGCGCCGCCGAGTGGGGCGACCAGCGGGCCCGTGTACAGCGACGTGGCGACGAACGGGAGTTGGACCGCGATGCCGATCGCGTACGACGTCAGGGCCACCGGGTTGAAGCGGCCGTAGCGCCCGCCGTCGGGAGCGAAGAGGTCGCCGAGCGCGTAGCGCCCGTGGTGGACGAGGTAGAAGTCGATGAGATTGATCGCCGTCCAGGGGACGAGGACGACGAGCAGAACGAGTACGAGGTTCACGAAGCTGGAGACGAAGTCGCTGGACAGCGCCGTCGCGATGATCAGCGCGCCCACGAGGACCACCGCGGAGACGACGCCGCGAGCCCTCTGGCGCGGGGTCCACGCGGGCCGGAACGTCTGGCAGACGGTGATCAGGGACAGCACCGCGCCGTAGAGGTTGAGCGCGTTGTGGTTGATGACCGAGAAGAGGAACAGGAGCAGGACGACCGGGCCGAAACCGCCCGCCGCGCTGTCGAAGCCCGCCACCGTGTCGTCCGTGCCGGGCGACGCGAGGCCGATCACCGTACCCGCGAGGAACGGCAGCGTGGAGCCGAGGCACGAACCCCAGTACGTGGCCCAGAAGGTCGACGCCGTACGGACCGTGCGCGGCAGGTAGCGCGAGTAGTCGGAGACGTACGGGGCGAAGGCCAGCTGCCACAGGGCGCTCAGGGACACCGTCGCCAGCCAGCCCGCGAACGTGAAGGAGCCGGCGGAGAAGAAGCCGTCGGGCAGGCCGCGCGCGACCACCACGGCGAGGCCGGCCAGGATGCCCGCTCCGAGCACCCACGTCGCGATCTTGTTGAGGGTGTGGATGAGGCGGTAGCCGACCCAGCAGATCAGGGCCGAGCCGAGCGCCCCGAGCACGATGCCCGCGTCGACCGGCACCGCGGGCGCGAGGCCGTGCAGGGACTTGCCGGCCAGGACGATGTTCGAGGCGAAGAAGCCGATGTACATCGCCGCCGCCACGACCACGATGAGCAGGGCGCCCACGCTGCCGAACTGCGCCCGGCTCTGGATCATCTGCGGGACGCCGAGCTGCGGGCCCTGCGCCGAGTGCAGTGCCATGAAGACGGCGCCGACGAGCTGGCCGGCCAGGATCGCGAGGACGCTGGACCAGAACGACTGGTGGAAGACCTGGACGCCCATGGCGCCGGTGACCAGCGGCAACGGCGCGATGTTCGTGCCGAACCACATCGTGAACAGGTCACGGACGCGGCCGTGACGCTCGCTCTCGGGAACGTGGTCGATGGTGTGCTGCTCGACGGCCGGGGCCGCCTCGGGTGTGGCGGGCATGCGGACTCCCTGTCCGGAAAACGAGGGGGCGGGCGGGGCGTTCGGGCGTGCGGGTTGGTTGGGGAGTCTCGCCACCCTCGCGTTCCTCGGTCAAACATCGATTTCCCGGGAGTTACATCTGTTTTCTCGATGCAGACAGACGGCGGACGCTGCGTGCACAATCCCGCCATGGCCAAGGACGCGAACTTCACCCTCGTGCAGCTGCGGTACTTCCTCGCCGCCGCCGAGCTCGGCAGCATGACCGCCGCGGCGCACCGCATCAACGTCTCGCAGTCCGCGGTCTCCACTGCCGTGCACCACCTGGAGCGCGAGCTCGGCGTGCAGCTCCTGATCCGCCGGCACGCGAAGGGCCTGGAGCTGACGGCCGCGGGGGAGCGGTTCCTGCACGAGCTGCGCGGCTTCCTCACGCACGCCGACGAGCTCGCCGAGTCGGCCAGGAGCCTGGGCGCCGACCTCGTCGGCGAGCTCGCGGTGGGCTGCTTCCAGACGCTCGCCCCGTTCTATCTGCCGCGCCTGCTGCGGGAGTTCGGCGAGCGCCAGCCCGCCGTACGCGTCGAGGTCGTCGAGGGCGACATCCCGGCCGTGCAGGAGAGCCTGCGCACGGGCGCCTGCGAACTGGCGCTGCTCTACGACATGGATCTCGACGCCGACATCGAGTGCGAGGTCCTCGCGATGGCCCCGCCCTACGCCCTGGTCCCCGAGGGGCACCGGCTCGCCGGCGGCGGCCGGGCCCGCCTCGCCGACCTCGCGGACGAGCCGATGATCCTGCTCGACCTGCCCGCCAGCCGCGACTACTTCCGCTCCGTCGCCGCCAAGGCCGGCGTCGAGCCGCGCATCAGCCACCGCACCCGCAGCTACGAGACCGTGCGCGCCCTGGTCGCCGCCGGATACGGCTGGTCGCTGCTCAACCAGCGGCCCGCGCACGACCGCACGTACGACGGTTCGAGCGTCGTCGCCCTGCCGCTCGCCGACCCGCTGCCCGCGCTCCCCGTCGTGCTGGCGAAGCTGCGCGGGGTGCGGCTGACGGGCCGCGCCCAGGCGTTCGCGACGGCGTGCCGGGAGGCTCTGCGCGCCTGAACGCCCAGCTCAGGCCCGAGCAATTCCAAGCATCTCTGAAACCGATGCAATAGCGCTGAAAGATCTGTTGTACGGATGCAGGTCCCGGCTCCCATAGTGGTCCCACCACAGCCCACTCGCTCCGAGGGAGGCCGCTCGTGACCATTGCTCCGGACCAACTCCTCACATCCCGCCAGGACTTCGTGGCCGCGATGGGGAACGCCGCGACGGGCGTGACCGTTGTCTCCACAGAAGGACCGGCCGGTCGCTTCGCCCAGACCGTCTCCGCCATGTGCTCCGTCTCCGCCGACCCGCCCTCACTCCTGGTCTGTGTGAACGAGCGGAGCCCCCTCGCCGCGGCCGCCGTGCGCAACGGCGTCATCGCCGTGAGCGTCCTCGCCGCCGGCCAGGCCCACGTCTCCGACGTGTTCGCGGGCCGCCCCGCCCACGGCAGCGGCCCCTACGACTTCGCCAGCGCCGAGTGGGACGTCCTCGCCACCGGCGCCCCCGTCCTGCGCGGCGCGGCCGCCGCCTTCGACTGCCGCCTCGCCGACTCCGTCACGCAGGGCACCCACCAGGTCCTGTTCGGCGCGGTCGTCGCCTCCGCGGTCTCCGGCGCGCACCCCCTCGTCCACCACGCCCGTACGTACGCCACCCCGAGCCCCCTCAACTCCCTCAAGGAGCACGGCGCATGATCCGCACCGGAGACCAGTACCGCGAGTCGATCCGCGACGGCCGCGACGTATGGATGAACGGCGAGAAGGTCACCGACGTGACGACGCACCCCGCGTTCAAGCCGCTGGTCGACATACGCGCCCGGATCTACGACATGGCGCACGACCCGGAGACCCGGGACTCCATGACGTACAAGGACGAGGCGACCGGTGAGGTCAACGCGATCCAGCAGAAGCCGCCGTGCACCCGTGAGGACTGGGACGCGAAGCGGGCCGCGACGGACGCCGTGCTGAGCGACGTCGGCGGTGTCGTGACCCGCGTCGGTGACGAGACGATCGGCGAGGTCTGGTCGCTCATCGACGGCCAGGACGTCCTCAACGCGATCAACCCGGCGTACGCGGAGAACGTCAAGCGGCACATCGACCACGCGCTGTACGCCGACCCCTTCCACGTCTCGGCGAACACCGACCCGAAGGGCGACCGGTCCAAGCGCCCCCAGGACCAGGACCCGGACATGCTCCTGCACGTCGTGCGGGAGACGGACAGCGGCATCGTCGTGCGCGGCGCCAAGTACGAGACGGCCGCCGCCTACTCGAACCAGGCGTTCACGAAGCCGACCATCGCGAACTGGGGCGACTCCGAACTCTCCGACTACGCCCTCGGGTTCATCGCCGACATGGGCTCGCCCGGCCTGAAGTACATCTGCCGTACGGGCTTCGCCGGTACGAAGCCGCCCGCCGACTACCCGGTCTCCAGCCGCTTCGACGAGGTCGACACCCTGGTCGTCTTCGACGACGTCGAGATCCCCTGGGAGAACGTCCTCTTCTACCGGGACACCAAGGCCGCCACCTTCATCCGCGCCACGCTCCACCGTTACAGCGCGTTCGCGTTCACGCAGCGCAATCTGCGGCTCGCGGACCTGATGATCGGCGCCGCGCTGTGGAACGTGAAGCAGACCGGCCTGGAGAAGCAGCAGGCCGTACAGGAGAAGCTGGCGACGCTGGCCTGCTACCGCGAGGGCATCAACGCGCACCTGACCGCGTCCATCGCGATGGCGGAGCCCAGCCCCGGCGGGCTGCTCATGCCGAACCAGTCGCTCCTGTACACCGGCCGCGTCCTGGCCTGCTCGCAGCTGCACGAGATGATGCACATCGCGCGCGAGCTGTGCGGCGGCCAGATCTGCATCACGCCCGACAAGGCGTCCTTCGACCACCCGGACACCAAGCCGTGGCTCGACAAGTTCTACTCGATCAACGAGCACTGGGTCGCCGAGGACCGCCGCAAGCTCCTCGCGTACGCCCGTGACCTGCTCAACTCGGACTACGCGGGCCACCGCCTGACGTTCCAGCTCTTCGCGCAGTCCCCGCCGTTCGCGCACCTCGGCGCGGTGTACCGCAACTTCGACTGGGAGGGCCCGCTCGACCTGGTGAAGGACGCGGCCGGACTCAGCGACAACGTGCTGGGCACGCTCGGGAGGAAGGCCAAGTGACGACCCACCGGCGCATCCGCCCCTTCGACACGGCGGACACGTACCCCGAGCAGGACCTGTCCAACGACCTCGCGCAGGCGGTCGTCGCCGACGGCACCGTCTATCTGCGCGGCCAGATCGGCCAGGATCTCGACACGCGCGAGAACGTCGGAGTCGGCGACGTCGCCGCCCAGGCCGAGAAGGCCATGGCGAACATCGCGATGCTCCTGGAGGAGTCCGGCAGCCGCCTCGACGACATCGTCAAGATCACCGTCTATCTGACGGACATCCGCTTCCGCGAGCCCGTCTACCGCGTCATGGGCCGCCGGCTCAAGGGCGTCCACTACGTCTCCACGGGCCTGGTCGTCTCGGCGCTGGCCCGCCCGGAGTGGCTCGTGGAGATCGACGCGACGGCCGTCATCCCGAAGGAGCGCCGATGACGTTCTCGATCGCCGCGCGGTGCCCGCGCACGGGCCGGTTCGGGGTGGCCGTCACCTCGTCCTCGCCGGCCGTCGCCGCGCGCTGCGCGCACGTACGGCCCGGAGTGGGCGCGGTCTGCTCGCAGAACGTCACCGACCCGCGCCTCGGCACCCGCCTGCTCGACCTCCTGGAATCCGGGGTGCCCGCAAGGACGGCCGTGCGTGAGGTCGCGGCACAACCTCACGCCGAATGGCGGCAGTTGACGGCCTTGGGCGTCTCCGGTCCCGGCGCGGTCTTCTCGGGCGCGCGGACCCTCGGCACGTACGCGGAGGCGGTGGGCCCCGACGCCGTGGCCGCGGGGAACCTCCTGTCGGGCCCCGGCGTCCCCCGGGCGGTGCTCGACGCGTTCACGGGCGCGGATCCCGGGGCTCCGCTCGCCCGCCGCCTCGTCGACGCCCTGGCCGCGGGCGCGGCGGCAGGCGGCGAGGCGGGCCCGGTCCACTCGGCCGGACTCCTGGTCGTCGACGCGGTGCCGTGGCCGGTGACGGACCTGCGCGTGGACTGGACCGAGGGCGACCCGATCGCGGAGCTCGCGGACCTGTGGAAACGGTGGGAGCCGCAGCAGGAGGCATACGTGCAGCGGGCCCTTGCCCCGGACGCGGCACCGAACTACGGCGTGCCGGGGGACGAGTGAGGCCCGTGCGCGAGGCGGTCGCGAAGGCGGCGCCCGAACTCCTCGCCCTGAGCCACCGCATCCACGCGAACCCCGAGGTGGCGTGGGAGGAGGAGAAGGCGGCGCGCTGGACCGCGTACGCCCTCGGCGACCTCGGCTACGACGTGGTGACCGGCACCGCCGGCCTGCCCACCGCCTTCACCGCAACCGTCGGCAGCGGCCCGCTCCACCTCGCGATCTGCGCCGAGTACGACGCGCTGCCCGGCCTCGGTCACGCCTGCGGGCACAACGTCATCGCGGCGGCCGCGGTGGGCGCCGCGGCCGGACTCGCGCCGGTGGCCGACGAGTTGGGCCTCAAGGTCACCGTCCTCGGGACCCCGGCCGAGGAGGGCGGCGGCGGCAAGATCCTCATGCTGGAGCGCGGCGCCTTCGACGGGGTGCACGCGGCGATGATGGTGCACCCCGGGCCCGCGGACGTCGCCGAGGCCGACCCGTACGCGGTCGCGCACCTCAAGGTCCGCTACCACGGCAAGGCGGCGCACGCGGCGGCCTACCCGGAGCAGGGCCGCAACGCGGCGGACGCGTTCACGGTCGCCCAGGTCGCCATCGGTCTCCTGCGCCAGCAGCTCCCCTCCACGACGCGCGTGCACGGCATGGTGACGCGCGGCGGGGAGGCCCCGAACGCGATCCCGGAGCTGACCGAGGGTCGCTGGTACGTGCGCGCGGGCAGCCTTGAGGAGCTGGCCGCGCTCCAGCCGCGGGTCGAGAGGTGCTTCGAGGCCGGCGCGCTCGCCTCGGCCTGCGACCTGGAGATCGAGCCGGAGTCCCGCCCGTACTCGGAGTTCCGCAACGACGCCGCGATGCTGGCCGTCTACCGCCGGGCGGCCGAATCCCTCGGCCGTAGGTTCGACAGCTCCGGATCCCCGGCGGCCCGGATGAACCGCGCCTCCACGGACATGGGCAACGTCTCCCGCGTCCTGCCCGCCATCCACCCCTACCTGGGCATCAACTCGCTGCCCGCGGTCAACCACCAGAAGGAGTTCGCGGCGGCGTGCGTCACCTCGGACGCGGACCGGGCGGTCCTCGACGGCGCGCTCGGCATGGCGCTCACGGCGGTGGCCCTCGCGGGCGACGACCGGGAGAGGACCCGGCTCACAGCTGAGGGCAGCCGGTGACCGTCCGCGCGTAGCCGAGGAGCAGGCGCCGGGCGACGTCCGGCGTCAGCTCGGCGTTGCGGCTGACGATGTGCAGCCCGTAGCCGTCCTCCAGCGCGACGAGGTTGCGCGCGAGGTCGGTGACGGGCTCGGTGAGCGTGAACTCCCCGACGGCCGCGCCGACTTCGAGCACGGTCGCGTACAGGGCGACCTCGCGCGCGAAGAGCGACGCCATCAGCGTCGCGTGCCCGGAGCTGCGGTCGGCGCGCCGGTGCAGCTCGAAGAGCAGTCCGTGCACGGCGTCCCCCGAGCCGCCCGGCAGCCCGCTGCCGACGAGAGCCCGCAGCCGTGCGGCGGCCCCGGTCGCTCCGGTCGCCCCGTCCACCCCGTCCGCGGCCTTCTGCCGGGCGGCGAGATAGCGCTCCACGGCGCCCCGGTGCACTTCGAGGACCAGCTCGCCCATCTCCGGGTAGTAGTACAGAACCGACCCCGCCGACATACCCGCCTCGGCGGCGATGTCCTTGATGCGCAGCCCTTCCAGGCCCCGCTCGGCGATGGCGCGCCCCGCCGCGTCGACGAGGGCCTCGCGGCGCGCCGTCTGGTTCTTCGGTCTCCCAGGCTTGTTCCCCATGGGTTAATTCTCTGTTACTCGGTTCAAATAAATCAAGTTCCTTGCGCTCAGGGCATTGACGGCCGGACACCCCATTGTTTGAATCCGATCTCAAAGAAGTAGAGGGGAGCCGCCGCATGCACGCCTACGCAGACTGGCAGCGCCGAGCAGCAGAACTGACGCCCCGCACAAGGGCGTTCATCAACGGCACATGGACCGAAGCCCGAACCCGGGCGACCTTCCCCACCACCGACCCGGCCACCGGCAAGGTCACCGCACACGTCACGCACGGCGAAGCGCCCGAGATCGACGCGGCGGTCCGTGCCGCCCGCGCGTCCTTCGAGGACGGCCGCTGGTCCCGCACCGACCCGGCGGCCCGCAAGCGCGTCCTGCTCAGGCTCGCCGGCCTGATCACCGCCAACGCCGAGGAGCTGGCCCTCCTCGACACCCTCGACATGGGCAAGCCCATCGCGGAGTCCTACGGCACGGACGTGCCCGGCGCGGCCGGCGTCTTCGCCTGGTACGCGGAGGCCGCGGACAAGCTGTACGACGAGATCGCGCCGACACCCCCGGGCAGCCTGGCGACGGTCCGCCGCACCCCGCTGGGCGTGGTGGGCGCCGTTGTCCCCTGGAACTTCCCTCTGGACCTGGCGAGTTGGAAGCTGGCCCCGGCGCTCGCGGCGGGCAACAGCGTCGTACTCAAACCGGCCGAGCAGTCCCCGCTGTCGGCCCTGCGCCTGGCCGAACTGGCGGCGGAGGCGGGCCTGCCCGACGGAGTCCTGAACGTCGTCCCCGGCCTGGGCGACACGGCGGGCCGGGCCCTCGGCCTGCACGGGGACGTCGACACCCTGGTCTTCACGGGCTCGACGAAGGTAGCCCGCCTGTTCCTGTCCTACGCCGCCGAGTCGAACATGAAGCAGGTCTGGCCGGAGGCGGGCGGCAAGAGCCCGAACGTGGTCTTCGCGGACGCGGACCTGGACGCGGCGGCAGAGCGCGCGGCCTGGGGATTCGCGTACAACGCGGGCCAGGTCTGCTCCTCCAACACCCGTCTCCTGGTGGAGAGTTCCATCGCGGAGGAGTTCACGGCCCGCGTCGCCGAACACGCGGCGCGCTTCGTGCCGGGCGACCCCCTGGACCCCGGCACGAACCTCGGTCCGCTGGTCGACGAGGCCCAGGCCGTCCGGGTCCTCGCGGCGATCGAGGCAGCGGACGGCAAGGTGATCACGGGCGGCACCCGCGACGGGGCCTACCTCACCCCCACGATGGTCACCGGCCTGCGCCCCGACGCACCCCTGGCCCGCGAGGAACTCTTCGGCCCGGTCCTGACGGTCCACCCCTTCACCACGGAGGCCGAGGCGGTCGCGACGGCGAACGACTCCCCGTACGGCCTCGCGGCCTCCCTGTGGACGAGGGACCTGGCCCGCGCCCACCGGGTGGCGGACGCCCTGCACGCCGGGACGGTCTCGGTGAACACGGTCGACGCGCTGAGCCCGCTGACACCGTTCGGCGGCTTCAAACAGTCGGGCCACGGCCGGGACCTGTCACTCCACTCCCTCGACAAGTACACGGGCCTGAAGACGACGTGGATCACGTACGGCTAGCGACGACTCATTCCGAACGATCTCCCGAACCATCCCCCGAACGATCCCCTGAAGGGACGAACGCACCATGACGCTCACCCCCGCACAGCAGCTCGCAGCCACGGACCGGGCGCACATCATCCACCCCTACCTCCCCGGCACGGCCGAGGAACGCGTCGTGATGACGGACGGCAAGGGCTGCCGTCTCACCGACGCGGAGGGCCGCAGCTACCTGGACGCGACGGGCGGGCTCTGGCTCGCGCAGGTCGGCCACGGCCGCAAGGAGATCGCGGACGTCGCGCACGCGCAGATGCAGCAGCTCGAATACTTCACGAGCTTCTGGGAGTTCTCGAACGACAAGGCGATCCAGCTGGCCGAACGCCTCGCCGGCCTGGCCCCCGACAACCTCAACCACGTCTACTTCACGTCGGGCGGCTCGGAGGGCAACGAGGCGGCCATCAAGATGGCCCGCTACTACCACCACCGCAGGGGCGAGGGCTCCCGCACCTGGATCCTGGCCCGCGACAAGGCGTACCACGGCATCGGCTACGGCGGCGGCTCGGCCACCGGATTCCCGGTCTACCACGAGGGCTTCGCCCCGATGATGCCGCACGTCAGCCACCTGACGCCGCCGTGGCCGTACCGCACCGAGCTCTACGGCGGCGCCGACCCGACGGACTTCCTGATCGCCGAACTGGAGGGGCGCATCGCACAGATCGGGGCGTCCAACATCGCGGCGATGATCGGCGAACCCATCATGGGCGTCGGCGGCATGCTGGTCCCGCCGGCGGACTACTGGCCGCGCGTGCGCGAGGTCCTCGACCGCCACGGCATCCTCCTCATCTTCGACGAGGTGGTGACGGCGTACGGCCGCGTGGGCGAATGGTTCGCGGCCCAGCACTTCGACGTGAAGCCGGACATCATCACGACGGCCAAGGGCATCACGTCGGGCTACACACCGCTCGGCGCACTCCTGGTCTCCGACGAGGTGACCGAGGCGCTGCTCCAGGACCACGGCTTCCCGATGGGCTACACGTACAACGGCCACCCGGTGGCGGCGGCGGTGGCGCTCGCGAACCTCGACATCATCGAGCGGGAGAACCTCCTGGCGCGCGCCGTGACGATGGGCGAACACCTCCACGCCCAACTCACCGACGAGCTGGGCGACTTGCCGATCGTCGGCGAGATCCGCTCGGTCGGCATGATGCTGGCGGTGGAACTGGTCGCCGACCGCGAGACCCGCACCCCCCTCCCCCTGAACCCCGCCCGCATGCCGCACGACGTGATCCGCAAGGAAACGGGCGTCATCGTCCGCGACTCGGCCCACAGCCTGGTCCTGTCCCCGCCGCTGATCATGACGGAACAGGAGGCGAAGGAGGCGGCGACGGCGATGCGCTCGGTCCTCGAACGCACGACGCCTGCGGGTGAGATCACCACGTAGCCCCCGGATCCCCGCCCCACGTACACCAGCGCGCCCCACAGCCACCCGCACCGTCCCACCCGTCCCGAGCCACGAGGACACAGACGTGCCCGACTACAAAGAACAAGCAGCACCACCACCAAGCACCGCCGCCATGGAATCCGCCGCCACGGGGTCCACCGGCGAAGAAGTCACCCCCACCCCCACCCCCACCCCCACCCCCAACCTCCACAGAAGCCTCCGCCGCTTCGACATCACGGCGATGGCGGTGGCCACGGTGATCTCCTTCGACACGGTGGGCCAGATCGCGACGGGCGGCGGAGAGGCGGTGACGTGGACGGCGGTCATCGCGGTCGCGTTCCTCGTCCCGTACGCGCTGCTCTTCGCGGAGACGGGCGCGGCCTTTCCCCAGGAGGGCGGCCCCTACGTCTGGGTGAAACTGGCCTTCGGCCGGCTGACGGCGGCGCTCACGACGCTCTTCTACTGGGTGACGAACCCGATCTGGCTCGGCGGCTCGCTCGTGTTCATCGCGGCACAGACCTGGGACGGCTTCGTGTTCCGCCTGGGCCAGGGCACGTTCGCGGACTACGCGTTCAAGACGGTGTTCATCTGGACGGCGATCCTCACGGCGGTGGTCTCGCTGCGCAAAGGCAAATGGATCACCACGGCAGGCGCGTCGGCCAAGGTCCTCGCGCTCACGGTGTTCACGGCGACGGCAGTGGCGTACGGCATGGCACACGGCTTCCAGGGCCTGACGGGAACGACGGGCGACACCACAGCCACAGCCACCACCACCTTCAGCCCCACGACGGCCGGCTTCCTGGCCCTGGTCCCGGTCCTCCTCTTCGCGTACGTCGGCTTCGAGGCCCCGAACGCGGCGGGCGAGGAGATGCACGACCCGCAGCGCGACGTCCCCACAGCCCTCGGCCGCTCCGCGGCGATCGCGGCGGCCTGCTACCTGCTCCCCGTGCTGGCGATCCTCTCGGTGGTCCCGCCGGGCAAGGTGACCGGCATCGGCGGTTTCATGGAGGGCGCCCGGACCATCTTCACGGTCTACGGAGGAGCAAGCGGCGCACTCCTGAAGGCGACCGCGCTCCTGTTCGTCTTCGCGCTCCTCACCCAGGGCAGCGCGTGGATGATCGTCAGCGACCGGATGCAGGCGATGGCGGCGGCGGACGGCGGCTTCTTCAGCCGCAAGCTCGGCGCGTTCCACCCCACACTGGGCACACCGGTGCGCACGAACCTGCTGTCGGGCGTGATCGCGACGGTGTTCATGGTGGCGGCGATGCGGCTCGCGGACGGCGACGCGGCGGCGGTGTTCTCGGTCGTCCTGACCGTCGCGGTGACGACACTGCTGCTCTCGTACCTGACGGTGATCCCGGCCCTGGCGGTCCTGCGCCTGCGCCACCGGGACGTACCGCGCCCGTACCAGGTCCCGTTCGGGACGAAGGGGTTCATGATCTGCGCGGTGCTGGTGTACGCGTGGATCCTGACCGGCTCGTGGACGGCCCTGTTCCCGGGCACGCTGGAGGCGCTGCTCGGCATCACGTACGACTTCCACGGCACGTGGGGGGTGACGCGGACGGCATTCGAAGCATTCACTCTGGGCACGGTCGTCGCCCTGCTCCTCATCGGCACCATCGGCCACAAGATGGCCGGCGCGGTGAACACCCGCGCGCGTGTGCGCCGTTGACGCGCCCGCCGGGCTGGGCATGAACTGGGGGACAGGCAGTTCGCCCCGAGGAGGGAACACCATGGCCGAGTCCCCCACCCCCGAAGCCATCGCAGAGCAGCCCACGGAAGTCGCGGAGCCGCACCGGCTGGTCCTGCTAGGCGCCTGCGGCTGCGGCTCGGGCTGCGGCTGCGGCTGCCAGTCGGGCGCACCGTGCCAGTGCGGCGGCTGATCGGGCTGACATGACGAGACCCCGCACCTGTGGTGCGGGGTCTCGTCAGACTGTCGTCGGAGTGTCAGCTGCCGTCGACGGGCTGAGGCTGAGGCGTCTGGATCTCGTCGGCGTGTTCACCGGTCACGAGATACACCACGCGCTTGGCCACGGACACCGCGTGATCGGCGAAGCGCTCGTAGTAACGGCCGAGCAGCGTCACGTCCACGGCCGTCTCGATGCCGTGCTTCCACCGGTCGTCCATCAGGTGCTGGAACAGCGTCCGGTGCAGCTGGTCCATCTCGTCGTCGTCCTGCTCCAGCTGGAGCGCGAGGTCGACGTCCTTGGTGATGATGACCTCGGCGGACTTCGCCATGAGCCGCTGCGCGAGCTGCCCCATCTCCAGGACGGTCGCGTGCAGGTCGTGCGGAACGGCCTGGTCCGGGAACCGCAGCCGGGCGAGCTTGGCGACATGCTGCGCCAGGTCACCGCTGCGCTCCAGGTCCGCGCTCATCCGCAGCGAGGTCACGACGATCCGCAGATCCGTGGCGACGGGCTGCTGGCGCGCGAGCAGGGCTATCGCCCGCGCCTCCAGGTCATGCTGCAGGTCGTCGACCTTCTGATCCGCCGCGATGACACTCTCGGCCAGCTTCAGGTCGGCGTCGAGCATGGCCGTGGTGGCGCGCCCGATCGCCGACCCGACAAGGCGGGCCATCTCGACCAGGCCCTCGCCGATCGAGTCAAGTTCCTCGTGGTACGCGTCACGCATACAACTGTCCCTCTCACTCACTGCGGGGCTGCTGTGCCCCACGCTCCCACGTTCGGCCCTGTACGCGTCCGTTTCCGTCACCCCAAATGAATCACCCCTGTATCCAAGGTGAACTCTGGGCGACGAGTGTTCGAGCTACCACTCGGACGGCTGTGGGCAGCCCTTAAGAGGCGCATAACCTGGGGGCATGGACGTGAACGCGGCGGTCGCCGCAGCGGCAGCGATCGCCGGGGTGTGCACCGGGGTGATCGCCGTGCTGGCGTTTCGCTGGAGCGAACGCGACCAGAAACGACCCACCCGCACCTCCCTGCACACGGACCCGGTCCTTCCGCCCGGCGTCGACACCGTCCTCTCCGTACTGCGCTCCTCCGCCGTCGTCCTGGACGAGGCGGACAGTGTGGTCAAGGCCAGCTCGGCGGCGTACGCCCTCGGCCTGGTCAGAGGCGGCAAACTGGCCGTGGAGCCGATGCTCCTCATGGCCAGGGACACGCGCCGTGACGGAGAGATACGACAGGTCGAGCTGGACCTGCCCCGCCGCGGCACCGGCCGCGGAGACGCGCTCGCGGTCTCGGCCCGCGTGGCCCCCCTGGGCTCCCGCCTGGTCCTGCTCCTCGTGGAGGACCTCACCGAAGCCCGCCGCATCGAAGCGGTCCGCCGCGACTTCGTGGCGAACGTCAGCCACGAGCTCAAGACCCCGGTCGGCGCGCTCAGCCTCCTCTCCGAGGCGGTCATGGACGCGTCCGACGACCCCGAGGCGGTGGAACGCTTCGCGGGCCGGATGCAGATCGAGGCGACCCGACTGACCAACCTGGTCCAGGAGCTCATCGACCTGTCCCGGGTGCAGAACGACGACCCGCTGGAGGACGCCGAGCCGGTCCGCGTCGACGAACTCGTCGCCGAGGCGATCGACCGCTGCCGCCACCAGGCCGGCACGAAGCAGATCACCATGGCCTCGGGAGGCACCGCTGACCTCCAGATCTGGGGCAACCGGGGTCAGCTCGCCGCGGCTCTCGGCAACCTCGTCGAGAACGCCGTCAACTACAGTCCGGCCCGAACCCGCGTGGGCATAGCCGCGCGCCGGGTCAGCGCACCCGGCGGAGACCTCATAGAAATGGCGGTCACCGACCAGGGCCTCGGCATCTCCGACAAGGACAAGGAGCGCATCTTCGAGCGCTTCTACCGCGTCGACCCGGCCCGCTCCCGGGCCACCGGCGGTACCGGTCTCGGCCTCGCCATCGTCAAGCATGTGGCTGCCTCGCACGGCGGGGAAGTCACCGTGTGGAGCTCCGAAGGCCAGGGCTCCACGTTCACCCTGCGGCTGCCGGAGGCAGGCGCGACCCGCGACCGCGGCCCAGGACACGTAGGCGGCGACGCATACGGACACCACGACGGCAACGACGCCGCCGGGCCCGACGAGACAACCGCATACGACCCCATTCCTGCCGCCCCGGAGGTCCTTCCGTGACCCGAGTGCTCGTCGTCGAGGACGAGGAATCCTTCTCCGACGCCCTGTCGTACATGCTCCGCAAGGAGGGTTTCGAGGTCGCCATCGCGGCCACCGGACCCGACGGACTCGACGAGTTCGAGCGCAACGGCGCCGACCTCGTCCTGCTCGACCTGATGCTGCCGGGCCTGCCCGGCACCGAGGTCTGCCGCCAGCTGCGCGGCCGGTCCAACGTCCCGGTCATCATGGTGACCGCCAAGGACAGCGAGATCGACAAGGTCGTGGGCCTCGAGATAGGAGCCGACGACTACGTCACCAAGCCCTTCTCGTCCCGCGAGCTGGTCGCCCGCATCCGCGCGGTGCTGCGCCGCAGAGGGGAGCCCGAAGAGGTCACCCCGCAGGCCCTGGAGGCCGGCCCGGTCCGTATGGACGTGGACCGCCACGTCGTCACGGTCTCCGGCTCCAAGGTCGACCTGCCCCTCAAGGAGTTCGACCTCCTCGAAATGCTCCTGCGCAACGCGGGTCGCGTCCTGACCCGCATGCAGCTGATCGACCGTGTCTGGGGCGCGGACTACGTGGGCGACACCAAGACCCTCGACGTCCACGTCAAGCGCCTGCGAGCCAAGATCGAGCCGGACCCGGGTGCCCCGCGTTACCTGGTGACGGTGCGTGGCCTGGGCTACAAGTTCGAGCCGTAGAGCGCCGGGTCACGGCGGTGACCCGGACGCACGACGCCGAGCACGACGCCGAAGGGCGGGACCCCCACCGGGGGCCCCGCCCTTCGCCATTGCATACGTACGTGATCAGTGCCCGGCGGCCGGGCTGCCCGAGGCCGACTCGGACGGCGAGGTGGAGCCGGACGGCGTGGCCGACCCGGAGGGCGTCGCGGAGCCGGACGCGGACTCCGACGGCTCCGTGCTCGGCACGGCCGGGATCTCGCTCGGCCCCCACTTCTTGAAGTAGCTCTCGGCCGGCACGACGAACGACTGGATCTTGACGGCGCCCGTGGTGCTGAACGTGAAGGTCAGCGCCCGCACGTCACCGTCGAGGTCGGCGGTGCGGCTGTTGGGCAGCTGCGCGGACGCGTTGCCCTTCCCGCCGAGCACGAGGGAGCCGCCGGCCGGGATCTTCACGGTCTTCTTGCCGTCGGCGGCCGACAGCTCGGCCTTCTTGCCGACGCCGTCGAGGACGACCGAGTCGAGGGTCTGGGCCTTGGAGCCGTTGTTGAAGAGCGTCGCGGTCACGACGGCCGGACCCGTGGACTTCAGGTCGGGCTGCGTGATCACGGTGGCGTTCTGGATCCGGATGTCCCCGACGGAGGTCTCCGCGTTGTCCGGCTTGACCTCCAGCGTCTGGGCGTTGTTTCCGGCGCCGCACGCGGCGAGCGAGGCGATCGAGAACGCGAGGGCGGCGGCGGCGAGGGTGCCGCGTCGAAGGCTGCTGCTCACGGCGGCGGCAACTCCTTGAACGTGGGCGGTAAGGGTCTGGACGCCCTGGACGGGTGTAAAGCCGCCCTAAGGGTCTGTCAGCGGGCTTAGGTTACCGAGCCGTTCACGCGCCGCTGCACCCGACCCGCCCCTAGGGGGTTTTGGATGGATCTCGGCCCCGGCCGATCTCCCGCTCCGATCAGCCCCAGTGCCACCCGCCCCACCCGTGATCACACCCTCACCGGTCCCTCCTCAACCCCTCTCACCTCACCAAACGTGACAGGTCGCATTGGCCTCCCGTTCACCATTCACATAAGTGCCGCGGGACCGCCGCTGCGGATTTCCGGTAAGGAATGCATGGCGGTACGGAAAATTGATCACCCTCCACGGTGATCAATTTTGGATTCGGGTCGCACGCGTCTCCGAGTCACCGAACGGAGTAGCGGAAGTTCAGCGCTTCGAACCGCGCAAAACGGGACGTTCAACCCCCTGCGGGCCCTTGCGGGTAGGTGTAACGTGCGCGTTTCCTCTCCGTCGAAGAGCCGCTCCGACCTGCGGATACCCCCTTCCGCGAGCCCTCCGCAGCACGTTCCGGTTGTGCTTGTCAAGCCCCGAGATATGCCCTGACCTGCGAAAACGCCATTCAGAAGACGCCGTTTCCGTGTTACCCTGGATAGCCACGGAAGGGGTACCTGTCACATGACGTTCAAGGTTGGCGACACCGTGGTCTATCCCCATCACGGGGCCGCGCTGATCGAGGCTATCGAAACTCGCCAGATCAAAGGCGTGGACAAGACCTACTTGGTGCTGAAGGTCGCGCAGGGTGACCTGACGGTGCGTGTGCCAGCGGACAATGCGGAGTTCGTCGGCGTACGTGATGTGGTCGGTCAGGACGGTCTCGACCGGGTCTTCGAGGTGCTTCGCGCGCCGTACGCCGAAGAGCCCACGAACTGGTCGCGCCGTTACAAGGCAAATCTCGAGAAGCTCGCCTCCGGCGATGTCATCAAGGTCGCGGAAGTTGTCCGTGACCTGTGGCGTCGGGAGCGTGAGCGCGGACTGTCCGCAGGTGAGAAGCGCATGCTCGCCAAGGCACGACAGATCCTGGTGAGCGAGCTCGCGCTCGCGGAGAACACGAACGAGGACAAGGCCGAGGCCCTGCTCGACGAGGTTCTCGCGTCCTGAAGCGTGCCCTGACCGGCACGCGGCTGCGACAAGAAGTCCCGGGCGAGAGCCCAGGCGCATGAATAATGCCGCGGTGCCCGCTGACCCTGATGGTGTCGCCGGGCGCTGCGGCATGTTCGTACCCGCACTCCGTGCCTACCAGGTGCCTCTTGTGGTGCGCACCCGCTTGACTCGCCTGGCGTGCCGGGCCCGGGCAGCTGGCTCGACCAGATGTCACGGAAGGGGTCCGGTCAAGGCGTCGCGCCCGGCACTGGTGTTGGCCATACCCACCTCGGTCGAGCACACAAACCTGAACGGAAGCGATGTCTGACGAAACGCGGCCCTCGCGCACCGCGGCCGTGATTCCGGCCGCCGGCCGGGGCGTACGCCTCGGCCCCGGCGCCCCCAAAGCACTCCGCGCGCTCAACGGCACCCCGATGCTCATCCACGCCGTCCGGGCGATGGCCGCCTCGCGGTCCGTCTCCCTCGTCGTCGTGGTGGCCCCGCCCGACGAGGCGTCCGCCGCCGAGGTGAAGACCCTCCTCGCCGACCACGCCCTGCCCGAGAGGACCGACTTCGTCGTCGTCCCCGGCGGCGAGACCCGCCAGGAGTCCGTGAAGCTCGGCCTCGACGCCCTGCCGCCCGGCATCGACGTCGTCCTCGTCCACGACGCGGCCCGCCCCCTGGTCCCCGTCGACACGGTCGACGGCGTCATCGAGGCCGTACGCGAAGGCGCCCCCGCCGTCGTCCCCGCGCTGCCCCTCGCGGACACCGTCAAGCAGGTCGAGGCCCGCACCGACGGCGGACCCGAGCTCGTCGTCGCGACGCCCGAGCGGGCCCGGCTGCGCGCCGTGCAGACCCCGCAGGGCTTCGACCGCGCCACGCTCGTGCGCGCCCACGAGACCGTCACCGACAACGTCACGGACGACGCCAGCATGGTCGAGCAGCTCGGCGAACCGGTCGTCGTCGTGCCCGGACACGAGGAGGCCTTCAAGGTGACCCGCCCCCTCGACCTCGTGCTCGCCGAAGCCGTGCTCGCCCGCAGGAGGGCCAACGATGGGTTCTGAGCCGCCGGTCATCCCCCTCGTCGGCATCGGGACCGACATCCACGCCTTCGAAGAGGGCCGCGAACTGTGGTGCGCCGGACTGAAGTGGGAGGGCGAGGGCCCCGGCCTCGCCGGACACTCCGACGCCGACGTCGTCGCGCACGCCGCGTGCAACGCGCTGTTCTCCGCCGCCGGGCTCGGTGACCTCGGCGCCCACTTCGGCACCGGCCGCCCCGAGTGGTCCGGCGCCTCCGGGCTCACCCTGCTCACCGAGGCCGCCCGCATCGTGCGCGAGGCGGGCTTCACCATCGGCAACGTCGCCGTACAGGTCATCGGCCCCCGGCCGAAGATCGGGAAGCGGCGCGAAGAGGCGCAGAAGGTACTCTCCGACGCCGCCGGAGCGCCCGTCTCCGTTTCCGGCGCCACCACCGACGGCCTGGGTTTCCCCGGCCGCGGCGACGGACTCGCGGCGATCGCCACGGCACTGGTCGTCAGGACGGGCTGAAATACCGCTCCGGGGGCGGATGTTGGCGCAGTATCGGGTACTCGGGTACTCGTACCGGCATCCCCCAAGGAGTGAGGCTCCATGACCGCCCAGCTGTCCGACGAGCTCAAGGCGCTGCTCGACACCCCGGTCTTCATCACGGTCGCCACCATCCAGCCCGACGGGAGCCCGCAGGTGTCCCCTGTCTGGGTGAAGCGGGACGGGGACGACGTGCTGTTCTCCACGACCGTCGACCGGCGCAAGGAGAAGAACCTGCGCCGCGACCCCCGGGTCACCGTCGTCGTACAGCCCGCCGACAACCCCTACGCGTACGCCGAGATCCGTGGCACCGCCGACCTCACTGCCGAGGGCGGCCAGGAGCTCATCGACGAGCTGTCGCTCAAGTACACGGGCAAGAAGTACGCGGAGTTCAACCCCCGCTCCGCGGACGACGCCGAGCGCGTCGTCGTGCGGATCACCCCCCGCAAGGTCGTCGGCCGGGTCTGAACGACGGGCCCGCATCCGAACCGAGGCCTGACACACGTCACAACGTCACGGTTGCGCCCCGTGTCCCCCAAGGGGTCGCGGGGCACTGCCTCGGGGCCACTACCCTGGGGGAGTGACTATTCGCCTGCACGACACCAGCGCCCGGAAGATCCGTGACTTCGTCCCGCTGACACCGGGCTGTGTCTCGATCTACCTCTGTGGCGCGACCGTGCAGGCCGCTCCGCACATCGGGCACATCAGGTCCGGCCTCAACTTCGACATCATGCGCCGCTGGTTCACGTACCGCGGCTACGAAGTGACGTTCGTGCGGAACGTCACCGACATCGACGACAAGATCATCAAGAAGGCCGCCGAACAGGGCAGGCCCTGGTGGTCGATCGGGTACGAGAACGAGCGCGCGTTCAACGACGGCTACGCCGCCCTCGGCTGCCTGCCGCCCACCTACGAGCCGCGCGCCACCGGTCATGTCACCGAGATGGTCGAGATGATGCGCGGCCTCATCGAGCGCGGCCACGCCTACGAGGCGGACGGGAACGTCTACTTCGACGTGCGCTCCTTCCCCGGCTACCTGGAGCTGTCCAACCAGGACCTCGACGAGCTGCGCCAGCCGTCCGGCGACGGCGAGACCGGCAAGCGCGACCCGCGCGACTTCGCCATGTGGAAGGCCGTCAAGCCCGGGGAGCCCAGCTGGGAGACCCCGTGGGGCCGCGGCCGGCCCGGCTGGCACCTGGAGTGCTCGGCGATGGCCCACAAGTACCTGGGCACCGCCTTCGACATCCACGGCGGCGGCATCGACCTGATCTTCCCGCACCACGAGAACGAGATCGCCCAGGCCAAGGCCTTCGGCGACGAGTTCGCCAAGTACTGGGTGCACAACTCGTGGGTCACCATGAGCGGCGAGAAGATGTCGAAGTCCCTGGGCAACTCGGTCCTCGTGTCCGAGATGGTCAAGGACTGGCGCCCGATCGTGCTCCGCTACTACCTCGGCACCCCGCACTACCGCTCGACCATCGAGTACAGCGAGGAGGCCCTGCGCGAGGCCGAGTCCGCGTTCGCGCGGATCGAGGGCTTCGTGCAGCGGGTCATCGAAAAGGTGGGGGAGGCCGTCCTCCCCGCCGACGAGGTGCCGCCCGCCTTCGCCGAGGCCATGGACGACGACCTGGGCGTGCCGCAGGCGCTCGCGATCATCCACACCACGGTCCGTCAGGGCAACAGCGCCCTCGCCGCCGACGACAAGGAAGCCGCCGTCGCCCGCCTCGCCGAGGTACGCGCGATGCTCGGCGTCCTCGGCCTGGACCCGCTCGACCCGCACTGGGCCGGCGAGACCGACCGCGGCGAGGACCTGCACGGCGCCGTCGACACCCTCGTACGGCTCGTCCTGGAGCAGCGCGAGTCCGCCCGCGCCCGCAAGGACTGGGCCACCGCCGACGCCATCCGCGACCAGCTCGGCCAGTCCGGGCTCGTCATCGAGGACAGCCCGACCGGGCCGCGCTGGACGCTCGGCCCGCGCTAGACCTGCGCGAATGTGCCGCTCGGGCCTCCGGGCGGCACACTTCATATACGTACGCACATACGCATCACACAGACAGGTAGATCATGGCCGCGAACAACCGCCGCATGTCCGGCAAGAAGGGCGCGCAGGTCGGCAGTGGCGGCCAGCGACGCCGGGGACTCGAAGGCAAGGGTCCGACGCCGCCCGCCGAGGCGCGCAAGGGACACAAGAAGAACCGCATCGCGGGCGCCAAGGCCAAGCAGGCCGGCCGTCGCCCCGCGACGCTGAAGAGCCGCGGCGGCAAGGGCACGTCCGAGATGGTCGTCGGCCGCAACTCCGTCGTGGAGGCGCTGCGCGAGGGCGTGCCCGCCTCGATGCTCTACGTCCAGCAGTTCATCGACAACGACGAGCGGGTGCGCGAGGCGCTCCAGCTCGCCGGTGAGCGCGGCGGCATCCACCTGATGGAGGCCCCCCGTCCCGAGCTGGACCGCATGACGAACGGCCTCAACCACCAGGGCCTCGTCCTCCAGGTCCCGCCGTACGAGTACGCGCACTCGGAGGACCTCGCCGCCGCCGCGTACGACCAGGGTGAGGACCCGCTCATCGTCGCGCTCGACGGGGTCACCGACCCGCGCAACCTCGGCGCCGTCGTGCGTTCCGTCTCCGCGTTCGGCGGCCACGGCGTCGTCGTCCCCGAGCGGCGCGCCGCCGGCATGACCGCCGGTGCCTGGAAGACGTCCGCGGGCGCCGCAGCCCGTACGCCCGTCGCCCGCTGCACCAACCTGACGCGCGCCCTCGAGGCGTACAAGAAGGCGGGCATCGCCATCGTCGGTCTCGCGGCCGACGGCGAGCACACGGTCCATGACCTCGAAGCCCTCGGCGGGCCCGTCGTCATCGTCGTCGGCAGCGAGGGCAAGGGCCTGTCGCGCCTCGTCGGCGAGACCTGCGACTACCGCGTGCGGATCCCGATGCCGGGCGGCACCGAATCCCTCAACGCCGGTGTCGCGGCAGGCGTCGTGCTTTATGAGGCGTCGCGTCGCAGGGCGTGAGTCCGGCGGGCGGAGTCCGCGCAGCCGTTCGAAGCCGCGACAGCGTGCGAGGGCGGCAGACGGAGGGGTCGCCGGTGTCGCGGCAGGCGTCGTGCTTTACGAGGCGGCCCGTCGCCGGTCCTGATCCAGATGTCCGGGCCGCGATCTTGACGCGGTCCGGACATTTGCTCGCGGTCAAGGCAGTGTCCTAAACACACATCACTCGGTTAGATGAGTGTGGACACCAGAACACCCCGCACACCTACGGGGGACCGCTCGCCCGGATTCGGCCCTGGATTCGATTCCGGATTCGACGACGGTCCCGCGCTGAGCATGGTGAAGGTGCCGTGCGATCCCGCGCAGGTCGTCGTCAATCACGCGAGTTTCCGCGTGCAGCTCCCCCGGGCGCAGCAGACGCAGTCCCCCCGCATCGCCCGGCACCTGGGCCCGCAGGAGCAGACCGCCTGCATCCCCGTCGTCGGCGCCGCCGCCGCGCGCCGCCGCGCCCCCGTCGTCTGGAGCGGCAGGTCCGCGCCCGGCGACCCCGGGGCCACCGGCCTCCTTCAGGCGGCCCGCAGGGCAGGCGAAAGCACGCTGCCCCGCCACGGCTACGAGGGCGGGGACGGCGGCGCCACCCAGGTCATCCCGCGCATCGACCTCGACAGCGACCTCAGGGACGACGCCACCGGCGAACTGCCCATGGTCACCGCACAGGGCACCCGCCTCCTCCCGCAGATGCGCCAGTCCGGCAGCGCCTTCGAAGAGCCGTCGTACGAGGAACCCCCGTACGACGACGGCGAGTTCGGCGACGACGAGTACGACGACGGGGGCGAGCAGAACGGCTCCCGGCGGCACGGTGCCGACCCGGTACGTCACGCGTACTACCCCGGCCGCCGGATGAACCTCGGCGTCGTCCTCCTCCCGCTGCGCGTCTTCCTCGGCTTCATCTCCATGTACGCCGGCATGGGCAAGCTCTGCGACCCCGTCTACTTCGACGGCGGCGACCGCGGCTCCATGGTCAAGTGGCTCAACTCGCTGCACCCGTGGGCCCTCGCCGAACCCCTGCGCGACTTCGCTCTCCAGCACCCCGTCGGCGCCGGGCTGTGCATCGCCTTCCTCCAGGTCGTCGTCGGTGTGCTCACCGTGCTCGGCCTCTGGCAGCGCGTCGCGGCCGTCTTCGGCGTACTGCTCTCGGCCGCCCTCATCGTCACCGTCAGCTGGAAGACGGTGCCCGCCTACGACGCGCCCGACATCATCTATCTGGCCGCCTGGTCCCCGCTGATCATCGCGGGCGCGCCCGTCTACTCCATCGACGGACGCCTCGCGGGCGGCGCCTGGCGCCGGCTCGGCCCGCGCGCCGAACTGTGGGAGCTGCGGCGGTACGTGCTGCGCCGCGGCACCGTCGTGACGACCGTCGTCGTCGGCCTGACCCTGCTCATCGGCTCGCTGCTCGGCGGCGCCGTGCGCGACGCGGGCCGCGTCACCGCCCCGGGTCCCGGCGAGGCCCCGCGCAACGAGCTGCCCGGCTCCGCGCTCCCGTCGGAGCCCGGCCGCAAGCAGCACCGTTCGCAGAGCCCGTCGGCGTCCAACACGCCTACGCAGGGCGCCACTTCGGTGAAGCCCTCCGGCGCGGCGAGTTCGCCGGGTTCCGCCCCCGTGACGGGCACCGCCAGCGGCTCGGGCCAGCCCAGCCAGACGCAGGGCACCGGCCAGGCGCCCCCGCAGTCGGCCCCGCCGGCCCAGCAGCAGCCCCCGGCGTCCAGCAGCGGCCCCGCCTCCAGCGGCGGTACGGGAACGGGTGGCGGCACCGGCGGCGGCACCGGCGGTTCCGGCGGCGGGGACAAGCCGGGGGGCCTCCTCGGCGGAGTGCTCGGCGGCTGACCGCATCGCTTAGAAACGTGAGCGGCTGATCGCATCGCGTAGAAATCTGAAGGGGCCCGCACGCGTGGTGTGCGGGCCCCTTGCTGCTGGACGGAGACGGCTGGGCTCAACGCCCCTGCGCGGCAAGCTCCTTGGCGGCCTCGGTGAGGTCCTTCGCCGTGTCGATGGCCCTCCAGTACGCGCCCTGCGGGATCGGGAAGCCGGCCAGGCGCTTCGCGCGGGCCAGGCGCGGGAACGTGGTGCGCTCGTGGTCACCGCGGTCCGGGAGCAGGCCCGTGAAGTCGGGGGAGAAGACGTAGACGCCCGCGTTGATCAGATACGGGGACGGCGGGGCCTCGATGAAGTCCGTGATGTGGCCGAACGCGTCGGTCTCCACGGCGCCCCACGGGATGCGGGGGCGGGCCAGGGCGAGGGTGGCGGTGGCGTCGCGCTCGGCGTGGAAGCCGGCCATCTCGCGCAGCGAGAACCGGGTCCAGATGTCGCCGTTCGTCGCGTACCAGGGCCGGTCGGGGTACGGCAGGTGCGCGGCGGCGTACTTGAGGCCGCCGCCACGGCCGAGGGGTTCCTTCTCGATCACCGTGGTGACGCGCAGGGGGAGTTCGGCGCCGTCGAGCCACTCCTGGAGCACCTCGGCGAGATGCCCGCAGGAGACGACCGCGTCCGTCACGCCCTCTTCGGCGAGCCAGGCAAGCTGATGGCCGATGATCGGGGTCCCGGTGCCGGGGATCTCGACCATCGGCTTGGGCCGGTCGTCGGTATAGGGCCGCAGGCGCGAACCCTGGCCGCCGGCCAGGACGACGGCCTGTGTGGGGTGGTGCTGGCTGTGCGGGTCCGGGGCCTGGGCGCTCGTCATGCCCGCACTGTACGTCGGCCCCTTCCCGGCCGGCTGTGAGGGCGTCAGCCGCGCGCTGCCGTGGCGACGCCCGTGGCGAACGCGGTGTCGCAGACGGGGCGGGCGAAGGACTGGGCTCGGGAGGGGCCGTAGGCCTGCACGGCGGCACGGCCCAGGGCGCGGGCGAGGGAGACACAGTGCTTGGCGAGGGACGGCCGCTCGTGCATCTCCTGCTGGAGATGGGTGAGCGCGATACCGGGGTCCTTGTCCTGGAGTTCGAGCAGCAGCTTGTCGCGCAGGACGTCCTGGGGGGCGCGCGACTTGGCGCGTGCGGAGACGTTCTGCGAGGAAGCGGTGAGGATCGAGTCCGGTGAACTGCCGGACCAGTTCACTCGGGTGACCGCGAGTGTGCCGGAGAGCACCAGCATCACCGGCAGGACGAGAGCAAGGGTGCGGCCGATGCGGCGGGCGGGGCCCCGGCCTCGGCGCGGCTTCTGGGTGTAGTTGGCGGAGTGCGTCACGCGAGTGAGCGTAGCGGTCGGTGATGATTTGGCGACATTTAGTCACTCGGTCGAGGGATGGGTAATCCGGTTTTGATTCACGCGTGTTGACGCACAGGGGGCGAAATGACCGGTGTGCCGGGGTATTTGTCGACAACGTGGCGTGCGTCTCGGGTGGGGGAGCGGCCGGGAACGCGAGGAGCCCCGCACCGAAGTGCGGGGCTCCACAGCGGAACAGGCGGAGTGTCAGTCGGTGAGGCGCTCACCGGTCGACGAGGAGAAGACGTGGGTCTCGCCCGGACGGGGCACGACGTGGAGGTGGGTGCCCTTCTCGGGGACCTGGCGGCCGTTGACCCGGACGACGAGGTCAATGGCCTCGCCACCGACCTGCGCGGTGCCGTAGACGTAGCCGTCGGCGCCGAGTTCCTCGACGACGTTCACCGAGACGGCGAGGCCGGCGGGGGAGTCCTCGGTGTCCTTGGAGAGGGACTTCGCGGCCTCGCCGCCGCCCGCCTCGACGATGTCGAAGTGCTCCGGGCGGACGCCGACCGTCACGGTGCGGTCGCCGGCGGCGGAGGCGGCCGTCAGTGCCTCGCGGTTCACCGGGACGACCGAGTTGCCGAACTTCACGCCGCCGTCGGTGATCGGGACCTCGACCAGGTTCATGGCGGGGGAGCCGATGAAGCCGGCGACGAAGAGGTTGGCCGGGCGGTCGTACATGTTGCGCGGCGAGTCGACCTGCTGGAGCAGACCGTCCTTGAGGACCGCCACGCGGTCGCCCATGGTCATGGCCTCGACCTGGTCGTGCGTGACGTAGACCGTGGTGATGCCGAGGCGGCGCTGGAGCGAGGCGATCTGCGTACGGGTCGAGACGCGGAGCTTGGCGTCGAGGTTCGACAGCGGCTCGTCCATGAGGAAGACCTGGGGCTCACGCACGATGGCGCGGCCCATCGCGACGCGCTGGCGCTGGCCGCCGGAGAGGGCCTTCGGCTTGCGGTCCAGGTAGTCCGTGAGGTCGAGGATCTTCGCCGCCTCTTCGACCTTCTGGCGGATCTCGGCCTTGTTGACGCCGGCGATCTTGAGCGCGAAGCCCATGTTGTCGGCGACCGACATGTGCGGGTAGAGCGCGTAGTTCTGGAACACCATGGCGATGTCCCGGTCCTTGGGCGGCAGATGGGTCACGTCGCGGTCACCGATGCGGATCGCTCCGCCGTTCACGTCCTCGAGACCCGCGAGCATGCGCAGGGAGGTCGACTTGCCGCAGCCGGACGGGCCGACGAGGACGAGGAACTCGCCGTCCTCGATCTCGATCTCCAGGCCGTCGACGGCGGGCTTGGTGGAGCCCGGGTAGATCCGGGTCGCCTTGTCGAACGAAACAGTTGCCATGGCTGTGAAGCCCCCTTCACCGGCAGGAACGTGCCGGACGATCCGTTGTAAAGGTGGTGGTCCACTGCGGGCTGCGCCGCGGTGGTTTAGTCCACATGAATGAACTGCTGTGGACCGTACCTGTCGGGAGCCGGTCTGTCAGTAGCCGGGGCGCCACGACTTTCGACGGAATTTTCGAGCAGGCAGAGCAACGCACTTTTGACCTCGCACTCAGGCTTCCTGCTTCATCGCCCGTCGCCGACGGACGAACGGGACGCCCCGCCATCGCGTACGGACTCACACGAACTCCACAGGCGTTCCGGCCGACGGCCCGTCGGTCCGTGTGGCGCCTACTGCATGACAGGCAGTGGCCCCTCCGATCGCGGCAGCGCCGACGCTCTGATCACTGCCGGCGCCCTGCCGTCGGGTGGGAGTGCCGACGTCGCCAGCCGGTACAGCCGCATCCCCTCGTCCCGCAGATTCACCGCTGCGTTCACGTCGCGGTCATGGGTCGTGCCGCACCCGGCACAGGTCCACTCCCGTACTGAGACATCCAGCTTCGGGCCCTTGGCATGGCAGGCAGAGCAGCGACGGGTGGAGGGGAAGAACCGGTCCACAATCACCAGCGTCCGCCCGTACCACTCGCACTTGTAATGCAGCTGCCGCAACAGCTCTCCCCAGGCCGCGTCCCGGATCGCACGGTTTAGCGACGCCTTTCGTCTTCTGCCTTTGCCACGCGCCGGACGCAACAGGGACGCGATGGACAGGTCCTCCACCACGAGCACTTGGTTCTCGCGCACGAGGCGGGTTGTGAACTGATCCAGCATGTCCCTGCGTACGTCACCGATGAGCGCGTAGAGGCGAGCGATCCGGCGCCGCACCTTGTCCCGGTTCTGCGAGCCCCTTACCTTGCGGTGCAGCTCACGCTGCAGCCGAGCCATGCGCCCGGCGTACCGCTTCAGCAGCCGTGGGTGGTCGACTTTCGTACCGTCGTTGAGCGTGACCAACGAGGCGAGCCCCAGATCGAGGCCCACGGCCTTCGGCTCGTGGGACCCGGGCAGGAGCGCGGCGGGCAGCACCGTGATCCGCTCCTCCACCAGTACCGCCAGGAAATACCGCCCCGCCCGGTCCCGGGTCACCGACAACCGCACCGGCAGCACGCCCGCCGGGAGCCCGCGCGACCAACGCACGTCCAACGGCTGCGCCTGCTTGGCCAGTGTCACGCGGCCCGTACCCGGCCGCTCCGGATCCTCCACCCAGCGAAATCCCGTTCGCACGTACGTCGCCGTATTCTTCGACGTGCGCTTCTTCTTCCGCTTCGGGTACTTCGACGTCCCCTTGAAGAACCGCGTATACGCCTGGTCCAGATGCCGCAGCGACTGCTGAAGCACCGTCGACGACACCTCCTGAAGCCACGCCGTCCCCGTGGCCTGCCGCCAGCCCGTCAACACCCGGCACGTCTCCGCGAAACCTACATTCACCCGGTACCGCTCCCAGGCACCCGACCGCAGCGCCAGGCCCTCGTTGTAGACCCAACGGCAGGCACCGAACGTCTTCTCCAATTGCTCGGCCTGCGCCGCCGTCGGATAGAAGCGGAACCGGTAGACGCGCTGCTGAGTGCCGGGTCCCTTGGCGTGGCTCCCCATGCGGGTCGCCGGACGGTTCTGGTGCTTGACCCGGTCGCCGATGCCGAGCGCCTCGCGCTTCACGCGCTTGGCATCGGCGCCGGTCAGTGCCACCGGCTGCCCGTGCGCCGCCGAATCCCTCATGAGTCCCCCGGGCCTCGCAGTCCGATTGTCGGAACAGTGCGTCCGTTCGGTAAACGAACGAGTGCGTGGATGGTTACGCGGGGATCGCGATCTCGGACGTGGTGGCCAACTTCGTGGCTGGGGGAATCGGGGGCTGTGTAAGGTGGAGCAGCCTTCGCGTACGGTCGTTGCCGCACGCGATGCCCCCTTAGCTCAGTTCGGTTTAGAGCGCGTGATTTGTAATCTCGAGGTCGTCGGTTCGAATCCGACAGGGGGCTCACTCGAACCCCGGGTCAGATGTCCTCTGACCCGGGGTTTTTCGTGTTCGGGGCGTGACGCGTCACCGGGCCGGGGCTACGACCTCGCCGACGTCGCCCAGGGTCGGCGCCCTCGGCCGGCGTCAGTGCACCGGCGGGACTAGGGGTTCTTGGGAATCAAGCCGGAGTGGTTCGCGCGGGTCGTCGGGGGTGAAGGTGACGGGGAGGTGTACGGGGCCGCGCAGGCCGCCGGGCCTCCATCGCAGCTCGCCGGGTGGCACGGCCAGGGTGAGGCCGGGAAGCCGGCGCAGGGCGGTGCCGATGGCGACCTGCCCCTCCAGCCGGGCCAGCGGTGCCCCCAGGCAGTAGTGGATGCCGTGCCCGAACGCGAGGTGGGCGTTGTCCCGCCGGGTGACGTCCAGGCGGTCGGGGCCGGGGAACTGCGCCGGATCGCGGTCGGCGATGGCGGTGGCGATCAGCACGGTCGCGCCGCGCGGGATGGCCACGCCCGCGATGGTGACGTCCTCGCGCGCGAACCGGGCGATGCCGGGGTTGACCGGTCCGTCGTAGCGGAGGAACTCCTCGATCGCGTCCGGTAGCAGTGCCGGATCGTCCCGCAGCATCCGCAGTTGGTCCGGGTGTGCGAGCAGCGCGGCGATGCCGCCGCCGATCAGGTTGACCGTGGTGATGTATCCGGCCACCAGCAGCAGGAACGACATGGCGATCAGCTCGTCCTCGTCCAGTTGCTGCTGCTCGTCCCGGGCGGTGATCAGCGCGCTGAGCAGGTCGTCCCGGGGCTGGGCCCGTTTGGTCTCCAGGAGCTTGGTCAGGTACGAGCGCATCTGCTGCCACGCCGCGTCCACCACGGCCGGGTCCGGAGGCTCCGGCCCCCGGAGGATCATGTCGTCGGTCCACCGCTGGAAGTCGTACCGGTCCGTCGTGGGCACCCCGAGCAGCTCGCTGATCACGGTGACCGGAAGCGGCAGTGCGAAGTCCTCGACGAGGTCGGCGCGGCCGGCCGGCGTGACCGCGTCGAGCAGCCGGTCGGTGACGGCCTGGATGCGCGGCCGCAGCTCTGCCACCCTGCGCGCGGTGAACGCCTTCGAGACCAGGCGGCGCAGGCGCGTGTGGTCGGGCGGGTCGGAGCGGAGCATGGTGCGCAGCATGGATTCGCGCTCCGTCGAGGGCAGCCGCTGCATGAGCCGGGGGTCCGAGGCGTCGCGGATGTCGCTGCTCAGCCGCGGGTCGGACAGCGCCGAGAGGCCGTCCTCGTACCTCGTGACCAGCCAGGCTTCCAGGCCGCCGACGATGACGGCGCGCCGTACCGGTCCTTCTTCGCGCAGCTGCCGGTACAACGGGAAGGGGTCCGCCACGAACGCCGGGTCGGCGTAGGGCAGAAGGACCGGCTGCTGACTCATCGTGCCTCCCGGAATGTGCCTCATGCGGTTATATGTCCCAGTGTGGTCGATCCCGGGGATTTCACCGAAGGGAGCGGATGCGATGGAGCGGACCACGTGCTGTGTGGTGGGCGGCGGCCCTGCCGGAATGGTCCTCGGACTGCTGCTGGCCCGGGCCGGCGTCGAGGTCACGGTCCTGGAGAAGCACGGCGACTTCCTGCGCGACTTCCGCGGCGACACCGTGCATCCGTCCACCCTGGCGCTGCTGGACGACCTGGGCCTGGCCGAGCGGTTCGCCCGGCTGCCGCAGCGGCGGGTGACGGCGGTCCAGCTGCCGTTCGGCCCGGGGCGTTCGCTGGTCACCGTCGGAGACATCGGCGCGCTGCGGGGCACGTACAACTACATTGCGATGGTGCC
The DNA here is from genome assembly GCF_056432625.1 of Streptomyces sp. NPDC045026. Classification (NCBI taxonomy): domain Bacteria; kingdom Bacillati; phylum Actinomycetota; class Actinomycetes; order Kitasatosporales; family Streptomycetaceae; genus Streptomyces; species Streptomyces sp. NPDC045026. The sequence continues at coordinate 79,108 of NZ_JBWKIS010000005.1, forward strand.
GCAGTGGGACTTTCTCGACCTCCTGGCGGACGAGGCCCGGCGGGAGCCGCCCTTCTCCTTGCGGATGAGTACGGAGGCGACGTCCTTCCTGGTGGAGCGCGGGAGGGTCACAGGGGTGCGGTACCGCACGTCCGACGGCCGTACCGGTGAGCTGCGGGCCACTCTGACGGTGGCCTGCGACGGCCGGGGCTCGCTGTCCCGGTCGCTGCCCGAACTGGGACTGCGGAGCTTCACCTGCCCGATGGACGCCTGGTGGTTCCGGCTGCCGCGGCGGGAGGGCGACCCGCACGGGCTCGTGGCCGGCGTCGGCGACCGGTTCCTCACCCCCATGATCGACCGCGGAGACTACTGGCAGTGCGGCGCGCTGATCCCCAAGGGAACCGACGCCCAGCGCCGTGCCGCCGGTCTCGAGCGGTTCAGGGCCGATTTCGCGGCCGCCGTCCCGTGGCTCGCCGACCGGGTGCACACGCTGCGGTCGTGGGACGAGGTGAAGCTGCTCGACGTACGGCTCGACCGGCTCAGGCGCTGGCACCGCCCGGGGCTGCTGTGCATCGGCGACGCGGCGCACGCGATGTCGCCGGTCTTCGGCATCGGCATCAACCTCGCCGTCGAGGACGCCGTGGCCGCCGCCCGGTATCTCGTCGAGCCGCTGCGCGCGGGCACGGTCGGCCTGCGGGACGTGCGCGCCGTCCAGCGCCGCCGCTGGCCGACCGCGGCCGCGACGCAGGCGCTGCAACGGATCGCCCATGCGCGGGTCATCGAACCGCTGCTGGCGGGACGTCCGCCCTTCGGCAATCCCAGGCGGGCGCAGCGGGTGACCGAGCGGCTCGCCACCTCGCGCTGGCTGAACCGGGTGCCGGCGTACTTCCTCGCCTACGGCGCCGTACGCGAGCGTCCGCCGGCCGCGTCGATGCGGTGAGCTCACCTGTGCGGCTCGGCGGAGTCTCGTCGTGCGCGTGGCGGGTCAGCCGCGGCCGGCCACCTTGTCCGCGGCGCGGGCCAGGCGGGAGGAGTCCGTCGTGTGGGTGGTGAGTTCGCGGTGGTCGGCGGCGTTGTAGGTGGCGTACATGCCGTGGACGCCCAGCCAGCGGAAGGGTTCGGGTTCCCACTTGCGGACCTTGTGGTTGACCCAGGGGAGGGTCGTGAGGTCGGTGGGGCCGGACTGGCCGGAGTCCTGCTGGACCAGGTCGCGCAGGGTGCGGGCGGCGAGGTTGGTGGTGGCGACGCCGGAGCCGACGTAGCCGCCCGCCCAGCCGAGGCCCGTCGCGCGGTCCAGGGTGACCGTGGCGCACCAGTCGCGCGGGACGCCGAGCACGCCGGACCAGGCGTGGGTCACGGCGACGCCGGCGAGCTGGGGGAAGAAGCGGGTCAGGAGCGCGGTGAGGGACTCGATGGTGGCGGGCTGGGTGCGTCCGTCGTTGTCGGTCTTCGAGCCGTAGCGGTACGGGACGCCCCGGCCGCCGAGCGCGATGCGGCCGTCGGCGGTGCGCTGGGCGTACATGTAGGCGTGCGCCATGTCGCCGAGGGTCTCGCGGCCCTCCCAGCCGATGGACTCCCACTGCGCGTCGGTCAGCGGCTCCGTGGCGATCATGGAGGAGTTCATGGGGAGCCAGGTGCGGCGCTGGCCCTTGAGGGAGGCGGTGAAGCCCTCGGTGCAGCGCAGGATGTAGGGCGCGCGGACGGTGCCGTACGGGGTGACGGCGTGCTTCGGCTTGATCTCCGTGACGGGCGTCGACTCGTGGATCGTGACGCCGAGGGCCTCGACGGCCGCGGCCAGGCCCTTGAGGAGCTTGACGGGGTGCAGGCGGGCGCCGTGCGGGGTCCAGGTCGAGCCGACGGCCCCGAAGACGCGGACGCGCTCGGCGGTCTCGCGGGCGCCGTGCAGGGTGCGGTCCTTCTCGCCGTACGCGAGCTCCGCCGCGTGGAAGGCCTTGAGGCGGGCCAACTGGGCGGGTGTGTAAGCGATTTCGAGTACGCCGCCCTGGTGGATGTCGGCGTCGATCTCCTCTTCGGCGGCCGTGCGGATCACCTCGGAGACCGTGTCGTTCATGGCTTCCTGGAGGCGGACGGCCGCGTCGTGGCCGTGCAGCTTCGCGTAGCGGTCGCGGCCCGCGATGCCGTTGTAGAGCCAGCCGCCGTTGCGCCCGGACGCGCCGTAGCCGCAGAACTTCTGCTCCAGGACGGTGATGCGGAGGAAGGGCGCTGCCTTCTTCAGGTAGTAGGCGGTCCACAGGCCCGTGTAGCCGCCGCCGACGATGACGACGTCGGCGGACGCGTCCCCCGGCAGGGGTTCGCGGGCGGTGGGGATGCCGTCGTCCGCGTACCAGAACGATATGCCGCCGTTGACGGTGGCCTGGGTGCCGTGGGTGCCGTTCTTGCTGCTCATGGCCCCGGACGTTAGCGCTCCGCAGGGGGGTTCGGGCAGGGGGGACGGGCTTCTTCCTGGGTTCGGGGGTGGTCGCTGTGCCTCGCCGGCCGGTCCCGCCGCCGCAGGAGCGTCAGGGGGTTCCAGGGCTCGCCCCGGTCGCGTACGAGGGGGTGGCAGGCCAGGCCGATGAGGACCGAGACGAAGTGCCCCAGGTCGGTGAAGGTGCGGCCGGCGACGAGCGGGCCGCCGTAGACGATGAGGACGACGGCCAGATAGACGTAGCGCCAGGGCGGGACGAGGCGGTACGTGAGGACGCCGACGACGCCCGCGAGCGCGTAACTCACCCCCACGTCAAGGGTGTCGACCGACGAAGGGGGCGCGTGGCCCTCGCGGATCGCCCACAGCAGGGCGCCCTGGCTGATCACGGTCGCGAGGACGTGCGCCGCCGCCACGACCACGAGCCAGCGCCAGGTGCCGAGCCAGCGTTCGGCCTGCGCGTGGAACACCGTGTAGAGGACGGCGTACGGCCACCAGCTGCTGCCGTCGATCCAGAACAGGGAGGCGACGAAGACACGGACCGGGTTCGTCGACAGCTCGTGCAGGTTCGTGGAGCGCTGCCGCAGGAACTCGTGCTCGAAGTGCGGATCCATGTGGTGCACGGCGACCGTGGTGAGGAACAGGGCGGCCAGCCAGAGGTAGGTGCCGGGGGCGTGCCGTACGTACGACCACACGGCGTGGGGGAATCGGCGCATGGACTGCATTCAGGCATGCACGTAGGGTCGTTCGGGTGATCGACATTCCGGACGGCCTTGTCGAGTCCCAGTACACCTACGCGGGTGACGCCGGCCGCGCGTTCATCGCCGGGCTCCCCGCGCGCGTGGAGGAGTTCGTCGAACGCTGGGATCTGCGCGTCGACGGGCCCGTGATGCACGGCATGGCGGCCCTGGTCCTGCCCGTGGTGCGGGGCGACGGGACGCCCGCCGCGGTCAAGTTCCAGGTCCTCGACGAGGAGACGGAGGGCGAGCCGGTCGCGCTGCGCGTCTGGGACGGCGACGGCGCCGTCCGGCTCCTCGACCACGACGACGCCACCGGCACGATGCTCCTCGAACGGCTCGACTCCGGGCGGATGCTGGACTCCGTCGAGGACTCCCGCAAGGCCGTCCTCGTCATCGCCGAACTCCTCGCCCGGCTCACCTCCGGGCCCGCCCCGGAGGGGATGCGGCGGCTGTCCGACATCGCGGCGGACATGCTCGCCCAGGTGCCCTCGGCGCTCGCGGCCGTGCCCGGCCAGGCCGACCGCGCGCTGCTCGCGGACTGCGCGGCGGCGGTGCGCGAGGTCGCGGGCGAGGCGGGCGATCGGCTGTTGCACTGGGATCTGCACTTCGAGAACGTGCTGGCGGCCGCGCGCGAGCCGTGGCTCGCCATCGACCCGAAGCCGCTCGCGGGCGATCCGGGCTTCGACCTGAAGCCCGCCATCGACAACCGCTTCGACGCGGACGAGGTGGTGTGGCGCTTCGACGCGATGAGCGGGGTGCTCGGGCTCGACCGGGAGCGTGCGCGCGCCTGGACGCTGGGGCGGGTGCTTCAGGACTCCCTGTGGGAGATCGAGGACGGGCGGCCGCTGGTCCCGGACCATCTGGAGACGGCGCGCAGGCTGCTCGGGCGGTGACGTGCTCGGGCGGGTCGCTCGGTGGTCGCTGGTCGGCCGGCTCGTGCGGGGTGCCCCGCGGTGACTGGTTAGCCTGCCGTCATGATTCGTACCGCCACGCCCGCCGATGTCCCCGTCATCCACGCCATGGTCCGTGAACTCGCCGACTACGAGAAGGCGCTGCACGAGGCGCGGGCCACCGAGGAGCAGCTGCGCGAGGCGCTGTTCGGGGAGCGGCCCGCCGCGTTCGCCCACATCGCCGAGGACGACGCGACGGGCGAGCCCGTCGGCTTCTGTCTCTGGTTCCTGAACTTCTCCACGTGGCGTGGTGTGCACGGGATCTATCTGGAGGACCTGTACGTGCGGCCTGAGGCGCGCGGCGGCGGCCACGGCAAGGCTCTGCTGAGCGAGCTGGCGCGGATCTGCGTCGAGCGTGGGTACGAGCGCCTGGAGTGGTCGGTCCTCAACTGGAACGAGCCGTCGATCAACTTCTACCGGGCGCTCGGCGCGGCGCCGCAGGACGAGTGGACGGTGTACCGGCTGACGGACGGGGCGCTGGCGCGGCTGGGGTCGTAGCGCGCCCGCGGACCTTCACGGTTCACGGGATCAGGACCACCTTGCCGATCGTGCCGCGGTTCTCCAGGGCGCGGTGGGCCGCGGCCGCCTCGGCGAGCGGGAAGCGCGTCACCGCGGGCCTCAGGCGGCCGGCCTCGGCCTCCTTCAGGGCGGCGAGTTCCAGCGTGCGGATCGGGTTGTCGCCACCCGCGCGCTGCATCATCGGCGGCCCGAGGACCTGCTCCTGGGTGATGCCGCGCCGGGCGAGTTCGTCCTCGGAGAAGGTGAGGGGCTCGCCTTCGCGCGGGCCCTTGCCGGACCAGCCGAAGACGACGTGGACGCCGCCGGGGCCGAGCAGGCCGACGGCGGCCAGGCCCGCGTCGCCGCCCACCCCGTCGAAGACGACGGTCGCCGTGCGGCCGCCGAGGAACCGGCGGACCTGCTCGGGCCAGTCCGGGGCGGTGTAGTCGACGGCCAGGTCGGCGCCGTTCGCGCGCACGCGGGCCACCTTCTCGGGGCCGCCCGCGAGGCCGACGACCGTGGCGCCCGCGTTCTTCGCGTACTGGACGAGGAGGGTGCCGATGCCGCCGGCCGCGGCCGGGATCACGGCCACCGACGCGGGGCCGAGCGGGGCGAACCGGAGGATCCCCATCGCCGTACGGCCCGTGCCGATCAGGGCGACGGCCTCGGCGAAGTCCAGGTCCGGCGGGAGTTCGTGCAGGCGGGCCGCGTCGACGACGGCGAGCTCGGCGTAGCCTCCCGGGGCGAATCCGAGGTGGCCGACGACGCGCTTGCCGAGCCAGGACGCGTCGGTGCCCTCGCCGAGCGACTCGACGGTGCCGGCGACCTCGCGGCCGGGAATGGTGGGCAGCGTCGGCGGCTCGGGAGCGGGGCCCTTCATGCCCTCGCGCAGAGCGGTGTCCAGAAGGTGCACGCCGGCCGCGGCCACGGCGATCCGGACCCGACCGGGGCCGGGCTCGGGGTCGTCGGTCTTCTCGTGGACGAGGTTCTCGGCGGGGCCGAAAGCGTGCAGTCGAACGGCGTGCATGGTGGGCTCCCTCGGGCGTACGGGCTCTTGCTGGGCCAGGTGCACACCACCTTTCAACCTCAAGTTCACTTGAGGTCAAGTGCGGGGGTCAGGCCGCGCGGAGATCCGGGCGGGACGCGGTGAGCGCGAGCGTGACCGCCTCGACGGCGCTGTTGAACGACACCTCGGAGAGCACGCCGGGCGCCGCGACCTGGTCACCCACCAGATACACGCCGTCCCCGCGGTCGATCGCAGGCCGGTCCCGCCAGGTCGTGCCGGGCCGGTCGACCGCCCCCGTACGCCCGTTGGCGAGTGCGTCCCTGCGCCACGTCACGCGGTCGCGCCAGCCGGGGAACCCCAGGTCGAGCAGGTGCTCGGCGCGCGCGGTGCCGTCGGCCTTCGACTCGTGCGGCGCTACGGGGACGTGGCCCTGGACGAGCTGCTGCCCGTTCGGCGCCAGGCTCCGGTCCTGGGCCGTGAACCGCTCGAGCCAGGCCGGGAAGTCGAGCCCGGACACCACGAAGGCGTCGCCGCGGCGGGTGCGCACGGCCAGGTCGATCAGCGCCGTACGGCCGCTGTCCCACGTCAGCGACGAGTCCCCGAGGAGACGCCGCGCCGAGTCGAGGGACGTCGCCACGATCACCGGGCCGCCGCCCGTGGGGAGGGTGTCGACGCGGGACAGCGTCTCCACGCGCACGCCCAGATTCCAGGCGCGGGCCGCCATCCGGTCGATCACACAGGCCCAGCCGCCGCGCGGATAGTGCGCCTCCGGCGGCACCTTCGCGGTGCGGCGCAGGCGCTCCTGGACGAAGGCGGCGGACAGGGAACCCGGGTCGTGGTGGAAGAGCGCCACGGACGTGTAGTGGGCGGCCGCTCGGGCCCCCTCCTCGCCGACGTGCCGCGTCGCCCACGTCATGAAGTCCAGGTCCACGGGCGTGTGTTCGGACCGGTGGCGAAGCAGGCGCAGGAGGGCCAGGGGCGGGGTGCGTCGCAGGGCTCCGCGGTGGTGGAAGCGCAGGCGGGAGCCCTCGACGGGCGGGATCGGCGCGAGCGGGCCGAGCAGGTCGCGCTGCTTGAGCCAGGTCCAGTGCGGTCCGCCGCTGTAGAGGGCGTGCGGTCCGTCGTGCGTGCGGTACGGGCCTTCGGTGGTGCGGGCGCGGCCGCCGAGGGTGTGGTGCGACTCGTGGACGGTGACGCTCGCTCCGGCCTCGGCGGCGGTGACCGCCGCGGTGAGGCCGGCGAATCCGCCGCCGATGACGGTGAGGTCGGGGGTGGTCCTTGCCATGCCGTCTCTCCCCTTCGGGCTGCTTTTGCCTGTACGACGGCTGCGAGCGGCGGAATGTGACATGGGCTGGGGAGAGGCGGCGGTCACCGATGTCAGTGGGGGCGGGCAGCATGGGGGCATGGTGGAGAAACGAGTGGCGAGGCCGGCGAAGTCTTCGTCGGTGAGACCGGCGGTGAAGAAGGCGCGGCGGCCCGAGGTGCGGCTGCCCCCGCTGGCGCCCTGGACCGGCGGCGAGCTGGAGCCTGACGGGGACTACGACGGGGTGGAGTTCACCGCGGCCGACTTCACCGGGCAGGACGGCGGAGGCGCCCGTTTCATGGACTGCGCGCTCGAAGGGTGCGGGCTCGACGAGACGCGGCTGACCCGGGCCCGGATCCTCGATTCCACGCTGACGGGGATACGGGGCGTGGGCACGGACCTCGCGGAGGCGACGCTGCGGGACGTCGAGGTGGCGGACGCCCGGCTCGGCGGGGTCCAGCTGCACGGGAGCGTGCTGGAGCGGGTCGTGGTGCGCGGCGGGAAGATCGAGTACCTGAATCTGCGCAAGGCACGCCTGAAGGACGTCGTCTTCGACGGGTGCGTGCTGGTGGAGCCGGACTTCGGGGGCGCGCGGCTCGACCGGGTCGAGTTCCCGGGCTGCGTCGTGCGGGGCGCGGACTTCACGGGCGCCGTGCTGGCCGACGTGGACCTGCGGGGAGTGGCCGAGCTGGGGATCGCGCGGGGGGTGGACCGGCTGGCCGGGGCCGTGATCAGCCCGGCCCAGCTCTTCGACCTGGCACCCGCGTTCGCGGCGCAGATCGGGGTGCGGGTGGAGTAGGGCCCGTCGCCGGGGGAGGGCTAGCGCTCGTCCGGGATGCGGGGGAAGCGGGCCTGGAGGTCCCAGATCACGGGGTTGTCCGCCAGGTCCTCGTGCATGTCCGTGAGGTCGGCGATCAGATCGTGCAGGAAGTCGCGGGCCTCGCGGCGCAGCGCGGTGTGGGAGAACGTCAGGGGCGGCTCGTCGGCCTCCATCCAGTCGGCCTCGATGTCGACCCACCCGAAGCGGCGCTCGAAGAGCATCCGGTCCGTCGACTCGGTGAAGTCGAGCTCGGCGTACTGCGGCCTGGAGGCGCGGCTGCCGCGCGGATCACGGTCCAGCTGCTCGACGATGTCGCACAGCGCCCAGGCGAAGTCCAGTACCGGCACCCATCCCCAGGCTGTGGACAGCTCCCGGTCGGCCTTGGTGTCGGCGAGGTAGACGTCGCCGCAGAAGAGGTCGTGGCGCAGCGTGCGGACGTCCGCACGGCGGTAGTCCAGCTGGATCGGGTCCGGGAAGCGGCGGGAGAGGGCGTAGCCGATGTCGAGCACGTAAGTGATGGTGTCACGGGTGGGAGGGGGTGCCGGTCACGGGCGGGAGGGGGTGCAGTTCATGGGCGGGAGGGGGGTGCAGTTCATGGCTGGACAGGGCGCATCGATCACACTCGCCCCGGTGGGGTCCGGCACTCGCTCAGCCCAGCAGCCGCTGTTCCTTCGCCACCGCCACCGCGCCCGCCCGGGTGTCCACGCAGAGCTTGTCGTAGATCCGGCCCAGGTGGGTCTTCACCGTGGCCTCGCTGATGAACAGTGCGCGGGCGATGTCCCGGTTGCCGAGGCCCTGGGCGAGCTGGGCGAGGATGTCGCGCTCGCGGTCCGTGAGGGACGGGCGCGGGCTGCGCATGCGGGCCATGACGCGGCTCGCGACCGGCGGGGACAGCGTCGTACGGCCCTCGGCGGCGGCCTGGATCGCGGCGAACAGCTCCTCGGGGCGCTCCGCCTTGAGGAGGTAGCCCGTGGCGCCCGCCTCGATGGCCCGGGTGATGTCCGCGTCCGTGTCGTACGTGGTCAGCACCAGGACGTGCGGGTGCGGGCCCGCCTCGGGCGGCGCGGTCGTGATGCGGCGCGTCGCCTCCACGCCGTCGATGCCCTCGCCCAGCTGGAGGTCCATCAGAACGACGTCCGGCGTCAGTTTCGCGGCGAGCGCCACCGCCTCGTCGCCCGTGCCCGCCTCACCGACCACCTCGATGCCGGGTGCGCTGCCGAGGAGGGCGAGCAGTCCCGCGCGCACCACCACGTGGTCGTCGCACACGAGCAGTCGTACGGGGTCCTTCATGAGGCCTCCAGCGGAATCGCCACCGACAGCACCGTGCCCTCGCCCGGAGCCGACTCGATCGTCAGGGTGCCACCCAGCTGCCGCGTGCGCGCCCGGATCGCCGGGAGGCCGTGCCCGCGCACGCCGCCCTCCCGCGGGGATTCGGGTGTGAAGCCGCGGCCGTTGTCCGCGACGTCGAGGACGACCTGGTCGCCGAGGTGCGTCAGCGTGATCGCGGCGGTCGTGGCGTCGGCGTGCTCCCGTACGTTCGCCAGGGCGCCCTGCGCGATCCTCAGGAGCGCGGACTCGACCCGGTCGGGCAGCGGGGCCGGGGCGCCCTCCGCGTGGAAGCGGACCGCGAGCCCCGCCTCCGACTCCCGCGCCGCCAGCGTCCGCAGCGCCTCGTCCAGACCGCCGCCCGCGAGGTCCGCCGGCGCCAGGTCGTGCACGAACCGGCGCGCTTCCACGAGGCCCCGCTCGGTCACCGACTCCGCCGTCCGCACATGGGCGCGGGCCCGCTCGGGGTCGGCGTCCCACAGCCGGTTCGCGGCCTGGAGCAGCATCTGCTGGCTGGAGAGGGACTGGGCGAGCGTGTCGTGGATCTCCATCGACAGGCGCTGGCGCTCGGCGAGCGTGCCCTCGCGGCGCTCCGTCGCGGCGAGTTCCCTGCGGGTGCGCACCAGGTCGTCGATCAGGGCGCGCTGGCGTTCGGCCTGGCGCTCCATGTGGACGAAGACGGCGGTCGCCACGGCCGCGACGGCCGGCGGCGCGAGCAGCAGGTTCGGGTCGAAGTTCCCCGCGAGGCGCAGCTGCGCCCCGACGACGAACACCGTGAGTACGGCGATCAGGACGAGCGCGGCGCGGGCGGGCAGGGTGCGCAGGCCCGTGTAGAAGAGCGGGACCGCGCACCAGGCGAAGCTCGGCGCGAGGACGACGAGGACCATCCACACGGCGACCACCAGGGCCAGCCAGGTGAGGCGGCGCGGGGTGGGGCGCGCGCCGAGGCCGGTACTGGAGCCCGTACCGGCACCCGTGCCGGCACCCGTGCCGAGGCTCGGGCCGAGCGCGGGGCCGAGCACGTACAGCGCGGCGAGGACGACGGACAGCGCGATGATCCAGGGGGTGCGGGCCTCGCCGGGGTGGCGCAGCAGGAACCGGGCGAGCGCTCCGCCGAGCAGCAGGAAGAACGCGGTGTGCATCACCGCGGCCAGCCAGCGGGCGTCCGGATCCCGCGTCTCGTGCCCCACGCCCGTACCCCTCTCCGCTTCCACCGCTTCCACCGCTGCCTGGCTGTCGCGCCGCGGAAGCTTCCGCAGCTGCGCCGTCACCGCACCGCTGTCGCACCGCTCTCGCGCCGCTGAACTGGTCAAACACCCCCATTGTGGCCTGCTCGGGCGGTACGCGGGTCAACCGATCGGCTGACCCCGGCGTCAGCCGAGCCGCGCTCCGGTCGCAGCCGGTACGTCGACGGTGCGGCCCGGTTTCCGGCCCGAGGATCGATACCAGAGCGACTCACCGACCGCCTCTGACCGACCCGACCGCCTCCAAGGAGCACCCGTCATGAAGAAGATCTCGAAGCGCGCCCGTGTCCTGACCGGTGGCGCCGTCCTCGCCGGCGTCATCGCCGGTACCTTCGGCGCGGTCTCGGCCAGCGCCGACGCCCCGGCCGCGGCTCCTGCCGCCGTGACCGCGGACGCCCCGGCCAAGAACCTCACCCAGTCCACGCACCTGACGACGGCCGCCGCCACGAAGGCCGCGCAGGCCGCCCTCGACGCCGCGAAGAAGGAGAACCAGCGCGTCTCCGTCGCCGTCGTCGACCGCAACGGCAACACGATCGTCACCCTCCGCGGCGACGGCGCCGGCCCGCAGTCGTACGAGTCCGCCGTGAAGAAGGCGTACACCGCGGTGTCCTGGAACGCGCCGACGTCCGAGCTCGCCAAGCGCCTCGAGCAGACCCCGAACCTGAAGGACATCCCGGGCACTCTGTTCCTCGCGGGCGGCGCGCCCGTCGCGGCGAAGGGCGCCCCGGTCGCGGGCATCGGCGTCGCGGGTGCGCCTTCGGGCGACCTGGACGAGAAGTTCGCGCAGGCCGGCGTCGCCGCGCTGAACCGCTAGTACCGCCGGTACTGGCAGTACTGCCAGTACTGCCAGTGCTGCCGGTACCGCCATGACCACCCGTGGGGGCGCCCGCCCGCCGGCAGGCGCCTCCACGGTGTTCGCCCCTACGATCGCTTTGTGCCCCGTAGTCCACGGATTGCCCCCGTCGCCCTCGTCCTCGCCGCCGGTGCGTGTTCCGCCGCCGTCGGTGCGTACGGCACGCCGGGCGCCTCGGGCGTGCGCGACCCGTACTTCCCCAAGCTGGGCAACGGCGGCTACGACGCCACGCACTACACCCTCACCCTCGATACCGACGGGCACCGGCTGACGGGCACCGCCGACATCACGGCGAAGGCCACCCAGGACCTCAGCGCGTTCAATCTCGACCTCAAGGGCCTGACCGTCGACCGCGTCACCGTCGACGGGCAGAAGGCCCGGTTCGAGCGGGCCGGGCACGAGCTGACGATCCGTCCGCACGAGGGGCTGCGGAAGGGCGCCACCTTCCGCACGGTCGTGCGGTACTCGGGCAAGCCCGTGACCATCACCGACCCGGACGGCTCCGAGGAGGGCTGGCTGCCCACGAAGGACGGGGCCCTCGCGCTCGGCGAGCCGACGGGGTCCATGGCCTGGTTCCCCGGGAACAACCACCCCTCCGACAAGGCGTCGTACGACCTCCACATCACTGTCCCCAAGGGCCTGAAGGCCGTGTCCAACGGGGAGTTGACGAAGGAGCGGACGGCAGGCGGCCGGACGACGTCCGACTGGCGTGTCCCGCAGCCCATGGCGAGCTACCTGGCGTTCCTGGCGATCGGGAAGTTCGAGACCAAGGCCTACAAGACGCCCGACGGGCTGCCTGTGTACACCGCCGTGGACCCGGTCGAGGCGGCCGCGAGCGCCAAGGTCCTGGCCAGGATCCCGGACGTCATGGCGTGGGAGTCGAAGACCTTCGGCCCCTACCCCTTCTCGTCCACCGGCGCCGTCGTCGACCAGAAGAACGACGCCGGGTACGCCCTCGAAACCCAGAACCGGCCCGTCTTCCCCGGCACCCCTCCCCTCTCCACGCTCGTCCATGAAATGGCCCACGAGTGGTACGGGGACTCCGTCACGCCGAAGTCGTGGCGCGACATGTGGCTCAACGAGGGCTTCGCGTCCTACGCCGAATGGCTCTGGTCGGAGCAGCACGGCGGCGACAGCGCGCAGAAGACGTTCGACCGCTACTACGCGAAGGACGGCGCCAACGCGATCTGGGCCTTCCCGCCCGCCGATCCGCCGGGTGCCGCGCACATCTCTGCCCCGCCCGTCTACGAGCGCGGCGCGATGGTGCTGCACAAGATCCGCGAGACGGTCGGGGACGCCAGGTTCTTCGAGCTGCTCAAGAGCTGGCCCGCCTCGCACCGTTACGGCAACGCGGACACCGCCGACTTCACGGCGTACGTGGAGAAGCAGAACCCGGGCAAGGACTTCCGCTCCGTCTGGGACGACTGGCTGTACGGAAAGGGAAAGCCGGACCACCCGTAGTCCCGGATGGCCCGGCCGAACTCACCGGCGGTGTGCGCGCAGAGCGACACCGGGCCGGCGAGCCCCTTCAACTGCCGTGTGAACGTCAGACGTTCACGCCGAAGTCCTGCGCGATGCCGACGAGGCCCGACGCGTAACCCTGGCCGACCGCGCGGAACTTCCACTCCGCGCCGTTGCGGTACAGCTCGCCGAAGACCATGGCGGTCTCGGTGGCGGCGTCCTCGCTCAGGTCGTAGCGGGCGATCTCCGTGCCGCCGGCCTGGTTGATGATGCGGATGAACGCGTTGCGCACCTGGCCGAAGTTCTGCGAGCGGTTCTCCGCGTCGTAGATCGAGACCGGGAAGACGATCTTGTCGATGTCGGCCGGGAGCCCCGCCAGGTTGACGTTGATCTGCTCGTCGTCGCCCTCGCCCTGGCCCGTGACGTTGTCGCCGGTGTGGACGATGGTCTGGTCCGGCGTCGCCTTGTTGTTGAAGAAGACGAAGTGGCCGTCCGAGAAGACCTTGCCCTGCGGGTTCACCGCGATCGCGGAGGCGTCGAGGTCGAAGTCGGTGCCGGTGGTGGTGCGGACGTCCCAGCCGAGGCCCACGGTGACGGCGGTCAGGCCCGGAGCCTCCTTGGTGAGCGAGACGTTGCCACCCTTGGACAGGCTTACAGCCATTGTTGGGAGTCCTTCCCTCGTGAGTGATGCGTGCACTTCGTAGACGAAGCTACTCGTACCCCTATGAACGCCAAGGGGGGATCCAGGGTTCCAGGTGTCTTTACTTTCTTTACCCGGTTTACCCAGGACGGGTGCGCCGCCGGGAAAAGGGGGTGACGTGGCGCGCGTCCAGGCGCGACCATAGAACCCATGTCCGGTCCTTATGTCATCCGCGGCTCGGTGGTCCTTCCGGAGGCCGAGCTTCTCTGGCGATTCTCGCGGTCGTCCGGGCCGGGCGGCCAGCATGTGAACACCAGCGACTCCCAGGTCGAGCTCCGCCTCGACCTCGCCAGGACGGAGGCGCTGCCCGAGGTGTGGAAGGCGCGGGCCCTGGAGCGGCTCGCCTCCCGCCTCGTCGACGGTGTCATCTGCGTACGGTCCTCCGAGCACCGGTCCCAGTGGCGCAACCGCGAGACCGCCGCCGTACGCCTCGCGTCCCTCCTCGCGGAGGCCACCGCCCCGCCGCCCAAGCCGCGCCGCGCGACCCGCATCCCCCGGGGGATCAACGAGCGCCGCCTGCGCAACAAGAAGTCACGCTCGGACACGAAGCGGGGCCGGTCGGGCCGCGGCTGGGACTGAGCGGCCTCAGGGGTCGCGTGGGACCGAGCGGCCTTGAGGGATGCGGGCCGCGGGGGTCACCCCAACTGCCGGTACTTCCCCTTGAAGTACGTCAGCGGTCCGCCCTCCGAGCTGGGCAGCGCCGCCGTGAGCACCCGGCCGATCACCAGCGTGTGGTCCCCGGCGGGCACCCGCTGCTCCGTACGGCACTCCAGCGTCGCGAGCGTGCCGCCGACCAGGGGCGCGCCGGACACCTCGCCGCGGACGTACGGGATGTCCTCGAAGAGCAGGCGGTCGCTGATGCGGCCCTTCATCGCGAAGCGGCCCGCGATGTGGCGCTGGCTCTCGGAGAGCACGGAGACCGCCCACAGGGGCTGCTCGTCGAGCAGGTCGTCCATGCGGGAGCCGTTGCGCAGGCTGACGAGGACCAGCGGCGGGTCGAGCGAGACCGACAGGAACGCCGTCGCCGTCATGCCGACGTCCTCGCCCAGGGGAGCCGACGGGTCGTCCGGGTCGAGCGGCATCTCGCGCGCGGTCACCAGGACCACGCCCGCGGCCAGTCGGGACATGGCGGCGCGGAACTCGTCGTTGCTCACCCCCTCAGCATGCCCGGCCGGGGCGGGCGCGGGGACGAAAGCGCCGGTGGGGGGTGTGGGGGTCGTGCGGGTGGTGGGGGAGAGCGGGGAATTCTTCAGCGGCGGGGGAGTCTTCAGCACGACTCGACGCTAGCTTCGGTGCCGTGCCCGCCACATCGGGCCTTGGGCCGAGGCAGGTCCTAGGACCTGTGAGGGATCTCGTCCTGATATGGAGGTGTTCGGCGGTGTTTTCCGTTCAGGAAGTGCAGGGGGCGTGCGCCGGAGTGCTCCTCAACCCTTCATCTCCTCCTGTGACTTGAGTCACAGGAGACATATTTTGTTGACCCTGTGTACCGGGTGGACAGCTCGCTGTGATTCAGTGGCGGAGACACTGCAACAAGAGCGTGCATACGCACGTGCGGAATCGGCGATCAGAATTCTGGAGTGCTGTCGAGGTCTCGGGGAGAGCTGAGCATGGAGACCGAGTCGGAGCCCTACGTCCGCCTTGCGACCCTGCGGCAGCTTCACCAGGTGATGGCGGACATGAACACCGCCCGCAGCCTGGCCGACACCCTGCAGACGGTCTCCGACGGAGTCGTGAACGGCCTCGGCTACGAGCTGGCCTGCGTCAATCTCGTACGCCCCGACGGTGACCTCGTCGTAGCCGCCTTCTCCGGCGACGCCTCCGCCGAAGCCCTCATCACCGGCCGGGTCGGCTCCCGCACCTCCTGGGAGCGCCGCCTCTCCATGGGCGAGGCCTGGGGCGACCTGCGGTTCATCCCGCACACCGAGGGCTGGGTCCTCGACGAGGACGACGTACCGCAGTGGTTCACCGACGGGCCGCCGCCCCGCTTCGAGGACGAGTGGCACCCCGCGGACCGCCTCTTCGCCCCGATGTACGCCACCGGCGGCTCCGGCGGCGAACTCCTCGGCGTGATCTCCGCCGACCGCCCGCGCAACGGCAGGCGCCCCGGCGCCTGGGGCCGCGAGGCCCTGCAGATGTACGCCTTCCAGGCCGCCATCGCCATCAGCAACGCACGGTTGCGCGCCAACATGCAGCGCGCCCTCGTCCGGCTCGAACGCGAGCAGCAGGCCCTGCGCGCCAGCGAGGAGTCCTTCCGCCAGGCCTTCGAGTACGCGCCGAGCGGCATGGCCATCGCCGAGATGGGCGGCGACCAGCACGGGCGGCTCCTGCGCACGAACGACGCCCTGTGCCGGCTGCTCAGCCGCCCGGCGTCCGCCATGCGCCGCTACTCGTTCTCCGACCTCGTCCACCCCGAGGACATCGGCACGCTGCTGCGCACCTCTGCCGAGGGCGGGCGTGCCGAGCTGCGCCTCGGGCGGCGCGACGGCACCTACGTCTGGGTGTCCCTGCGGAACTCGGTGGTGGCCGACGCCGCCGACGGGCCGCGCTTCCTGCTCACCCACGTCGAGGACATCGAGGAGCGCAAGCGCCGCGAGCTGCACCTCGCGCACCGCGCCTCCCACGATTCCCTCACCGGCCTGCCGAACTCGGCGGAGCTGCGCTCCCGCCTCTCGGCCCGCCTGTGCCGCCGCCCCCAGCTGCCCGAGCCGAGCGCCGTGGACTCCCTGGACGCGGCGTACGGGGACCGCACCGGCGGCTCGTACGACACGAACGGGCACGGCTTCGACTTCGCGGGTGCCGCCGCCGCGGCCGGACAGCAGAACGGCGGGTCCGGACCCTCCGGCGGGATCTACGACGACTATGGCTTCGATCACCACGTCCACATCGTCGCGCCCGAGGGCGAGACCGACGACGGGACGAAGGGCCTGGCGGTCCTCTTCTGCGACCTGGACGGCTTCAAGTCGATCAACGACCGGTTCGGGCACCACACCGGAGACGCCGTCCTGATCGAGGTCGCACGCCGTCTGACCAGCGGTGTCCGGGACGGGGACACCGTCGCGAGGCTCGGTGGGGACGAGTTCGTCGTGCTCGCCGACGGGCTCGGCCGGGCCGACGCACAGGACCTCGCCGTCCGCCTGCGGAACGCGATCATTCCGCCCATCCGGGTCGACGGAAGAGCGGTCCGGGTGGGTGCCAGTTTCGGCATCGGCTGGGCCCACTGCGGCATGACGGCCGACGAGGTGTTGAAATCCGCTGACCAGCGGATGTACATCGAGAAACGATCCCGTGCCAAGCAGCAACGACGGGCCGGATGATCTCCTTCCGCGGGTATCGGTGAGGTCAACGCCACCCCTTCGGACCACTCCCAGCGGGTACGCTCGCCGGGTAAGCGATACGTAGGGAGTGATCAGGGATGGCGCCCGCTGACAACGGCGCGAGCACGCCCGAGGACGACGATCCGTTCGGCTATCTGTACGCCGACGGACAGGCGGCCGGGGCGACACCGCCCAGCGGGGGCGGCGGCTACGGCTATCCGGGTCCCCGGTCCTACCACCAGGTCAGGCCGGTCGGTGAGCGGCAGTACGGGCAGCAGTCCCCGTACGGGCAGCAGCCGCAGCCCGCGCAGACCGCCGCGTACGGGCAGGCGCCCGCGCAGCAGCAGCCCCAGGCCTATGGCCAGTCGAACGCGCACTACTCGGCGCCCGAGACGCTGCCCGGTGGCGCGCCGACCACGGTGACGCCCCCGATGCGGGGCGGCGACGGTGGCGGCGGCCGGGGCCGCGGGCCCAACACCAAGGGCCTGCTGATCGGCGCGCTCGCTGTCGTGGCGGCCGTGGTCATCGGCATCGGGGTCGCGGTCCTCGGCGGCGACAAGGGCGATGACAAGGGCGGCGACGCGGGCGGGCAGCCGTCCGGCGGCTCCCAGTCCGTGCAGCCGAGCGAGACGGCGACCAAGGAGGCCGACAAGCCGGTCGCCCTGCCGAAGACGGATGCCAAGGCGCTGAAGCTCGAGGGCGGCACGGCCACCGCGTCGGACGTCCAGGGCGCCAAGGCCGACGGCGGCACCTATGTGGCGGGCTTCAACCAGGTGGGCGCCAAGCTCACGTGGACGGTCAACGGCATCCCGAAGGACGGCGCGTACAGCCTGCGCGTGAACTACGGCGTGCCCGGCAAGGACGCCAACGCGACCATCACGGTCAACGGCAAGGTGCAGACCCGCCCGCTGAACATGGAGAACTTCTCCCATGCCAAGGAAGGCGACTGGGAGAAGGGCTGGAGCAACACCTGGTCCGTCGTCCAGCTGAGCAAGGGCACGAACGCGATCACGATCTCGTGCGAGCAGGGCAACCAGTGCGACGCCAACTTCGACCAGATGTGGCTGGTCAAGGGCGCCCACGGCTGAGCGACACAGCCGGCGGCACGGACACAGCCGGCGAGACGGACACAGACAGCAGCGGCCGGGGCGGGAGCCCTAGGCCGCTGTCGTCGTCTGTTGCGCCACCGCGACCCGGCCGAGCAGTTCCTCGTACGCCGTGCGGTCGAACTCGCCCGCCACCGGGGCCAGTACCGTCGCCGCGGACAGGGCGACCGCGCGGGCCAGGCGGTCCGGCCACGGCAGGTCTTCCACGTAGCCCGAGAGCAGGCCGGCGACCGCCGAGTCGCCGGCGCCCGTCGGGTTGCCCTTCACGCGGTCGGGCGCGGGCGCGCGCCAGCTGCCGTCCGGGGTGACCGCGAGGAGGCCCTCCGCGCCGAGTGAGGCGACCACGGAGTGCGCGCCGCGGCGGCGGGCGTCACGGGTGGCGCGCAGCGGCTCGTGGGAGCCGGTGAGTTCGGCGAGTTCGTCGGCGTTCGGCTTGATGATGTCGGGGCGGGCGGCGAGGCCGCGGCGCAGGGGTTCCCCGGAGGAGTCGAGGAGCACGGTGACGCCGGCGGTGCGGGCCGCGCGGACCAGCTGGGCGTACGCGCCGACGGGGACGCCGGGCGGGAGGCTGCCGCACAGGGCCACCGCGGACGCCGACCCGAGGAGCTTCTCGTACGCCTCGGTGAACGCGGACCATTCGGCGGCGGCGACGTGCGGGCCCGGCTCGTTGAGCTGGGTCGTGTCGCCTGACGCGGCGTCGACGACGGCGATGGTGCGGCGCGTGGCGCCCGAGACCGGGACGAGCGCGTCCCGGATGCCGGGGGAGCCGAGGAGCTGTTCCCTGAGGGCGCGCCCGGTGCCGCCGCCCGCGAAGCCGGTGACGGTCACGTCGTGGCCGAGCGCGGCGAGCACGCGCGCGACGTTGAGGCCCTTGCCGCCGGGGCGTTCGGTGACCTTGGTGACGCGGTGCGACGCGTGCGGGTGCAGCGCCGGCACGTCGTACGTGATGTCGAGCGCGGCGTTCAGTGTGACCGTGAGGATCACGAGACCCCAGCCCACCCCTCAGTTCGGGACTACCTTCAGTAACGCGGCCTGATCATGCCAAAGACCGGGCGGTAGGCCCAGACCTCAGGCGACCTGGGGTTCCACGATCCACCGGCCCTTGCGCATGACGCCCTTGAGCTCGAAGTCCTCGTCCAGGACGACGAGGTCGGCGTCCTTGCCGGGCTCCAGCGAGCCCACCTTGTCGTCCACGCCGAGGAGGCGGGCCGGGTTGGCGGAGATCGCGCGGACGATGTCCTCGACGGGCAGCCTGTCGATGGTGGCGGCGCGCTTGAACGCCCGGTCCAGGGTGAGCGTCGAGCCGGCGATGGAGTTGCCCTCGACGAGCCGCGCGACGCTGTCCTTCACCTCGACCTCCAGGGTGCCGAGCATGTAGCGGCCGTCGCCGAAGCCCGCGGCGTCCATCGCGTCGGTGATGAACGCGACGCGCCCGCTGCCCACGTGGTGGAACGCCAGCTCCAGGGCGGCCGGGTGCAGATGCGTGCCGTCGTTGATGAGCTCGACGGTGATCCGCTCGTCCTCCAGGAGCGCCGCGATCGGGCCCGGGACGCGGTGGCCGATGGCCGGCATGGCGTTGTAGAGGTGGGTGGCGACGGTGGCGCCCGCGTCGATGGCCTCCACGGTCTGCTCGTACGTGGCGTCGGTGTGGCCGATCGCCGCGATCACGCCGTGCTCGGCGAGGAGGCGTACGGAGTCGATCCCGCCGGGGAGTTCGGGGGCGAGGGTGAGCATCTTGGCCTGGCCGCGCGCCGCGTCGAGCAGCTTGCGGACCTCGGCCGGGTCGGGATCGCGCAGGAGCGTTTCGTCATGGGCGCCCTTGCGGCACGGGGAGATGAACGGGCCCTCGAAGTGGATGCCCGCGATCTCGCCCTGCTCGGCCAGCTCGGACAGCAGGCCCGCGCGCTGGGCGAGGAAGTCCGTCTCGCCGGTGACGAAGGACGCGGCGACCGTCGTGGTGCCGTGCAGGCGGTGGGTGCGGACGCCCTTGAGGATGTCGTCGATCGATCCCGAGGTGAAGGAGGCCCCGCCGCCGCCGTGGTTGTGCATGTCGACGAAGCCGGGGACGACCCAGTGGCCGGTCAGATCGGTGGAGGGGGCGGCGGCCGGCGCGCCGGCGGCGATCCTCGCTCCGTCCACGATCACGCGTCCGTTCTCGACGACGCCGGCCGGCAGGACGACGCGGGCGCCGGAGAGAACATTCAGAGCGGCCATCAGGCGACTACCTCCGTGGAATCGGTGGACCGGGCGAGCAGGTCCCAGGCGAGCAGGCCCGCGCCCAGGCAGCCGGCGGTGTCCCCGAGGGCCGCCGGGACGATCGTGGGCAGCTTCTGGAACGTCACGCGTTCCTCGACGGCGGCCCGCAGTGGTGTGAACAAGGTTTCCCCCGCCTCGGCCAGACCGCCACCGATGATCAGGGTGCGCGGGTCCAGCAGAGTGAGTGCCGTGACGAGCCCGTCGGCGAGCGCCTCCACGGCCTCCCGCCAGACCTGCCGCGCCCGGGGGTCCCCGGACTCGACGGCCTTGGCGCAGTCCGCGGCGTCCGCCTCCGGGTCGCCGGTGACCTCGGCCCAGGCGAGCGAGACCGCCGACGCGGACGCGTAGCGCTCCAGGCAGCCGCGCTGCCCGCAGCTGCAGTCCGTGCCGCCGGGGCGTACGACGATGTGGCCGATCTCCCCGGCCGAGCCGTGCGCGCCGGGTTCGATCCGGCCGCCGATGCCGATGGCGCCCGCGATGCCGGTGCCGAGCGGCACGAACAGGAAGCGGTCCGCGCCCTTGCCCGCGCCGAGCCGCCCCTCGCCGAGGCCGCCGGTGCGCACGTCGTGGCCGAGGGCGACGGGGATGCCGTCGAGCCGCTCGCTCAGCAGCCGCCGCATCGGCACGTCGCGCCAGCCGAGGTTCGACGCGTACAGGGCGATGCCGTGCTCGTCGTCGACGATGCCGGGCACCGCGACGCCGGCCGCGGCGGCCGGCTCCCCGAGGTGCTCCTCGCCGTACGCGCGCAGGTCTGCGGCGAAGCCGAGTATCGTCTCGACGATCGCGTCGGGCCCGCGCTCGCGGCCGGTGGCACGCCGCGTCTGGTGGAGCAGGGTGCCGTCGGCCCCGACCAGGGCGGCCTTCATTCCGGTGCCGCCCACATCGAGGGCGATGACATGTCTCACGGGGGACAGTCTCGCGCGTATACCCGCGAGAGGTCTAGTCCACTTGCATGGATCTTGCGTCGATGTGTACGGATGATGCGTTTTCCGGTTTCGTGGCGGAGGCCCGTTGCAGGTGCTAAACGCGCGTGGTGTAGACCTTGTGTCCGGACCTGAGTATTCCGGGTCCGAAATCCGGACGAGCGACTTCAAGAGGGTGGGAAACCGGCTGTGCAGCGGCGCATGACAGGTCTGACGGCGGCGATGGCCGCGCTCGGCATGGCGGCGACGCTGGCCGCCTGCGGAGGCCCGGGTTCCGACGACGTGACCCTGAAGCTGGTGGCCGCCGACTACGGCGACTCCCCGGCGAACAGCTCCCAGAAATACTGGGACAAGCTGTCCGCCGCCTTCGAGAAGAAGAACCCCGGCATCAAGGTCGACGTCAGCGTCTACTCCTGGAGCGACGTCGACGCCAAGGTCAAGAAGATGGTCGCGGACGGCCACGCGCCCGACATGGCGCAGATCGGCGCGTACTCCGACTACGCCGCGAGCGGCAAGCTCTACAGCGCGAACGACCTGCTCTCCATCCCCGTGCAGTCCGACTTCCTGCCGCAGCTCGCCGACGCCGGTGAGGTCTCCCGCGTCCAGTACGGCATGCCCTTCGCATCCTCCACGCGGCTGCTGTTCTACAACAAGACCCTCTTCGGCAAGGCCGGTCTGACCCCGCCGCAGACCTGGGCCCAGCTCCAGGCCGACGCCAAGGCCCTCAAGGCGCGCGGCGTGAAGATCCCTTACGCGCTCCCGCTGGGCAGTGAGGAGGCGCAGGCCGAGACGATGATGTGGATGCTGAGCGGCGGCAGCGGGTACACCGACGACGTCGGCACCTACAGCCTCGACTCCCCGCAGAACGTCAAGACCTTCGAGTGGCTGAAGAACGACCTGGTCGGCCAGGGCCTCACCGGTCCGACCCCGCCCGCCAAGCTCGACCGCAAGGAGGCCTTCGCGGCCTTCACGCGCGGTGACGTCGGCATGCTCAACGGGCACCCGACGCTGATGCAGATGGCCGCCAAGAAGGGCGTCAAGTTCGGCATGGTGCCGATGCCCGGCATCAACGGCAGGGCCCGGTCGACCATGGGCGTCGCCGACTGGATGATGGCGTTCCGGCAGAACGGCCATCAGGAGCAGGTCGGCAAGTTCCTCGACTTCGTCTACAGCGAGAAGAACGTCCTCGACTTCTCCCGCGAGTACGACCTCCTGCCGGTCACCAACTCGGCCTCGGACACGATGGCCGACGACCCGCGCGACCAGAAGCTCTCGAAGTTCCTCGGCGAACTGCCGAACTCGCAGCTCTACCCCGTCGGCAAGACGTCCTGGGCCCAGGTCAGCGCCGGCATCAAGCGCGAGATCGGCTCGACCGTCGGCCCCAACGGCAACCCGGGCGCCACCCTCGGCCGGCTCCAGCGCGCGGCCGACACGGCGGAGAACGCGGAGTAGCGTCGCTGCCGTGAGCGAACCGCCGTACGCAGAGCCAGAGCCAGAGCCCGAGTCCGCGCCAGAGCCAGAGTCCGTCGGGGACATGCCGTCCGACGGCCTGTCCCCGCGTGAGCAGGGCGTTCTCGCTCTGGAGCGGCGCGGATGGACGTCGGCCGGGGTCAAGGAGCGCGCCGTGCGCGAGGAGCTGGGCCTGGCCCCGGTCCGCTACTACCAGCTCCTCAACGCGCTCCTCGACGACCCGAGGGCCCTCGCCCACGACCCCGTCACCGTCAACCGGCTGCGCCGCGTACGGCAGGCCCGCCGCGAGGAGCGCTGACTCGCGCCCGGTCCGTCCCGCACGCCGGGAGTACGGCCCGACTCCCGCGGATAGGCTCGGCGCATGGGCAGCCCACAGCAGCACGACCTTCCGTCGCCTGTGACCTCCGCCGGGCGTGACGGCCTCGACGCACTCCTCTCGGACCCCGCGCGGGCCGTGATCGCGCTCGACTTCGACGGCACGCTCGCACCGATCGTGCCCGACCCCGAACAGGCCCGCGCCCACCCCGGCGCCGTCCACGCGCTCGCCGCGCTCGCACCGCAGGTCGCCTCCGTCGCCGTGATCACCGGCCGCCCCGCGGGCGTCGCCGTCCGCCACGGCGGCTTCGCGGGCGTCCCCGGCCTCGAACACCTAGTGGTCCTCGGCCACTACGGCGCCGAGCGCTGGGACGCCGTCACCGGCACGGTCCACGCCCCCGCCCCGCACCCCGGCGTCGCGGCCGTCCGCGCCGAACTGCCCGGCGTGCTGGAGTCCGTAGGGGCCTGGCGCGGCACGTGGGTGGAGGAGAAGGGCCGCGCCGTCGCCGTCCACACGCGCCGCGCGGGCGACCCGCAGGCCGCGTTCGAGGCGCTGCGCGCGCCCCTGTCCGACCTCGCGGCCCGGCACGGCCTGATCGTCGAGCCCGGCCGCCTCGTCCTGGAACTGCGCCCGCCCGGCATGGACAAGGGCGCGGCGCTCACGGCGTACGTACGCGAGGTGGGCGCGACGTCGGTCCTCTACGCCGGCGACGACCTCGGCGACCTGCCCGCGTTCGCCGCCGTCGACAAGCTCCGCAGGGACGGGGTGCCGGGCCTGCTGGTGTGCAGCGGCAGCTCGGAGGTCACGGAGCTGGCCGAACGGGCGGACGTGGTGGTGGACGGGCCGCAGGGAGTGGTGGGGCTGCTGTCGGGCCTGGCCCGCGCGATCAGCTCCCGGGGCCAGGCCGGCAACGCCTAACCCCTCAGCGCCCGCAGCGCGTCGAGCTGGTCGAGGAACCACTGGGCGGGCGGCAGCGCGGTCGCCGCGGCGGCGAGCCGCTTCGCGCGCTCGGTGCGTTCCCCGACGCCCATGACCAGCGCCGCGTGCAGCGCGCCGGCCGTCGCCGACACGTCGTACGGGTTCACCACGAGCGCGTCCTCGCCCAGCTCCTCGTACGCCCCCGCCTCCCGCGACAGGACCAGCGCGCAGCCCTCGTCGGAGACGACCGGGACCTCCTTGGCGACGAGGTTCATGCCGTCCCTGATCGGGTTGACCAGCGCCACGTCGGCCAGCCGGTACGCGGCCAGGGAGCGCGCGAAGTCGTCCTTCACGTGGAGCACGACAGGGGTCCAACTCTCCGTACCGAAGCGGGAGTTGATCTCCCCGGCGACCCGGGACACCTCGTCGGTGTACTCCCGGTAGACCGCCAGGTCCTGCCGTGACGGGTAGGCGAAGGCGACGTGCACGACCCGCTCGCGCCACTCGGGGTGCTCCTCCAGGAGGAGCCGGTACGCGTGCAGGCCGCGCACGATGTTCTTCGACAGCTCCGTGCGGTCCACGCGGACGATCACCTTGCGGTCCGCGCCGCCGATCTGCTCCCGCAGCGCCACGAGCCGCTCCTCGACGTCGGGGCGGTGCGAGCGCTCCCGCAGGAAGTCCGCGTCCGCGCCGAGGCCGTGCACCCCGATCTCCGTGCCGGAGGTGCCGCCCACCACGGCCTCGCAGCACGCGGTGAACGTGTCCGCCCAGCGCCGCGTCAGGAACCCCAGCCGGTCCGCGCCCAGCATCCCGCGCAGCAGCTGCCCCGCGATGTCGTCCGGCAGCATCCGGAAGTAGTCGACCGGCGCCCACGGGGTGTGCGAGAAGTGCCCGATGAGCAGGTCGTCGCGCAGCTCCCGCAGCATCCCCGGCACGAGCGCCAGGTGGTAGTCCTGCACGACGACCGCCGCGCCCGGCCCGGCCTCCGCGGCCAGCGCCTCGGCGAACGCCCGGTTGTAGGCCTCGTACGACGCCCACCGCGCACGGAACTCGGGCCCGAAGGCCGGCTCCAGGGGCGTCTGGTAGAGCATGTGGTGGACGAACCAGAGGACCGAGTTCGCGATGCCGTTGTACGCGTCGGCGTACACCTCGGGGTCGATGTCGAGCATCCGTACCCCCGGCTCGCCGACGCCGCGCCGCACCGCCTCGCGGTCCCCGGCGCCGAGGGCCGCGCACACCCACACCGCGCTCGCGCCGTCCGGGTCCTGTCCGATCGCGGAGAGCCCGGAGACGAGCCCGCCCCCGCCGCGCCGCGCGTCGAGCGTCCCGTCGGCCCGTAGCTCGTACGAGACCGGACCGCGGTTGGACGCGACGAGGATCTGTGCACCCTGCGTGGAAGCCATACGGGCAAACGTAGCCCGGCCCGTAAACGCTCAAACGTACGGCCGGACTCCGTGGGAGCCCGGCCGTATACGATCCGCCGTCCGCCTGTCCTGACGGCTACCCGCGTGGGTCAGTCCCGCCGGCTGCGCGCCGCCGCCACCGCGAGGACGCCGAGGCCGGACAGGGAGGCCGCGAGACCGCCGTGCAGGAGCGTGTGCGACCCGCCGGTGCGGGCCAGTTCCGGTCCGTGCGACTCCTGTGGCGGGACCGGGCGGGCCTGCTCCCGCCTGGGCGTGACCACCGACGTGCACGGATCGTCCCCACCGCGCCGGGCGGCCTTCGGACAGTCCGTGACGGTGTTGCCGATGGTCACGAAGTCGCCGTACAGGGATGCCTCGTAGCGCTTGGCGAACGGCGGGGAGACGTCCGCCGAGGCGGGGGCCGCGGCGCCGAGCGCCGTCAGCGCGGTGGCCGTGGCGACGAGCGCCCCGGCGGTGCGGGTCGCGGCTGCGCGCAGCCGTCGCTCACCCGTAACTTGTCTGAGCCACATAAAGGGCAATGTAGGCAAAACGTATGAGTGCCCCCGGCTACGCCACGCGACGCTCCGCGTACTCGGTGATTTCGGTCATCGGGGGGCGTTCCTCGGTGTCCACGTCATGCGTACGTGGCTCGAATCCCCGTTCCCCGCGCTCGAACTGGGTGAGCACGGGACGTACGAGGTGCCCGCGCGCCAGCCGCAGCTGCGCGGTGCGGTAGATCGCCGCGGCCATCCGCCCCAGCGCCTGCCCGTCCTGGTGCCGGTGCTTGCGCACCCCGACGTCGACCTGCCCGAGCGCGTCCAGGCCCACCGTGTGCAGCGCGTCGACGAGAAGGCCCAGCTCCACGCCGTAACCGACCGGGAACGGCAGGCGCTCCAGCAGCGATCTGCGCGCCGCGTACTCGCCGCCGAGCGGCTGCACGAACCCCGCAAGGAGCGGCCAGTGCAGATTCAGGAGCGGGCGCGCCACCAGCTCCGTGACCCGGCCGCCCTGACCCGCGGCGGAACCGAGCGGACGGTCGTACATCGCCTTCACGAAGTCCACGCCGGGATCCGTGAGCAGCGGGCCCACGATCCCCGAGACGAAGTCCGCGGAGAACTCCTTCAGGTCCGCGTCCACGAAACAGACGATGTCGCCGCCTGTCGCGAGCAGCGAGCGCCACAGCACCTCGCCCTTGCCCGGCACGGCCGGGATCCTCGGCAGGATCGCGTCCCGGTGCACGACCCGCGCCCCGGCGGCCCGCGCCACCTCGGCCGTACGGTCCGTCGAACCCGAGTCGATCACCACCAGTTCGTCGACCAGCGGCATCCGCTCCGTCATCAGGGCGCGCCGGATCTCGGCGACGATCTCGCCGACCGTCTCCTCCTCGTTCAGCGCGGGGAGCACCACGCTCACCGAAGTGCCCGCGGCGCGCTTCGCGGCGATCAGCTGAGGGAGCGGGCGGTCGGTCACCGACCAGGAACGCCTGCTCAGCCAGCGCTCTACTTCTTCCAGCACGGTGCGCGGCTCCTCACTGTCGGCTCTGCCGGATCACGAACTGTGATCCATCTCGCGGTTCGGACGACTATCTCAAGCCTCCAGGCCTTCGGTTACAGTCTTGAACAACGCCGGTGACCATCGCATGTCGGGGTCACCGCCACGCTTGAGTGATCAAGCGACAGCTCAACAACCGAATAGCGCTCATCCAGAGGGACAGAGGGATACGGCCCGTTGAAGTCCCGGCAACCCTCCCGCCGACCTTGCCGAGGTCCAGGTGGGGAAGGTGCCAATTCCGTCTCGTGGCGAGATGCGCCGCGAGGAAGATGAGGAGAAAGGGCCTCGCCATCATGGCTGCGCAGACTGTCGCCACCACCACTTCCGTTGATCTCGGACCCGCCACGGCGCTCTCCTGCCGGGAGTGCGGCACCAGCTTCCCGCTCGGACCGATCTTCGCCTGTGCCGAGTGTTTCGGGCCGCTCGAAGTCACCTACGACCTGCCGGTCGGCGACCCCGAGTCGCTGCGTAAGCAGATCGAGGCCGGCCCCGCCAACATCTGGCGCTATGCCCCTCTCCTGCCCGTCCCGGCGGACGTCGCCGAGAAGCCGAACCTGAACCCCGGCTGGACCAAGCTCGTCAAGGCCGACAACCTCGCCCGTGAACTCGGCGTCGAGCAGGGCAAGTTGTTCGTCAAGGACGACTCGGGCAACCCCACGCACTCCTTCAAGGACCGCGTCGTCGCCCAGGCCATCGAGGCCGCCCGCGCCTTCGGCTTCACCACGCTGTCCTGCTCCTCCACCGGCAACCTCGCCGGCGCCGTCGGCGCCGCCGCGGCCCGCGCCGGCTTCCGCTCCTGCGTGTTCATCCCGCACGACCTGGAGCAGGGCAAGGTCGTCATGGCCGCGGTCTACGGCGGTGAACTCGTCGGCATCGAGGGCAACTACGACGACGTCAACCGCTTCTGCTCCGAGCTCATCGGCGACCCGCTCGGCGAGGGCTGGGGCTTCGTCAACGTCAACCTGCGCCCGTACTACGGCGAGGGCTCCAAGACCCTGGCGTACGAGATCTGCGAGCAGCTCGGCTGGCAGCTCCCGGACCAGCTGGTCATCCCGATCGCGTCCGGCTCCCAGTTCACGAAGATCGACAAGGGTCTCCAGGAGCTGATCAAGCTCGGCCTCGTCGAGGACAAGCCGTACAAGCTCTTCGGCGCCCAGGCCGAGGGCTGCTCGCCGGTCTCCGTCGCCTACAAGGGCGGCCACGACGTCGTGCGGCCGCAGAAGCCGAACACGATCGCCAAGTCGCTGGCCATCGGCAACCCGGCCGACGGCCCGTACGTCCTCGACATCGCCCGCCGCACCGGCGGCGCCGTGGAGGACGTCAACGACGAGCAGGTCGTCGACGCGATCAAGCTCCTCGCGCAGACCGAGGGCATCTTCGCGGAGACCGCGGGCGGTGTGACGGTCGGCGTCACGAAGAAGCTGATCGAGGCCGGCCTGATCGACCCGGCGCTCACCACCGTCGTCCTCAACACCGGCGACGGCCTCAAGACCCTCGACGCGGTCGCCGAGACGTCCCAGGCGACGGCCACGATCCGCCCGAGCCTGGACGCGTTCCGCGACGCGGGCCTCGCCCACTGAAGACCCCGCGAAGACCCGCGAAGACCCGCGAACCCCCGCGACACCCGCACGGAAAGGCTGCAGCCCCACATGAGCGTCAACGTCCGCATCCCCACCATCCTGCGCACCTACACCGGCGGCAAGGCCGAGGTGGCCGCCGAGGGCGCCACCCTCTCCGAGGTCCTCGCCGACCTGGAGAAGAACCACACGGGCATCGCGGCCCGCGTCCTGGACGACCAGGGCAAGCTGCGCCGCTTCGTCAACGTCTACGTCAACGACGACGACGTGCGCTTCGAGCAGGGCCTCGAGACGGCGACGCCGGAAGGCGCGGGCGTCTCGATCATCCCGGCCGTCGCCGGAGGCTGACCGTCGAGCACAGTGCCGGCGGCTGACCGCCCGGCCACCGACAAGGCCACGCAGAGTTACGTGAATTGCCCCCTCCGCGCGAGAAGCGGAGGGGGCAATTCTGCATGGTTAGGCGCGGTAGAGTTGGGAAGCGAGCTTCGCGCTTGTGCCGAGCGCATATATGAAGTCGGCCGCCGCCCGACAAGAAGCAGCCAAAGTGCCCCGCCCTTATTGGGTGTTCGCGTCATTTGTCGGGCCCGAGTTGCCCCGGAATCCAATGACTCCGTCGCTTATTACCGCTCTGCCGTGCCCAGAATTCTCGTCCGATTGACCTGTTGCAGAGGGCAGTTGGGCAGATACATTCAGCCGCGGTCGACGCGTTCCGGCGCACACCCCCAACCAATGGGGGGTGAGGTCTGACCCGGGTCCGCGAAGTGCGGTCCTGTGCAAGGGCCAGTAATAGGGGAGTTAGCCATGGCTCAGGGCACCGTCAAGTGGTTCAACGCGGAGAAGGGGTACGGCTTCATCGCGGTCGACGGTGGTGCGGATGTTTTCGTCCACTACAGCGCCATCCAGATGGACGGGTACCGCACCCTTGAAGAGGGTCAGCGAGTCGAATTCGAGATCTCGCAGGGCCAGAAGGGTCCGCAGGCGGACATGGTCAAGCTCGCCGTCTGAATCTCGGCGCGAACGGCCACCGACACACTCACGCCGAGAGGCCCGTACCCCGCGAGGGGTACGGGCCTCTCGTGCGTGCGCGCGCGGCCCGCGCACGCCGCCCGCGGGGACCGCGCGTCTGCCGGAGGCGCTTGCACTCTCCTAGGCCGAGTGCTAATCATTGCGTTAGCACTCTGAAGGTGAGAGTGACAGAACTTGGATCGGGTCGGTGAGGCTCGCAGGCCGGGTGGGGCAAGGAACCACACGGCATGCAGGCCGTCCGTCGCGGGCACCAGCACGGTCCGTTTGCATTTCCACCGCGTCCGGGAGGACCACTTCACATGGCCAA
This sequence comes from Streptomyces sp. NPDC045026, assembly GCF_056432625.1. Classification (NCBI taxonomy): domain Bacteria; kingdom Bacillati; phylum Actinomycetota; class Actinomycetes; order Kitasatosporales; family Streptomycetaceae; genus Streptomyces; species Streptomyces sp. NPDC045026. The sequence continues at coordinate 108,580 of NZ_JBWKIS010000005.1, forward strand.
GATCATCGCGTTCGACGAGGAGGCACGGCGCGGCCTCGAGCGCGGCATGAACCAGCTCGCCGACGCCGTCAAGGTGACCCTGGGCCCCAAGGGTCGCAACGTCGTCCTCGAGAAGAAGTGGGGCGCCCCCACGATCACCAACGATGGTGTGTCCATCGCCAAGGAGATCGAGCTCGAGGACCCGTACGAGAAGATCGGCGCCGAGCTGGTCAAGGAGGTCGCGAAGAAGACGGACGACGTCGCCGGTGACGGCACGACGACCGCGACCGTCCTCGCCCAGGCGCTCGTCAAGGAAGGCCTGCGCAACGTCGCGGCCGGCGCCAACCCGATGGCCCTCAAGCGCGGCATCGAGAAGGCCGTCGAGGCCGTCTCCGCCGCCCTGCTCGAGCAGGCCAAGGATGTCGAGACCAAGGAGCAGATCGCTTCCACGGCCTCCATCTCCGCCGCCGACACCCAGATCGGCGAGCTCATCGCCGAGGCGATGGACAAGGTCGGCAAGGAAGGCGTCATCACCGTCGAGGAGTCGCAGACCTTCGGGCTCGAGCTTGAGCTCACCGAGGGCATGCGCTTCGACAAGGGCTACATCTCGGCGTACTTCGCCACCGACATGGAGCGTATGGAGGCGTCGCTCGACGACCCGTACATCCTGATCGTCAACTCGAAGATCGGCAACGTGAAGGACCTCCTTCCGCTGCTCGAGAAGGTCATGCAGTCCGGCAAGCCGCTGCTGATCATCGCCGAGGACGTCGAGGGCGAGGCCCTGTCGACCCTGGTCGTCAACAAGATCCGTGGCACCTTCAAGTCCGTCGCCGTCAAGGCCCCGGGCTTCGGTGACCGCCGCAAGGCCATGCTCGGCGACATCGCCATCCTCACCGGTGGCACCGTCATCTCCGAGGAGGTCGGCCTCAAGCTGGAGAACGCCGGTCTCGACCTGCTCGGCCGCGCCCGCAAGGTCGTCATCACCAAGGACGAGACGACGATCGTCGACGGCGCCGGTGACAGCGACCAGGTCCAGGGCCGCGTCAACCAGATCCGTGCCGAGATCGAGAACAGCGACTCGGACTACGACCGCGAGAAGCTCCAGGAGCGCCTCGCCAAGCTCGCCGGCGGCGTGGCCGTCATCAAGGCGGGCGCGGCCACCGAGGTCGAGCTCAAGGAGCGCAAGCACCGCATCGAGGACGCCGTTCGCAACGCGAAGGCGGCCGTCGAAGAGGGCATCGTCGCCGGTGGTGGCGTCGCTCTCCTCCAGGCCTCCGCGGTCTTCGACAAGCTCGAGCTCGACGGCGACGAGGCGACCGGCGCCAACGCCGTGAAGCTCGCGCTGGAGGCCCCGCTCAAGCAGATCGCCGTCAACGGTGGTCTCGAGGGTGGCGTCGTCGTGGAGAAGGTCCGCAACCTTCCCATCGGCCACGGCCTGAACGCCGCGACCGGTGAGTACGTCGACATGATCGCCGAGGGCATCCTCGACCCGGCGAAGGTCACGCGCTCTGCCCTGCAGAACGCCGCGTCCATCGCCGCACTGTTCCTCACCACCGAGGCCGTCATCGCCGACAAGCCGGAGAAGGCCGCCGCGGGCGGCGCTCCGGGCGGCATGCCGGGCGGTGACATGGACTTCTGAGCCTGACGGTTCAGCCTGTCCTTTCCGAGGGCGGCACTCCTCTTCACGAGGGGTGCCGCCCTCGGGCGTTCCCCGGCCGGTCTTCCTTGCCGCCCCGGTGAACCGAAGGACAAGGGCGGCTCCTTCGAGCTGTCACTGTGGCGCTCGGACGGCGCGGTGCCGGACGACACGGTGCTGTTCCAGATCGCCGAGAAGGTGCTGCCGAGGATCCCGGGGTGGGCGCCCGCCAAGTAGGAAACGCGCGGCCCGGGGTGATCCGAACGTGAGGCCTCAGCCGCGCCGGACCGGCGACTCCTGGTAGCTGGTCCAGGCCTCGCGGCCGGCCTGGGCCGCGCTCTGGGCGGCGGTCTGCGCCTGGTGGAAGGTGCGGGACGCCAGCTCGGTGGGCGGCACCTCCCAGGTGCCGGTCCAGGTGCGGCCCGCGCGGACCAGTTCGAACACGAGCACGCCGACACCGGCCGCGGCGACCAGCATCCCGGCGCCGGTCAGTACGGCGCCGGCGGTCAGCCGCCCCTGGTCGGGACGGAACTCGGTCCAGGAAATCTTCGAGAACGTGCTGTCAGCCATAGCTCCAGAATGCGCGCGGGGCCGCGCGCACGCATGTGGAGGGGTCAAGGCGCCGCGGGGCAGGTCCCGTCGTCGACGGTGAAGTCCACGGAGTCGTAGCCCATCGCCTTCGGCAGCTGCAGCGCATGCACGTGCAGGCAGAACGCGGTGTCGGTGCCGCGGGCCCTGACCGAGAAGTCGGCGTCCTCGGCGCCGCCGTACCAGATCGTGGATTCGGGCGGGTCGGAGGCGAGCGTGACGGTGAGGCCGTCTTCCGGACCCTGTCCGTGCTGCGCGATGTCCTGCGTCAGGATGTCCTCGTACAGCCCGGTGTCGGTCCCCGGCCCGGACTTCTCCGCCGACAACTGCGCCGTCGCGCCGGTCACCGCGGTCCGCAGATCGTCACCGTCCCAGCCGCCCCGGAAGACGTCCGGGTGGTACAGCGCGTAGAGCGCGACCGCCGCGAACAGCAGCGAGCCGAAGATGAGGACGCGGCCGACGGGGTTGTGCGGGTTGTAGACGTACCGGTTGGTGCCCCAGCTGCTCCGGACGAAGACGCGGTCGTCGTCGTCCGGGTGTTCGCGGTCGTGGCTCATGTGGCCATTCTGGTGCAGCAGTTGAGGCCGTTTCATCCCCGCACCCGGGGCAGCGCCGCGCGCAGCGCTGCCGCGCGGGCGGACACGCCCTAGCGCTCTCCCTTGAGGTCCGTGATGAACGCGGACCAGGCATCCGCCCGGAACGCGAGCTTCGGGCCGGTGGGGTTCTTGGAGTCGCGGACGGGGACGAGGCCGGGGTGGTCATGGGTGACTTCCAGGCAGTTGCCGCCGTCGCCGGCGCTGTAGCTGGATTTGTGCCAGCTGGCCGAGGCGAGATCAGGCTTGGGGTTCGTGATCTTCATGTGTGTAATCCTCTGCCACTGAAGAGATCAGGGCCAGGGACTGCCTCGGGGTGAGTGCGTTGGCCCTCACTAGATCGTAGGACAGTTGGTGGCGGGCAACCGTGGCCGGATCGTCCAGTAGTAGGCCGACAGAGGGTGCCTCGACGTAGGTGAGCGGGGGCGCGTCGTCGAAGTGCATGAGTTTGAGCGGGCCGTGTAGAGAGGCGTGGCCGCCCGCCGTGAACGGGAGCACTTGGGCGACGATCCGGCGCTTGCGCATCAGGTCGGCGATGTGGTGCAGATTGTCGGCCATCACAGCAGCCCCGCCGACCCGTCGGCGCAATGCGGCCTCGTCCAGAACGGCCCACAACACAGGCTTTGTTGGATTGTCGAGGAGGCGAGTGCGCTCCATGCGGGCGGTCAGGAGCTTCTCGATGACCTCGTCCGGCGCCGTGGGCTGGAAATCGAGGAAGACTGCGCGGGCGTAGTCCGGGGTCTGGAGCAGGCCAGGGATGAGCATCGCCCCGTACTCCAGGATCGAGGTCGCCAGAGCCTCTGCCTCGGCCGTATCCGCGAACTGAACAGGGTGCTTCGACTCGTTCGCCTTCACCCCGTGCCGGACGAAGAACCCCGCCGCCCCCAGCGCCTCGTCCAGCCGTTCCGCCATGTCCGGCAGGATCCGCCTCGTCCCCGCCTCCATCTGGCCGACGTACGACCCGCTCACGAACAGCAGCTCGCCCAGGGCCTGTTGGGTCAGTCCCGTTCGTTCTCTCGCGTGGCGGAGTTCCTCGCCGACCATGACCCGGCGGGAGGCGGGATCGAGGTCCTTGGGTCCGGTCACGTGCATCGACTCCCCGAGCAACAAAGGGTTTGTTGGGCCGCTACCCCTGGAAAGCGTAGAGCCGACCCCGTCACGCTGGGTGTCGAAAGCAGAACTTGGCGTGAAGGAGCGGGCGATGGTGGTGCGGGACGCGGAGCGGCTGCGGGTGGTCGAGGAGACCGTCGCGCAACTGCGGGCCGAACTCGGGGTGTTGGGCGTGCTGCTGCCGTCCCTGCGGGTCGACCCCGTGTCGGCGGCGGGGGAGGTCGGCTATCCGCTGGTGGACCTGGGGTGCGTGAACCTCGATACGGCGATGCGGCTCGTGGCCGTACTGCACGAAGGGCGCGCAGCGCGATGAACATCGGCGCGTACGTGATCGACGTACGGGACGGGCGCGTCGGGCAGGTCATGGGGCGCGAGGGCGGTTACGTGCAGTTGCGGCCGCCCGGCGGCGGGCGCGAGTGGGACTGTCCGCCGGAGGCGGTGGGGGAGGCGCAGGCGGGGGAGGTGCTCCGGGAACGGGTGCGGGAGCTGAACCGGCAGGCTCAGGCGAGGCCGCGATGAGTGGATCGCCGCCTCGGTCGCTCGTCCGTGGGACGCTGGGAGAAAGCCTCAAGCTGCCGGATCCGTTCGCGGCGACCGTCGACACGGCCGGCTTTCCCGGCTGAGTCGACGGTCGCGTACGCCTGAAGGGCTTCAGGCCCTTGCCGGTTCCTTCGTGCCCGCGAGGACCGGGGCCGGGGACTCGCCCGCGGCGGTGTCCGCGGAGTCCACGTTCAGCTCGACCAGCATCTGCTTGCTGAAGCCGAAGAAGTACGTGGCCACAAAGCCCACGAGGTAGCCGACCAGGAGGCCCGCGCCGTAGATCGCGACCGTCGTGCCGAGGCCCTTGTTGCCGTCGAGGAGGGGGAACAGGGCCCAGCCCGAGGGGCCGATCGCCGTCGAGCCGACCTTGTCGCCGATCATCGAGAAGAAGCCGACGAACGCGCCGCCCGCCGCGCCGCCCACGCACGCCGTGATGAACGGGCGGCCGAGCGGGAGCGAGACGCCGTAGATCAGGGGTTCGCCGACGCCGAGGAAGCCTGCGGGGAGCGCGGACTTGATCGTCGTACGGATCGACTTGTTGTGCTTGAGGCGCTTGTACACCGCGATCGCGCAGCCGACCTGGCCCGCGCCCGCCATCGCCAGGACGGGGAGCAGGACGGTGTAGCCCTGCTGCTCGATGAGCGTGGTGTGGATGGGGATGAGGGCCTGGTGCAGGCCCAGCATGACCAGGGGGAGGAAGAGCCCGCCGAGGACGAGGCCCGCGAAGGCGCCCGTGTTGTCGAGGAGCCAGTTCGCCGCGGTGCCGATGCCCGTGGAGATCTCGCCCGCGACGAACATCAGGCCGAAGATCGTGACCAGGCCGGAGACCAGGACCGTGAGGGTGGGCGTGACCAGCACGTCCACGGCCTCCGGGACCCACTTCCTGCACCACTTCTCGATGTACGTCGCCAGGACCGCCGCGCCCAGCGCGCCCAGCACGCCGCCCTGGCCCGGGGAGAGCTTCTGGCCGAACGCCTCGATGTTCGCGACGCCCGCGTAGACGATGATCGCCGCGACCGCGCCGCCCAGGATCGGCGTACCGCCGAACTCCTTCGCCGTGTTGTAGCCGACGAACACCGCGATCAGCGCCATGAAGCCGGAGGCGATGGCGGCCAGGGCGGGGGTGACGCCCGGCAGCCAGTGCAGGTTGATCAGCAGGCCGTTGATGCCGGCGATGATGCCGCAGCCGATCAGCGCCGGGATCAGCGGCACGAAGATGTTCGCGATCCGGCGCAGGAACAGCTTGAACGGGGTGGCGTTCTTCGCTTTCCGGGCCGCCTTCAACTCGGCGCCCTGGGCGGCGAGTTCGTCGGCGGTCACCGAGTGCGGCTCCGGTGCGGCCGTCTTGCCGTCCTGCACCAGCTCCTCGAACTCCGGGGTGATCCGGGCGACCTTTCCCGGTCCGAGGACGATCTGGTACGTCTCGTCGTCGACCACGCCCATGACGTCGGGCAGCGCCTTCAGCGCGTCCTCGTCGACGAGCGCGCGGTCGGCCAGGCCGAGACGGAGCCGGGTCATGCAGTGGGCTACGGAAGTGACGTTCGATGCGCCGCCGACGAGAGGAAGGATCGCGGCGGCGATGGCGCGGTTCTTTGAGTCAGCCATGGTCGTGGTGCCTTGCTGTGCGTGGGGGGTGGAGCCGTACGGGACTACGGGGTGGTGGCCGAGGCCTGGAGCGCGGCGCGCAGGTGGCCCTTGCTGTCGGTCAGGAGACGGGCGGCCGTCGGGCCGTCGACCGAGCCGAGGATCACGAGGATGGCGTTCTTCACCTCTCCGTCCGTCGCGGCGAGCGCGGCCTCGATGGCGGCGTCGTCCGCGCCGGTGGCCAGGGCGACGATCCGGCGGGAGCGGGCGCGCAGCTTCTCGTTCGAGGCGCGTACGTCCACCATCAGGTTCCCGTACGTCTTGCCGAGCCGGATCATGGTGATCGTCGACAGCATGTTGAGGACGAGCTTCTGGGCCGTGCCCGCCTTCAGCCGGGTCGAACCGGTGAGGAGTTCGGGGCCGACGACGACCTCGATGCCGTGGTCCGCGGCCGCCGCGAGCGCGCTGTCCGCGTTGCAGGACAGGCCGATCGTGAGGGCGCCCCGGCCGCGCGCGTGCTCGACGGCGCCGATGGCGTACGGGGTGCGGCCCGAGGCCGAGATGCCGACGACGACGTCGTCCGCCGTCAGACCCAGCGCGTCCAGATCCTCGGCCGCGAGCTCCTTGGAGTCCTCGGCGCCCTCGACCGCCTTGACCATGGCGCTCGGGCCGCCCGCGATCAGGCCGACGACCTCGCTCGGGTCGGTGTTGAACGTGGGCGGGCACTCGGACGCGTCCAGGACGCCGAGCCGGCCGGCCGTGCCCGCGCCCGCGTAGACGAGGCGGCCGCCGCGGGCCATCCGCTCGGCCGTGCCGTCGATCGCGGCGGCGATCTGCGGGAGCCGCTCGGCGACGGCGGTGGGCACGCTGGCGTCCTCGCCGTTCATGATCCGCGCGATCTCCAGCGTCGACAGCTGGTCGATCTCGGAGAGTTCCGGGCGGAACGCCTCGGTGGTGAGCGTGGCGAGCTGGGCGCGCAGTTCGCTGTAGTTGTCGGCGGCGTCGGTCGTGGAGGTCATGAGGTGTGCGGCTCTTTCCGGTGCGGCGGTGCGGCGGTGCGGCGGTGGGGTCACAGGGGGAGGGCGGGGGCGCGTCGCCTAGCGGGAGCCGCGCGGCGTGTGACGGTGCGCGAGTGCCTCGTAAGACGCCGACAGGGCCGGGGCCGCCGTCTCGTACGTACGCTGCGCGACGCCCACGAACAGGCAGTCCACGACGAGCAGCTGGCTCGTACGGGACGACATCGCGGCCGGCCGCAGCTCGCTCTCGCGGGCCGTGGACGTGGTCAGTATGTGGTCGGCGTACTGCGAGACCGGGCCGTCGGGGCGGCCGGTGATCGCGATCGTGGCGGCCCCGTGCTCGAAGGCGACGCGGAGCGGTTCGATCACGTCGCCGGTGGATCCCGAGTGCGTGATGGCGATGGCGACGTCCTTGGCGCGCAGCTGCACGGCGTTGGTGATCGCCAGGTGCGGGTCGCCGTGGGCGTGGGCGATCAGTCCGATGCGCAGGAGCTTCTGGGCGAGGTCCTGGCCGACGAGGCTGGACGCGCCGATGCCGTAGATGTCGATGCGGCGGGCGCCCGCCAGCGCGTTCACGGCCGCGCCGAGCTGCACGGTGTCGAGGCCGGCCGCGGTGTCGGCGAGGGTCTGCTGCTCGTCGTACGCGAGCTTCGCGACGACGTCGGCGATGGGGTCGTCGACCGCTATGTCCGCGGTGACGGCGGGGGCGCGGCCCGACTGCTGCTGGGCGGCGAGCCCGGCGAGGGCGAGGCGCAGGTCCCGGTATCCGGGGTAGCCGAGGAGGCGGGCGGTGCGGACCACCGTCGCCTCGCTGGTGCCGGTGAGCTCGGCCAGGCCGGTGACCGTGAGGGCCGCGCAGCCGGCCGGGTCACCGGCGACGGCCTCGGCGACCCGCTGCATGGAGCGGGTCATCGACGGCGCGAGCGTCCGCACCTTGGCCGCGAGGGCGGCCGGGGCGGGCGGCGCGTCGCCCGCGAAAATTTCCTTCACGTTGCTGGTCACATTTGAAAGATATTTTCAGAGGGGTGCGGCGTCAAGAGTCCTTCGGCTGTGCGGTACGGCACGTCGCAGGGGGCCTTCCAGTCGCTCCGAGGGGCCTGTGGGCGCGTACGCCGAGGGAGCACAATGGCTACATGGAGATCAGCCCCCTCGAACAGGCACTGCACGCGGCCCGTGCCCTCGTACTCGCCGACCTCGGCTCCCGCGAGGTCGCGCACGCCGACGTCGTGTCGCTCGTCGAGGACTCGATAGTGCACCGCCGCTGGTGGGTCGAGCAGTGGCCGGAAGGGGTCGACTACGTCGCCGGGCTCGTCGCGCAGGACGTCCAGGACGGACTCCTCGAACGCAACGGCCGCTGGCCCCTGTGCCCGGTGTGCGGCTCCGGCGAACCCCATGCCCTCGATGTGGAACCGGAGTTGGGCCCCGACCCGCACTGGGTGTGCAGCGAGGCGGGCGTGGTCGTGGCGCCCGTGGGGTCCCTCGGCACCGTCGCGCGATGACGGTCTACATCGATCCGCCGACCTGGCCCGGCCATGGGCGCATGTGGTCCCACGTGGTCAGCGACGTCTCCTTTGACGAGCTCCATCTCTTCGCCGAGCGGCTCGGCGTCCCGCCCCGCGCCTTCGAGCGCGACCACTACGACCTGCCGTCGCACCGCTACGAGGACGCGGTGCGGTCCGGGGCCGTGGAGATCGGCTCGAAGGAGCTGGTGCGCAGGCTCACCGAGGCGGGGCTGCGGAGGCCGAAGGGGCGTCCTGCGGTGGGGAGTTGAGGTCCTTGGGACCGGACGACGCGACGAGCCTCGTGGCCGGTCCGCGGTGCAGGCGCAGTGACACCGCCGTCGCGCCGATCGCCGTCACCGTCATCGCGGCGCCCGCCCATGCCGTCGCCGGGTAGCCGAACCCCGCGTCGATCACCGCGCCGCCCAGCCACGGCCCGCCCGTGTTGCCCAGGTTGAACGCCGCCGTCGTCGTCGCGCCCGCGAGCGTGGGGGCCGCGCCCGCCACGTTGAACATGCGGGCGTTCAGCGCCGGTGCCGTGTAGAACGCCGAGAAGCCCAGCAGGAACGCCAGCACCACCGCCGCCACCGCGGACCCGCCGAGCAGCGCCAGCGCCACCAGGAACACCGTGGACGCCGCGATCCCGCTCAGCAGCACCCCGAACAGATGCGCGTCCGCGACCCGGCCCCCCACCGTCGTACCCACCAGCGCGCCGACACCGAAGAGCGCGAGCACCGTCGGGACCCAGCCCTCGGCCAGGCCCGCCACATCCGTGAGCAGCGGCGACAGATAGCTGAACGCGCAGAACACACCGCCCGCGGCCAGCGCCGTCACCGTGATCGACAGCCAGACCTGGCTGTCCCGGTAGATCGACAGCTCGCGCCGCGGCTGCGGCTTCTGCGCCGGGAGCGGGATCCGCGGAATCAGCGTCACCACCCCCACCAGCGCGATCGCCGAGGCCACGCCCACCGCCCAGAACGCCGCCCGCCAGCCCAGACCGTCACCGAGGAACGCGCCCGCAGGCACACCGAGCACGTTCGCGATCGACAGACCGCCGATCATCACCGCCATGGCGCGCGCCCGCTGCGTCACCGGCACCATCGCGATGGCCACCGCCGCGCCCACCGCCCAGAACCCCGCGCAGGCCAGCGCGCTCACGATCCGCGACGCGAACAGGACCGCGTACGTCGGCGCCAGCGCGCCCGCGACCTGGCCCAGGCCGAACACCGAGATCAGCGCGATGAGCGTGGTGCGGCGCGGCAGGCGCAGCGTCGCCACGGCGAGCAGCGGCGCGCCCACCACCATGCCGAGCCCGAACGCCGATATCAGCAGGCCGGCCTGCGGGATCGTGACGTCCATGTCGTCGGCGATCGCGGGCAGGATGCCTGACAGCATGAACTCGGACGTGCCGAGCGCGAACACCGCCAGGCCCAGGATGTAGACGGCCAAAGGCATGCGGGTGGGGGCGTCCACGGGGGCGTCTTCGGGAGCTTTTCGAGCGGAGTCAGGCATAACGTGACTCAACGCGACGCCGCGTTGCTTAAATTCCCAACAGTTCGTACGCGCGGAGGTCCTGCGTGGTCGGAATCCGTACGAATCCGGCCCGCTCCAGCACCCGTTGGGACGGCCCGTTGTCCAGGTCCGTGTTCGCCGTCACCGCCGTGACGCCCGGCTGCGACAGCGCCCACGCCGCTATCGCCCGCACCGCCTCCGTCGCGTAGCCCCGGCCGCGCGCCCCCTCCGTGACGTCGTAGCCGATCTCCACGCGGCCCTCCTCGTCCGGCGCGCTGTGGAAGCCGATCCCGCCCACCGCGCGCCCGTCCTCGGTCCGCACGATCGCGTACGTCCCCCAGCCTTCCCGGTAGGTGCCCGCCGCGAACGCCCCCACCGTGATCCCGGAGCCGGTGCGAGTGCCGTCCGGTGCGTCGCCGTCCAGCCAGGCGAAACCGCCCGATCCGCTGTCCTCGTTCAGGTCCCTGGCCGACTCCAGGGACAGCTCGTGCAGGCGTACGCGGGCGGCCGCGATGGTGAGGAGTGTCATGGGCCGAGGATGGGACAGGCGCTCGCGCCGATCAACCGGTTTCGGGTGTCGGGTCAACCGGTTCGAGGTGTCAGCAGGGCCAACTCCGCCGTGAGGTTCTCGCGGGCCCGCTCCTCCCAGCGCGCAGCGCCGTACGGGGTGCGGAACAGGCGTGGCAGGGCGAGGAGTTGGCGCAGGACGGCGGCGCGGCCGTCGCGGAACGGCTCGTCGGGTACGAAGCCGTACTCCTCCCGGACCGCCGCCGCGTAGGCCGCGTACGCGTCCGGCTCTGCCGCCAGGATCGCCAGGTCCGCGTCGCACAGGACCTCGCCGTTGTGGTCGTCCTCGGCCGGGTCGTGCTCCACCGTGAGCAGGACCAGGCGGCTCACCTCGTCGATCTGCCGGTCCGCGAGGCCCGCTTCCGCCAGGGCCCGTTCCGCCAGCCGCGCCGAGCGTTCCTCGTTGGCCGAGCGCTCGGGCAGGTACACCGCGTCGTGGAACCAGGCCGCGAGGCGGACCAGCTCCGGGTCCTCGGCGTGGTCCTCCAGTACGTCGATGTGGTCCAGGACCGCCTTGAGGTGCGTCGTCGTGTGGTAGCGGCGCTGTGGCTCCGACCAGCGGGCCAGGAGGTGGTCCGCGAAGGCCTCCGGGTCGGTGGGAGTCGTCGCACCGGCTTCGGTCCGTGCTGTGCGCAGGGCCTGCGCCCACGCTGTCCTCAGGTCGTCCCGCATGCGGGAACCCTAGACCCTGTGGGCCCCGCCCGGACTCGGGCCGTAATCGGCTGATCGTCGCTGCACGCCGGCCTCCTCGTCGTACTCGCCCAGAAGGATCACGCCGAGCGCCGAGGTCACGATGACCTTGGCGGCTCGCAGCACGTTTCCCAGGCGGTGGGGGTGGTGGGTCTCCGTGGCCGCGGTGGCACCGTGGGTGAAGGTCATGGTCGTCATGCCTCCATAGTGGAATACGGGCATTCCGTGCACATCGGTCCGGAGTCGTAGGTTGCGGGAGCGGGAGTGCGCCCTGGAGGCGACGCCGTCCCCCAGGGCCTTTCGTTCGGATCGTGCCGGGCTCGCGGAGGGTTTAAATCTGTTGGCCGCGTCCTGGGGCGGGAGTAAGGTGGTCCGTCTTTCCCGCCTCCCTCCGTGGAGCGCCGTCGGCCGGACGGAAACCGGTCGGCCGCCGTGTGTAACCGACCCCCCGGAGCCCGGAGGCAGTGCCCGTGTCCCTCGACGACCCGCTCTCCCGCGAGCGCGCCCACCTCGCGTCGTCCCGTGCCGCCCTGCGCGCCATGCGCGAGGACGTGGAGTCCCTCGACATCGCCGACGTCACCGCGAACTGGGTGAACGCCGCCGTCCTGCAGCGCCAGATCGACGACCGGATCAAGGCCCTGGCCGATCTGTCGCACACCCCGCTGTTCTTCGGGCGGCTCGACTACCTGCACGCCCCCGGCGCCGACCAGGCCGAAGGGGCCGAGGGTGAGCGGTTCTACATCGGGCGGCGGCATGTTCACGACGCGGTCGGCGACCCGATGGTCATCGACTGGCGCGCCCCCGTCTCGCAGCCCTTCTACCGGGCCTCGAAGAAGGACCCGATGGACGTCGGGCTGCGCCGGCGGTTCGGGTACACGGGCGGGGACCTCACCGCGTACGAGGACGAGCGGCTGTCCGATCCCGCCGAGGCCGAGGTCGTGAGCGCGCTGCTCCAGGCCGAGATCGAGCGCCCCCGTGTCGGGCCCATGCGCGACATCGTCGCCACCATCCAGCCCGAGCAGGACGAGATCGTCAGGAGCGGGCTCTCGGGGTCCGTGTGCGTTCAGGGAGGGCCCGGGACCGGAAAGACCGCCGTCGGCCTCCACCGCGTCGCCTATCTGCTGTACGCCCACCGCGAGCGGCTCGCCCGTACCGGGACGCTCGTCATCGGGCCGAACCGGTCCTTCCTCCACTACATCGAGCAAGTGCTGCCCGCTCTGGGTGAGTTGGAGGTCAAGCAGGCCACCGTCGACGACCTGGTCGCCCATGTGGAGGTGCGGGGCGCCGACGCCGCCGACGCCGCCGTGGTCAAGGGGGACGCGCGGATGGCCGAGGTCCTGCGGCGGGCCGTGCGCTCGCACATCACCCTGCCCGTGGAGCCCGTCGTGGTCGTGCGCGGGTCCCGGCGGTGGCGTGTGCCCGCGTACGAACTGGAGGAGATCGTAAGGGAGTTGATGGCGCGCGACATGCGTTACGGCGCTGCCCGCGACGCCCTTCCGCAGCGCATCGCCCACGCCGTCCTCGTACAGATGGAGCGGTCGGGCGAGGCGCCCGACGACCGCGTGCAGGACGCCGTGGCCAGGAACGCGGCCGTCAAGGCTGCCGTGAAGGTCCTGTGGCCCGCCGTCGATCCCGCGAAGCTCGTGCTGCGGCTGCTGTCCGACGCCGATTTCCTCGCCGAGCACGCGGAGGGTGTGCTGAGCGAGGACGAGCAGAAGTGCGTGCTGTGGGAGCGGCCGGTGCGGAGCGTGCGGGCCGCCAAGTGGTCGTCCGCAGACGCCGTGCTGATCGACGAGGTCACCGATCTCGTCGCCCGTACGCACTCCCTCGGGCACGTGGTGCTCGACGAGGCGCAGGACCTCTCGCCCATGCAGTACCGGGCCGTCGGGCGGCGCTGCACCACCGGGTCCGCCACCGTCCTCGGTGACCTCGCGCAGGGCACGACGCCCTGGGCCACGCGCAGCTGGGCCGAGGCGCTGCGGCATCTGGGCAAGGAGGAGGCCGTGGTCGAGGAGCTGACCGTCGGGTTCCGCGTGCCGCGCGACGTCATCGCGTACGCGTCCCGGCTGCTGCCCCACATCGCGCCCGGCCTCGCGCCCGTCTCGTCCGTGCGGGAGAACCCCGGCGCCTTCGAGGTCCGGGAGGCGGCGAACGGGGCCGACGACGTGCTCGCCGCGTGTGCCGAGGCGCTGGAGCGGGAGGGGTCCGTGGGCCTCATCGCCGCCGACGCCCGCGTCCCGGCCCTGGCCTCGGCCCTCGCCGATGCCGGGATCACCTACCTGGGCCCCGGCGAGGAGACCACCGCGCAGACCCGCCTCACCCTCGTACCGGCCTCGCTCGCGAAGGGCCTCGAATACGACTACGTGGTCCTCGACGAGCCCGCCGCCGTGGTCGACGGCGAACCCGACGAGCGCACCGGGCTGCGGCGTCTGTACGTGGCGCTGACCCGGGCCGTCTCCGGTCTGGTCGTGATCCACGCCGCCGGGCTGCCGGAGCAGTTGGCGGTGCAGCCGGCGGTGTAGCGATCTCCAGGCCCACAGGGCCTACGCCCCGGCGTCGACCGCCTCGCGCCACGTGCGGACCGCGTCCGCCGACACCGGGGCCGTCCAGCCCTGGGGGCGGGCCGCGCCGCCGATGTGGAAGGCGTCGATGCCCGCCGCCTTCAGGCGCGGCAGGTGGTCGAGGCGGAGGCCGCCGCCGACCAGGATCCGCTGCTCGTAACCGGGTTCACCCGAGCGGGCCGCCTCCGCCGTCAGGACGTCGAGCCCCGCGTCCACGCCGTCCGGCGAGCCCGCCGTCAGGTACGTGTCGAGGCCCGGCGCGTGCGCGAGCTGCTTGCGCAGGGCGTCGCGGTCCGCGGCCCGGTCGATCGCGCGGTGGAAGGTCCAGCGGCAGCCGCCCAGCTCCGCCGCGATCCGTTCGACCGCCGCCAGGTCGGGGCCGCCCGCCGGGTCGAGGAAGCCGAGCACGAACTCGTCGGCCCCCTCCGCGCGCAGCCCCCGCGCGGCCTGCGCCAGTGCGTCCACGTCGCCCGCGGCGAAACCGTCCGCGAGCCGGATCATGACCCGCAGCGAGATGCCGACGGCCGCGCGGATCCGGCCGAACGTCTCGCGCGACGGGGTGAGCCCGTCCGCCGCCATGTCGGTGACCAGCTCAAGGCGGTCGGCCCCTCCTGCCTGGGCCGCGACGGCGTCCTCGGCACCGAGCGCGATCACCTCCAGGACTGCACGCTTGCTCATGGGACCCCTTTGTCGGTTGCGAAGGCGGGTGCGGATGCGGTGGCGGCCGGGCCCCCGGCCTGTCGTCACCACAGGTGTCACAACAGGCCATAGAGGTCTAGTCCAATAGGTCAGCCTACGCGCAGACGGCCCGCGCCGACAGGCGGTCAGTGGCCGTGCTCCTCGGAATGATCACCCGCACTCCGCCCGGCGTGCACCGTGAATTCCGCCGTCCGCACGGTGCCGTTGTGCTTGAAGTCCAGGAAGAGGCGGTACGTCCCGTTGCTGGGCGCCGTCGCGGTGAACGACACCTCCGGTCCGGGCCCGCCCTTGTTCGGGTGCACGTGCAGGTACGCGAGGTCGCCGGAGCGCAGGGCGACCAGATGTCCGTACGAGCCGAGGTAGGGCTGGAGGTCGGTGACCGGCTTCCCGTCCTTCGCGACGCTCAGGGTCAGCTCGCTCGCCGAACCCGCGCCGAGGTCCCCGCCGAGGCGCACCTCGTAGCCGTCGCCGGCCCCGGCGGTCCGGGAGGTGGCGGGAAGCTCCCGGGGCGCGTACTTTCCGGCGACCGACAGGTCCGCCCCGAGCGTGAGGCCCTCCTTCTCCGCCTGCGGGGTGAAGTCGGCGAAGACCCGGTAGCCGCCCGCCTCCGGCAGCTCGACCGGCGTCTTCCAGGTGCCGTCCGCGGCGCGGGCCGGATGCAGATGGCGGTAGACCGTGAGATCCCGCGAGGCCACGATCAGGTGCAGCTGTTTGCCGTGCTCCGTCCGGTACGCGGTGACCTTGCGGCCCGTGTCGTCCTTGGTGATCGCGAAACTCAGCTCGGCGCGCTCGCCGGCGGCCGCGATGTGCCGGGTCCGCAGGTCGAGCGTGTAGCCGCGCTCGGAGATCTGCAGCCCGCCCGGGACGGCGGCGGCCCCGGCGACCGGTGTGCCGTGACCGGCGTGCCCGTCCCGCGCTTCCTTCGCTCCCTGCTCCTCCTTCGCGTGCCCTGCCTCCGCGTGCCCTGCCGTCTTCTGTCCGCCCGCGGTGACGGGGTCCACGCCCCGGCCCACCCCGTAGGCCGTGCCGAAGGTCGCGGCGACGGCGGCTGCGAAGGCGGTGATCTTCAGTCCGGTCTTCATGACGGCTCCTGGTGCGGGTGTCCGGTGGTTGATAGCTGTCGATAGCCAGACCATACCCCTGGGGGGTATGAAGTCAAGCGGCGGGAACGCTTGCGTTGGATACCCCCCATGGGTATAGATTGGATCTCGTGAGCGATACCCACCCCGGGTACCGAGCCAGACCGCAACCGAGGAGGCCTCATGTCGGCGCATCCAGCCGCCACCGCGCCCCTTGCCGCCCAGGCGGCAGAGGTGGAACTCGCCATCGGCGGCATGACCTGTGCCTCGTGCGCCGCCCGGATCGAGAAGAAGCTGAACCGGATGGACGGCGTGGCGGCGACCGTCAACTACGCGACGGAGAAGGCCAAGGTCACCTTCGCCGACGGGGTGGCGGTGGCCGACCTGATCGCCACGGTCGAGGCCACCGGATACACGGCCCAGGAGCCGCCGAGGGCCGCTGAGGGGAAGGCGGACGGGGCGCAGGAGGCGGAATCGGACGGGTCGGCCGACGCGCTCGCGCCGCTCCGGCAGCGGCTGATCACCGCCGTGGCGCTCGCCGTGCCCGTCGTGGCGATGGCGATGATTCCCGCCCTCCAGTTCGAGTACTGGCAGTGGCTGTCCCTCACGCTGACGGCGCCCGTCGTCACGTACGCCGCCTGGCCCTTCCACAAGGCCGCCGTCACGAACGCGCGGCACGGCGCCGCGACGATGGACACCCTCATCTCCGTCGGCACGTCCGCCGCGTTCCTCTGGTCGGTGTGGGCGCTCTTCTTCGGAACCGCCGGCATGCCCGGCATGACGCACGCCTTCGAGCTGACCATCGCCCGCAGCGACGGCGCCGGGAACATCTACCTGGAGGCCGCCGCCGGAGTCACCGCCTTCATCCTCGCCGGGCGCTACTTCGAGGCCAGGTCCAAGCGGAAGGCGGGTGCGGCACTCAAGGCGCTGCTCGAACTCGGCGCCAAGGACGTCACGATGGTGCGCGAGGACGGGAGTGAAGAGACCGTTCCCGTGGCCGAGTTGAAGGTCGGCGACCGGTTCCTCGTCCGGCCCGGCGAGAAGATAGCCACCGACGGCGCCGTGGTCGAAGGCGCCTCCGCCGTCGATGCCTCGATGCTGACCGGCGAGTCCGTGCCCGTGGAGGTCGCCGTCGGGGACGCCGTCACCGGCGCGACGCTCAACGTCGGCGGACGCCTCGTCGTCGAGGCCACCCGCGTCGGCGCCGACACCCAACTCGCCCGTATGGCACGCCTGGTGGAGGACGCGCAGAACGGCAAGGCCGCCGCGCAGCGCCTCGCCGACCGGATCTCCGCCGTGTTCGTGCCGGTCGTCATCGGGCTCGCGCTCGCCACGCTCGGCTTCTGGCTCGGCAACGGCGCCGGGATCACGGCCGCCTTCACCGCGGCCGTCGCCGTCCTCATCATCGCCTGCCCCTGCGCCCTGGGCCTGGCCACCCCGACGGCGCTGATGGTCGGCACGGGGCGCGGCGCCCAGCTCGGCATCCTCATCAAGGGCCCGGAGGTCCTGGAGACCACGCGCGCGGTCGACACGATCGTCCTGGACAAGACCGGAACCGTCACGACCGGCCGGATGACGCTGCTCGCCACGCACGTGGCGGACGGCACGGACACGGGTGAAGTCCTGCGTGTCGCGGGGGCGTTGGAGCACTCCTCGGAGCACCCGATCGCGCGGGCCATCGCCGACGGGGCACGCGAGAAGGTGGGCGAGCTCGGCGTCGTCGAGGACTTCGCGAACCTTCCCGGGCTCGGCGTGCAGGGCATGGTCGACGGCCACGCCGTACTCGTCGGCCGCGCAAAGCTCCTCGCCGAGTGGGAGATCCGGCTGCCGGTGGAGCTGGAGCGCGCCAGGTCGCAGGCCGAGGCGGCGGGGCGTACGGCCGTCGCGGTGGCCTGGGACGGTCAGGCCAGGGCGGTCCTCGAAGTCGCGGACGCGGTGAAGGTGACCAGCGCGGAGGCGGTACGGCGACTGCGTGGCCTCGGCCTGACGCCCATCCTGCTCACCGGCGACAACGAAGCCGTAGCGCGCTCCGTGGCCGCCGAAGTGGGCATCGACGAGGTGATCGCGGAGGTCATGCCGCAGGACAAGGTCGACGTGGTCAAGAGGCTTCAGGGCGAAGGGCGTTCCGTGGCCATGGTCGGCGACGGGGTCAACGACGCGGCGGCCCTGGCGCAGGCCGACCTGGGACTCGCGATGGGCACGGGCACGGACGCGGCGATAGAGGCCGGCGACCTGACCCTGGTCCGCGGCGACCTGAGGGCGGCGGCGGACGCGATCCGGCTGTCCCGGCGGACGCTGGGGACGATCCGCACCAACCTGTTCTGGGCGTTCGCCTACAACGTCGGCGCGCTGCCGCTGGCCGCGGCGGGCCTGCTGAACCCGATGATCGCGGGCGCGGCGATGGCGTTCTCATCGGTGTTCGTGGTGGGCAACAGCCTGCGCCTGAGGAACTTCAGGCCGCAGTCGTAGCGATCGCCGGCAGGACGAGGGCCCGTCCACACACGGTGGACGGGCCCTGCTTGCCGAGGTCAGCTGCCCTGCTCGCCCGCGAGGAGTTCGTCCGCGTCGACGATGCGGTACGCGTAACCCTGCTCGGCGAGGAAGCGCTGGCGGTGGGCGGCGAAGTCCTGGTCGACGGTGTCGCGGGCGACGACGGAGTAGAAGTGCGCCTGGTGACCGTCCGCCTTCGGACGCAGCACGCGGCCGAGGCGCTGGGCCTCCTCCTGCCTGGACCCGAAGGTGCCCGAGACCTGGATCGCGACCGTTGCCTCCGGCAGGTCGATCGAGAAGTTCGCGACCTTGGAGACGACGAGGACGCTCAGCTCGCCCTCGCGGAACGCGTCGAAGAGTCGCTCCCGCTCCTTGTTCGTCGTCTCGCCCTTGATCACCGGGGCGTCCAGATGCTCGCCCAGCTCGTCGAGCTGGTCGATGTACTGACCGATGACGAGGATCTGCTGCCCGGCGAACTTCTTCACCAGCGCCTCCGTCACCTTCCGCTTGGTCGCGGTGGTGGCGCAGAAGCGGTACTTCTCCTCGGCCTCCGCGGTCGCGTAGGCGAGCCGCTCGCTGTCGGTCAGATTGACGCGCACCTCGACACAGTCGGCGGGTGCGATGTAGCCCTGGGCCTCGATCTCCTTCCACGGAGCGTCGAAGCGCTTGGGCCCGATCAGCGAGAAGACGTCCGACTCGCGCCCGTCCTCACGCACCAGCGTCGCGGTCAGGCCGAGGCGCCGCCGGGCCTGGAGGTCGGCGGTGAACTTGAAGACGGGCGCGGGCAGCAGATGCACCTCGTCATAGATCACGAGCCCCCAGTCGCGGGAGTCGAAGAGCTCCAGATGCGGATAGATGCCCTTCCGCTTCGTGGTCAGCACCTGATACGTGGCGATGGTGACGGGCCGGATCTCCTTCCGCGTCCCGCTGTACTCGCCGATCTCGTCCTCGGTGAGACTGGTCCGCTTGACCAGCTCGTGCTTCCACTGCCGGGCGGAGACCGTGTTGGTGACGAGGATGAGCGTCGTGGCCTTGGCCTCGGCCATCGCGCCGGCGCCCACCAGCGTCTTTCCGGCGCCACAGGGCAGCACGACCACACCGGACCCGCCGTGCCAGAAGCCCTCGACGGCCTGCTTCTGGTACGGACGCAGCGCCCACCCGTCCTCCGCGAGTTCGATCGGGTGCGCCTCGCCGTCCACGTAACCGGCGAGGTCCTCGGCGGGCCACCCCAGCTTGAGGAGCGTCTGCTTGATCTGGCCGCGCTCCGAGGGGTGCACGGCGACGCTGTCGGCGTCGATGCGGACGCCGACCAGCGGGGCCACGCGCTTGGAGCGGAGGATCTCCTCGAGGACCGGCCGGTCCGTGGTGGTCAGGACGAGGCCGTGCGCCGGGTGCTTGGACAGCGTGAGGCGCCCGTACCGGTCCATGGTCTCGGCGATGTCGACCAGCAGCGCGTGCGGGACGGGGTAGCGGCTGTACTCGACGAGGGCGTCCACGACCTGCTCGGCGTCATGGCCGGCCGCCCGCGCGTTCCACAGCCCCAGCGGCGTCAGCCGGTAGGTGTGGATGTGCTCCGGGGCGCGCTCCAGCTCGGCGAAGGGCGCGATGGCGCGACGGCAGGCGTCGGCCTGGTCGTGGTCGACCTCCAGGAGCAGCGTCTTGTCACTCTGGACGATGAGCGGTCCGTTCACGTCTATCCCTTCCACCGCGCTCCGCGAGGCGCGGGGCCAAACGTCCAGTGTGCCGCATGGCGCGTACGAACCGCGTACGCACGGAAAGGGAGGCGGGGGCCGCCCAGGGGCGTCAGGCCTCGTCCTCCAGCTCGGCCACCCCGGTCACCCGGTGCAGCGGATACGTCCGGACCTCGTCCGCGGTGTGGTCGTACGCGGTGACGAACCCGCCCTCGACCCGGATCGGGGCGATCACGCGCTGGCTGGCGGAGCCCTCCGCGTTCACGTAGCCGATCCACACGGCCTCACCGGTCAGGACGGCCGCCTGCATCGTGGCCAGCGTGTCCGCCGCGCTGGTGCGGGGGAGCGCCCCGCTCTGCTCGCCCGGCGCGTGCTTGCGCGGGGTCGTGGAGGCGAGGTCACCCGCGCGGATCGCGCGCACCGCGGCGGTCAGGAGCGTGCCGTCCGGCACCGGCGGCCCCTCCGGGACGGGCTCGGGGGCGCTGCGCGGCGGAGTGCGGCGGGCGTGGGCGCGCGTGATCAGCACATCGCCCTCGGGGGTCTCCGCGGCGGGCGCGAACCCCATCTGGCGCAGGCCCTCCAGAAGCGCCGAGGGATCGGCCTGCGCGGCCAGGACGGTCGGCGCGAGCCGCCGCAGGCGCAGGGAGGCCGAGCGCTTGTCGGCGAGGATCTCGCCGAGGAGGACGTCGTCGTCGCAGCGCACGTACGCGGAGGCGGCGCCGATGCGCAGATGTCCGTGCTTACGGGCCACGTCGCCGATGAGGTACGCGAGGGGCTGCGGCACGGGCGTACGGGAGTGCGTGTTCAGGAAGTCGTGCAGGTCGGAGGCGGTACGCCCGGCGTCGAGGGCGCGCCGCACGGACCCGGGGGTGAACCGGTAGACGGTCGCCCCTCCCTTGGACTCCACGTCGGCGAGGACGGAGAGCGCCTCGGCGAGAGGCCGCTCCAGGGGCCCGGGGGCCACGGCGGTCAGATCGGCCTGAAGAAGAACGTGGTCCAGCGGCTCGGGCAGCAGCGGAGCGAGCAGAGCGACGGCGGCCGCCTCCGCGGGAGTCGCGACACCGTCGTCGAGCAGCGCCCGGCCGTGCTCCGACAGCGCCCCGCGCCCCGTGACGCCGAGCAGCTCCGCCTCCGTGAGGGTCCACCGGGCGATGCGGGCGCGCAGATCGTCGGGGTCACCGGCGTCCTCGGCCGAGGTGGCGGCGGTGCGCAGCGGCCTCTCCCAGCGCAGCCGGGCGAGGAGGGTCTCGGGGTCGGGGGAGGCGCCCTCGGGGAGCCCGGCGAGCAGCGCGAGCACGCGGCGGCGGACTTCGGGGGCGGCCGAGCGGTCGAGGTGGGGCCCGAGCGCGGACAGGGTGCGCCCGGCGGAGGAGACGGCGAGCGTGCCGTCGCGGCCGGCGACGAGCCCGGACGTACGGGTGGCGGGCAGCCAGACGGCGACGAGACGCGCCCAGCGCTCGGCGGCCGGCTGCTCCAGCCAGGTGTCGTAGGCGGGCGTCGCGGCGTACTGCTCGTCGGCCTCGCCGTCGGCCGCGATGAGCCCGGCGGCGTAGGCGAGTTCGACCCAGAACGCGGCGAGGGGCTCGGTGGTGTCGAGGGCGGCGGCGGTGCGCTTGAGGTCCCGCACGCTGAGCCCGCCGGCACGCAGAACGGCGGGCCCGCCCTCGTCCCAGTCCTTGAGGAGTTCCTCGACGGTGGCGAGCGCGGTGTAGGCCTGCCCGGCGGCGGTCGCGTTCACGACGGCGGGGCGGTGGGTGGCGCCCGGGGCGACGGCCGGGGGTACGGGTTCCAGGGCGCGGTGGGCGCGTCCGCCGCGCAGGTGGAGGGCGGCCTCGCGGGGCAGCACGACGGTTCCGGGGGCGGTGGGCAGGAGGAGCCCGCGGTCGAGGAGCCAGCGCAGGTGGGCGGCGGGTTCGGCGGTGACCTGGCCGTACGGCGGGCCCCAGACGAGCCGGGAAAGGACCTCGACGGCGTCGGCGGGCGCTTCGTCGAGGAGCGCGGACATCCGGGGCCGGTCGGTGAAGAGCGCGGTCAGCGAGGCGACGGCGGAGACCGGGTCGTGCGTGGAGGGGAGGCCCGCGGCCGTCACGATCTCCTGGAGACGCCCGGGGGACATCCCGGCGCTGGTTTCGGCGACCGTCGGGCCGAGGCCGGTGGGGGAGGGCCGCTGGGGCGCGGGGGCGAGCAGCTCACGGGCGGTGCGGACGAGACGGAGCTGGTCGTCGGGCCCCCAGAGCAGGGCCTGTTCGCGCAGGGCGGCGACGGCGTGCGGCAGCGCCGCGGAGACGGTACGGGCATCGGCGCCCGCGTCGCCGCCCTCGTCCCCGGCGAGCAGGGCGAGGAGGGTGTCGTACGTGGTGGGGTCCGGGGCGACGGCCAGCGCCTGCGCGGTCTGGAGCGTGAAGCGGTCCAGGTGTTCGAGGGCGCGGATCACGGAGGCGCGGGTGCCCGCGCGGGTCGCCAGCTGGGTGAGGTCGCCCGGGACGGGGTTGAGCAGATCGGGGCGGGCGCGCAGGAGTGCGCCGAGGGAGGCGTCGTCGCGGGCGCGCAACGCCTCGGCGAGGGACCGGGGGACGCTACCCCCCGCCCCGCTCCCGACCTCGGCGGCGCGGTCCGGCTCGTGAGTGCTCATCCGGGCCACGGTAGCGCCTGACCGGCCCGCCGGGCGGCGACCCCGCTGGGCCCGGAAGAGGCCCCCGGTGCCGGGCCGGGCACGGTAACGTCGTAAAACGGGTGAACGAACCGTCAACAGCACCACCCCGGAGGGGACTTCGTGGGGATCGAGAGCGACCAGCTCGTCTTCGACTATCTGAGCCGGGTCGGCGACCTGGCCCAGCAGCGTCAGCTGCCCTCGGGCACCCGGATGCGTCTGGTGTCGGAGCTGCGCAACGAGATCGAGGCGCGGCGCGCGAAAACGACGGTGGACAGTCCGGCCGCGGTGCGGCGGATCCTGGAGCGCCTCGGCACGCCGGACGACGTGGTGACGGGGGCGCGCACCGGCGGCGGTCCGGCGGTCCCCGAGGCGCCGCGGGCAGCGGTGCCCGTGCAGAGGTCGAAGGAGCAGCGGCCCAAGGAGCCGCGCCCGAAGGGCTTTCGCAGGATCGTCCCGGGCCCGCGTCCGGAGCCGCGGGAGGACGAAGAGCTGTGGGACGCGCCGTCCCCGCCGCATCTGGCGGGGACGGACGAACTGGGGGAGCAGGGTTCGGAGCCGGACTGGTGGCGGGTGGACAGCAGCCCGTTCGGCGACGCGGACAGCGTGCCGGGGTTCGTGGGCGGCGTGGAGATCCCGGAGATTCTCAGGCGGCCGGGCAAGGACGACCCGCACGTCCCCAAGGCGCGCAGGGCCCCGGCCCGGACGGAGGACGAACTCCCGGACGACGAACCGGAGACGGACACCGAGAAGGGCACGGACAAGGGCACGGGGAAGGGCGGCCGGGACAAGGCGTCCACAGGGCGCCGCGGCCGCCTCCCGTCCCTGCCCGGCGGCTGGTCCAACCCGCTCCTGCTGCTCGCCGCCGCGCTCCTCGTGGCCGGCGCGATCCTGGGCAACTGGTTCGCGCTGGGCCTCGGCTGGGTCATCGCGTACGCGTCGCGTCGCCTGAGCGAGGGCGAGTCGAAGGCGGCCGTGCTGTGGCTGCCGGGACTCGCGGTGACCGCCGGGCTCGTGTGGTTGTGGGGCCGCAACACCGGGCGGTGGGGCGAGCCGATCGCGGACGGGCACATGAGCGACGCGATCGGCACGACGTGGCCGTGGGTGGTGCGGGGGGCGGCCGTCGCCTCCGCGCTCTTCGTGGTGTGGAGATCGCAGCGGCAACGGCCGTGACACAAGGGCCTGTTATGCGGTCAGGTCCTTCTGGGACTCGTCGAGGATCTGGTGCGCGGCGGTGTAGCCGATGCCCGCGATCCACAGGTTGTCGTCGACCTTGAAGACCTTGCCGTCCCTGGACGCCTTGAGGTTCTTCCACAGGCTGCTCTTCATCGTCCCGGTCGCCTTGGCCTTGCCCGGGTCGCCGTAGGTCGAGGTGAAGACGACGTCCGCGTCCGCGAGGTCGATCTTCTCGGGGCTCACGTCGTACGAGAACCCGTCCTTGGCCTTGTCGGTGATGGCGGGGCGGCCCACGCCCAGGTCGGCGAGGATCGAGCCGATGTAGTTCTGCCTGCCGTAGATGCGGATGTCGGCGCCCTCGACGAAGCGGACGAAGTTGACGTCCGTCGCGGCCGCCTTCTCCTTGCCGCCGATCGCGGTGGTCACCTTCGTGACGTGCGCGTCGTAGTCGGCGACGACCTTCTTCGCCTCGGCCTTCCTGCCGAGCGCGTCGGCGTGAACCTGGAAGTTCTCCTTCCAGGCGGTGCCGGTGGACTCCGTCATCACGGTCGGGGCGATGGCGCTGAGCTGCTTGTAGCGGGCGCCGTCGCGGACCTTGCTGGTGAGGATGAGGTCGGGCTTGAGGGCGGCGACGGCCTCCATGTCGGGGTTGGCGATCTCGCCGACCTCCTTGATGCCCTTCACCTCGCCTTCGGGCAGGTACGAGGGGAAGCCCTCCTCCGTCGCCGCGTGGGTCGCGCCGACCGGCTTCACACCGAGGGTGAGCGCGGAGTCGAGCTCGCCGGTGTCCAGGACGACGACGCGGGCGGGGTGCTCGGGCACCTTCACGGCGCCCATCGCCGTACTGACGGTGTGCGTCTTCGCGGATGCCGGGGCAGCCGAGTCGGAGCCGGAGTCCCCGCCGGACGAGCCGCAGGCGGTCAGGGCCAGGGCGCCGGTCAGCGCGAGTGCTCCGGCGGTGAGGGCGCGGTGGTCGCTGCGCGTCATGAGGCTGCCTTCCGGGAGAGGGAGTCGGACGGGGCACCGACACGCTCGCCGGTCCGGGCGCCGGCCTGCCAGGGCGCGCCGGGCACGATCAGCGGGGAGCCGGTCACGGGGTCGGGGACGACCACGCAGTCCAGGCCGAACACCTCCCGTACGAGGTCAGCCGTGACGACCTCGGCGGGCGGGCCCTCGGCGACGATGCGGCCGGACTTCATGGCGACGAGGTGGTCGGCGTAGCGGGCCGCCTGGTTGAGGTCGTGCAGGACGAGGACGACGGTGCGGTCCTTGTCGTGGTTCAACTGGCGTACGAGATCGAGGACTTCGACCTGATGGGCGATGTCGAGATACGTCGTCGGCTCGTCGAGGAGGAGCAGTTCGGTCTCCTGGGCGAGCGCCATGGCGATCCACACGCGCTGGCGCTGGCCGCCGGAGAGCTCGTCGACGGAGCGCTCCGCGAGGGCCGCGACGTCGGTGCGTTCCATGGCCTCGGTGACGGCGCGCTCGTCGGCGTCGGACCACTGCTGCCACCAGTGCTGGTGGGGCTGGCGGCCGCGGGCCACGAGGTCGGCGACGGTGATCGCCTCGGGCGCCACGGGTGTCTGCGGCAGCAGCCCGATCTGCTGGGCGATCTTCTTGGTGGGCAGCTTGGTGAGGGCTTCGCCGTCGAGGAGTACGGAGCCGCTCTTCGGCTTGAGGAGCCGGCCGAGGGCGCGCAGCGTCGTCGACTTGCCGCAGGCGTTCGGCCCGACGATCACCGTCACCCGGCCGTCGGGGACGGCGAGGTCGAGGTCGTGGACGACGGTGCGGTCCTCGTAGGCGAGGGTGAGCGCGCTGGTGCTGAGCCGGGTCACCGGTTTCCTCCCGTGCGGCTGCGGATGATGAGCCAGATCAGGTACGGCGCCCCGACGGCGGCCGTGAGGACACCCACCGGGAGTTCGGTGGGGGAGAACAGGCGCCGGGCGAGCAGGTCGGCCACGACGACGATGAACGCGCCCAGGAGCGCCGAGCACAGGAGCGGGATCTGCGCGGTACGGGTCACCCGGCGGGCGATCTGCGGGGCCAGCAGCGCGACGAAGTCGACGGGCCCGGCGGCACCGGTCGCGACGGACGCGAGGACGACGCCGAGCAGGACGAGGCCGAGGCGCACGCGGCCGAGACGGACACCGAGCGCGGTCGCCGTGTCGTCGTCCATGGCCACGGTGCGCTGGGCACGCGCGGCCCACGCGACGCA
Organism: Streptomyces sp. NPDC045026; assembly: GCF_056432625.1. NCBI lineage: Bacteria > Bacillati > Actinomycetota > Actinomycetes > Kitasatosporales > Streptomycetaceae > Streptomyces > Streptomyces sp. NPDC045026. The sequence goes on from NZ_JBWKIS010000005.1 coordinate 134,455, forward strand.
CGGGACGAGGACGAGCAGCGTCCAGCCGAGCGGGGCGGCCTCCGCCCAGCCGCGGCCGTTGAGCGAGCCCGTCATCCAGATCTGCGCCTGCTGGGCGACGAGGTAGTCGCCCTTGGTCATGAAGAGCGTCGTCACCGACCGCAGCGCGATGGCGAAGCCGATGCCGATGAGGACGAAGCGCGTCGCGTGCAGTCCGCCGCGCCAGGCGAAGGCGTACACGAGGAGCGCCGCGAGGAGCCCGCCGAGTACGGAGAGGTAGGGCAGGACCGCGTACGACGTGACCCCGAACGTCATCGCGCCGACGGTCAGCGCGCTGGCGCCCTGGCTGATGCCGATGATGTCGGGGGACGCGAGGGGGTTGCGGGCGACGGTCTGGATGAGCGCGCCCGCGACACCGAACGCGGCGCCGACGAGGAGCCCGACGACCATGCGGGGGGCGCGCAGCGTGCCGACGACGAGTTCGTCCGGGGACGGCCGGCCGGTGATGACCTTGAGCACCTCGGCGGGGGCGATGAAGGACTCGCCGACGCAGAGATAGGCGAGGCAGGCGGCCGCGAGGAGGACCACGAGGGACACGGCGGCGACGGCGGCCCTGCGGTGCAGGAGGAAGGCGGCGCTGCCCGCCCGGACGACGGAGTACCCGGCGGGGCGGACCCGGGGCGCGGTGGTCGTACTCATGCGGGGACCGCCTTGCGCCGGACCAGGGTGACGAGGAACGGGACGCCGATCAGCGCGGTCATCACGCCCGCGGGGACCTCGCTCGGCGGGAAGACGACGCGGCCCACGGTGTCGGAGACGAGGAGCATGACGGGGCCGATGAGGGCCGCCATCGGCAGGACCCAGCGGTGGTCGCTGCCCACGACGGCGCGGGCTATGTGCGGGACGGCCAGGCCGATGAAGGCGATCGGACCGGCGGCCGCGACGCCGACGCCGGTGAGGACGGTCGCGCCGAGGCCCCCGACGATCCGTACGGTCGCGACCCGCTGGCCGAGGCCTTTGGCGACGTCCTCGCCGAGCGCGAGGGCGTCCAGGCCGCGCGCGACGGACAGCACGAGGACCACGCCGACGACGAGGAACGGCCATGTCTGGCCCACGATGTGCGCGTCCCTGCCGGACAGCGAACCCACCTGCCAGAACCTGAACTCGTCCATGGCGGACGCCTTCGTGGTGAGGACGGCGGTTGTCACGGACACGAGCAGCGCGTTGATCGCGGCGCCACCGAGCGCGAGTTTCACCGGCGTCGCGCCGCCGCGCCCGCTGGAGGCGATGGCGTAGACGGCGACGGACGCGAGCGCGGCGCCCGCGAACGCGAACCAGACGTAGCCGGTGAGCGTGTGGATCCCCGCGAAGGCGATCGCGAGGACGACGCCGACGGACGCGCCCTGGCTGATGCCGAGGATCCCGGGGTCGGCGATGGGGTTGCGGGTGATGCCCTGGAGGACGGTCCCGGCGAGGGCGAGCGCGGCGCCCACCATCAGGCCGACGAGCGTGCGCGGCAGCCGCAGGCCCCTGACGACCTCGGCGTCGTCGCTGTGGCCGCCGTGCACGAGCGCGTTGAGCACCGCCGACGGGGCGATCGCGCGGGCGCCCACGGCGAGGCTGAGCAGGACCGCGAGGACCAGGGCCACGAGCGCGGCCGCCGTCCAGACGATGCGTCGCCGCGCGGCGGGGGCGGCTGAGATCTGACCCATGGACCAATCCGAGGTTGGTAAGGCTTAGCTAAGCGGCAATCGTACGCCCAGGCACAATGGCTCCCATGGGTGCATACGAGAGCGCGAACGGATCAGCTTCGGGACCGACGGTCGGCTTCGACCTCGACATGACGCTGATCGACTCACGGCCGGGGATCAGAGACACATGGCTGGAACTCGCCGACCGTACGGGCACGCAGCTCGACGCCGACCTCATCGTGACCCGGCTCGGCCCGCCGCTGGAGCAGGAGCTCGCGTACTGGTTCCCCGAGGAGCGCATCCCGGAGATGGCCGACCTGTACCGGAAGCTCTACCCGGCGCACGCGATCACCGGGACGTACGCGATGCCGGGCGTGCACGAGGCCGTCGCCGCGGTGCACGCGGCGGGCGGCAGGGTGATCGTCGTGACGGCGAAGTACGAGCCCAACGCGAAGCTCCACCTCGAACACCTGGACATCGCCGCCGACGAGGTCATCGGCAACCTGTGGGCGGAAGGCAAGGCGACGGCGCTGCGGGAGCACGCCGCGTCCGTGTACGTCGGTGACCACACCGGCGACGTGCGCGGCGCCCGCGCCGCCGACGCGCTGTCCGTGGCGGTGACCACCGGGCCGTGCGACGCGGCCGAGCTGCGCGAGGCCGGCGCGGACGTGGTGCTCGCGGATCTGACGGAGTTCCCCGCCTGGCTGGAGGCCTACGTCGCCGAGCGGGCCTGACGGCGCTGCACGGCGATCCCGCGCAGCACTCCGGCCGCGGAGATCAGGAAGCCGACACCCATCAGCATGCACACCGCGTAGGCGACGGGCGGGAACGGGTCGGTTCCGAGGAACAGAGGGGCCATCGTGGCCAGAGTGGCCACGGCTCCGACGATGAAGACGATCCCGCCGGCCTTGACGAGACCGTCGCCGGGCCCGGCGGAATTCGTTTGGGTTTTGTCACGCACCCGACCAGGGTAGTTCCCAGCGCGAAGGAACTATCCGGGTTCCTCGGGCCGTCTTGTCACCGGCCCCTGGACCATTAGCCTGGTGCCGGCGGGCCGGGCGGCCCGCTGCAGTGCTATCCAGAGCCGTTTCCAGCGCCGTTCTTCACGGCGCGAAACGGCATGACGAGTACGAGGACGAGGACTTCACGTGCCTACCGGCAAGGTCAAGTGGTTCAACAGCGAGAAGGGCTTCGGCTTTCTCTCCCGCGATGACGGCGGCGACGTCTTCGTGCATTCCTCCGTACTCCCGGCCGGCGTGGACCTCCTCAAGCCGGGCCAGCGTGTCGAGTTCGGCGTCGTCGCGGGGCAGCGCGGTGACCAGGCGCTCTCGGTGACGATTCTTGACCCGACGCCGTCCGTGGCCGCGGCGCAGCGCCGCAAGCCGGACGAACTGGCCTCGATCGTCCAGGACTTGACGACACTCCTCGAGAACATCACGCCGATGCTGGAGAAGGGCCGCTACCCGGACAAGGCGTCCGGCGCGAAGATCGCGGGCCTGCTCCGGGCGGTCGCCGACCAGTTGGACGTCTGACCGCATTACGGGAACGCGAGCGCACCCTGGCCGAGGGCGGGCACGAGGCCCTCGGCCGCAGCGTGAGTGCTGTGCCGGACTCTGTCCGGCCGCTGTGTTCAGGGGAACGACAGGGCGTCCGGGCCGAGTGCGGGGACCAGTCCCTCGGCCGCGGCGCGCGTCAGGAGACCGCGGATCGCGGCATAGCCGCTCTCGCCCAGGTCGGCCGTGAACTCGTTGACGTACAGGCCGATGTGCTGGTCCGCGACGGACGGGTCCATTTCCTGGGCGTGTTCCTGGACGTAGGGGCGGGAGGCCTCCGAGTCGTCCCAGGCCATGCGCACCGAGGTGCGTACCGCGTCGGCGAGCCCGCGCAGCCGGGCCTCGCCCAGGCTCCGCTTCGCGATGATCGCGCCGAGCGGAATGGGCAGCCCGGTGGTGTTCTCCCAGTGTTCGCCCATGTCGGCGAGGGAGTGCAGGCCGTAGTCCTGGTACGTGAAGCGGGCCTCGTGGATGACGAGTCCGGCGTCGACCTTGCCGTCCCGCACGGCGGGCATGATCTCGTCGAACGGCATGACGACGATCTCGCCGACCCCGCCGGGCACGGCATCCGCGGTCCAGAGGCGGAACAGCAGGTAGGCCGTCGACTTCTCGCTGGGGACGGCGACCGTCTTCCCGGTGAGGTCGACGCCCGGCTCGCGCGTGAGCACGAGCGGGCCGCAGCCCCGTCCGAGCGCGCCGCCGCAGGGCAGGAGCGCGTAGTCGTCGAGGACGTACGGCAGGACGGCGTACGACACCTTCAGGACGTCGAAGTCGGGGGAGCGGCGCTCGGCGACGCCGTTCGTGATGTCGATGTCGGCGAAGGTCACGTCGAGGGCGGGCGCGCCGGGGACGCGGCCGTGGGCCCACGCGTCGAAGACGAACGTGTCGTTCGGGCAGGGCGAGAAGGCGATCCTGAGTTCTTCGGGGTGCGTCATGTGCGGTTCCAACTCTCCAGTACGGGCGCGGACTTCCCGAACGCGTCGGTGAGTGCCGCGAGTGCGTCGCCGATGCGCCAGGCCGCGCGGTCGCGGGGGCCGACGGCGTTGGAGACCGCGCGGATCTCCAGGACGGGCACGTCGTGCGCGGCGGCCGCCTCGGCGACCCCGAAGCCTTCCATCGCCTCGGCTGCGGCGCCGGGGTGGCGCCCCTGGAGCTCGGCGGCGCGGGCCGCGGTGCCGGTCACGGTGGAGACGGTCAGGACGGTGCCGGTGAGCGCGCCGGTGGCTGCGGCGACGTCCCGTACGAGGGAGGGCGGCGGGCGGTGTGTGACGGTGCCGAAGCCGAGTTCGGTGACGGGCAGGAAGCCGTCGGGGGTCTCGGCGCCGAGGTCGGCGGCGGTGAGCGCGTCGGCGACGACGACCGAGCCGATGGGGGCGTCCGGCTGGAATCCGCCGCCGATGCCGGCGGAGACGACCAGGCCGTACGGCCGCCCCGACAGGGCGGCGGTGGTGAGGGCGGTGGCGGTACCGGCCGCCGCGGCGGCGGGCCCGACGCCCACCGCGACGACATCGACGGCCGCGGGTGCGGCACCCGCCTGGGACAGGCCCCTGGCCACCGCGTCCCGCTCCGCGGGGACGGCGGTGGCGATCAGGACCCGCCCGCTCTCCGTCAGGCGTCCTTCTTGAGCTTGAACGACCACAGGCCGGTCGCGTTCGAGCCGCTGCCCTCGACGATGGAGACCGTCGTGGAGCTGCCCGTGGCGCCGTACTGCTGGTTGAAGAACACGCTGCCCGGGACGGTGCGGTACGTCTTGTTGCTGGCGTCGGTCAGCGGCTGACCGTTCATCAGCAGGGTCCAGCCCTTGTCCGCGATCTTCGGGTCGACGCCGAAGCGGACCGTCGCGTCGGGGTCGACCTTGATGGACTTGATGTCCTTGTTCTTGAGGCAGTCCTTCAGCGCGGTGGCGTTCAGGGCCTTGCCGTCGTTGTAGCAGGCTGCTTCCGACGTCACCGTGGAGCGGCCGACCGTGATGGTCGCCAGCGGCGTCGGCTTGTCGCAGGCCGAGAGGACGAGCAGCCCGGCAGCGACGGCGCCGGCGGCTGCCACGGTGCGGCGGTTGCGCACGGTGAAACGCAGGGAGGTCATGCGGGCAGGCTATCTGGCGGCCCGCACACACTCGCCATGCGGGTGCGGCGAGCCGCATGCTCACGCCATCCGAGGTGGATCTCCCGCTCTTGTGGCCGGTCCTCACGCCACGCGGCTGTGTGCCTGGCCGCCGTGGCGCGCGGCGGCCAGCAGGCCCCGTACGGTCGTCAGCCAGCCCGTTCCGACGATCACCGAGGCGACGCCGAGGCCCAGTGCTCCGTTCAGGGGCAGTGCGATGCCGATGGCGCCGCCGAGGACCCACGCCATCTGGAGCAGGGTCTCGGAGCGGGCGAACGCGGAGTTGCGGACCTGCTCGGGTACGTCGCGCTGGATCAGGGCGTCCAGGGACAGCTTGGAGAGGGCCTGCGCGAACCCGGCGACGGCCGCCAGGCACGCGGTGAGGGCCGCGGTGAAGAACAGCGCGGCCGTGATCGCCACGGCCAGGACCGCCGCCACGACCGTCACGATGATGATCTCGGGCGCCCGTGCTTTGAGCCAGGCCCCGACGGCTGTGCCGAGCGCGTTGCCCGCGCCCGCCGAGATTCCGACGATGCTGAGTGACACGGCGGCGCTCTGCCCCGACATGGGGTGCTCGCGCAGCAGGAACGCCAGGAAGAAGATCAGGAAGCCGGAGAGGCAGCGCTGGGAGGCGTTGACGAAGAGTGCGTGCGTCACGGCCGGGCCGACCGTGCGCAGGCCGGGGCGCTTCTGCTTGGTGGCCTCCTTGCGCGGGCCGTGCAGATGCTGCTCGTCGGCCGCCAGGAGCGCCTTCGCCTCGCCCTTCGCGGAGTCCACCTTGTGCGGCAGCTGGAAGGACAGGACCATCCCCGACATGAAGATCACGAAGGCGCCGTAGAGGGGCCAGCGCGGTCCGAGGAGCTGGAGCCCGGCGCCGATGGGCGCGGCCACGCCGGTGGCGAGCAGCCCGCCGAGCGTCACCCGTGAGTTGGCCTTGACCAGGGAGAAGCGGGGCGGCAGCAGGCGTGGCACGACGGCGCTGCGGACCACGCCGTACGCCTTGGACGCCACCAGGACGCCCAGCGCCGCCGGGTACAGCTCCACGCTGCCGCTGACCACCGCTCCCGACAGGACGATCGCGAGGAGCGCCCGCGCCAGCATCGAACCGGCCATCGCGGCGCGCCGCCCGTGCGGCAGCCGGTCCAGGAGAGGCCCGACGACGGGCGCGAGGAGGGCGAAGGGCGCCATCGTGATGGCGAGGTAGAGGGCGACGCGCCCGCGCGCCTCGTCCGTCGGCACCGAGAAGAAGACCGTGGACGCGAGCGCGATGGTGATCATGACGTCGCCGGCGCCGTTCACCGCGTGCAGTTCGATCAGTTTTCCGAGACCCGACTCGCCCGCGCCGTGCGCGTGGGTCGCTTTGCGAATCCCGCGCGCCGTGCCGGTGAACGGCAGGTGCAAGGCGCGCCCGAGCCCGCGGACCGCCCTGCGTACCGGGCCCGATCCGCCTGCTGAGCGCGACGACGACCTTGCGGAGGTCACCCAGCCATAGTGCCCCCGTAGGGTGGTGACTAGTGCCGATATCGGCGGAGCGGGTCGCCGGTACGGCCCCCCGGAACCACCCCGCCGCGTGGTGCAGGACACAGCTACTTGTACGTCGGTGTGGGCGCACGGGCCGGGAGAAGGTAGCGTGCGTTACGCGCCTGCGGCAGCTGTTCTCGGCCGCGCGCCTCTCAGTCATCCCGCAGAATGGGTGACGTAGGTGCGCCGGAGGACGTTCGGGCGCGGACGTCGACGCGGCCCCCTGGTCCGCTCCGTCCGTACCCCCGCGCAAGGGTGGCGCACTCGTGAGACGGCGTAGGAGAGAAGCGATACCTGTGAGCGCAGCGACAACGCGAAGCCGCACCCCTGACCGTCTGTGCGCCGAGGCGGTAGGCCTCGCGCGGGCCGCGGCCGAGGAGGCCGCCGCGCCAGGAGTCGTGGGCGAGCACGTCGACGTCGTGGTCGAGGGCGACCGGGTCGTCACGCATCTCTTCGAGTGCAAGGAGTTCGGCTACCGCGGCTGGCGGTGGGCCGTGACGGTCGCGCGGGCCTCCCGCGCCAAGGTCGTCACCCTGGACGAGACGGTTCTGCTGCCCGGCCCCGACGCGCTCCTCGCCCCGGAGTGGGTGCCGTGGAGCGAGCGGCTGCGGCCCGGCGACATGGGCCCCGGGGACCTGCTGCCGACCGATGCCGAGGACCTGCGGCTGGAGCCCGGCTATTCGGGTGAGGACGTTCCGCCGCCGAACTCCGCGGTGTCCGAGGAGATGGCCGAGCTCGTCGAGGCGGAGGACGCCGAACTGACCGTGGGGCCGCCCGCGGAACTGCCCATCGCGCCCGAGCGCGGCTCCATCGCGTCGGTCGCCGAGGAGCTCGGCATGCGGCGCGCCCGGGTCCTGTCCCGGTACGGCCTCCACGTCGCGGCCGACCGCTGGGACGAGGCGTACGGAGCGAAGACGCAGATGGCCCAGGCGGCGCCCGCCACCTGTGTGTCCTGCGGTTTCCTGGCCCGGATCGGCGGCTCGCTCGGCCAGGCCTTCGGTGTCTGCGCCAATGAGTTCTCCCCGGCGGACGGACGTGTCGTCTCCCTCGCGTACGGCTGCGGTGGGCACTCCGAGGCGGCCGTCATGCCGAAGCCTCCCCGGCCGGCTCCCCATGTGATCGACGAGACGCGCGTGGACCCCTTCCCCCTGCGCCCGGCGGCGGACTCGGGCTCGGTCCCGGTGGCCCCGGACGGCACGGAGGATCTGGGGCACTCGTGAGCGGCCTGGCATAAGCCTGGTCACAGGGTTCCCACAGGATCTACTGTCCCCATGCGGCGCTTGGTGCGCGCGCTCGGGGATGTGGGGTGGGGACCTTGCGACGGGTGTTTCTGCGTGCCATGACGGCGGTCGTGGCGCTCGGTCTGGTGGCCGGGTGCGACGGTGGGACGTCCGCTCCGCCGCGCGAGGATTTCACGAAGAAGCAACTGAGCAGGGCCGTCCTGGAGAAGGCCGCGCTCGGTGACTCGTCACGCTTCGAGGCCCGTTTCACCGAATCCGCCGGCACCGTCCTCCGAGCCCAGCTCGACAAACTCGCCCGCACCGCCTGACCTGCCCGCTCATTGCGGGCCGCAGGCCATCGCGCGGTAGCGTCTGCGTCGCCAGGGTTGGCCTGGTTGAACGGCAGAGGGAGACCACACCGTGAGCGTGAGCAAGATCGTGCGCCCGGCAGCCGAGGGGATGGACCCGTTCGGGACCGCCCGTCTGCGGCGTGGGGTTCTCGATGCCTGGGCCGGCAGCCCGGCCCGCTTCCGCGAGGACGCCAACGCCGAGGAGGACCTCGCCCTCGGCGGCTACCGCGACCGTCTCGTCGTCGAGCTCGCCCAGAACGCCGCCGACGCCGCCGCCCGCGCGGGCGGCACCTCGGGCGGCCGCTTCTCCCTGACCCTGCGCGACGGTGTGCTCGTCGCCGCGAACACCGGCGCGCCGCTGGACGCCGCCGGTGTCGAGTCGCTGTCCACGCTGCGGGCCTCCGCCAAGCGCGAGCAGGGCGACGGCGCGGTGGGCCGGTTCGGCGTCGGGTTCGCCGCCGTCCTCGCCGTGACCGACGAGCCCGCGGTCGTCGGCCGCACGGGCGGGGTGCGCTGGTCGCTCGCCGAGGCGCGCGGCCTCGCCGCCGACACGGCGCGGCACAGCCCGGGTCTCGGCGACGAGCTGCGCCGCCGGGACGGCCATGTGCCGCTGCTCAGGCTCCCGTTCGCCGCGGAGGGCTCCGCCCCGGAGCCGTACGAGACCGTCGTGATCGCGCCGCTGCGCGACGCCGCCGCCGAAGCGCTCGCGGGGCGGCTGATCGACGCCATCGACGACACGCTGCTCCTGGCCCTGCCCGGTCTCGACGAGGTTCACGTGGAGACCGCGTCCGGTACGCGCACGCTGCGCCGCAGGGCCGACGGGCCGTACGTGGCGGTGGACGACGAGCGTGAGGACGCCGCGACGGGCGGGCGTGAGAGCGTCACGACCCGCTGGCGTGTCCTCACTCGCAACGGCCCGCTCGAAGCCGCCCTCCTCGCCGACCGGCCCCTCGAAGAGCGCCTGCGCCCGCACTGGTCCGTGACCTGGGCCGTGCCGGTGGACGCGGACGGCGCCCCCGAGCCGCCCCGCAGCGCGCCCGTGCTGCACGCGCCGACGCCCAGCGACGAGCCGCTCGGCGTGCCCGCGCTGCTCATCGCCTCCTTCCCCCTCGACACGACCCGGCGGCACGCCGCCCCCGGGCCGCTCACCGACTTCCTGGTGGAGCGGGCCGGCGACGCGTACGCCGAACTCCTCGCCGGATGGCGCCCGGTGAGCCCCGCCATCCTCGGCCTGGTGCCGGGCCCTCTCGGCCGGGGCGAGCTGGACGGCAGCCTGCGCGGCGCGATCCTGGCCCGGCTGCCGCGCACCGCGTTCCTGCCGCCCGCGCTGGCGCGCACGAAGGACGACGCCGACGGACTGCCCGAGACGCTGCGGCCGCGCGAGGCCGAGGTCGTCGAGGGCGCCGGCGCCGAGACCGTGCAGGTCCTGGCCGAGGTCATGCCGAGCCTGCTGCCCGCGGGCCTGGAGCGCCGCGTCGAGCTGCGGACCCTGGAGGTCGCCCGGGTCCCGCTGACGGAGGCCGTCGACCGGCTCGCCGGTCTGGAGAAGGAGCCGGGCTGGTGGCGGCGCCTGTACGACAGCCTCGCGGGCGTCGACCCGGACCGGCTCACCGGGCTTCCGGTGCCGCTGACCGGCGGGCGTACGACGATCGGGCCGCGGCAGGTGCTGCTGCCCATGCCGGACGCGACACCCGGCGAGACGCTCGCCCGGCTCGGCCTCAAGGTCGCCCATGTGGACGCCGCGCACCCGCTGCTCGAAAAGCTGGGCGCGCTGCCCGCGACGCCCCGGGCCGTCCTGACGACGCCTCAGGTGCGGGCGGCCGTCGCCGGTTCGCTCGACGACGACGCCTGGTCCCTCGACGACGACGGCCCGGTCGGCGCGGACGAGCTCGCCGAGCTGGTCCTGACCCTCGTACGGGACGCGAACCTGGAGCCCGGGGACGAGCCGTGGCTGGGCGCGCTCGCGCTGCCCGACGACGAGGGCGAGCTCGTGCCCGCCGGTGAACTCGCGCTGCCCGGCAGCCCGTTCGCGAAGGTCGTCCGCGAGGGCGAGCTGGGCATGGTGGACGGTGACCTCGCCGAGCGGTGGGGCGAGCAGCCGCTCGCCGCATGCGGTGTCCTCGCCGGGTTCGCCCTGGTCCGCGCCACCGACGTGGTCCTCGACCCGGACGAACTCGACCCGCGCGAGGGCGACTTCGCGGAGCCGGACGACGCGGGCCTGCTCGACGCGGTCGACGTGTGGTGCGAGGACGTACTCGACCGGCTGCCCGACACTCCCGTGCCGCCCGTCGCCACCGAACTCGTCGCCGTACGCGACCTGGACCTCGTCGACGACGACCGCTGGCCCCAGGCCCTCGCCCTCCTCTCCCGCCCGCCGCTGCGCGACGCCCTCACCCAGCCCGTACGGGTCCTGCTGCCCGACGGCACGCACGAGATCGTCCGCCCGTACACGGCCTGGTGGCTGCGCGATCACCCCGTCCTCGACGGCCGTCGTCCTGCCGGTCTGCGCGCGGCGGGCGGAGACCCGCTGCTCGCCGGGCTCTACGACCCGGCGGACGCGACCGGCTTCGAGGACGAGCAGGTGCTGCGCGCGCTCGGCGTCCGCACGTCGGTCGCCGCGCTCCTCGACGAGCCGGGCGGCGCGGCGGAGCTCCTCGACCGGCTCGCCGACCCGGACCGCGAGGTCGGCGCGGCCCAACTCCACGCCCTGTACGGGGCGCTGGCCGATCTCGACCCGGAGCAGGTGACGCTGCCCGACGAGCTGCGGGCCGTGGTGGACGGCGAGGTCCGTGTGGTGGACGCGGCCGACGCCGTCGTCGCGGACGCGCCCGACCTGCTGCCCCTAGCCGGCGGTCTTGCGCTGCTGCCGGTGAGTCCGGGACGGGCCGCGGACCTGGCGGAGCTGTTCCAGGTGCGGCGGCTGAGCGCGAGCGCGGACGCCGAAGTCACGCAGGAGGGCGCCGAGCATCCGGTGCCGGAGTCCGTACGGACCCTGCTCGGGCCCGCGACCCCGCAGACGTACGTCGAGCACGAGGAGCTGTTCGTCGCCGGGGTGGAGGTCGACTGGCGGCGCACGTCCGACGGCACGGTCCACGCGTCGACGCTGGAGGGCGTGGCGGCGGGCCTGGCGTGGGCGGCGGGCCAGTGGCCGCGCCGCTTCGAGGTCGCGGCGCTGCTTGAGGACCCGTCGCGGACGGCGGAGCTGGCGCGGGACCGCTGGTTCGACTGAGGTGGCGGGGGCTGGTGCGCTCGGTGCGTAACGGGGAGACCGGGGTTGCGTAAACCAGTCACAAAGTCTTCATCTCCCGTACAACCAGCCACTCCTGGCGTGTGTCTGATCTTCCGGGTCAACAGACTCCTAGATCAATTGGGACCCGCGTGACGGCATCAGCACCGCGGGACCCCTTCTCCAACTTGGGGAACACATGCGTATTCGTGCCACTGTGGTCGCGTCTCTCGGTGCTCTGGCCCTGACGGCCCTCGTCGTCCCGGCCGCGCAGGCCGCCGGCCACTCCGAGGTGCGCGCCGCCGCGTCGCAGGCCGCCGCCCAGGCGTCGAAGGCCGCTTCGGCGAAGGCCACCACGTTCTCGGCGAACGGCGCCGCGGACGACCAGCAGGGCGACACCGCCATATCGAACGTCGTCGTCAACGGTGGCAAGGACGTCGTACTCGGCACCACCAACAAGGCCACCATCACGGTCACGTTCACCGCCACCGACAACTCCGGCATCGACACCAGCACCGGCTACGCGGTGCTGTACCACGGCGCGGACATCGACTCCTCGGACCTCGGCCTCGTGCCCACCCAGGCGGTCGACGACCCGGCCAACTGCACGACGACCGGCGCTACCACGGCCACCTGCAAGATGACCTACACGATCGACCCGCGCGCGGACCTCTTCAACTTCGCGGCCGGCTCGTGGAAGACGTGGGCGATCGTGGCCGGCAACGACGGCGACAGCTCCGAGAAGGGCAACGCCAAGACGTTCAGCCTCAAGCGCTACTCCAAGCTCACCACCAACGCCGCCCCCGAGCCGGTGAAGAAGGGCAAGACCATCACGGTCACCGGCTCCCTGACCCGCGCCAACTGGGACACCAGCAAGTACATGGGCTACACCAAGCAGCCCGTGAAGCTCCAGTTCAAGAAGAAGGGCGCGTCCACCTACTCCACCGTCAAGACGGTGACGTCGTCCTCCACCGGCGGTCTGAAGACCACGGTGACGGCGGCCACGGACGGCTACTGGCGCTACAGCTTCGCCGGTACGTCCACCACCCCGGCCGTGAACTCGACGAGCGACTTCGTCGACGTGCAGTAACCCCCTGCAGTAACCCCTGGCGGGGCACCTCACAGAGGCCCCTCACACGGGAAAGCGGCGGTCGACCCAGCGCCATGCGAATTCCAGGGCGACCGCCGCCACCGCCGCGACGCCGACCGCCGTCCACGGCATCGACGCGCCCACCAGCTTCAGGGCGAAGAAGTCCTGCAGCCACGGCACCACGAGGACGAGCAGGAACGCCGCGCCCATCGCGGCCACCAGGCACACCCGCCACCAGGTGTAGGGCCGCGCGATGATGGCGAGCACCCACATCGAGACGAGGAACAGCGTCAGCGTCGCCGAACTCGTCTCGGCGTCGAGCGAGCCGGAACCCGTGTAGTAGTGCCGGGCCAGCATGTACGTCACGAACGTGGCGGTCCCCGCGACGACCCCGCCCGGGATCGCGTACCGCATCACGCGCCTCACGAACTGCGGTTTGGCGCGCTCCTTGTTGGGCGCGAGGGCCAGGAAGAACGCGGGGATGCCGATCGTCAGCGTCGACAGCAGCGTCAAGTGACGTGGCAGGAACGGGTACTCGACCTGGAAGCACACCACCAGGATGGCCAGGAGCACCGAGTAGACCGTCTTGACCAGGAACAGGGACGCGACGCGCGTGATGTTCCCGATGACGCGGCGGCCCTCGGCCACCACCGACGGCAGCGTGGAGAAGCTGTTGTTGAGGAGCACGATCTGCGCGACGGCCCGGGTCGCCTCCGAACCCGAGCCCATCGAGACGCCGATGTCGGCGTCCTTGAGGGCGAGCACGTCGTTCACGCCGTCGCCCGTCATCGCGACGGTGTGCCCTTTCGACTGGAGCGCGCCGACCATGTCGCGCTTCTGCTGCGGGGTGACGCGGCCGAACACCGTGTTCTCGTCGAGTGCCTTCGCCATCCCGGGCTGGTCGGCGGGGAGGGTGCGGGCGTCGACGGTGTCCTGCGCGCCCGCGAGGCCCAGCTTCCCGGCGACGGCGCCCACCGACACCGCGTTGTCCCCGGAGATGACCTTCGCCTGGACGCCCTGGTCGGCGAAGTACCGCAGGGTGTCCGCCGCGTCGGGCCGCAGCCGCTGCTCCATGGCGATCAGGGCGGCGGCCTCGGCGCCCTCCTTGAGAGCCGGGTCGTCGAGGTCGGCGCGCGCACGGGCGAGCAGCAGGACGCGCAGGCCCTGGTGGTTGAGCTCCTCGGTCTCGGCGAGCACCGGGTGCCCGGCCGGCAGGAGTACGTCGGGCGCCCCGAGCAGCCACGCGCTGCTCGTGCCGTCGCCCTCGCTGAACGCGGCGCCGCTGTACTTGCGGGCGGAGGAGAAGGGCAGCGACTCGGTGCAGCGCCACTCCTCGCTGTCGGGGTAGGCGTCGATGATCGCCTGGAGCGAGGCGTTGGGCCGCGGGTCGGACTCGCCGAGCGCGCCGAGGACCTTGCGCAGGTAGCCCTCGTCGGCGCCGCCGAGCGGGCGCAGCTCGGTGACGTCCATGCCGCCCTCGGTGAGGGTGCCGGTCTTGTCGAGGCAGACGGTGTCGACGCGGGCGAGGCCCTCGATGGCGGGGAGTTCCTGGACGAGGCACTGTTTTCGGCCGAGGCGGATCACGCCGATCGCGAAGGCGACGGAGGTGAGCAGGACGAGCCCCTCGGGGACCATCGGCACGATGCCGCCGACGGTCCGCGCGACGGAGTCCTTGAAGTCGTTCTCCTTGACCACGAGCTGGCTGATGACGAGGCCGATCGCGGTCGGGACCATCATCCAGGTGACGTACTTGAGGATGGTGGAGATGCCGGTGCGCAGCTCGGACTGGACGAGCGTGAAACGGCTGGCCTCCTCGGCGAGCTGCGCGGCGTAGGCCTCGCGGCCGACCTTCGTCGCGGTGAACGCGCCGCCGCCGGCGACGACGAAGCTGCCGGACATGACCTGGTCGCCGTGTTTCTTGACGACGGGGTCGGCCTCGCCGGTGAGCAGGGACTCGTCGATCTCCAGGCTGTCGGCCTCGGCGCACACACCGTCCACGACGATCTTGTCGCCGGGGCCGATCTCGATGAGGTCGCCGAGGACGATTCCGGAGGTGGAGATCTCGGTGGCCTGTCCGTCGCGCCGGACCGTCGGTTTCGCCTCGCCGATGACGGCGAGCGAGTCGAGGGTCTTCTTGGCGCGCAGCTCCTGGATGATGCCGATGCCGGTGTTCGCGAGGATGACGTAGCCGAAGAGGCTGTCCTGGAACGGCGCGACGAACAGCATGATCAGCCACAGGATGCCGATGATCGCGTTGAACCGCGTGAAGACGTTCGCGCGGATGATCTCGGTGGTTGAGCGGGAGCTGCGGACCGGTATGTCGTTGACCTCGCCGCGCGCGACGCGCTCGGCCACCTCACCGGTGGTGAGCCCCCTGGCCCGCTGGGGGACCGGCACCGGGTGGACCGGGTCCAGCTCGGCGCCCGCGTCGATGTGCGTCATGCAAACGACAGTACGGGCGGATTTGCGGCTTCACCCCTCGGGTGCGCCAAAGATCCGACTCGGGGAGGAGGGGGGTGGTCCCGTGGCGGTACGCGAGAGGTCCCGTGGCGGTACGCGAGACCCGCCCGGTGACTACTCGGGTGCCGTGTGCGCTTCGGCCGCCGCGCGCTTGAGCGCCGCGTCGCGTCCCCGTACGTACCAGATACCGATGAGTCCGAGCCCGGCGCCGGCCAGGCAGGTCCAGATCCACCAGGTGTGGCCGTGGTCGTCGAACCAGCCGTAGAACGGCAGCTGCACCAGGAAGAGGACGAACCAGAGGATCGTGCCGCCCGTGATGGTGGCGACCACGGGCCCTTCGAGGGGCTCGGGTGCCTCGTGCTTGGGGGTCCACTTCTCCATGGGCACAGCTTACGAGGAGCACGAAACGGCGTCTTCAGTCGCCCCGGAACCCGTATGGGTCAAGGGTCTACGCGCGGAGATAGCCATTTCTTGCTCATATGTTCATACTGAAACGGCCTGAGTCTGGCCACTTCTGTTCGTAGAAAACGCCAAACAGAGCCCCCACCAGCACACCGATTCAGAGGTCATCCATGCCCAGCCCGGCCCCCGCCCCGGTCGATCTCACCGAGCCGCCGACGGCCCCGAAGAGCGGCCTCGACCGCTACTTCAAGATCTCCGAGCGGGGTTCGACCGTCAGCCGGGAGATCCGCGGCGGCTTCGCCACCTTCTTCGCGATGGCCTACATCATCGTGCTGAACCCGATCATTCTCGGCAG
This sequence comes from Streptomyces sp. NPDC045026, assembly GCF_056432625.1. Taxonomy (NCBI): domain Bacteria; kingdom Bacillati; phylum Actinomycetota; class Actinomycetes; order Kitasatosporales; family Streptomycetaceae; genus Streptomyces; species Streptomyces sp. NPDC045026. The sequence goes on from NZ_JBWKIS010000005.1 coordinate 150,405, forward strand.
CGCGAAGGACATGTACGGGCACCAGCTCGACAACGGCCAGTTGGTCACCGCGACCGCGCTCACCGCCGCCTTCACGACCCTGCTCATGGGCGTCATCGGCAACGTCCCGATCGCGCTCGCCGCCGGCCTCGGCGTGAACACCGTCGTCGCCCTCCAGCTCGCGCCCCGCATGTCGTGGCCCGACGCGATGGGCATGGTCGTCCTCGCGGGCTTCGTCGTGATGCTCCTGGTGGCGACCGGCCTGCGCGAGCGCGTCATGAACGCCGTGCCGCTCGGCCTGCGCAAGGGCATCGCGATCGGTATCGGCCTGTTCATCATGCTGATCGGCCTGGTCGACTCGGGCTTCGTCTCCCGCATCCCGGACGCCGCGCACACCACCGTGCCGATCCAGCTCGGCGCCGACGGTCACCTCAACGGCTGGCCCGTCCTCGTCTTCGTGCTCGGCGTGCTGCTCACCCTCGCTCTGATCGTGCGCAAGGTGCCGGGCGCCATCCTGATCTCCATCGTCGTCATGACGCTCGCCGCGATGCTCATCAACGCCGTCGCCAACGTCCCGAGCTGGGGCCTGACGACGCCCAAGTGGCCCGGCAACCCGGTCGAGATGCCGGACTTCGGGCTGGTCGGCCAGGTCAGCCTGTTCGGCGGCTTCGACAAGGTCGGCATGCTCACCGGCATCCTCTTCGTCTTCACCGTGCTGCTGTCGACCTTCTTCGACGCCATGGGCACGATCATGGGCATCAGCGACGAGGCCAAGCTGACCGACAAGGACGGGCAGATGCCCGGCATGAACAAGGTCCTCTTCATCGACGGTGTCGCCGTCGCCGCCGGCGGCGTCTCGTCCTCGTCGGCCACCACCTGCTTCGTGGAGTCCACCGCCGGTGTCGGCGAGGGCGCGCGCACCGGTTTCGCCAACGTGATCACCGGCGGTCTCTTCGCCGTCGCGCTGTTCCTCACGCCGGTCGCCACGATGGTCCCGTCCCAGGCGGCCACGCCCGCGCTGCTCGCGGTGGGCTTCCTGATCCTGTCGGGGTCGATCGGGGCCATCGACTGGAGCGACTACACGATCGCCATCCCGGCGTTCGTGACGATGCTGATGATGCCGTTCACGTACTCGATCACCAACGGCATCGGGATGGGCTTCATCAGCTTCACCGTGCTGCGGGTCGCGGCGGGCCGCGCCCGTTCGGTGCCGGTCCCGATGTACATCGTCTCGGCGGTCTTCGCCTTCTACTACCTGATGCCGGCGCTGGGTCTCACGAAGTAGTTGCCCGGTCGGTCACCCGGCGGTGCTCACGCCGCCCCGTAGAACTTCTCTGTCTCCTCGACGGCCGTCGCGAACCGTTCGTCGAAGTCGTCTCGAATGAGCGTCCGGACCACATAGTCCTGGACGCTCATTCCTCTTTTGGCGGCGTGGGTCTTGAGCCGGTCGAGCAGCTCACCGTCTATCCGCAGGCTGAGCACTGTCGATCCCATGCGCAACAGAGTCGCGGGGCCCTGTCCGCCCGCGTGTCACTTTTCGTGGCCACGTCACTCATATGGGTGATGGAGGGGGGTCCGGAGGATTCAGTGGGCGGAGTCACGGGAATCCGAGTGGTCTTTAGAGAGGGTAATGACTTAAGCTAAGGACATGCCGGACCTCTCCCATGGCGACGACGCAGCTGCAGTGAACGCACTGCGCTCAGCGGTGATGCGCCTGTCGCGCCGACTCAAGCACCAGCGGGTCGACGAGTCGCTGAGCCCCACCGAAATGTCGGTGCTCGGCACCCTCGCCCGCTGCGGCAGCGCGACTCCGGGCGAACTCGCCCGCAAGGAGCACGTGCAGCCGCCGTCGATGACCCGCATCGTCGCGCTGCTCGAAGCCAAGGGGCTCGTCCGGCTGGAGCCGCATCCCGAGGACCGACGCCAGAAGGTCGTCACCTCCACCGAGCAGGCCGAGGCCATGCTCGAAGAGAGCCGCCGCAAGCGCAACGCGTGGCTGGCCTCGCTCGTGGAGAACCTGGACGAGGACGAGTGGGCCAAGATCCGCGCCGCCGCCCCCGTCCTGGAGAAGCTCGCCCACCTGTAAAGCCCCACGGGGCACACGCTGACCCGCCGTTCACGGCCGCCGAGGAGGCGAACCCGCATTGAGTACGGGACCCGGAGCAGACTCCGCCCCCGCACCAACCGCCCTCGACACGACCGACCGCCCCCGCAAGAGCTCGATGTTCAGCTCGCTGAAGATCCGTAACTACCGGCTCTTCGCGACCGGGGCCGTCGTATCCAACACCGGCACCTGGATGGCCCGCATCACCCAGGACTGGCTGGTGCTCAGCATCACCGGCTCCTCGGCGGCCGTCGGCATCACCACCGCCATGCAGTTCCTGCCGATGCTCCTGTTCGGCCTCTACGGCGGCGTCATAGCCGACCGTTTCGCCAAGCGGAACCTTCTGTTCGTCACCCAGGGCGCCATGAGCCTGTCCGGGCTCTTCCTCGCCGCGCTCACCCTCACCGGGAACGTCCAGGTCTGGCACGTCTACCTCGCGGCCTTCTTCACCGGCCTCGTCACCGTCGTCGACAATCCGACCCGCCAGTCCTTCGTCTCCGAGATGGTCGGCCCCGACCAGGTTCGCAACGCGGTCAGCCTGAACTCGGCGAACTTCCAGTCGGCACGCCTGATCGGTCCCGCGGTAGCGAGTGGACTCACTGCTGCCGTCGGTCCGGGCTGGGCGTTCCTCGCCAACGGCCTGTCCTTCCTCGCCCCGCTCACCAGCCTGTGCCTGATGCGCACCCGCGAACTGCACCACACCCCGCGTGCCCCGCGCGGCAAGGGCCAGCTCCGCGACGGCCTCAACTACGTCTCCAAACACCCCGAGCTGATCTGGCCGATCGTCCTCGTCGGCTTCGTCGGCACCTTCGGCTTCAACTTCCCGATCTGGCTGAGCGCCTACGCCGACGACGTCTTCCACGGCGGGGTCGGCATGTACGGCGTCTTCAACACCCTCATGGCCCTCGGCTCGCTGGCCGGTGCGCTGCTCGCCGCGCGGCGTCGCTCCACCCGACTGCGCATCCTCGCGGGAGCCGCCATCGGCTTCGGTGCCCTGGAGGTCATGGTCGCGTTCGCGCCCGACGTCTGGGTCTTCGCGCCGCTGATCGTGCTCCTCGGCATCCTCGGCCTCACGGTCAACGTGACCGCGAACTCGTCCGTCCAGATGTCCACCGACCCCGAGATGCGGGGCCGCGTCATGTCCCTGTTCATGATGGTGTTCACGGGCGGTACGCCGCTCGGCGGGCCCCTGTTCGGCTGGCTCGCCGATCAGTACGGGGTCCGGATCAGCTTCGCTCTCGGCGGCCTCATATGCGCCATGGCCGCGGTCGGCGTCGCACTGATGCTGGCCCGCGCCGCGAACCTGCGGCTCAAGCTCGACCTGCGCCGCGGACGGCAGCACGTGCAGTTCGTACCGCGCGAGCAGCTGGCCACGGCGGCGTGACCCGAAGGGACCGACCCGTCAGACGCGCCGGGCCAGGACCTGGCCCGGCCACGCCGTCGGGCCCGGTGAACGCCTCGGTGCGGACGAACCCGTTCGCCTCGTAGAACGCGACGAGCTTGCCGTCGTCGCCCGCGTAACAGTCGACGCGCAGGAGCGGGGATGCCCGCTGGGGTCCCCCCATGCTCTTTTAGCTATGGGGGAGCGTCTCCTGTACGGCGTGGGCGAGCAGCGCGGCGCCTGCCCCGCTGCCGTGCCGGGCCGCGAGCAGATGGACGTAGCGCTCGGGCTCACCGGCCGTCTCCACGTACGAGCCGGACCCCTCCGAGAGCGTCAGCGTGCCGACCGGGATGCCGTCGGTCTCCGCGATCCACGGCACGCCCTTGGCCACGTACCCCTCGGCCATCGCCACGGCCCGCGGACGCTGCGACCACGGCCTCTCGCCCCACTGCCCCGTACGTCCCTGTGACACCAGCCACTCCATGGCTCCGTCGAACAGGCCGACTATCGCGGGGATGTCCGCGGCGCTGCCCTTTCTATCTCCATGCGGGGACACTAGCCCGGTGAGACTCTTCGCAGCAGTGCTTCCGCCCGACGAGGCGGTGGCCGAACTGGGGCCCGCCGTCGACCAGTTGAGGGACACCGACGGGGCCGAGGGCCTGAGATGGACCGGCCGCCCCGGCTGGCACTTCACGCTCGCCTTCTACGGGGAGGTGCCCGACGAGACCGTGCCCGAGCTGTCACGCCGCCTGGCACGGGCGGCGGCCCGCACCGCGCCCTTCCCGCTCGCCCTGCGCGGCGGCGGGCACTTCGGGGACCGGGCCCTGTGGGTGGGCGCGGCCGGTGACGTGGCGGCGCTGCGGCGCCTCGCCGAGCGGGCCGGGGCCGCGGCCCGCAAGGCCGGCCTGCCGGCGGAGGAGCACCGCAAGGAGCACACCCACTACCGGCCCCACCTCACGCTGGCCCGCGGCTCCGGCGCCGTCCACCTCAAGCCGTACGCGGCCGCGCTCGACGCCTTCACCGGCGAGCAGTGGACGGTCGGTGAACTGGCGCTCGTCCGCAGCCGGCTGCCGACGTCCGGGGTGCGGGGCGAGCAGCCCCGCTACGAGAAGGTCGGCGGCTGGCCTCTTTCGGGCACCGGTTAGTCTCGAAGCGTGGACCCGAAGAGCCGTAACCGGATCATGGCCGTTGTGCTGGTACTGATGTTCGCCGTCGTCGCTGTGGCGGCCGCGGTCGGCAGGTGACCGCGGCCGCGCCGCGCCGTTCCCGTAAGTAGCCGCTCGGCTACCAGGTTCAGAGCGCGAGGCCCTTGCTCTACCGGGCGAAAGCCTCCGGCGAAGGCCCCGGGCCCGGGCTGTGCTGTCCCGGGGGGCGACCCCCGGACCCCCGGCCGTTCACAGCGCGAGGCCCTTGCTCTACCAGGCGAAAGCCTCCGGCGAAGGCCCCGGGCCCGGGAAGATCTCGTCCAGGCCCGTGAGGACCTCCTCGCTCAGTTCGAGTTCGACCGCGCGCAGCGCCGAGTCGAGCTGCTCCGAGGTGCGCGGGCCGACGATGGGGCCGGTGACGCCGGGACGGGTCAGCAGCCAGGCCAGCGCCGCCTCGCCGGGCGCGAGGCCGTGCTTGTCGAGCAGGTCCTCGTAGGCCTGGAGCTGGGCGCGCGTCGCGGGGTCCGCGAGCGCGTCCGCGGCCCGGCCGCTCGCGCGGCGACCGCCCTCGACCTCCTTCTTGATGACCCCGCCGAGCAGGCCGCCGTGCAGCGGCGACCAGGGGATGACCCCGAGGCCGTACTCCTGCGCGGCCGGGATGACCTCCATCTCGGCGCGGCGCTCCGAGAGGTTGTAGAGGCACTGCTCGCTGACGAGGCCGAGGGTGCCGCGGGCGGCCGCCTTCTCGTTGGCCTGGGCGATCTTGTAGCCGGGGAAGTTCGACGACCCGGCGTAAAGGATCTTGCCCTGCTGGATCAGGACGTCGATGGCCGTCCAGATCTCCTCGAAGGGGGTCTCGCGGTCGACGTGGTGGAACTGGTAGATGTCGATGTAGTCCGTCCCCAGCCGCTTGAGGCTGGCCTCGACGGCGCGGCGGATGTTGACCGCGGAGAGCTTGTCGTGGTTGGGCCAGGGGGAATCGGTGCCCGCGCCGGCCATGTTGCCGTAGACCTTCGTGGCCAGGACCGTCTTGTCCCGCCGGTCGCCGCCCTGGGCGAACCAGCTGCCGATGATCTCCTCGGTACGGCCCTTGTTCTCGCCCCAGCCGTAGACGTTGGCGGTGTCGAAGTAGTTGATCCCCGAGGCCAGCGCCGTGTCCATGATCGCGTGGCTGTCGGCCTCGTCGGTCTGCGGGCCGAAGTTCATCGTGCCGAGAACGAGCCGGCTGACCTTGAGTCCTGTGCGTCCTAGCTGCGTGTACTTCATGAGTCCCCAGCCAACGGCGTGGAGTGGACTCTAGGCAAGGCCCCCGTGCGAAGCGTCCGGCGGACCCCACGCCTGACGCATCGCGAGGGCGAACGTGTCCGCGAGCTTGCGCTCGCCGCTCGCGTTCGGGTGCGTGCCGTCGTACGTGTCCTGGTGGATGTCGTACGACTCCGGGACGGACGCGAGGAGCAGGGGGGAGGGGCCCGAGTCGAGGTCGGCGACCGCCTTCGCGAGGAGCGTGTTGAAGTGGGCGACCTCCGCGGCGAACGGCGCGTCCGTCTCGGCGCGCACGTTCGGGATGACCGGCAGCAGGACCATCCGCACCCGCGGGTTCGCCGCGCGGGCCCCGGCGACGAAGCGGCGGACGTTGTGCGCGGTCTGCTCCGCGTTCGTGTAGAAGCCGAGGTCGATCAGGCCGAGCGAGATGAGCAGGACGTCGGTGCGGGCGAGCGCGACCGCCTCTTCGATGACGGGCGCCATGTGCAGCCAGCCCTCGCCCCAGCCCGCGAGATGGTTGCGCGGGAAGGCGGGGTCCGCGTCCGCGTAGTCGTGCGACACCGGGGCGTTCGCCGTCTTGTCGTGGAGCGTCTCGCGCGGCCCGGCTATCTCGAACGCGCCGTCGCCGTACGCGGCCCGCAGATGCTGCCACATCCGGTAGCGCCAGGTGAGTTCGCCCGCGCTGCCTATCGTCATCGAGTCGCCGACGAATGTGAACCTGAGCATCCGCTCATCATCGCGGATCACGGGCGGGCGGGGTGTGTGACGCTGAGCACGCCCTGGCAAGCTGGGGGCATGCGTTCGTTTCTGGGTGCGGCCGGGGCCGCCGTCGTTCTCGCGTTCGGTGCCACCGTTCCCGCCGTGGCGGATGACCCCGGCAGCGACGGTTTCACCATCAAGGATCCCCGGATCACCGAGTCCAGCGGCCTCGCCGCGTCCCGGATCCACCCGGGGATCTACTGGACCCACAACGACAGCAGCGACGGCGCGTACCTGTACGCGGTCGACGGCAGGACCGGGAAGACCGTCGCCACCCTCACCCTGACCGGCGTCGGCGCCCCGCGCGACGTCGAGGCCATCTCCATCGGCCCCGACAACAACCTCTACGTCGGTGACATCGGCGACAACCTCGGCGGCAAGTGGGACCACGTGTGGATCTACAAGCTGCCCGAGCCGAAGGAGCTCGTCGACCAGACCGTGCGGGCGACGCAGTACGTCGTGAAGTACGCGGACGGGCCCCGCAACGCCGAGGCGCTGATGGTCCATCCGAAGACCGGCCGCGTCTACATCGCCGAGAAGAACGAGGACGGCGGCGGCCTCTACGAAGGCCCGCAGCAGCTGTCCGCGTCGGGCACGAACGTCTTCCGGCGCGTGGCCGGCATCGACCTGTGGGTGACGGACGGCGCGTTCTCGCCCGACGGCAGGCACCTCGCCCTGCGCGGCTACTTCGGCGGGATCTCGTACGCCTGGAAGGACGGGAAGCCCGAGCGGGAGGGGCAGTTGAGCGTGCCGATGCAGCCGCAGGGCGAATCCGTCACGTACACCGCCGACGGGAAGACGCTGCTCTACGGGAGCGAGGGCCGGGGCAGTTCGGTGGAGCCCGTACAGGCCGCGGACGGGTCCGGGGGCGACTCGAAGTCGCCCTCGGCGGACGAGGGTCCGGGCGACGGGCGCATCGAGACGGGGCTCAGCGCGAGCGCGGTCGGGCTCGTCGTCGTGGTCATCGCCGTCTTCGGGATCGGGCGGCTGCTGCGGCGGCCGAAGAAGTAGTCGCCTCCTCGTTCACCCTTTACGCCTAACGCCGATGGGGCGCCCGGCGTGATGCCGGGCGCCCCATCGGCGTAGAACCGGTGCGACTAGAGCTTCTCGATCACGTAGTCGATGCACTTCGTGAGCGCCTCGACGTCCGCCGGGTCGATCGCAGGGAACATCGCGACGCGCAGCTGGTTGCGGCCCAGCTTGCGGTACGGCTCCGTGTCGACGATGCCGTTGGCGCGCAGCACCTTGGCGACCGCGGCCGCGTCGATCTCGTCCGAGAAGTCGATCGTGCCGATGACCTGCGAACGCTTCGCGGCGTCCGTGACGAACGGCGTCGCGTGCTTGGAGTCCTCGGCCCAGCTGTACAGGCGCGTCGAGGAGTCCTTGGTGCGGGCCGTCGTCCAGGCGAGACCGCCCTGGCTGTTCATCCACTCCAGCTGCTCACCGAGCAGGAACAGCGTCGCGAGCGCGGGGGTGTTGTACGTCTGGTTCTTGCGGGAGTTGTCGATCGCCGTCGGCAGCGAGAAGAACTCCGGGATGTGGCGGCCCGACGCGTGGATGCGCTCGGCGCGCTCCAGGGCGGCCGGCGAGAACGCGGCCAGCCACAGGCCGCCGTCCGAGGCGAACGACTTCTGCGGGGCGAAGTAGTAGACGTCCGTCTCGGCGATGTCGACGGGCAGGCCGCCGGCGCCGGAGGTCGCGTCCACCAGGACGAGGGCGCCGTCGTCGGCACCCGCCACGCGCTTGATCGGGGCGGCGACACCGGTGGAGGTCTCGTTGTGCGTGAGGCCGTACACGTCGACGCCCGCCTCGGCCTGCGGCTCGGGGTGCGTGCCGGGCTCGGAGGCGATCACGGTCGGCTCGGCCAGCCACGGGGCCAGCTTCGAGGCCTTCGCGAACTTGGACGAGAACTCGCCGAAGTTCAGGTGCTGCGACTTGTTCTCGATCAGGCCGTGCGTCGCCACGTCCCAGAAGGCGGTGGAGCCGCCGTTGCCCAGGATCACCTCGTAGCCCTCGGGTAGCTGGAAGAGGTCCTTGACCCCTTCGCGCACCCGGCCGACCAGGTTCTTGACCGGGGCCTGGCGATGGGAGGTGCCGAGCAGGGACGTGCCGGTGGCGGCCAGGGCGTCCAGCGCCTCCGTGCGCACCTTGGAGGGGCCCGCGCCGAAACGTCCGTCGGCGGGCTTGATGTCAGCGGGAATCTGGATCTCAGCCACGAGGGGAGCCTAGCGGCTCAGGGCACGCCGTCTTACCGGTGTCCGTCGGCTGAGACCGTTGCCCCACCCGGGGTGGACGTTGCGGGGCTCCGCCCCGGACCCCGCTGCTCAATCGCCGGAGGGGCCGGAATGGCGCAGCCGTACCGGCAGCTCGAACAGGTCGTTCTGCGTCACCACCGGCTTGTGGCGCAGGGACGTGGGCGGGACGGCGAGAGTGAGGGCGGGGAAACGGGCGTACAGGGCCGGGAGTGCCACCGCCGCCTCCAGTCGGGAGAGCGCCGCACCCGGGCACACGTGCGGGCCGTGGCCGAAAGAGATGTGGCGGTTCGGGGAGGTGCGGGTGATGTCGAAGTCACCCGCACGGGGGCCGTGGGCGGCTTCGTCCCGGCCGATGGCCCCGTACGACACGATCAGCGCCTCGCCCTTCGCGATCACCTTGTCGCCGACCGGCACGTCCTCGGCGGCGAAGCGGATCAGGACGTGCGACGTGGGCGTGGAGTGGCGCAGCGTCTCCTCGACCACCGCCTCCCACGGCACGTCGCCGGCGAGGACCTGGGCGAGCTGGCCGGGGTGGGTGGACAGGTTCACCACGGCGTTGACGATCAGCGAGATCGTCGTCTCGTGGCCCGCCGCGACCATCAGCTGGAGCGTGGAGACGATCTCCTCGTCGGTGAGCCGGTCGCCGTCGTCGCCCGCTGCCAGGATCAGGGCGCTCGTCAGGTCGTCACCGGGCTCCGCGCGCCGGGCGGCGACCGTGGCGGCCATGATCCTGGCCAGTTCCGTCAGCGTCGCGACGACCTCCGCCGGCGGGGTCTGCGTGGAGAAGAACTTCTCGAACAGGACCTTCAGGCGGGGGAGCGCCGAGTCGTCGATGCCCATGAGGTCGGCGATGACGTACATGGGGAGGGGGTAGGCGAAGGCGGCCTTGAGGTCGACGGTGGTGCCGTCATCGGGCAGGGCGTCGAGGAGTTCCCCGGTACGCCGTGCGATCCGGTCGCGCATCAGCTCCACCCGGCGCGGCGTGAGGGCCTGCGCCACGAGCGTGCGCAGGCGGCGGTGATCGTCGCCGTCCACGGTCAGCATGGAGCGGCCCGGGTTGGCGAGCCCGATCAGCGGCCAGTCGGCCGGGATCTCGCCCCGCCGCCACGCGTCCCACATCTCGATGTCCTTCACCAGGCGGCGGTCCGTGAGGAGTTGACGTGCCTCCGCGTGATGCGTGACCGCCCATACCGGTACGCCGCCCGGCAGCTCGGCCTCGGCGAGGGGCCCCGCGGCGCGCAGCGCGGCGCTCTCGGCGTCCAGGTCGGTGACGAACGGGTCGAGGGCTATGCGGGGCATGGGAGTTGCTCCTGTCGTGGCGAACTGTTGTCGTTCCCGGGGGAGATGCATGCTGGAGGGCATGGCTGCCACCGTGGGAAACCAGGACCCGGAAGGTATCGCGAGCGCGTTGCGCGGCGTCGTGCGCGGGGAGGTCGACTTCTCCGTGGCCGCGCGGGCGCTGATGACCATGGACGCGTCCAACTACCGGAGAGTCCCCGTCGGCGTCGTGGCGCCGCGCGATGCCGATGACGTGGCGGCCGTGCTCGCGGTCTGCCGGGAGCACGGGGTGCCCGTGGTGGCGCGCGGGGGCGGTACGTCGATCGCGGGCCAGGCGACGGGGACGGGCGTCGTCATGGACTTCACACGGCACATGAACCGGATCGTGGACGTCGATCCGGACACGCGAACCGCCGTGGTGCAGCCGGGAGTTGTGCTCGACCGGCTCCAGGAGGCGGCCGCGCCGCACGGCCTGCGGTTCGGGCCCGATCCGTCCACGCACAGCCGGTGCACGGTGGGCGGGATGATCGGGAACAACTCGTGCGGGTCGCATTCGGTGGCCTACGGAACGACGGCTGACAATGTCCGTTCGCTCTCAGCTGTCGTCCGTCAGTCCGGCGGTGATTTCCGGCAGCGCACTCTGGGCCGTGGCTGGCAAGGCGCCCCCGACTCCCTCCGCCCGCTGGTCGAAGGCGAGTTGGCGCTCCTGCGCACCGGCTTCCCCGACCTGCCGCGCCGCATCTCCGGGTACGCCGCCGACGCCCTGCTGCCCGAGAACGGCGTCGACCTCGCCCGCTTCCTCTGCGGCACCGAAGGCACCCTCGGCATCGTCACCGAGGCCACGGTCCGGCTCGTCGAGGTGCCGCGCGCGCGTGCCCTCGCGGTGCTCGCCTACGCCGACGAGAGCGCCGCCGCCGAGGCCGCCGCGGGGCTCCTGCCGCACCGGCCGCTCACCGTCGAGGGCATGGCCGCCGACCTCGTACGGGAACAGGCCGGTCTGCCGAAGGGCGGCGCCTGGCTGTTCGTCGAGACCGGCGGCGACACTGCGGCACAGGCACGCGCGCATGCCGAGGCGATCGTGCGGGCCGCGGCCGACGGCACGACGGACTCCCTCATCGTCGACGACGCGGCGGGCCAGCGCTCCCTGTGGCGCATCCGCGAGGACGCGTCCGGCACCGCGACCCGCATGCCGGACGGCACCGAGGCGTGGCCCGGCTGGGAGGACTGCGCGGTGCCGCCCGCCCGCCTCGGCCCGTATCTGCGGGACTTCAGGGGGCTCCTGGCGCAGCACGGGCTGCGCGGCACCCCGTACGGGCACTTCGGCGACGGCTGCATCCACGTGCGCATCGACTTCGACCTCCTCAGCGAGACCGGGGTGCGGCGCTTCCGCCACTTCTCCGAGGACCTCGCCGAACTCGTCGTCGCGCACGGCGGATCACTGTCCGGGGAGCACGGCGACGGGCAGGCCCGCGCCGAACTCCTGCCGAAGATGTACGGGCCCGAGCTGGTGGACCTCTTCGGGCGGATCAAGGACGTGTGGGACCCGGACGGCCTGCTCAACCCCGGCATGCTCGTGCGCCCCGCCCGCCTCGACGAGAACCTGCGCTTCGCCGTCCTGCCGCGCGGCCCCGTCGACGTCGAGTTCGCCTACCCGCACGACGGCGGCGACTTCTCCGCGGCCGTACGGCGCTGCGTGGGCGTCGCCAAGTGCCGTACGGAATCGGCCCCTTCGGGCGGCGTCATGTGCCCGTCCTTCCGGGTGACCGGCGAGGAGGCGCACTCCACGCGCGGGCGCGCGCGCCTGCTCCACGAGATGCTCGCCGGCGAGGTCGTCACGGACGGCTGGCAGTCCACGGAGGTACGGGACGCGCTCGACCTGTGCCTGTCGTGCAAGGGGTGCCGCACGGACTGTCCGGTCGGCGTCGACATGGCCACGTACAAGGCGGAGTTCCTGCACCACCACTACGAAGGGCGCAGGCGGCCCGCGGCGCACTACTCCATGGGGTGGCTGCCGCGCTGGCTGCGGGCCGTGCAGCACGCGCGCGTGGCCGGCGCGGTCAACGCCGTCGCGCGCGTGGAGCCGTTGGCCGCCCTCGGCAAGCGGCTCGGTGGGATCGCGTCGGAGCGGACGATTCCGCGGGTGGCCTCCGAGACGTTCAGCGCGGGCCGGCGGAGGGAGCTGCGACGGCGGGTGCGGGCGGCCCGGCGGGGCGGCGCGGCGCGGTCCGGGGGCGACGGGCCCGAGGTGGTCCTGTGGCCGGACACGTTCACCGAGCACCTCGCGCCGCAGGTCGGGCGTGCCGCCGTGCGGGTCCTCGAAGCGGCGGGGCTCTCCGTGCTGCCGCCCCCGACACGGGTCTTCGACCACAAGCCGGACGGCCTGGCGGCGCTCGCCGGGCTCCTCCCGTCGCGCCGCGGCCGCGTCTGCTGCGGCCTCACCTACGTCTCCACGGGCCAGCTCGACCGCGCCCGCGTCGTCCTGCGCCGCACCCTGGACCTGATGCGGCCGGTCATCGACGCGGGGCTGCCCGTCGTCGTCCTGGAGCCGAGCTGCGCCGCCGCGCTCCGTACCGATCTGCCGGAGCTGCTGCCGGACGACCCGCGCGCCCGGCGCCTCGCCGACTCGGTCCTCACGTTCGCCCAGGCCTTGGAGCGGTTCGCCCCGCACTGGGACCCGCCCCGTGTCGACCGCCCCGCCGTCGGCCAGACCCACTGCCACCAGCACGCGGTCCTCGGCGACGCCGCCGAGCGGCGACTGCGCGAAAGGGCGGGGCTGGGCGGCGAGTTGAGCGGCGGCTGCTGCGGCCTCGCGGGCAACTTCGGCTTCGAGGAGGGGCATTACGACGTGTCGGTGGCCTGCGCGGAGGAACAGCTCCTGCCGGCCGTCCGCGCCGCCGGCGAAGAGGCGGTGGTCCTCGCGGACGGCTTCTCGTGCCGCACGCAGCTGGAGCAGCTGGCACCGGAAGGGGGCCGGCCGGGTCGGCATCTGGCGGAGGTCCTCGCGGAGGCGCTGGGGATCACTCCGTAGGGCGGGGGCGTGCCGTCCGTAGGGCGGTGGTGTGCCGCAGGGGCATGCGTGTCGCCGGGCATCACGTCCGTAGCGCGGGCGCGGGCCGCAGGGCGTCACTTCGTAGGGCGCGTGCCGCCGGACGGTACGACCTCGTGGGCGAGTTCCACCAGGTCCCGTACGGCGGGGTGGCGCGGGCCGTCGCGCCAGGCGAGGACGACGGGCAGGTCGGGGGCGTCGGTGAGCGGGACGTAGACGACGCCCGGGTGCGGGTGCATGCCGGGCGTGGCGGTCGTCGTGACGCCCACCGCGCGGTCGGCCGCGATGGCGGCGAGCCAGTCGTCCGTGTTTGCCACGGTGATCGTCGCGGTGGGCCGGGCGGCGGGCGGCCAGAGGTCGGGGGCGGTGGTGCCGGAGACGGTGTTCACGGCGATGGTGTGTCCGGAGAGGTCGGCGAGAGTGAGCGCGCCGCGCGCCGCGAGAGGGCTGTCGGAGGGTACGGCCGCGACCCGGCTCTCCGTGTGCAGCAGCTCGGTGACCAGGCCCGGCGCGTCCACGGGCCCGCGCAGCAGCGCGACGTCGACGGCGCCGCGGGTCAGGCCGGCCGTGCGGTCGTCGATGCGCAGGAGTTCGAGCGGCACGTCGGGGTACCGCTCGCGCCAGCGCCGCAGCAGGGGCGTGGTGTACGGGCCCGCCGCCGACCAGGCGTGCCCGAGCCGCAGCGGGCGCCGCACGGCGCGGACGGAGTCCAGGGCGTCCTCGAACGCGGCGACGGCGGCCGCCGCGCTCTCCTGGAACGCCCTGCCTTCGGCGGTCAGCGCGAGGTGGTGGGTGGACCGGTCGACGAGCCGTACGCCGAGTGCGTCCTCCAGGGTCGCGAGGGTGCGCGACACGGCGGGCTGGGTGAGGCGGAGGCGGGCGGCGGCGCGTGTGACGTTGCCCGCCTCGGCGATGGCGAGGAAGCAGCGCAGATGGCGCAGCTCCAGCGAGTGGAGGGCGTACGGACCGCTCATGCCTGGGGAGCATAACGGGAGCGCAGTAGGCATTTCACGGACCGTGCGCGGCGTCTTAGCGTGGCAGGTGGGCCCTTGTCGCACGTCAGCCGCAAAAGGGGTCCACGATCATGACGCAGTGTATTACCTTGGACGTTGAAGTCCACCCTATTGAACTGTGGGGGGTGGCGGTGAAAGGGAAGGCTCAAGCGTGAACGTCTCACGTACCGACCGGGCGGCGACCGGCGCCGACGCGGCGGCCGCCGCGCTGGTGCAGCCGGAGGCCGCGGTGGCGCAGCCGGAGGTGGCGGGCGCTCCCGCCGCGCCCGAGGGCGCCGCGCCGAAGGGCCGGTGGGGCGCGTTCGGCCCGGTCGGACTCGTGCTCGGCGGCTGTGTCTCGGTGCAGTTCGGTGCGGCGGTCGCGGTGACCCTGATGCCGCGCGCCGGGGCGGTCGGCGTGGTCACCCTGCGGCTCGTGTGCGCCGCGATCGTGCTGCTCGTCGTGTGCCGGCCGAAGCTGCGGGGGCACTCGCGCGCGGACTGGGGCACCGTCGTCGCCTTCGGCGTCGCCATGGGCGGCATGAACATGCTCTTCTACCAGGCGGCGGCGCGGATCCCCCTGGGTCCGGCCGTCACCCTGGAGGTGCTCGGCCCGCTCGCCCTGTCGGTCCTCACCTCCCGCCGTCTGGTCAACGCCCTGTGGGCGGGCCTCGCGCTCTGCGGCGTCTTCCTCCTCGGCGGGGGCGGCTTCGGCGGACTCGACCTGGTCGGTGCGGCCTTCGCCGTCTCGGCGGGCGGCATGTGGGCCGCGTACATCGTCTTCAGTGCCCGTACGGGGCGCAGGTTCCCGCAGGCGGACGGGCTCGCCCTCGCGATGGCGGTCGCGGCCGTGCTCTGCCTGCCGCTCGGCATCGCGGAGTCCGGCTCGAAGCTCGTCGTGCCGACGACGCTGGCCCTCGGCGCCGCCGTCGCCGTCATGTCCTCGGTCCTCCCGTACACCCTCGAACTCCTCGCCCTGCGCCGCATGCCCGCGTCCACCTTCGCGGTCATGATGAGCCTGGAACCGGCCATCGCCGCGCTCGCCGGATTCCTCATCCTCGACCAGGCCCTGTCCGCCCTCGGCGCCCTGGCGATCGCCCTGGTCATCGCGGCCAGCATCGGCGCGGTGCGCACACAGGTGGGCCGCGGGCGGGCCAAGTTGCCCGCGCGGGAGTCCGAGAAGGTGCCCGCGCCGGAGGCCAAGTAGGCCGAGCGCCAGGTTGGTTGACGCGCGGGTGCGGCGGGCGTCGGTGCAGGGCTGAGCAGAGGCCTGCCGACGTCCGCCGCACCCGTTTTCCAGTCCCTCCCCCTGGCTAATTTTCATACAAGCACGCTTGATTGTTTCTCCCGGCGCTGCCATGCTCCGGGGCACGCCGTCGTGCCCCGGAGGGGAGCGCATCGTGTCCGACCCGTTGGCCGTGCTCGAGGATCTGCGCAGTGAGAGCGCCGAACTCGACCGGATCGTCAGTGAGCTGAGCGAGGACCGATGGGCCCTCGCCACCCCCGCGCCCGGCTGGAGCGTCGCCCACCAGATCGCTCATCTCGCCTGGACCGACCACTCCGCCCTGATCGCCGTCACGGACGCCGACGCGTTCGCCGCCCTCGTGCAAGAGGCCGTCGCCGCGCCCGACGCCTTCGTCGACGCGGGAGCGGAGGAGGGTGCCGCGCTGCCGCCCGCCGAACTGCTCGCCCGCTGGCGCGCCGGCCGCGAGGAGCTGCTCCGGGCCCTGGTCGCCGCCCCCACCGGAGTGCGCTTCCCCTGGTACGGGCCGCCCATGTCGGTCGCCTCCATGGCGACGGGCCGCCTCATGGAGACCTGGGCGCACGGCCAGGACGTGGCCGACGCGCTGGGCGTCGCACGCAAGCCCGCCGACCGGCTGCGGCACGTGGCCCGCATCGGGATCCGGGCCCGCGACTTCGCCTTCACCGCACGGGGCCTGACCCCGCCCGCCGAGGAGTTCCGCGTCGAACTGACCGCGCCCTCCGGCGAACTGTGGACGTACGGGCCCGAAGACGCGGCGCAGCGCGTGACCGGATCCGGGCTCGACTTCTGCCTGCTGGTGACGCAGCGGGCGCATCGCGCCGACCTCGACGTGCGGGCCGAGGGCGCCGACGCCGACCGGTGGCTGGACATCGCCCAGGCGTTCGCGGGACCGCCGGGAGCGGGGCGTGCGGCGAAGGGCACGGCGCGGTGAGCGGGGACGTACTGCGCATAGGCAACGCCTCCGGGTTCTACGGCGACCGCTTCGACGCCCTGCGCGAGATGCTCGAAGGCGGCCCCCTCGACGTCCTGACCGGGGACTACCTCGCCGAACTGACGATGCTCATCCTGGGCCGCGACCGCCTGAAGGACCCCGCGCGCGGATACGCCCGCACGTTCCTGCGCCAGCTGGAGGAGACCCTCGGCCTGGCGCTCGACCGGGGCGTGCGGATCGTCGCGAACGCGGGCGGCCTCAATCCGGCCGGACTCGCCGACGCCGTGAGGGAGTTGAACGACCGTCTCGGCCTCCACGCGCGCGTGGCGCACGTCGAAGGTGACGACCTCGCCCCGGGCGGGCGCTACCCGGGTGCCCTCACCGCCAACGCCTACCTCGGCGGCGCAGGGATAACCGCCGCTCTCGCGGCCGGCGCCGACATCGTGGTCACCGGCCGCGTCACCGACGCCGCCCTGGTCACCGGGCCCGCGGCCTGGCGCTTCGGCTGGGAGCAGGACGCGTACGACCGGCTCGCGGGGGCCGTCGTCGCCGGGCACATCCTGGAGTGCGGCACGCAGGCCACGGGCGGGAACTACTCCCGCTTCGGCGGGCGGGCCCGCGACCTGCGGCGGCCCGGCTTCCCCCTCGCGGAACTCCACGAGGACGGCTCCTGCGTCATCACCAAGCACCCCGGCACGGGCGGCTTCGTGACCGTGGGGACGGTGACGGAACAGCTCCTCTACGAGACCGGGAGCGCTCGGTACGCCGGACCCGACGTGACCGCGAGGCTGGACACCGTACGGCTCACGCAGGAGGCCCCGGACCGCGTCCGCGTCGACGGCGTACGGGGCGAGGCCCCGCCCCCCACCCTCAAGGTCGGCCTCAACCGGCTCGGCGGCTTCCGCAACGAGGTCGTGTTCGTGCTGACCGGGCTCGACATCGACGCCAAGGCGGCGCTCGTACGGGAGCAGATGGACGACGCGTTCGACCGTGCCAAGTCCCGTCCCGCACACGTGAGGTGGGAGCTGGCGCGCACGGATCGCGCGGACGCGGACACGGAGGAGACCGCGAGCGCGCTGCTGCGTCTCGTCGTCCGGGACAGCGACGCGGACGCGGTGGGCCGCACCCTCAGCAGCGCGGCGATCGAGCTGGCGCTCGGCAGCTACCCGGGCTTCCACGTCACGGCCCCACCGGGGAAGGGGACGCCGTACGGGGTGTTCGAGGCGGCGTACGTGGACCGGGCCGAGGTCGAGCAGGCCGCCGTTCTGCCGGACGGGCAGCGGAAGGTGATCACGTACGACGGCGCCACCCGACCCCTCGCGGACGTGGACGCACCGCCTCTGCCCGCCCCCCTGCCGGCCGGCCCGACCCGGCGCGCACCCCTCGGCCTCGTCGTGGGCGCCCGCAGCGGCGACAAGGGCGGGGACGCGAATGTGGGGGTGTGGGTGGACGGTGACGAGGCCTGGCGCTGGCTCACCCATGAACTGACGGCCGACAGGTTTCAGAGCCTGCTGCCTGAAAGTCGTGACCTGTCGGTCGTCCGGCACGTGCTGCCCGGCCTCCGCGCCCTCAACTTCACCGTCACCGGCCTCCTCGGCCAGGGCGTTGCCTCCCAGCACCGGTTCGACCCGCAGGCCAAGGGGCTCGGCGAGTGGCTGCGCTCCCGTCATCTGGACATACCGGAGGTCCTGCTGTGACCGTTCTCGCCTCGGCTCTGGACGTCGGCGGTGCCGACTTCGCCGCTCACCGCGAGGCCATGCTCGGCAAGCTCGACGCGCTCGACGCCGAGCACGCCAAGGCGCTCGCGGGCGGCGGCGAGAAGTACGTCCAACGGCACCGCAAGCGCGGCAAGTTGCTCGCCCGCGAACGCATCGAGCTGCTCCTCGACCCCGACACGCCCTTCCTCGAACTCTCCCCACTCGCGGCCTGGGGCAGCGACTACCCCGTCGGCGCCTCCCTCGTCACCGGCATCGGCGTCGTCGAGGGCGTCGAGTGCCTGATCACCGCGAACGACCCGACGGTGCGCGGCGGAGCCAGTAACCCCTGGTCCCTGAAGAAGGCCCTGCGCGCCCACGAGGTCGCCTTCGCCAACCGGCTGCCCTGCGTCAGCCTCGTCGAGTCCGGCGGCGCCGACCTGCCGTCCCAGAAGGAGATCTTCATCCCGGGCGGCGGCATCTTCCGCGACATCACGCGGCTGTCCGCCGCCGGGATCCCCACCGTCGCCGTCGTCTTCGGCAATTCCACCGCCGGCGGTGCGTACATCCCCGGCATGTCCGACCACGTGATCATGGTCAAGGAGCGGGCGAAGGTCTTCCTCGGCGGACCGCCCCTGGTGAAGATGGCGACCGGCGAGGAGAGCGACGACGAGTCGCTCGGCGGCGCCGAGATGCACGCCCGTACCTCCGGGCTCGCCGACTACTTCGCCCTCGACGAGCGGGACGCGATCCGGCTGGCGCGCCGCGTCGTCGCCCGCCTCAACCACCGCAAGGCGTCCGCGGATCCACAGCTCGTGGAACCGCCCAAGTACGACAGCGACGAACTCCTCGGCATCGTGCCCGGCGACCTCAAGGTCCCCTTCGATCCGCGCGAGGTCATCGCCCGGATCGTCGACGGCTCCGACTTCGACGAGTTCAAACCGCTGTACGGGTCGAGCCTCACGACCGGCTGGGCGTCCCTGCACGGCTATCCGGTCGGCATCCTCGCCAACGCGCAGGGCGTCCTGTTCAGCCAGGAGTCGCAGAAGGCCGCCCAGTTCATCCAGCTCGCCAACCAGCGCGACATCCCGCTCCTGTTCCTGCACAACACCACCGGCTACATGGTCGGCAAGGAGTACGAGCAGGGCGGCATCATCAAGCACGGCGCCATGATGATCAACGCCGTCAGCAACAGCCGCGTACCGCACCTCTCCGTCCTCATGGGCGCCTCCTACGGCGCCGGGCACTACGGGATGTGCGGGCGGGCCTTCGACCCCCGCTTCCTCTTCGCCTGGCCGAGCGCCAAGTCGGCCGTGATGGGGCCGCAGCAGCTGGCCGGTGTCCTGTCGATCGTGGCCCGCCAGTCCGCGGCTGCCAAGGGACAGCCGTACGACGACGACGCGGACGCCGCGCTGCGGGCCATGGTGGAGCAGCAGATCGAGTCCGAGTCCCTGCCGATGTTCCTGTCCGGGCGGCTGTACGACGACGGGGTCATCGACCCGCGCGACACCCGGACCGTCCTCGGCCTGTGCCTGTCCGCCATCCACACGGCGCCCGTCGAGGGCGCGCGCGGTGGCTTCGGCGTCTTCCGGATGTGAGGCCCATGACCACGCGAATGATCACCTCCGTACTCGTCGCCAACCGCGGCGAGATCGCCTGCCGCGTCTTCCGTACCTGCGCCGAGCTGGGCATCCGGACCGTCGCCGTGTACTCGGACGCCGACGAGAATGCCCTCCACGCCCGCGTGGCCGATGCCGCCGTACGGCTTCCGGGGGCGTCGCCCGCCGAGACGTATCTGCGCGGCGACCTGATCGTGCAGGCGGCCCTGGCCGCGGGCGCGGACGCCGTGCACCCCGGCTACGGGTTCCTGTCCGAGAACGCCGGCTTCGCGCGGGCCGTCGCCGACGCGGGGCTCACCTGGATCGGCCCGCCGCCCGAGGCGATCGAGGCGATGGCGTCCAAGACGCGCGCCAAGGAACTCATGGGCGTCGAGCCCCTGAAGACCGGTGACATCACGGCGGGAGACCTGCCCGTCCTCGTGAAGGCCGCCGCCGGCGGTGGCGGGCGCGGCATGCGCGTCGTTCGCGAGCTGGTGGATCTGGACGACGAGTTGGCAGCCGCCGCGGCCGAGGCGCTGAGTGCCTTCGGGGACGGCGAGGTGTTCGTCGAGCCGTACATCGAGGGCGGCCGGCACGTCGAGGTGCAGATCCTGGCCGACGCGCACGGCACCGTGTGGGCGCTCGGCACCCGCGACTGCTCGCTCCAGCGGCGCCACCAGAAGGTCATTGAGGAGGCCCCCGCGCCCGGCCTCACGCCTGAACTCGAGGCGTCCCTGCGGGAGATGGCGGTGCGCGCCGCGCGCGCCACGGACTACCGGGGTGCCGGGACCGTCGAGTTCCTCGTCGCCGACGGCAGGGCGCACTTCCTGGAGATGAACACCCGCCTCCAGGTCGAACACCCCGTCACCGAGGCTGTGTTCGGCGTCGACCTCGTGGTGTTGCAACTGCGCGTCGCCGAGGGCGAGCCCCTGGACGAGGAGCCGCCGCCCGCACGCGGCCACTCCGTGGAGGCCCGCCTGTACGCGGAGGACCCGGGCGCCGGCTGGGCCCCGCAGACCGGCACGCTGCACCGGCTGTCCGTCCCCGCGTCCGTACGCCTGGACACCGGGTTCACGGACGGCGACCCGATCGGGGTGCACTACGACGCGATGCTCGCCAAGGTCGTCGCGCACGCGCCGACGCGCGCCGAGGCCCTGCGCAAGCTGGCGGGCGCCCTGGAGAGGGCCGTCGTGCACGGCCCGGTCACCAACAGGGACCTGCTCGTACGGTCGCTGCGGCACCCGGAGTTCACCGCGGGCGGCGCGGACACCGGGTTCTACGACCGGCACCTGGCCGCGCTCACGGCGCCGGACCCGGACCCGTACGCGCCGCTCGCCGCGGCGCTAGCCGACGCGCACGGCCGCTCACGGTTCGGCGGCTGGCGCAACGTGGCGTCGCAGCCGCAGATCAAGCACTACCGCAGCGAGCCCGACGGGACCGAGCACGAGGTCCGCTACCGGCACACCCGCGCCGGCCTGGTCGCGGACGGTGTACGCGTCGTCCGCGCGACCTCGGCGCTCGTCGTTCTCGAAGTGGACGGCGTGGTACGGAAGTTCGACGTCGCGGTCCACGGGGAGCGCGTGTACGTGAACGGCGCCGCGCTCACCGCCCTGCCCCGCCTCCCCGAGCCCGTCGCACGCCAGGAGCCGGGATCCCTGCTCGCGCCCATGCCCGGCACCGTCGTCCGGCTCGCCGAAGGCCTCGCCGAGGGCGTCACGGTCGCCGCGGGGCAGCCCCTCATCTGGCTGGAGGCGATGAAGATGGAGCACCGCATCACCGCTCCCGCCTCCGGCACGCTCACCGCCCTGCACGCCGCGCCCGGCCGTCAGGTCGAGGTCGGCGCCCTGCTCGCCGTCGTACAGGAGGATCAGTGATGAACGCTCCCGTCCTCGAATCCCAGGAGCACCAGGCCCTGCGCTCCGCCGTCGCCGCTCTCGGCGGCCGCTTCGGGCGCGACTACATGACCCGTGTCGTCCGCGAGGAACGCCACCCCGAGGAGCTGTGGGCGGAGGCCGCGAAGCTCGGCTACCTGGGCGTGAACCTGCCCGAGGAGCACGGCGGCGGGGGCGGCGGAATGTATGAACTGTCGCTGGTCCTGGAGGAGTTGGGTGCCTCCGGCGCGCCCCTGCTGATGATGGTCGTGTCGCCCGCGATCTGCGGCACCGTCATCTCCCGCTTCGGCACCCCGGAGCAGAAGGCGGCCTGGCTGCCGGGTCTCGCCGACGGCAGCCGCACGATGGCGTTCGGGATCACCGAGCCCGACGCCGGCTCCAACTCGCACCGCATCACCACCACCGCCCGCCGCGACGGTGACAGCGGCGACTGGATCCTGTCCGGGCGCAAGGTGTTCGTTTCCGGCGTCGACATAGCCGACGCCACCCTCATCGTGGGCCGCACCGAGGACGCCCGTACGGGCAGCCTCAAGCCGTGCCTGTTCATCGTGCCGCGCGACGCCGAGGGCTTCGGGCGGCGGCAGATCGACATGGAACTCCAGGCGCCGGAGAAGCAGTTCGAACTCGTCCTCGACGATGTACGGCTCCCCGCCGACGCGCTCGTCGGCGACGAGGACGCCGGCCTGCTCCAGCTGTTCGCCGGCCTCAACCCCGAGCGCATCATGACGGCCGCGTTCGCGATCGGCATGGGCCGTTTCGCGCTGGCCAGGGCCGTCGGGTACGCGAAGGAGCGCACCGTCTGGAAGTCGCCCATCGGCGCCCACCAGGCCATCGCGCACCCGCTCGCGCAGGCCCACATCGAGCTGGAGACGGCCCGGCTGATGATGCAGAAGGCGGCCCATCTGTACGACGCGGGCGACGACATCGGGGCGGGGGAGGCCGCGAACATGGCCAAGTACGCGGCCGCGGAGGCCTGTGTACGGGCCGTCGACCAGGCGGTGCACACGCTGGGCGGCAACGGCCTCACCCGCGAGTTCGGCCTCGCCTCGCTCATCACGGCGTCCCGCGTGGCCCGCATCGCGCCCGTGAGCCGGGAAATGATCCTGAACTACGTGTCCCACCAGACCCTGGGCCTGCCGAAGTCGTACTGACCCGCGAGGAGTTCGGCCATGGTGTTCCACAGTGAGTACGCGGATGTCGAGCCGGTCGACGAGGCGATCCACGACGCCGTGCTCGGCGGCGCGGCGGCCCGGGGCGACACCCCCGCGCTGATCGACGGCGTGGCGGGGACCACCGTCACGTACGCCCAGCTCGACACGTTCCACCGCAGGGTCGCCGCCGGTCTCGCCGCGGCGGGCGTGCGGCAGGGGGACGTAATCGCCCTGCACAGCCCGAACACCGTGGCGTTCCCCGTCGCGTTCTACGGGGCGACGCGGGCGGGTGCCTCGGTCACGACCGTGCACCCGCTCGCCACGCCGGAAGAGTTCGCCAAGCAGCTGCGGGACTCCTCCGCGCGTTGGATCGTGACCGTGTCGCCCCTTCTGGACGCGGCCCGCTCGGCGGCCGAACTGGCAGGCGGTATACGGGAGATATTCGTCTGCGACCAGGCGCAGGGCCACCGCTCCCTGATGGACATGCTGGGCTCCACCGCCCCTGAGCCGCACCTCACCGTGGACCCCGCCGAGGACGTGGCGGCCCTGCCGTACTCGTCGGGCACGACGGGCGTCCCCAAGGGAGTGATGCTCACGCACCGCTCCATCGCCACCAACCTCGCCCAGCTCGCGCCCCTGATGCCGATGGGTCCCGGCGACCGCATCCTCGCCGTGCTGCCCTTCTTCCACATCTACGGGCTCACCGCCCTCATGAACGCACCGCTCAGACAGGGCGCCACCGTCGTCGTCCTGTCCCGCTTCGAACTCGACACGTTCCTCGCCGCGATCGAGAAGCACCGCATCACCGGCCTGTACGTCGCCCCGCCCATCGTCCTGGCCCTCGCCAAACACCCGGCCGTCGAGGGCTACGACCTGTCCTCGCTCCAGTACGTCATCAGCGCCGCCGCGCCCCTGGACGCCGGCCTCGCGCAGGCCTGTTCGCGCCGGCTCGGGCTGCCGCCGGTCGGCCAGGCGTACGGCATGACGGAGCTGTCACCCGGCACCCACGTCGTACCGCTCGCCGAGAAGAACCCGCCGCCGGGGGCCGTCGGCAAGCTGATCGCGAGTACGCAGATGCGCATCGTGTCCCTCGACGACCCGGCACGCGACGCCGGGCCCGGCGAGCACGGGGAGATCGTGATCCGCGGTCCGCAGGTGATGAAGGGCTACCTGGGACGGCCCGAGGCCACCGCCGAGATGATCGATGCGGACGGCTGGCTGCACACCGGCGACATCGGCCACACCGACGGGGACGGCTGGCTGTTCGTCGTCGACCGCGTCAAGGAACTCATCAAGTACAAGGGATTCCAGGTCGCGCCCGCCGAACTGGAGGCCCTGCTCCTCACCCACCCCGGGATCGCGGACGCCGCCGTCGTCGGCGTGTACGACGACGAGAACAACGAAGTGCCCAAGGCGTTCGTGGTGCGGGCGGCCGGCGCCCCGGACCTCACCGGGGACGAGGTGCGCGAGTTCGTCGCGGGGCGTGTGGCCCCGTACAAGAAGGTCAGGCGCGTCGAGTTCATCGGCGGGGTGCCGCGCGCCGCCTCGGGAAAGATCCTCCGCCGACAGCTCCGGGAGACGTCATGAGCACTGCCAGGCCCTTGGTCCACACCTCGCACGAGCGCGGGATCACCACCCTCACCCTCGACTCCCCGGCCAACCGCAACGCCCTGTCCGCCGCGCTCGTCGCCGAGCTGGCGGACGCGCTCACGGCGTGCGGCAAGGACGAGGCCGTACGGGCCGTCGTCCTCACCCACACCGGCAACACGTTCAGCGCGGGCGCCGACCTGAAGTCCCCGCCCCCGGCCGAGGCCCTGGTCGCGCTCCTGCGGCAGATCGTCGCGCTGGAGCGGCCCGTTGTCGCGCGGATCGCCGGGCACGTGCGCGCGGGCGGGCTCGGCCTGCTCGGGGCGTGCGACATCTCGGCCGCCTCGCACGCCGCCTCGTTCGCGTTCACCGAGGTCCGCATCGGGGTCGCGCCCGCCGTCATCTCGCTGCCCCTGCTGCCCCGCACGGACCCGCGCGCCGTCGCCCGCTACTACCTGACGGGCGAGCGCTTCGACGCGGCGGAAGCGGTCCGCATCGGGCTCCTGACGACGGCGGGCGGCGACGTCGACGCGGCCCTCGCCCCCGTCCTCGACGGTCTGCGCAGGTCGTCCCCGCAGGGCCTGGCCGAGACGAAACGGCTGCTCACGGCTAGGGTGCTGGAGGCCTTCGACCGGGACGCGGCCGACCTGAGCGCGCTCTCGGCCCGGCTGTTCTCCTCCGCGCAGGCAGGCGAAGGGATGACGGCCTTCCTCGAACGACGGGATCCCGCATGGGTGCTGTGACCTCATCCGGTACGGCGGTGGAGCGTGCCCCCAAGCAGGACCGCAGCCGCGCCACCCGCCGGCGGCTCCTCGAAGCGGCCGTGTCCTGCCTCGCCGAACGCGGCTGGTCGGGCTCCACGGTCTCCGTCGTCGCCGAACGGGCCGGGGTCTCGCGCGGCGCGGCCCAGCACCACTTCCCGACCCGCGAGGACCTGTTCACGGCCGCCGTCGAGTACGTCGCCGAAGAGCGCTCGACCGCGCTGCGCGCCCTGCGCCCGCGCGGCCGCACCGAGGTCGTCGCCGCCCTCGTCGACCTGTACACGGGCCCGCTGTTCCGGGCCGCCCTGCACCTGTGGGTGGCCGCGTCGAACGAGCCGCAGCTGGGTGGCCGCGTCACCGAACTGGAGGCCCGCGTCGGCCGCGAGACCCACCGCATCGCCGTGGAACTCCTGGGCGCCGACGAGTCGCGCCCCGGCGTCCGCGAGACCGTGCAGGGTCTCCTCGACATGGCGCGCGGCCTCGGCCTCGCGAACCTCCTCACCGACGACGGGCCGCGGCGCGAGCGGGTCGTCGCGCAGTGGGCGGCGATCCTGGACGGGGCGCTGGGGTGATGTGGGGCAGGTGACGCGGGACAGGTGACGCGGGGCAGGTGACGTACGCGAACGGCGCCGCACGGGGATCCGCGCGGCGCCGCTCGCTGTGCCGGGGGCGCTGCTCAGCCCTGCATGTCCCCGAACCCCTCGATCTCGCGCGGTTCGCGCGTGCCCGGCCCGATGTAGCGGGCCGAGGGGCGGACGAGGCGGCCCGTGCGCTTCTGTTCCAGGATGTGCGCCGACCAGCCGGCCGTGCGGGCGCACGTGAACATCGACGTGAACATGTGCGCCGGGACCTCCGCGAAGTCCAGGACGATGGCCGCCCAGAACTCCACGTTCGTCGCGAGGACCCGGTCGGGCCTGCGGGCGTGCAGCTCCGCGAGGGCCGCCTTCTCCAGGGCCTCGGCGACCTCGAAGCGCGGCGCGCCCAGCTCGCGGGCCGTGCGCCGCAGGACGCGCGCACGGGGGTCCTCGGCGCGGTACACGCGGTGTCCGAAGCCCATGAGGCGCTCGCCCTTGTCCAGCGCACGGCGGACGTACGCGTCCGCGTCGCCGGTGCGCTCGATCTCCTCGATCATGCCGAGGACGCGGGAGGGCGCGCCGCCGTGCAGGGGGCCCGACATGGCGCCGACGGCTCCCGAGAGCGCGGCGGCGACATCGGCGCCCGTGGAGGCGATGACGCGCGCGGTGAACGTGGAGGCGTTCATGCCGTGCTCGGCGGCGCTCGTCCAGTACGCGTCGACGGCGGCGACATGCTTCGGGTCGGGCTCGCCGCGCCAGCGCTTCATGAACCGCTCGACGACGGTGCCCGCCTTGTCGATCTCGCGCTGCGGCACCATCGGGTTGCCCTGTCCGCGGGCCGACTGTGCGACGTACGAGAGCGCCATGACGGCGGCGCGGGCGAGGTCCTCGCGGGCCTGCGCCTCGTCGATGTCGAGCAGCGGTTTCAGGCCCCACACGGGCGCGAGCATGGCGAGCGCGGACTGCACGTCGACGCGGATGTCGCCGGAGTGGACGGGGATGGGGAACGGCTCGGCGGGCGGCAGTCCCGGGTTGAAGGCGCCGTCGACGAGGAGGCCCCAGACGTTGCCGAACGAGACATGACCGACCAGATCCTCGATGTCGACGCCCCGGTACCGAAGGGCGCCGCCCTCCTTGTCCGGTTCGGCGATCTCCGTCTCGAACGCGACGACTCCCTCGAGGCCCGGCACGAAGCCGGAGTCAAAGCCGGGGTCGGACATCAGGCGGCTCCTTCGAATGTGTACGACTGAATGTGTACGGCGGAGAACCCGGTGGTGGCGCGGCTCCGGGGGCTCGCGGGCCGGATCGGTCACCCCGGTGATGCCCCGTTCGGCAGGCGGTCACCCAACCTGAGGGGCGGCGGGACCGACGACGATATCCGCTGGTGCCACCCTTGGGGAGAGCTCGCGGCACTCAGTGCCACTCAGTGATGAACTCCACGCGGCCGACTGCCCCACGCGTACGGCAGGATGACGGCGTGAGCGACCACGACCATCACGATCACCACGACCATCACGATCACCACGCGCCATCGAACCCTGCCGTCATGCGTGCGCAGTACCGCCCGCCGGGTGAGGGTCTCCTGGAGGAGGACGTTCCGGAGCGCCCGATGGAACTGTTCGAGCTCTGGTTCAACGAGGCCACGCGGGCGCGCGGCGTGCTGTACGAGCCGAACGCGATGGTGGTCTCCACGGCGGACGCGGCCGGCCGGCCGAGTTCGCGCACCGTGCTGCTCAAGGCCTACGACGACCGGGGCTTCGTCTTCTACACGAACTACGGCTCCCGCAAGGCCCGCGACCTGGCGGCGAACCACGAGATCGCGCTGCTCTTCCCGTGGCATCCGATGGCCCGCCAGGTCATCGTCTCCGGCACCGTCGCCCACACGAGCCGCGAGGAGACGGCCGCGTACTTCCGCTCGCGCCCGCGCGGCTCCCAGCTCGGCGCGTGGGCCAGCGCCCAGTCGCAGGTCCTCACCTCACGCGCCGAACTCGACACCGCCTACGCCGAACTCGACGAGCGCTACCCGGAGGGCGAGATCATCCCGGTGCCCGACCACTGGGGCGGCTACCGCGTCACCCCGCGCACGGTCGAGTTCTGGCAGGGCCGCGAGAACCGCCTCCACGACCGGCTGCGCTACGTCCACGAGGCGTCCGGCGCCTGGCGCGTCGAACGCCTCGGCCCCTGACCCCGGCCCCGGGCGTCCGCCGCTGCGCCGCTACGAGGTGAGGACGCCGTCCAGGAAGGGCTCGATGGCGGAACGCAACGCCTCCGGCCGGTCGTAGTGCACGAGATGCCCGGCGTCCGCGATCTCCGCGTACTCGCCCCTGGGCAGGACACGGACCATCTCCTGCGCCTCGGCGCGGCCCAGCTCGCCGTCGAGGCCGCGGACGACGAGGGTGGGGCAGCGGACCTGGGCCAGCTCCTCCCAGTGCGCGTCGTAGACCCACGTGGTCCGGGAGGCCAGCATCTGGCGGTGGTCGAACACGGGCCGCCAGCCGTCCGAGCTCTCCGCCATGACCTCGGCGTAGAACTCACCGCGCGAGGGCTGGGGCCGCTCGACCCACGGGTCGTCCTCGCCGAACCACTTCCGTACGTCGGCGAGCGTGGCGAACGGCAGCGGCCAGGCGTCGAACCAGTCCCCCCACTCCCGCTGGGACGCCGCCCCGAGCGCGGAGGCCCGCATGTCGCAGATGATCACGGCGTGTACGAGGTCGGGGCGGCGCGCGGCGAGCTGCCAGGCGGTGAGCGCGCCCATGGAGTGGCCGATGACGACGGCGGGGGCGAGGCCGAGCTGGACGAGGGCGGCCTCGGCGTCCTGGATGTACGCCTCGCGGTCGTAGGGGCCCTCGGCGGGCTTCTGGCTCTGGCCGTGGCCGCGCTGGTCGAGCGCCACGGCCCGGTGGCGCTCCGAGAGCCAGCGGGCCGTGCCCGCCCAGTGCGAGGCCCGGCCCATCAGGCCGTGCAGTAACAGCACGCCGGGGGACTGGTCGACCTCACCCGTCTTGGGAGGGTCGGCGAACTCCCACGCGGCGAGACTCACGCCGCCCGCCCCGGTCACGTCGATGCGCCGCACCATAGGCCCTGGCACCCCCTTGTGGTCGCGCCTGCAGTCGCGTACCCGCGCACGCTATCGAACTCTTTTTCGAAAACGGGGTCGTTCTCGGCAACACCCCTCGTTCGAGTGACCTCGTTCAAGGGTTGACCGCCGCCGCCGAGGGGAGATCTTCAGCGGGAGGCGGACCGCTCGGGGAAATCGGTCCGAAGGGGATGACCCTGGGAGCTCGGGGCTCCGGGTCAGCACAGGGGAGGACAGGCCCCGGCGCCGCAAGGCGCCGGGGCCCTCTGTCTGTCCACGCCCTGTCTGTCCACGCCCCGTCTGGGTGCGTCGGCACATCGTCCTGCCCCCTCCCCGCCCGCGCGGCCGGACCGGTGCGGACCCGGAACCGAGACGGTCAAGAGTCCTCAGGTCATATGCCTCTCGCGACAGCCTTGCACGCAAAACGTCCGCGCGCTGCGATTCCGCACAGTGAATCTTGGTTTCTGCGAGAGTTCTCAGGGAATGCGATGACGCCCCAACTGTGCCTGTGGGAACAGGAGTTGACGCGCCGGTAAGTTAACCGGGCGTCGGGCACCGGGTGCCAGGTGACTGGTTTCAGGCTCCTGCTGTCAGGCGCCGGGCTCAGCGCTTGGCGACGAAGACGTGCGAGGCGATGTCCGCCGCCAGCTCCGCCGCCTCGCCGCTGCTGCCCACCAGGACCCCGCCCGGCGACGCCGTCACGCTGACCACGGAGCCCGGCTGGATGCCCGCACGCCGCAGCGTGTACATCAGCTGCGCGTCCGTCTGGATCGGCTCACCGATCCGGCGCACCACGACCGTCTTGCCGTCCGCACCCGGGTCGAGATCGGCCAGGGACACCATGCCCTCGTCGAGGAACGGGTCCGCGCCGTCCTTCTCGCCCAGCTCCTCCAGCCCCGGGATCGGGTTCCCGTACGGCGACTCGGTCGGGTGCCGCAGCAGCTCGAGGACGCGGCGCTCGACCGCCTCGCTCATCACGTGCTCCCAGCGGCAGGCCTCCGCGTGCACCTGCTCCCACTCCAGGCCGATCACGTCGACGAGCAGACACTCGGCGAGGCGGTGCTTGCGCATGACGCGCGTGGCGAGCCGGCGGCCCTCGTCGGTCAGCTCCAGGTGGCGGTCCGTGGCGACGGCCACCAGGCCGTCGCGCTCCATGCGGGCCACGGTCTGGCTGACCGTCGGGCCGCTCTGGTCCAGCCGCTCGGCGATCCGGGCGCGCATGGGGACCACACCTTCCTCTTCGAGTTCGAGGATGGTGCGGAGGTACATCTCCGTGGTGTCGATCAGTCCGGACATACGTGCCCCTCGATTAGCTCTGCTAGCTCACCGCTAGCTCGTGCGCTGGCCCTGAACCCAATTCTGACGCATAGCGCTGACAACCGTGCCAGGCCGGGGGAACCGGGCTCCGTACGGCAGGAACGTATTGACAGGGCGCTGGTCCGGACCGCAACGTGATGCGCGGCACGCGGGCAGTACGGGACGACGAAGGGGCTCCGCCGATGAGCGACAGCAAGCTGGCCGGTCAGTACCTCGATGCCGCGATCGGCCTGCTGAGGCGGGTGCGCGACGAGGAGGGCCGCAACATCGCGGCGGCCGGCACGCTCATCGCCGACACGGTCGCCGAGGGCGGCCGGCTCTTCGCGTTCGGCGCGGGGCACTCCTCGCTCGCCGCGCAGGACGTCGTCTACCGCGCGGGCGGTCTCGCCCTGATGAACCTGCTCTCCGTACCGGGGGTCGTCGGCGTCGACGTCATGCCCGCCACGCTGGGCTCCGCCCTGGAACGCGTCGACGGGCTCGCGGGCGCCGTCCTCGACTCCAGCCCGGTCCGCGCGGGCGACACCCTGGTGATCATCTCGCTGTCCGGCCGCAACTCCCTGCCCGTGGAGATGGCCATGAACGCGCGCGCACTGGGCCTGCGCGTGATCGGCGTGACGTCCGTGGCGTACGCGCAGGAGACCAAGTCCCGCCATGCGTCGGGGACGTTCCTCAAGGACCACTGCGACATCGTCCTCGACTCGAAGATCGAGGTCGGCGACGCGGAACTCACGTACGACACCGTCGAGGCCCCCTTCGGGCCGGCCTCCACGATGGTGGCCAGCGCTCTCATGCAGGCCACCATGGCGACGGCCGCGGCCGAGCTCGCCGACCGCGGCATCCAGCCGCCGCTCCTGCGCTCCGGGAACGTGGACGGCGGACACGAGTGGAACGGCCGCGTCTTCACCGAGTACGGCGACCGGATCTTCTACCGCCACTGACGCCAGGCGCGCGGCGCGCGGCTACCGGTCGAGTACCCGCGCCAGGTCGAGCGTCCCGGCGATCCGGGCCGCGACACTCTCCGCGTACGTGGCGTCGGCCCGCTCGAACTGCGTACGGCTGGGCCCGCGCAGGAAGGTCACCACGCCCAGCGTGCGCGCCCGGCTGCGCAGCACCGCGCACAGGGCGTGCACCGTGCCCTCGGGCCACTGCCTCGCCTCGGCCCACTCGCGCGTCCGCGTGGCGTCGCGCCCGTTCGCGTCGGCCCGGACCGAACCCGTGCGCTCCACGCACTGCAGCGCCGGGTGGCCCTCCGGATAGCGCACGGGCAGCGTCGTCCGGGACACCAGCAGGCTCGGCCCCGGCGCCCCCGAAGGCGTCGCGGCGGCCCGCGCGAGTCGCACCGGACCCGTCAGTTCCCCGTCCCCCCGGTCGGCCTGCTCGTCGCCGACGACCAGGTCGATCAGCGCGTGGTCGGCGAACCCGGCCAGCGCGAAGTCCAGATGGACGGTCGCCGCCTCCGCCGGGTCCTCGCACTCGGCGGCGGCCCGCGCGGCCCGGTGCAGCTGGTTCGCCCGGAACCGCAGCTGCGCCGCCTCCTGCTCCGTCCGCTTGGCCTCGGTGACGTCCTGGAACAGCCACCCGACGCCCAGCGGTACGGGCTCCTCGGCCAGCGGCGAGGCGAGCCGCACGAAGCCGCTGCGCCAGCACCGGCGCGCGTCGCCCTCCGGGAGCCGCACCGTCACCCACAGCTCGGCGGGGGCCGGCGGCGCGCCCTCCGCGAGCACGTGGGCGAGCGCGCTCTCCAGCTCCTCGACGCCCTGCGAGATCAGCTCGCCGAGGGGGCGTCCGAGCAGTGTGGTGCGGCCGGAGCCGAGGGCCCGCGCGGCGTGCACGTTCACGACGGCGGGCCGCAGGTCGGCGTCGACGAGGACGACTCCCCAGGACGCGTCCTCGAAGAGGGCCTCGCTCAGGGCGATCGACCGCTCCAGGTCGATCTGTGTGTGCACCTCGCTGAACGCGCAGTACAGTCCGGCCGGCTTGCCGTCGGGCCCGCGCACGGCGGCGGACTGCGTACGGACGAGGATCCGCCCGCCGTCCTTGGTCAGCAGCGCGAACTCGTGCACCTGCCGGCCCGGCGCGCGCATCGCGGCCGTCAGACGGGCCTCGACCTCGTCGGCGTCGGCGGTGCGCACCGCCCATCCGGAGAACCCGCGCCGCCCCACGGCCTCGGCCGCGGACCAGCCGAGGATCCGCTCGGCCTCCCGGTTCCAATGGGTCACGATCCCGTCGGCGTCGAACGCGCAGAGCGCGGCGTCCATCCCGTCGAGCAACGCGGCAAGAAGATCGGCCCCGTCCCGCTCGGGCTCGTCGGGCCCCAGCTCGTCGGTGGCCCCACTACGCCGGGAAGCACTCACCTGGCACCCCCTGCAGGCTGTCTCCGCGTGTTCCGCACTTCAGATCATTCAACTCGAACGTGACGCAGCACACACGGAGTTCGGGGAAATCGTTGCGTCCCGGAGATTCGGGAGGAACGTTCCGTCCTTGATCACAGCCTACGACCTCGCGGAGGGCCCGAACGGTGGGCGCGTTAATTCGGTTGAAGGCCGCCCGGACTCTTCTTAGGGTGGGGGTACACACGAAGGGAGGTGGTTCGGCAGATGTATGAATACCGGACGCGTGAGGTGACTGCGGGCTAGCAGCCCGGCGTCGCATCTCGATTTCGGCGCCGGACCGGCACGCGAAAGCTGCGTGCAGCCGGCCCCAATCCCAAGCAGTCACCCGACCCGCGAGCCGCCGGTACGTCCGGCCGGCCTCCGACCGTCTCGTACGGGAGGAGACCAGGCTCGCGGGTCGTCTGCGTGTGCGGACGGGCCCGGCTGCCTGTGATCAGGTGAAGACGACCGTCCGGCGCCCGTTCAGCAGGATCCGGCGCTCGGCGTGCCACTTCACGGCGCGGGCGAGTGCCTGGCACTCCACGTCGCGGCCGATCGCCACGAGCTGGTCCGGCGTCACGTCGTGGCCGACGCGCTCGACCTCCTGCTCGATGATCGGGCCCTCGTCGAGGTCGGCCGTCACATAGTGCGCGGTCGCGCCGATCAGCTTCACGCCCCGCGCGTGTGCCTGGTGGTACGGCTTGGCGCCCTTGAAGCTCGGCAGGAACGAGTGGTGGATGTTGATGATCCGCCCGCTCAGCTCCTTGCACAGGTCGTCCGAGAGGACCTGCATGTAGCGGGCCAGGACGACCAGTTCGACACCCTCCGCGCGCACCAGGTCGAGGATCTGCGCCTCGGCCTCGGGCTTGTTGTCCCTCGTCACCGGGATGTGGTGGAAGGGGACGTCGTACGACTTCACGAGCTCGGCGAAGTCCGTGTGGTTCGAGACGACCGCCGCGATGTCGACGGGCAGGGCGCCGGTCCGGGCGCGGAACAGCAGGTCGTTCAGGCAGTGGCCGAACTTCGACACCATCAGGACGACGCGCATCCGCTCCGAGGCGCGGTGGATCTGCCAGTCCATCTGGAAGGAGTCGCCGACCGCGGCGAAGCTGGCCCGCAGTTTCTCCGCGGTGACGGGCGCGTCCGCCGAGAAGTGGACCCGCATGAAGAACAGGCCCGTGTCGTGGTCGCCGAACTGCTGGCTGTCCTCGATGTTGCAGCCGGTCATGAAGAGATAGCTCGACACGGCGTGCACGATGCCCCGCTTGTCGGGGCAGGAGAGAGTCAGGACGTACTGCTCGCCGCCGGCGACGCCGGACGCGGGGGACGGCTCATTCATGCAGGCAAGGGTCCCATACGCGTAACCCGCGCCGGGCGTCCGTCCCGCGGGTCGGACGCCCGCGTGGCGCTCAGGCCGCGCGCGTCATGATCCGCAGGACCTCGAGCGTGCGGGGCTCCGCGTCGGGGTCGTCGCCGTCACTCGTGGCGAGCACCACGTGCGCGGCCCGCGCGGAATGCACCGCTTCCGGCCAGGCGTGGTGGTCGAGATAGGCGGAGACGGGGGCGTCGGGGCCCACCTGGTGCATGATCCGCAGCACGCGCAGCACGGCGGTGTCGACGAGCTGCGCCTCCTGGGAGTCGCGGAAGATCGTGCCGACGTACTTCTCGGCGGACCAGTTGTCGAGCCAGGTGTCCTCGACGAGGCGGTACACGGCGTCGGTCACGTCCCCGTACCCGTCCACACCGGCGAGCCAGACGTTCCGCTGGAAGGCGGGGTCGGAGAGCATGTGCAGCGCGGAGCGCACATTGCTGCGCCAGCGCCACCACGGCAGGTCGTTGAGTGGCATGCCGCCCATGGTGGAGGAGCGGCGGCCGCGACGGGAAGACTTCTCCGAGCTTTGCACGGTTATCGATCGTACGTGCCGTCCCCTCCGGCCCGTCCGGACCCCCGTAATTCACCTCCACGTCACCCCACGTTGACCGCGGGTCACTCGAGGGTTAGGGATGCGGCGGAATCGTGCAGGTTCATGACTGGCCGGCGCCGCACCACCACCTCGCGCACCTCGCGCTCCCTGCGTTCCACCGTGCTTTCGGCGGCGGTGTGGGCGGCTTGTGCGTCGCTCGCCGCCGGGTGCGGACTCGTCTCCGACGTCACCGGGGGCTCCAAGGACCCCATCACGGTGATGACGTGGGCGCCCGAGAAGACCCAGGCGACCAACATGCCCGGCATGCCCGCCATGGCACGCGCCTACGCGCGCTGGGTCAACGCCCACGGCGGCATCGGCGGCCGCGACCTCAGGGTCATCACCTGCAACGACAACAACGACACCGTGGGCGCCGCCCGCTGCGCCAGGGACGCCGTCGAGCAGAACGCCGTCGCGGTCGTCGGCTCCTACAGCCAGCACGCCCGCTCCTTCCTCGCCCCCCTGGAGTCCGCCGGCATCCCCTACATCGGCGGCTACGGCGTCACCGACGAGGAGTTCGCCAGCCCCCTGTCGTATCCGGTCAACGGCGGCCAGCCCGCCCTGATGGCCGGAAACGGACGCCAGCTCGCCGCCGCGGGCTGCGTGCGCACCTCGCTGGTGCGCCCCGACACCGTCGCCGGTGACCAACTGCCGCTGCTCCTCGACACGGGCATGTCCGCGGGCCGCAACCAGGCGTCCGACGTGCGTGCCGCCGAGGACGCCACCGACTACACGGAGCAGGCCCGCCAGGCGCTCCTGCGGGCGGCCGGCGCCGGCCCGGCCGGAAAGGGCTGCGTGACGGCGGTCCTCGGCGACCGCACGGACACGTTCTTCGACTCGTTCCGCCGCACCCGCGACTCGTATCCGAAGGTGCGGATATCGACCGTCCTCGGCAGCGTCGACCAGACGGTCATCGACCGCTCGGGCGGCAAGTCGGGCGTCTACGAAGGGGCGTACGTCACCGGCTGGTACCCCGTGGCGACCGACAAGCGGTGGGCGGCGATGCGCAAGGTCATCAGCGAGCAGGCGTTCGGCGACAACCGGATCGACCCGGCGAACGCCGGCGTGCAGACGACGTGGATCGCGTACACGGTCCTGAAGCAGGTCGTCGAGTCGCTCGGCGGCGGTGACGTGACGGCGCACACGGTGCGCGCGGCGCTCGACGGCGGCCTGAAGGTCCGTACGGGCGGTCTCACGCCGACGCTGAGCTGGCGCTTCGAGGACATGATCGCGGCCCGCGGCTTCCCGCGGCTCGTCAACGCCGACGTCACCTTCCAGGTGGTGCGCGACGGGCGGCTCGTGTCCGCGCACCGCGGACTCGTCGACGTGTCGAGGACGCTGGAGGCGACCCCGATGGGCTGAGCCCTCCGGGCCGCCTCCGTATCAGCTGGAGATCATCTGGAGCTGGAACGGCTAGAGCTGGAACGGCTTGCGCTGCGGAAGGTTCCACTGCGTCGCGATGCTGTTCCACAGCTTCGACGCCTGGGTCTTCTGCGTGGAGGCCGTGCCGCTCGCCTGGTCGCCCGCGCGGCGCTGCGGGGTGGGCTTGGCGTGGCCCTTCTTGCAGCCGTTCTTGCCCGCGGCCTGGTCGGCCCAGGCCGCGTAGTGGCTGTCCGCGGAGGCGGAGGCCTGCCACGCCTTGGTGAGGGACTGCGTGAGCGCCGCGTTGTTCGGCAGCTTGTCCACTTCGAGCGCGGCGAGCCGGGTGACGAGGCCGGTGCGCTGGGTGGCGGCGCCGCGCAGGTCGGAGGCGGCCTTGCCGAGGTCCTTGCAGGCGCCGATGTTCGCGACGGCCCTGATGACCGTGTCGCGGCTGTTGTTCGAGTCGGCGAGGAGCTTGTCGAGCGCGACGGCCTGCGCCTTGGCGGGGTCGGCGGGCGTCGGGGACGAGCTGTCCGCCTCACCGGTCGCGGCGGCCGGCTTGGCGTCGTCGCCCTTGTTCTCGTCGCCCCCGCCACTGATGAGGGCGCCCGCGCCGATGCCGACGACGAGGATGCCGACGCCGATCGCGGCGATGAGCGGCACCTTCGAGCCGGTGCGGCTCTGGCCCTTGCGGGCGGCGGCCCGCCCGGAGGGCTCGTACGGGGCCTGCGGCTGAGCGGCCGGGCCGGGTCTCCCCGGTCCGCCTGCACCGCCCGGTCCGCCCGGTCCCGCGGGTCCGCCGGCGCGCGGGTCGAAGCGGGGCATCTGCTGCGTCGAGGCGGGGGCGTCCGGCTCCGGCTCCGTGCGGAAGAGGCTGTCGAACTCGGCCGGGGGCTGCCGGTCGCCGGGGGCGCCGGGGCGGATGCCGTAGGGCGCGCTCGGCGGCGGTGAGGGCACGGGCGCGATGTACTGCGTGGCGTCGCTGTCGGTGCCCGCGGGCGGCATGGGCATGGAGCCGTACGGCTGGTGTTGCTGCGGCTGCGGCTGTTGCTGGGGTTGCTGCTGGGGCGGCAGCTGGCCGGGGGCGCTCGCGCGGCCCAGGTACTGGGTGGCGTCGGCGGGCACCTCGGGTGGCAGGGCCCCGGGCGCGACCGGCGCGATGTACTGCGTGGCGTCCGCGTCGGAGGGCGCGGCGGGGGCCATGTACTGCGTCGCGTCCGAGGCGGAGGCGGGCGGCATGGGTGCGGAGCCGTACGGGGCGGCGCCCGTCGGCAGCGAGGCGGCAGGGGGGCCCGCGGGCGGCAGCGGCGCGGAGTACGGCTGCTGCGGCGACTGTTCACCCGGCAGCGCGGACGGCGCGCCCCACTCGTAGGTGGGCATCGGGCCGCCGGAGGCCGCCTGCGCGGACTCGGGGCCCCACGGCTGGCCCCAGGGGCTGCCGCCCGAGGGTGCGACATGGGACTGGTCGCCGAAGGTGCCCGGCAGCAAGGGCTCGCTGCCGTCGGCGGGCAGCACGACGCCTTCGTGTGCCTGCCGCACCGAGGGAAGGTGCGGATCCTCGCCCTGTCCGCTCTGTTGCGTCACCGGGACTCCTACGACTGGGGGACCTTCGGAATCGTCGGCTCACGCTACCGGGTCCCCGCACACACGTGCCACGCAGCTCAGAACCCCACAGCCTCCCCACACCTTCAAGTAACAAAACAGGCCCGCGGAACGCTGATTAGCGCCCTTCCCAAGCGGGTTGAGGCGTCCGTCACACAAGCTTCACCCGTACGTCTCCTGCACGCCGCTCACAAAACTTCACGCTGCCTGAAGATCGAGGCGCGCACCGAACTCCCGCACCACGGGTTCGTCCCGGTACGGCTCCAGGCGCTGCCGGAAGTCGTCCAGGTACTCGGCGCCGCGGTTCGAGCGCAGCGTGCCGAGGAGTTCCACCGCGCGCGTCCCCGTCTGGCAGGCCTGTTCGACCTCGCGCTGCTGCACCTGCGCCGTGGCGAGCAGCACCAGACCGATCGCCCTGCGCCGCGCCCGCGACTGAGGATGCCCGGCCAGGGACGCCTCGGCCTGCCGCCGCGCCGCCTCGGCCTGCCCCAAGTCCCGGTAACAGTGCGCCAGTTCGTCCGCGAGATACGCCGCGTCGAAATGCGCGATCCAGGCCGGGTCGTCGCCCGAGCCCGGCTCGGCCCGCTCCAGCGCGGCCAGCGCGCTGCCCGCCACCGCCTGCGTGGCCCGCGCGTCCCCGAGCAGGGCGTGGCCGCGCGCCTCCGCCGCGTAGAACATCGCCTCCGCGCGCGGGGTCACCCGCCCGCGCGCCCCTTCCTGCGCCGCGCGCGCCAACTGGGCGATCTCGCGCGGGTTTCCGAGCTGCGCCGCCAGGTGACTCATGGACGCGGCCAGTACGTATCCGCCGTACCCGCGGTCCCCCGCGGCCTGGGCGAGGCGCAGGGACTGGATGTAGTACCGCTGGGCGAGGCCCGGCTGCCCGGTGTCGACGGCCATGTACCCGGCCAGCTCCGTCAACCGGGCGACCGCCGCGAACAGTTCACGCCCGACGGCCTCCCGGTACGAGCCGGCGAGCAGCCCCGACACCACACTGTTCAGATAGTGGACGACCACCGGCCGCACATGCCCGCTGCCGTACTGGTGGTCGAGGTCCGTCAGCGCCTGGGTCATCGCCCGCACGGCCGCCACGTCCGACGTACCGACCCGCGGCCCCGCCGACCGCGCGACCTGCGAGTCGGGTACGGAGATCAGCCAGTCCCGGCTCGGCTCGACCAGCGCGGACGAGGCCACGGACGAGCCGGACAGGAAGTCCCTGCGCCCCACGTCGCTGCGCCACAGCTCGCACACCTGCTCGATCGCGCCGAGGACGGTCGGCGAGAACTGGAGGCCGACGCCCGAGGCGAGGTTCTTGCCGTTGGCCATGCCGATCTCGTCGATCGTGACCGTGCGGCCGAGTTTGCGGCCGATGGCCTCGGCGATGATGCCGGGCGCCCGGCCGCGCGGCTGCTGCCCGCGCAGCCAGCGCGCCACCGACGTCTTGTCGTAGCGCAGGTCGAGACCGTGGTCCGATCCGCACATGTTGACCCGGCGGGCCAGCCCGGCGTTCGAGCAGCCGGCTTCCTGGATGAGCGCCTGCAGCCGTTCGTTGGGCTGTCGCGCGATGAGAGGCCTTGCGGCCATGGCGTACCCCCTGTGTGCACCGTGGACCATCGGGCGGGCCTGCCGTCACATGTCCGATCGGTCCGCCTTGAGGTGATCAATGCCCTGAGATCAAACGGAAGATGCGCCACAAAGAAGGGCAAAACAAGCAAGAGCCCCAGCTGGTGGTCGATCGGTGGACAGCACCCTCGTCCGGTCCTCCGGGCTGGCTACCCCCCTGCCGGTGCCATTCCTCCCGCGCGCCCCCGCCCATGCACCCATGCGCCCCACGTGCAGGATCGGTGCCGCAGGCCCCCGCGCGCGTGCGCCCGTAACCCCGGGTGGCGGCGGGAGTTGAGAACCTCGTGGAAGAGACCATCGGAGTCACCTCGGCAGTCACCTCGTCCGTCACCTCGCGTCCCCAGATCCCCGAGCAGCGCGGGGAGGCCCTCCTCGACGCCGCCGTGCGCTACGCGGAGGAACGCCACTGGGACGTGTTCCCCGGCACCTGGCTGGAGGTCGACGAGGGCAGGCAGCACTGCTCCTGCGGCGACGCCAGGTGCGCGGCCCCCGGTGCCCACCACGCCCGCGAGGACTGGGCGAACCAGGCGACCGGAAGCGCGACCGCCGCCCGCCGGCTGTGGTCCAAGCAGCCCGCCGCCTCGATCCTGCTGCCGACGGGGCGCACGTTCGACGCGATCGACGTGCCCGAGACCGCCGGGTTCCTGGCCCTCGCCCGCATGGAGCGCATGGACCTCACCCTCGGCCCGGTCACCTGCACCCCCGACCGCCGGATGCAGTTCTTCGTCCTGCCGGGCGCCGCCGCGAAGGTCCCCGACCTCGTCCGCAAGCTCGGCTGGCCGCCCGCCTCCCTCGACCTGGACGCGCTCGGCGAGGGCGCCTACGTCGCCGCGCCGCCCACTCGCTTCGGCGGCCGGGGCGCCGTCCAGTGGGCCTGCCGCCCCACCGCCGCGAACCGCTGGCTGCCCGACGCCGAGGAGCTCATCTCCCCACTGGCGTACGCGTGCGGGCGGGAAGGCCGCCGGTAGAACCCGACGGCGCGTCCTACGGCCACGTATCGTGCGGATGGGTTATAGCGACGGACGAAGGACGGCGGGCGGCACAGTGACCGAGGCGGGGATCAAGACCGAGGCGGGGACGGAGGCCGGTGCGCCGGCCGTACGCGTGACGGACCTGTGGAAGGCGTTCGGTCAGAGCGTCGCCGTCGCGGGGATCGATCTCGCTCTTCCCGCGGGCCAGTTCATCGGCCTCGTCGGGCCGAACGGCGCGGGCAAGACGACCACCCTTTCCATGGTCACCGGCCTGCTCCGGCCGGACCGGGGCAGCGTCGAGATCGTCGGCCACGACGTGTGGCGCGACCCCGTCGAGGTGAAGGCCCGCATCGGAGTGCTCCCCGAGGGGCTGCGCCTGTTCGAGCGGCTCTCGGGGCGCGAACTCCTCGCGTACACGGGCAGGTTGCGCGGCCTGCCCGGCGCCGAGGTCGACAAGCGCGCCGCCCAGCTCCTCGACGTGCTCGACCTCACCGGGTCCCAGCACAAGCTCGTCGTCGACTACTCGACCGGCATGCGCAAGAAGATCGGGCTCGCCGCAGCGCTCCTCCACAACCCCGAAGTCCTGTTCCTGGACGAGCCGTTCGAGGGCGTCGACCCGGTCTCCGCGCAGACGATCCGCGGTGTCCTGGAGCGCTACACCGGCTCCGGGGCGACCGTCGTCTTCTCCTCCCACGTCATGGAGCTCGTCGAGTCGCTCTGCGACTGGGTCGCCGTCATGGCCGCCGGCCGCATCCGCGCGCAGGGGCCCCTCGCCGAGGTACGCGGCGACGCTCCCTCGCTCCAGCAGGCGTTCCTCGAACTCGTCGGCGCGAACAGCCGCGACACCACCTCCGACCTGGACTGGCTGGGAGGTGGCAGCCGGTGACCACGACGACCGTCACGCTCGTGCGCCTCAAACTGGCGCTCCTGCGCAACGGCCTGCGCGGCTCCACGGGCCGCCGCGCCGCCTACATCGCCTCGCTCGTCGTCGTCCTGCTCGTCGCCGCGCTCCAGCTCATCGGCCTGATCGCCCTGCGCGGCAGCACCCACGCGGCGACGCTCTGCGTCATCCTCACCGCCGTACTCGCCCTCGGCTGGGCGGTGATGCCGCTCTTCTTCCCGTCCGGCGACGAGACCCTCGACCCGACCCGCCTCGTCATGCTCCCGCTGCGGCCGCGCCCGCTCGTACGGGGACTGCTCATCGCGTCCCTCGTCGGGATCGGCCCGCTGTTCACGCTCTGTCTCGCGGTCGGTGCGGTGATCGCCCTGGCGCAGGGGGCCGCCGCGTACGCCGTCGCGGTCCTGGCCGTCGCCCTCACCCTGCTCACCTGCGTCGCCCTCGCCCGCGCCGTGGCCGCCGCCAACATCCGGCTGCTCACCAGCCGCAAGGGACGGGACCTCGCCGTCCTCAGCGGGCTCGTCATCGCCGTCGGCGCGCAGGTCGTCAACTTCGGGGCGCAGCGGCTCGGTTCGGCCGGCGGCCTCGGGGCGCTCGACCCGGCGGGCGAGGTGCTGGCCTGGATCCCGCCCGCGTCCGCGATCGGCGCCGTGGACTCCGTCAGCCACGGCTCGTACGGCGTCGCGGTGGCCCGCCTCGTCCTGTGCGCGGCCGCACTCGCCGGGCTCCTGTACGCGTGGCAGCGCGCCCTGACGCGCCTCATGACGTCCCCCGACGGCTCCACGCTCCAGGCCGCCGAACCCACCCGCCGCAGGCGCACGTCCCGCGGCACCCGCCTCCTGCCCGACGGCCGCACGGGCACGGTCATGGAGCGCGCCCTGCGCTATGTGTGGCGCGACCCGAAGACCAAGGCGGCCTGGGTGACGTCCCTCGCCATCGGTCTGATCGTGCCGGTCTTCAACGCCCTCCAGGGCACCGGCTCCGTCTACTTCGCGTGCTTCGCCGCCGGAATGCTCGGCATCCAGATGTACAACCAGTTCGGGCAGGACACCTCGGCGTTCTGGATGGTCGCCATGACCATCTCCTCGCCGCACGACGCCTACGTCGAACTGCGCGGCCGCGCCCTCGCCCTCCTGACGATCACCCTGCCGTACGCGACGCTGGTCACCGTCGTCACGACCGCGATGCTCGGCGACTGGCGGGCCCTGCCCGAGGTGCTCGGCCTGTCCTTCGCGCTCCTCGGCGCGATGCTCGCGACCGGCGCCTGGTCGTCGGCCCGCTTCCCGTACTCGATCCCGCAGGAGGGCTACAAGAACGTCGCCCCGGGGCAGGCGGGCCTCGCCTGGATATCGATCTTCGGCGGGATGGTCGCGGCGGCCCTGCTGTGCGCCCCGGTCATCGGCGCCGCGATCTGGCTGCACGTGTCGGGCGCGGAGTCCGCGACCTGGCTGCTGCTGCCGCTCGGCGCGGCGTACGGAGCGGGGATCGTCCTGGCGGGCCTGCGCCTGGCGGCCCCGCGCACGGCGGCCCGCCTGCCGGAGATCCTCGCGGCGGTCAGCAAGGGATGACGCGTGCCGCGCGGCGTATCCCGCGTATCCCCCTGGAACGCGTCACATCCGGCTGAGTGACGCCGTCGCGTACAGGACGTCGTGGATCGCCTCGCGGTCGCCGTCCTGGCCCGCGGCCGCCTCCTCCGGGGTGATGTGACCGGCGGCCAGACGGCAGAACTCGACGCCGTCCAGGGCGACATGGGCCACCTCGCGCTCCGCGGAGCCGACCGCTCCGGGCGAGTCCAGGGAGATGAGCCACTCGCCGCCGCCCGCCCCCTCGACCTCCAGGCGCAGGGTGCGGCCCGGCGCGCCCGCGGCGACGAGACCGCGGGCCGGTGCGGCGAGGCCCGCGCGGCGGCGCCCCGCGAGGGAGTCGGGAAGCAGCCGGGCCGCCAGGTCGATCATGCGGTAGAGATGGCGGGGCGACGGCGCCTCGTACGGGTAGTCCACCGCCTCGGCGATGTCCTCGGCGTGCACCCAGCACTCGAAGGCCCGGTCCAGCATCGAGTCGCGCAGCGGCAGCGTGAAGTCCCCGTACGGGACCGTCAGTTGACCCGAAGAGCGGGTGCGGCCCGAGGAGCCGCTCGGGTCGGCCGCGAACGACACCGTGCGGATCACGGCGTGCGACTGCTCGCGCCAGGGGCCGCGGACGGCGCGGGTCGGCGGGAAGTGCGAGGCCTTCCAGAACGTCTCCGTGCGGCTCTCCGGGGTGCGGCGCTCCTCGGGCGCGACGCCGAACAGCGGGTCGTCGAGGCCGAGGGCGACGGCGACCAGGCCGTCCACGCTCATCAGGTGCGTGAGCACCCCGGCGACGGTCGTCTTGCGGCTGACCCGGTCGTCCCCCTCGTACCAGCGAAGGCGTACGGGCGCGTGCCACTCGGAGTCGCCGATGTCCTGGAGCAGGGCGTCGAGGCGGGCGGTCTCCGCGTCGTACGCAGTGGCCCACTCGGGGACCGGGATGCGGGGCGGGCGGCGCGTGAGGCAGCCCTCCAGGACGCGGGCGCGCAGCATCGGGTCGAGGTCGAGGCTCTCCTCGGAGTGCAGCAGGCCCACGGCGTCCCGCAGCCGCAGCGCCTCCTCGGCGCACGGGCCGCAGTCACCGAGGTGCTCCTCCACGGCGTAGCTCTCCTCGGCCGAGCAGGCGGCCAGCGCCCACGCGCCGAGGAGGGACTTGAGGACGCGGTGCTCCAGGACCGGCGGCGCGGGGACGTGGTCCGGCAGTGGCCGCCCGGTGTCCTCCACGGACGAGCGCGGTGTCGGTATCCGGGCGCTCGCGGCGGCGTCGGAGCGGCCGGCGCCCTCGAGGCCCTCGGGCTGCCCGGAGCCGTCGCGGCGGTCGCGGTTGTCGGAGTTGTCGGGCTGGTCGGCGTTGGCGAAGGGGTTGGGCCCGCTCACAGCGCCCTCCCGTGTCCCGGAGGTCCCGGCGGGGTGCCGGACGTGCCGCTGTCGTGGGCCGTGGACAGGAGCTGGAGGCCCAGGCGCAGGCGGCGCCGCGCCTCGTCCTCGGTGACGCCGAGGTCGACCGCGGTCTGGCGGTAGTCCCTGCGCTGGAAGTAGGCCAGCTCCAGCGCGGCGCGCAGCGGGGCGGGCATCGAGGTGACGATGTAGTCGGCGCGGGCGGCGGCGGAGGCGTGCCGCACCTTGCGCTCCAGGTCCTCCGTGGTGCCCTCGCCGCTGCGCACGAGGGCGGCGGACTCGGTCTGGCGCAGGCGGTGGACCGCGCGCCGGTGGGCCAGGGTGGCGATCCAGGAGCGCAGCGGCCCCTGCTTGGGGTCGTACGCGTCGGGGTTCTCCCAGACGTGGGAGAAGACGTCGCGCGTGATGCGGTCGGCCGCGCCCTCGTCACCGAGCACGCGGTGCGCGAGCCCGTGCACGAGCGACGCGAAGCGGTCGTACAGCTCGCCGAGCGCGGCGGCCTCCCCGTGCGCGAGCCGCTGCTGCATCCTCCGGTCCCACCGGGTCGGAGTCTCCTTGGCCATGCGGCCCCCTCACCGTGTGCCTTCCCTCGAATGTAGTCGGACCCGCCGACAACGCACGTGCCTTTGCGGCAAAGGTCGACCGGTTCGGACGCGGATGGTAAGGGGCCGGTCACGTTGCGCGGACCTTTGGCGCCGGAAGGGACGCAAAATCCGATCACTTGGGTCTCAACCGGGCCATATGTGATACGCCTGCGGTGGTGTTTCAGCACCTCGCGGTCGGGCAGCCGCGAAAGAAGACAACCGTAAGCAGAGGTTCCGGATCAGCGAGAGGCGTAAGGCGTGACGCTCAGGGTGACCGAGGGACAGCAGGGTGGCTGGGCCGTCGTGCGGGTGTCGGGCGAGATGGATCTCGCCACCTCTCCCGCGCTGCGCCAGCAGGTGCACGACGCGGTCGCGGACGGCCGGCACAGTCTCGTCCTCGATCTCTCGCAGGTGCTCTTCTGTGATTCGAGCGGGGTCGGCGTGCTGATCGCGGCTCGCCGCCTGATGCGTTCCTGCCGCGGCGAGCTCCGCCTGATCCTGCCCGCCAAGGGGGCCGAGGACGGCTCGCACGT
This sequence comes from Streptomyces sp. NPDC045026, assembly GCF_056432625.1. Classification (NCBI taxonomy): domain Bacteria; kingdom Bacillati; phylum Actinomycetota; class Actinomycetes; order Kitasatosporales; family Streptomycetaceae; genus Streptomyces; species Streptomyces sp. NPDC045026. Next base: position 195,325 of record NZ_JBWKIS010000005.1, read on the forward strand.
CAACCGCGTCCTGTCGGCCCTCGGCGTGCGCCGCCTCTTCGAGGTGTACCCGGACGTGCTGTCGGCCGTGAGCGACGAGGCGTCGCCCCTCTCCGCCTGACGCACACCCGAGCGTCCGGGCGGCGGGGCACGGAAGTTGTTGCGGAATTTTTCCGGTCTTGGCACAAGCGTCGCTGTGAGGGCCCCGGGCGCCCCTCCACGACGTACGCTCCCAGGCGAGGGGACGGGGCAGACCCGTACCACCACCGATGTGAGAGGCGGCCGAGGGGACATGGACCACGCCGAGAGCACCGATCACGCCGAGTACGAGCGCAGGATCGCTGCCCGCTTCGCCGGCTTCGACCAGGACGGCAACGGCTACATCGACCGCGAGGACTTCGTGACCGCGGCCAAGGGCCTGCTCACCGAGTTCACCACGACGGCGCGCTGCGACAAGGGCCAGGCGCTCTACGCCGGTGCCGAGGCCTTCTGGCAGGGCATGGCCGGCATCGCGGACGTGGACGGCGACCAGCGCGTCACCCGCGAGGAGTTCGTGACCGGCGCGGTGAAGCGGCTGCGGGACAATCCGCAGCGGTTCGCGGAGATCGCCCGTCCCTTCCTGCGGGCCGCCATAGACGTCGCGGACGGGGGCGGCCCGGGTCTCACCCCGGCGGCCACGGAGCGCGTGCTGGGTGTCCTCGGTGTCGACCCGGCCGTGGTGGGCCCGGTGGCCGCCGCGCTCGACGCGGACGGCGACGGCCGGATCTCCGAGGACGAGATCGTCACCGCGTTCGCCCACTACTTCACCGTTCCGGAATAGCGTTCACCGGTCCTGTGCCCGAATAGCGCTCGCGCAGCTTGTACTTGAGGACCTTGCGCAGGGTGTCGTTGCGCGGAAGGGCGTCCACCAGCTCCAGCTGCTCCGGCAGTTTGTGCGTGGACAGCCCTTCCGACCGCAGATGGGACGTCACCGCCTCCAGGGTCAGCGGCTCGGTGCCCTCGCGCTGGACGACGACCGCGCAGACCCGCTCGCCGCGCTCGGGGTCGGGGAGCCCGACGACCGCCGCGTCGCCCACCGCGGGGTGCGCGTGCAGCAGGTCCTCGATCTCCTTCGCGGAGATGTTCTCGCCCTTGCGGATGATGATGTCCTTGGCCCGCCCGGTGAGCACCAGATGCCCGGTGTCCCGCACGTGCCCGAGGTCGCCGGTGACGAGGAACCCGTCGCCGTCGAAGGCGGCCGCCGACTGCGCGGGGTCCAGATAGCCCTGGCAGACGGCCTCCCCGCGCAGCCTGACCTCGCCGTCCACGCCGTACGGGACCTGCTTGCCGTCCGCGTCCACGACGCGGATCTCCATGCCCTCGGGGGGTCGTCCCTCCGTCGTCGCGAGGTTCTCGGCGGTGTCGTCGGGGGCACCCATCGTGATCATGGGGACCTCGGTCATGCCGTAGCCGTGGGTGAGCTGACAGCCCATCTCGCGTACGACCGCGTGGTAGATCTCGGGCGGCTTGGGCGCGCCGCCGCCCGCGAGGAGCCGCAGCGTCGGGATGAGCCGGTCCGCGGGGGACTTGCGCTGTTCGGTCAGGAACATGGAGTAGAAGGCCGTGGAGCCGCCCGCGACGGTGACGCCGTGCCGCCGGTAGCCGTCGAGCGCGTCCGGCAGCGCGAACTGCTCGAACATCACCGCGGGGAACCCGTACAGGAGCAGCATGACCGTGTAGTCGGGGCCCGCTATGTGCGCGAAGGGGAACGCCATCGAGCCGATGTCGGACGCCGACAGGTGCAGGGCGTGCGCGAGGCAGGAGCCGCCGGCGATCAGTGAGCGGTCGGTGTGCAGGACGCCCTTGGGGTCGGAGGTCGTGCCGGAGGTCCAGTAGATCCAGCGCACGCCCGTGCCGTCGGTGGGCGGGGGCGGCAGGACGGAGGGGTCGCCGTCGGGCAGCGTGTCGTAGGCCTCGAAGATCCCACGGGCGTCGAGGCGCCGGGCCATCTCCGTGTGGTCGAAGCCGCGCCACACGCCCGGGGTGGCGAAGAACTCGGCCTTCGACTCGCGCAGCGCGAAGCCGACCTCGCGGTCCCGGTAGAAGGGGATGACGGGGGACTGGACGGCGCCGATGCGGGCGAGCGCGAAGGAGAGCAGCGCGGTCTCGATGCGGGTGGGGAGCTGCCAGGCGACGACCGTGCCGGGGCGTACGCCCATGCCGTACAGGCCTGCGGCGACCCGCTCGCCGCGCTCGCGCAGCTCGCCGAAGGTCAGGCGCCGGTCGCCTCGCGCGTCGGGGGCGGACTGGATCAGTACGGGGGTGTCCGGGGTGAGGTCGGCGCGGCGCTCGATCAGCTCCCAGAGCGTCCCGGCGGCGCCCAGGGCGTGTGCGGTGTCGTTCACTCTGCTCCCCCTCGAAACGGCGGACCGTACCTGACGGTTAGTCAGATCGTGCGCAGAGCGTAGAGCGCTGCGCCTTGTCGGTCCAGGGGTGCGGGGCTAGCCTGCTATCTGACGACCCATCAGAAACAGCACCAGAAGCAGTGTCGGAAACAGCACCAGAAACGCCATCAGAAACTGTCAGGTGAGGGGACACGATGGACCCGATGGAACTGCCCCGGATCATCAGCGTCGACGACCATGTGATCGAGCCCGCGCACCTCTTCTCGACCTGGCTGCCGGCGAAGTACCGGGACCGGGGGCCGCAGCCGCTCACGGCGGGGATCGGCGAGCTCGCCTACGTGGCGGGCAAGTACCAGATCACGATGGACCCGGACGGGCCACCGACGGACTGGTGGATCTACGAGGACCTGAAGTTCCCGTACAAGCGCAACATCGCCGCCGTCGGCTTCGACCGCGACGACATGACCCTCGAAGGCATCACGCGCGCGGAGATGCGGCGCGGCTGCTGGGACCCGAAGGCCCGCCTGGCGGACATGGACCTCAACCACGTCGAGGCCAGCCTCTGCTTCCCCACCTTCCCCCGCTTCTGCGGCCAGACGTTCGCCGAGGCCAAGGACAAGGAGGTGGCGCTCGCCTGCGTGCGCGCCTACAACGACTGGATGGTCGAGGAGTGGTGCGGCGACAGCGGGGGCCGCCTCATCCCGCTCTGCATCATCCCCCTGTGGGACATCGACCTCGCCGTCGCCGAGATCAGGCGCAACGCGGCGCGCGGCGTCAAGGCGGTCACCTTCTCCGAGATCCCGACCCACCTCGGACTGCCGTCGATCCACTCCGGCTACTGGGACCCGTTCTTCGCCGTGTGCCAGGAGACCGGCACGGTCGTCAACATGCACATCGGCTCCAGCTCGCAGATGCCCGCCGCGTCCCCCGACGCCCCGCCCGCCGTGCAGGCCTCCCTCAGCTTCAACAACGCGATGGCGTCGATGATGGACTTCCTCTTCTCCGGAGTCCTCGTGAAGTTCCCGACGCTCAAACTCGCCTACTCCGAAGGCCAGATGGGCTGGATCCCGTACGCCCTGGAGCGCGCGGACGACGTCTGGGAGGAGCACCGGGCCTGGGGCGGGGTGCGCGACCTCATCCCCGAGCCGCCGTCTACGTACTACTACCGCCAGATGTTCTGCTGCTTCTTCCGCGACAAGCACGGGGTGGCGTCCCTCGACGTCGTCGGCCGGGACAACGCGACCTTCGAGACGGACTACCCGCACGTCGACTCGACCTTCCCGCACACCAAGGAGGTCGCCCTCGACCATGTGAAGGGCCTCGACTCCGAGACGGTCTACAAGCTCATGCGGGGCAACGCGATCCGCATGCTCGACCTGGACCTCGACAGGTAGCGGGCCGCGTCATGGATCTGACTTACACGGACGAGGAAGAGGAGTTCAGGGCGCGACTGCGGGAGTGGCTCGCGTCCGTCCTGCCGGGGCTGCCCCCCAAGCCGTCTCCGAACGACTGGCCGGGCAGGCGCGCCTACGACCTCGGCTGGCAGCGCAGGCTGTACGACGCCGGGTACGCGGGCCTGCACTGGCCCGCCGACGCGGGCGGCCGCGGTGCCACGCCCACGCAGCACCTCATATTCCTGGAGGAGACCGAGAAGGCGGGCGCGCCCTACGTGGGGGCCAACTTCGTCGGCCTGCTGCACGCCGGGCCGACCATCGCCGCCGAGGGGACGCCTGAGCAGCGGGCGCGCTGGCTGCCGCCGGTCCTGCGCGGCGACGAGGTGTGGTGCCAGGGGTTCAGCGAGCCCGACGCCGGCTCCGACCTCGCGGCGCTGCGCACCCGCGCGAGGAGGGACGGCGACCACTACGTGGTCAGCGGGTCCAAGATCTGGACCTCGCACGCGGAGGTCGCCGACTGGTGCGAACTCCTCGTGCGCACCGACCCGTCCGCCCCGAAACACCGGGGCATCTCCTGGCTCGCCATGCCGATGGACGCGCCCGGGATCACCGTCAGGCCGCTGCGCACGCTCGCCGGGTCCGCCGAGTTCGCCGAGATGTTCCTCGACGACGTACGCGTCCCCGTCGCCAACCGGGTCGGCGAGGAGAACGACGGCTGGCGCGTGACGATGGTGACGCTGTCCTTCGAGCGCGGCACCGCGTTCGTCGGCGAGGTCGTCGCCTGCCGCCGCGTCCTCGGCGAACTGGCCGCGCAGGCCCGCAAGAACGGCCGCTGGGACGACGCCGTGCTGCGCCGCAGGCTCGGCCGCCTCAACGCCGAGTTCCGTGCTCTGTGGCGGCTCACCCAGTGGAACGTCAGCGAGGCCGAGCAGGCCGGCGGCGTCCCCGGCACCGGCGGCTCGGTCTTCAAGCTGCGGTACTCGCACGCCCGCCAGGAGCTGTTCGACGCCGCGGCCGAGGTGCTCGGCGTCGCGGGCGCCCTCGACACGGACCACGAGTGGACCCTCGACCGGCTGTCGTCCCTCTCGTACACGATCGCCGCCGGCACCTCCCAGATCCAGCACAACATCGTCGCCGAACGCATCCTCGGCCTGCCGAAGGACCGGCCCAAGGACCACCCGAAGGACCGGCCGAAGGATCCTCAGAAGGGAGGGCGGTGAGCATGCGCTTCCAGCTCACCGACGACCAGCGCGCCCTGCGCGACGGCGTACGCGACCTGCTCGCCGGCCGCTTCGACCGCGACGCCCTGCGCACCGCCGTGGACACGCCCGGACACCTGGACCGGGAGCTGTGGCGCGCCCTGGGCGACGCGGGCTTCTTCGCCCTGTGCCTGCCGGAGGCGGACGGCGGCGTCGGCCTGGGGCTGCCCGAGGCCGTCCTCGTCTTCGAGGAGGCGGGCCGGGTCCTCCTGCCGGGCCCGCTCGTCGCCACGCATCTCGCCGCGGGCAGCGTGCCGGGCGCCGCGACCGGCGAGAGCGTCGTGACGGCGCCCGCCGGCGAACTCCTGCCGTGGCGCGACGCGTCGGACGTCGTCCAGGGTGACGCGACCGGCGCCGTGCCCCTGGCCTCCGTCGACCCGCTCACGCCGCTGCACAAGCTGCCGGGCCCGCACGCGCCCCGCACCCCCGAGGCCGTACTCCTCACGGCCGCCGAACAACTCGGCTCCGCCGCCCGCACCTGCGATCTCGCGGTCCAACACGCCCGCGAGCGCGAGCAGTTCGGGCAGCCCATCGGCGCGTTCCAGGCCGTGAAGCACCTGTGCGCCCAGATGCTCGTACGGGCCGAACTGGCCCGAGCGGCCGTGTACGCGGCTGCCGTCACGGCGGACCCGGTGGAGATCGCCGCCGCCGAGCTGCTCGCCGACGAGGCGGCCGTGCGCAACGCGCGCGACTGCGTCCAGGTGCACGGCGGCATGGGCTTCACCTGGGAGGCCGACGTACATCTGCACCTCAAGCGGGCCTGGGTGCGTGCCGGATCGGGCCGTAGCGCGCGCGAGACGGAGGAGGAGCTGGCGGCGGCGCTGTGACGTCCCCGGGCCTGCACAGCGCGGGGCGAACCCGTGTACGGACGGTCACGGAACGTCGATATCGGGTTGTGTCCTGCACGGGACTCGTCACGGCACGGAGTCGGGGTTCCGCTCGGGTACCTTGTGTGGGATGCGAGTGGTTCCGAGTCCGAGCCATCCCGGTGTTGCCCCTGAGGCGGCTCCGGATCCGGCGATGCGCGCCGCTCGCAGCGCACGGAAGGGCCGCACGCCCGACCGTTCGACTCCCCGCAGGACGCGTCGCACAGTATGGCGCACGCGTACTCCTTCGCGCTGGAATATGCCCGAAGCGCTTGTTGGGGTGACTGTACGTCAACCATGCTGTCTCCCAAGGGGATCACGGTCCGTGAGCTCCTTGACTTGTCACAGTCCCGAGGCGATGTGTCCGCCGGTTCGGATGGTGTGAGCGGTGCAGGTGCTTCAAGTTCAGCTGGAGGTCGGGGCGGATCCCGCGGAGGTGGGCCGAGCCCGCAGGTGGGCGCGTTCGCGCCTCGCAGGGTCCGGGATAGGGGCCGATGAGCCACTGGCGGAGACACTCATCCTGATCGTCTCCGAGCTCGTCACCAACGCCGTGGTGCACACCGGCTGTCCGGCCGTCCTGCGCATGCTGCTGCCGGGCGCCGTGGCGGAGGCGAGTGCCGGGACGGTCCGCGTGGAGGTGGCCGACGCCAGCGACCGGCCGCCCGCGCCACGGCACGCCGACGGGGAAGAGACCAACGGCCGCGGCCTGGAACTCGTCGACGGCCTGGCGGACCGCTGGGGCTGGCGGCCCGAGGGTACGGGCAAGGCCATCTGGTGCGAGATCGACCGCTGCGGCGCGCAGGGCGCGGAGGCGGGGACGTATCCCGGGACGTATCCGGGGATGGCGTACGAGGCGGTGTAGTTCCGCCTCCCGGTGCGCCGGGGCGCCTCGGCGTGCGTGGCTTCGCGCCGGGCGTGCGCCGTCATAAAAGTCACATAACTGGCAAAGCTCTGTACGGGTGTTGACGCCGGGTGTCCGTTTGATCACGCTTGTGGTCAGCGATTCGTGGCGAGGGGACGTCAAGGGTTCCGGTGACGGGAGCTCTCGGCGAGTGCGGGTCGTGCCGCGGCGGTCGGCTCTCCCCGGGGCCGGGGGAGCAGGGCCCGGACGCCGGGGGCCGGGTGGCGGTGCGAGCGCATCGCCGCCCGGCTCTGAACTCCCGTACAGGGCGAGCCTATTGGGCTCTAGAAGATCGCCACCGGGGCCACCGGCGTGCCGGTGCCGCCCACGAAGGGTTCGGGCATCGCCGACAGCAGGAACGCATAGCGCGCATCTTGTGCACAGGCTGTGGACAAGTTCTCCAGATTCCAGTTCTGGCCCTGGAGCATGCCCATTTCGACCAGGTCGAGGGCGTGCACCGGCAGCCAGAGGTTCTCGATCTCCGGCGGGAAGATCTCGAAGGTGAGGGTGTCGTTCGCGACCGCGGCCACGTCGCGCGCGTGGAACCACTCGGGCGTGCGCACGGACAGGCCGGGTGACGGATAGCTGTACGCGTGCTTGTCGCCCGCGAGATACGTCTGGATCTGGCCGGTGCGGACCAGGACGATGTCGCCGGCGCGGACCGTGACGTGGCCGAACTCCTCGGCCTCGGACAGGTCTTCGGGTGTCACGGCGTGGTCGCCGGGCAGCCGGTCCACCCCCTTCGCCGCCGCCACGTCGAGCAGGACGCCGCGCGAGACGACGTACGGGGCCTTGTCGATGCCGCTGAACCGCGCGCCGCCGTGCGCCGTGATGGTGTCGGCGGGGCGCCCGTTGTAGATCCGGCCCGAGTGCGCGACGTGGGTGAGGGCGTCCCAGTGCGTGGCCGTCTGGAGCCCCATGGTCACCGCGTCGTCGCTGGTGGCGACGGTGCCGGGGCCGAACAGCTCGTGGTTGATCTGGACCATGGTGTGCAGCGGGTTGACCCGGCCGGGGATCATTCCGGTCTGCACCCCGTCCTCCTTGAGGGGTAGCGCGAGCGGAATCCGGCGGCCGGTGCGGACGGTCGCCGCGGCCTCGCGCACGACCTCGTCGGTGACCAGATTGAGCGTGCCGATCTCGTCGTCGGCGCCCCAACGGCCCCAGTTGTTGACGCGCTTGGCCATTTCGTGGAACTCGGCAGGCAACGACATGAGTGCTCCCCGGGGCTTGTTTTCCGGTATCGATCCGGTCATAGAATCTAACGGTCCGTCAGAAACCGCGGGAAGGGGCCGGACGTGGGGAACTTCTTGGCAGGCAAGGTGGTGGCCGTCACCGGGGCCGGGCGTGGCATCGGCAGGGCCGTCGCGCTCGCCTGTGCCGCCGAGGGCGCGCGGGTCGTGGTCAACGACTACGGGGTGTCCATCGAGGGCGGCGAACCGGCGAGCGAGATCGCCGAGTCCGTCGTCAAGGAGATCGAGGCGGCCGGCGGCGAGGCCGTGGCCGTCGCCGACGACATCTCGACCATGGCGGGCGGACAGCGCATCGTCGACGTGGCGCTGGCGCAGTTCGGGCGGATCGACGGCGTCGTCTGCGTCGCCGGGATCCTGCGCGAGCGGATGCTGTTCAACATGTCCGAGCAGGAGTGGGACCCGGTGGTCGCCACTCACCTGAAGGGCACGTTCACCGTGTTCCGGGCGGCGTCCGCCGTCATGCGCAAGCAGGGGTCGGGCACGCTCATCGGCTTCACCAGCGGAAACCACCAGGGGTCCGTGGCGCAGGCCAACTACAGCGCCGCCAAGGGCGGGATCATCTCGCTCGTGCGCAGCGCCGCGCTCGGGCTGCACAAGTATGGCGTGACGGCGAACGCGGTCGCGCCCGTCGCCCGTACCCGCATGTCGGCGAACGTGCCCATGGAGCTCAAGGAGATCGGGGAGCCGGAGGACGTCGCCGCGCTCGTCGTCTACCTGCTCAGCGAGCGCGCCCGCGCCGAGAAGATCACCGGGCAGGTGTACACGATCGCCGGACCCAAGATCGCGGTCTGGGCCCAGCCGAGGGAGTTGCGGGCAGGGTACGCGGACGGGGCGTGGACGCCCGAGAAGATCGCCGACTTCCTGCCGGGGACGGTGGGGGTCGACCCGATGCCGATGCTGACCCGCCTTGAGGAGATGGCGCGCGCGGCCGCCGCGAAGGAACGCCCCAACAAGTGACCGCGGAGGCGGCGTCGTGGAGTTCGGGTTCGGGGATGAGGACGAGGCGTTCCGGCGGGAGGCCCGCGCGTGGCTCGCGGAGCACCTCACCGGCGAGTACGCCGTCGCCCGGGGGCGCGGCGGGCCCGGGAGCGAGCACGAGGACGCCGGCGTACGGCGGTCCTGGGAAAGGGAGTTGGGCGCGTCCGGGTGGATCGGGCTCGGCTGGCGGCGCGGCGGGTACGGCAACCGGGTCGCCTCACTGACCCAGCAGGTCGTCTGGGCCGAGGAGTACGCGCGGGCCCGCGCGCCCGCACGCCACGGGCACATCGGCGAGAACCTGCTCGCCCCGACCCTGATCGCGTACGGCGACGAGGCGCAGCAGCGGCGCTTCCTGCCGCCGGTCGCCTCCGGCGAGGAGCTGTGGTGCCAGGGCTACAGCGAGCCCGGCGCCGGTTCCGACCTCGCGAACCTGCGCACGACCGCCGTGCGCGACGGGGACACGTACCGCGTCACCGGGCAGAAGGTGTGGACGTCGCTCGCGCACGAGGCCGACTGGTGCTTCGTGCTCGCGCGCACCGAGGGCGGGTCGCGGCGCCGGCACGGCCTGTCGTTCCTCCTCGTGCCGATGGACCAGCCGGGCCGGATCGAGGTGCGGCCCATCCGGCAGCTGACCGGCACAGCCGAGTTCAACGAGGTGTTCTTCGACGGGGCGCACGCGCGCGTGGAGCACGTCGTCGGCGGCGAGGGGCAGGGCTGGCAGGTCGCCATGGGGCTGCTCGCCCTGGAGCGCGGCGTCTCGACGCTCGCCCAGCAGATCGGCTTCGCCGCCGAACTCGCCGAGGTCGTCACGACCGCGGTGCGTACGGGCGTGGCCGAGGACCCGCTGTTCAGGGACCGCCTCGTACGGCAGTGGGCCGAGCTGCGCGTCATGCGGTTCAACGCGCTGCGCACGCTCGGCGGCGCGCAGGACCCGGGTGCCCCGAGCGTCGCGAAGCTCCTGTGGGGCCGCTGGCACCAGCGCCTCGGTGAACTCGCCCTCCAGGCGCGGGGCGCGCTCGCCGCCGCCGGGCCCGGGGACTGGACGCCCGGCAGTCCGTACGAACTCGACGCCGCGCAGCGGCTGTTCCTCTTCAGCCGGGCCGACACGATCTACGGCGGCTCGGACGAGATCCAGCGCAACATCATCGCCGAGCGCGTGCTCGGGCTGCCCAGGGAGACGAGGGAGTCGTCATGAGGGGTGTCGTGTTCGACGGGGTCCGGGCCGACGTGGTCGACGATCTGGAGATACGCGATCCGGGGCCGGGTGAGGTGCTCGTCGACGTCGCCGCCGCCGGGCTGTGCCACAGCGACCTGTCGGTGATCGACGGGACCATCCCGTTCCCGGCGCCGGTCGTGCTCGGGCACGAGGGCGCGGGGGTCGTCGAGGCCGTCGGCGCGGGTGTCACGCATGTGGCGCCCGGGGACCATGTGGCGCTGTCGACGCTCGCCAACTGCGGTGCCTGCGCGGAGTGCGACCGGGGGCGGCCGACCATGTGCCGCAAGGCGATCGGCATGCCCACGCAGCCGTTCTCGCGGGGCGGCACGCCGCTCTACCAGTTCGCCGCGAACTCCTCCTTCGCCGAGCGGACCGTCGTGAAGGCCGTACAGGCCGTGCCGATCCCCGCCGAGATCCCGCTGACGTCGGCCGCGCTCATGGGGTGCGGGGTGCTGACCGGCGTCGGGGCCGTCCTCAACCGGGCGCGCGTCGACCACGGCGACACGGTCGTCGTCATCGGGACCGGCGGGATCGGCCTCAACGTGCTCCAGGGGGCCCGGATCGCGGGCGCGTCGCGGATCGTCGCCGTGGACGCGAACCCCGACAAGGAGGCGGTGGCGCGGCAGTTCGGCGCGACGGACTTCCTGACCTCGGCCGACGGGGTCAGGGACGTCCTGCCGCACGGCGCCGACCACGTCTTCGAGTGCGTCGGCCGTGTCGAGCTGGTCCGGCAGGCCATCGACCTCCTCGACCGGCACGGCCAGGCCGTGCTCCTCGGCATGCCGGCCGCGGACGCGGAGGCGTCCTTCGTCCCCGCCTCGCTCTTCCTCGACAAGTCCATCCTCGGCTGCCGCTACGGCTCGTCGCGGCCCCAGCGCGACATCAGGCTCTACGCCGACCTGTACCGCCGGGGCCGGCTGCTGCTCGACGAGCTGGTCACGGAGACCTACCCGGTGGAGGACTTCGCGAAGGCGGCACAGGACGCGCAGCAGGGGAGGGTGGCGCGGGGGGTGCTGGTGTTCTGAGCCGCGTCCACTTCGGCTGTCCCGTGCCCTACGGGTTGGTCGCGTGGAACGTGCGGCGGTACGCCGTCGGCGTCACGCCCAGGGCCGCCTGGAGGTGCTGCCGCATCGACTGCGCCGTGCCGAAGCCGGACTCGCGCGCCACCTGGTCCATCGACAGGTCGCTCGACTCGAGGAGCTGCCTTGCCCGCTCCACCCGCTGCTGGGTGAGCCACTGGCCGGGGCTGACGCCGGCCTCCTCGCGGAAGCGGCGCGTGAAGGTGCGTACCGACATCGCCTCCTGGGCCGCCAGGTCCCGCAGCTGGAGCGGTTCGTGGAGGCGGGCGAGGGCCCAGGCGCGCGCCTTCGTCGTCGTCGCGAGCTGCGGTTCGGGGACGGGGCGGTGGATGTACTGGGCCTGCCCGCCGTCGCGGTGGGGCGGGACGACGGTGCGGCGGGCCACCTCGTTGGCCACCGCCGCGCCGTGGTCGCGGCGGACCAGGTGCAGGCAGAGGTCGATGCCCGCGGCGACCCCGGCCGACGTCAGGACGTCCCCGTCGTCGATGTACAGGACGTCCGCGTCGACCTTGATCTTGGGGAAGAGCTGCTGGAAGTGCTCCGCCGACGCCCAGTGCGTGGTCGCCGGGCGCCCGTCCAGATAGCCGGCCGCCGCGAGGACGTAGCTGCCGGTGCAGATCGACACCATCCGCGTACCGGGCCTGACTTGTGCGAAGGCCGCCGCCAGCTCGTCGGTGAGCACGCCCTCGTCGAGGACGGGGTCCTGTTCGTAGGACGCGGGCACGACCACGGTGTCCGCGGTCGCGAGTGCCTCCGGGCCGTTCCTGACCAGGACGGCGAAGTCGGCGTCCGTCTCCACGGGGCCGGGTTCCCTGACCGAGCACGTCACGACCTCGTAGAGCGCCCGGCCCTCGGTGTCCCTGGCGCGGGTGAAGATGCGCTGGGTGATGCCGAGTTCGAAGGGGAGCACGCCGTCGAGGGCCAGGACGACCACACGGTGGGGGCGCTGCGTTCGGGGCGCGGAAGTCTCGGGCATGACTCCGAGTCTATGGCCCGATCCTAGCGAAGGCTGTCTTTCGGGCCACTCGTCCGGGGTGGGCCGGTAATCCGATGCTGTCTGCTGTGACGCACACAACCGACACCGACGCCGCGGCCAAGGGCGCGCCCGGCACGGGCGGCCCCCGTCCGCCCCGCACCCGTCCCCGTATCCACCGCGCCTGGTTCGTGGCCGCCGTCACCTTCGTGACGATCATCGGCGCCGCCGCCTTCCGGTCCCTGCCGGGCCTGCTCATCGACCCGCTGAACGAGGAGTTCGGCTGGTCCCGCGGCACCATCGGGCTCGCGGTCTCGATCAACCTCGCGCTGTACGGGCTGACCGCGCCGTTCGCCGCCGCCCTCATGGACCGGTTCGGCATCCGGCGCGTCGTCGCCGTCGCCCTGGTCGTCATCGCGGCCGGCTCCGGGCTGACCGTGTGGATGGACTCGGCCTGGCAGCTCCTGCTGTGCTGGGGCCTGCTCGTCGGACTCGGCTCCGGATCGATGGCCCTCGCGTTCGCCGCGACCGTCACCAACCGGTGGTTCACCGCCCGGCGCGGGCTCGTGACCGGGATCCTCACGGCCGCGTCCGCGTCGGGACAGCTCATCTTCCTGCCGCTGCTCTCGTGGATCGTCGAGGCGCACAAGTGGCGGCCCGCGGCCGTGACGGTGGCACTCGCGGCCCTCGCCGTCGTGCCGTTCGTGTGGCTGCTGCTGCGCGACCACCCGGCCGACGTGGGCGCCACCCCGTACGGCTCCGAGGAGTTCGTCGAGAAGCCGCCGCCCGTCACCGGGGCCGCCCGCCGCACCGTGGGCGTCCTGTTCAAGGCCGCCCGTACGGGGCCCTTCTGGCTGCTCGCCGGGACCTTCGCGATCTGCGGCGCCTCCACCAACGGGCTCGTCCAGACGCACTTCGTGCCGGCCGCGCACGACCACGGGATGCCGATCACCGCGGCGGCCTCGCTGCTCGCCGTGGTGGGGATCTTCGACGTCGTGGGGACGGTGGCCTCGGGCTGGTTCACCGACCGCTTCGACGCCCGGCGGCTGCTCGCGGTGTACTACGCGCTGCGCGGGATCTCCCTGCTGTTCCTGCCGATGCTGCTCGCCCCGTCCGTCCACCCGCCGATGATCTTCTTCATCGTCTTCTACGGGCTCGACTGGGTCGCCACCGTGCCGCCCACCCTGGCGCTGTGCCACGCGCACTACGGCGAGGACAGCGCCATCGTGTTCGGTTGGGTGCTCGCCTCGCACCAGGTGGGTGCCGCGCTCGTCGCCTTCCTCGGCGGCGTCGCCCGTGACACGTTCGGCTCGTACGACGTCGTCTGGTACGCGTCCGGCGCGCTGTGCGCCGCGGCGGCCCTGATGGCGCTGGTGATCCGGCGCCGGAGTGCCGATGCCGATGGCCTCCTGGTGGCCGACCTCGCCTGATCAGTGCTCGAAGCGGCCGAACGCGCCCTTGTGGAACAGGAGCGGGGACGCGTCGCCGTCCGCCGTCCCGAGCGCCTCGACCCGGCCCACCACGATGAGGTGGTCCCCGCCCGTGTGGACCGCGTGGATCGTGCAGTCGACCCACGCGGGCGCGCCCGCGAGCCGCGGCGAGCCCGTCACCGGCGCCGCGTCGTGCTCGACACCGGCGAACTTGTCCGCGCCGCTCACCGCGAAGGAGCGGCACAGCGCGCCCTGGTCCGCGCCCAGTACGTTCACGCAGAAGACGCCGGCGCTCGCGATGCGCGGCCAGGTCGTGGACGTACGGGCCACCATGAACGCCACCAGCGGCGGGTCCAGGGAGAGCGAGGAGAAGGACTGGCAGGCGAAGCCCGCGGGGGGAGCGCCGGGGTGCGGCGGCGGCGCCGTGACGACGGTGACGCCGGTGGCGAAGTGGCCGAGGACGCGGCGGAACTCGCCGGGGTCCAGTGGCGCCCGCTCGTCCTCGCCCACGGCCCGTAGCTCCGGACGCGGCATCGCGTCCACCGGCTCGGCCGACGTGGGCGCACCGACCGACCGGAGGTACCTGACCACCGTGGCTGCCATTCCTGCGTGTCCCATCACACCCACGATTGAAGCTGACGATGCGTCAGATAGGAAGTGGCGGGCCGGAATTGGTCGAGGAACTCACCGTCCCTTGTACGTCGGGTCGCGGCGTTCCTTGAAGGAGGCGACGCCTTCCTGTGCGTCCGCCGTCGTCATGTTGATCTCCTGCGCCGTCGCCTCCGCGGCGAACGCCGTCGCGCGGTCCGACTCCAGGGAGGCGTTGACCAGCTGCTTGGTCATGGCGATGGCCCGGGTCGGGCCGCTCGCCAGGCGCGCCGCCCACTCCTGGGCCGTCTTGCGCAACTCCCCGTCCGGGACCGTGCGGTTGACCAGGCCCAGGCGTTCCGCGTCCGTCGCGGAGAGCGCGTCGCCGAAGAACATGAGCTCCTTGGCGCGCTGCGGCCCGATGAGGCGCGGCAGCAGATAGGCGCCGCCCCCGTCGGGAACCAGGCCACGGCGCGCGAAGACCTCGATGAAGCGGGCTGACTCCGCCGCGAGCACCAGATCGCAGGCGAACGCCAGATGCGCGCCGATCCCGGCCGCCGTCCCGTTGACCGCCGCGACGACCGGCTTCTCGCAGTCCATGACCGCCGCGATCAGGCGCTGCGCGCCCAGGCGGATCGTGCGCGCCACGTCGCCGGGCACCCGGGGCCCGGTGGCGGGCGCGCCGCGCAGGTCCGCCCCGGCGCAGAAGCCCCTGCCGGTCGCCGTGATGACGACGGCGCGCACGTCCGGGTCCGCGGAGGCGCTGTTCAGGAGGGAGATGATCTCCTCCCGCTGGTCCCAGGTCAGCGCGTTCATGGCCTCGGGGCGGTTGAGCGTGATCCAGGTGACGGCGTCGGCGGTGGCGCACTCGATGGTGGCGGACATGACCTCTTCTTCC
This sequence comes from Streptomyces sp. NPDC045026, assembly GCF_056432625.1. Classification (NCBI taxonomy): domain Bacteria; kingdom Bacillati; phylum Actinomycetota; class Actinomycetes; order Kitasatosporales; family Streptomycetaceae; genus Streptomyces; species Streptomyces sp. NPDC045026. The sequence continues at coordinate 210,520 of NZ_JBWKIS010000005.1, forward strand.
CTGTATGGAGGCGGGTGTGAGCGGCGGGCGTGTGTGCGGTACCGGCCGGGCTCAGTGGCAGACGGCGAGCGCGTCGAGCGCCACCGCGCCCTGGCCGCGCGGGAGCACCATCAGCGGGTTGATGTCCAACTCCGCGAGTTCGTCGCCCAGTTCGAGGGCCATCCGCTGGACCCGCAGGACGACCTCCACCAGCGCGTCCAGGTCCACCGGGGGCGCCCCCCGCATCCCGTCCAGGAGGGGCCTGCCCCGTAGTTCGTCGAGCATCGCCCGCGCCTGGTCCTCCGCGAACGGCGGCACCCTCACCGCCGTGTCCCGCAGCACCTCCACGAGTACGCCGCCCAGCCCCACCGTCACCGTCGGGCCGAACAGGTCGTCCTGGGTGACCCCGACGACCATCTCGATGCCCCGCTCGATCATCTGGCAGACCAGGACGCCGTCCAGGTCGAGGCCCTCGTAGCGGGCGATGTCGGTGAGTTCCCGGTAGGCGTCCCTGACCTGGCTGGCCGAGGTCAGGCCGACCTTGACCAGGCCCAGGTCCGACTTGTGGGCGAGGCGCGCGCCGGACGCCTTCATGACGACGGGGTAGCCGACCTGGCCGGCCGCCCGTACCGCCGCCGCGGCGCTGGTGACGAGCTGCTCGCGCGGTACGCGGATGCCGTACGCGCGCAGGAGCTGCTTCGCGGCGTGCTCGCTGAGCTGGCGGCCCGGACGCATCAGGGCCTGCGCCTTGCGGAAGGAGGGGGAGGGCGTGCGGGGGGCCTCGGCGAACGGGGAGCGGTAGGCGGCGGTGAACCGGTGGTGGTCCAGATAGGCGCGCACGGCCGTGATGCAGTTCCCGAACGTGCGGAACGTCGCGAGGCGCGAGGACCCGAGGAGCGTCTCGCGATAGGCGTCCTCGGTACCGAGGGGCGAGCCCCAGACGACGCAGATCAGCTTGTCCGTGCGCTCGGCCGCCTCCGCGAGGTCCCGGGCCAGCTTGTCGCTCATGGGCGGGAACGGGCCGGTGATCGGGCAGATCAGGACGCCTATGGACGGGTCCTGGAGGATCGATTCGATGATCTTGGGGCCGCGCCAGTCGCCCACCGGGTGGCCGCCGTTGTCGATCGGGTTCGCGACGTTGAGGTACTCCGGGATCCACTCGTGCAGCTCCTGCTGCTTCGCCTCGGACAGCGCCGGCAGGGTCAGGCCCGCGCGGGTGGCCAGGTCGGCGAAGTGGGCGCCGGTGCCGCCCGAGATCGAGTAGACCGCCACCCCGTCCGCCCGCGGGGGCCGGGCCCGCGCCAACAGGGCCGAGGTGTCCTGGAGTTCGTCGAGTCCGTCGACCCTGATCACGCCGAACTGCCGCATCGCCGCGTCCACCACCGTGTCCGCGCCGGTCAGCTTGCCCGTGTGCGAGGCGGCCATGCGGGCGCCCGTCTCGGTGCGGCCGACCTTGACGGCCACGACGGGTACGCCGTTGCGCGCCGCACGGTCCGCCGCCAGGAGGAAGCCCCGGCCGTCTTTCAGGCCCTCCACGTAACACGCGATCGCGCCGACCTCCGGGCGCTCGGCGAAGTACGAGATGAAGTCGGCCGTCTCCAGGTCCGCCTCGTTGCCCGTGGGCGCCCAGTGCGAGAGCCGTACGCCCAGCTCCTGCATCGTGTAGAGGGGGCGGCCCTGGTGGCCGGACTGCGTGATCAGGGCGATCGCCGGTCCGTCGAGGTCCTCGCGGAACTCGGAGAACGCGTTCAGGTTGGTGTTCGGGCCCAGCAGGCGCATGCCCGAGCGGCTGACCGCCGCGGCCAGGGAGGACTGCGCGGCCGCTCCCTCCTCGCCCGTCTCGGCGAAGCCCGACGCGAAGGCCACCGCGAACTTCACCTTGGCCTGGGCCAGTTCCTCGATGACCGGCAGCGGGTCCGAGACGAGGAGCACGGCGAGGTCGACGGGTTCGGGCAGCGCGGAGACGCCCGGCGAGCACGGGATGCCGAAGACGGTCTCGCGGGTGGGGTGCACGGGGTGGAGGCGGGCGCCCACGCGCTCCGCCCACGCGATCAGCTGGCGCGTGATGCCCGTGTTCGGGCGGCCCTCGGCGTCGGACGCGCCGATGACCGCTATCGATTCGGGCCGGAAGAAACGGTCCAGGTCGGGCACCTCGCGGTGCAGTGGCCTGCCGCTCACGTCCAGGTCGTCCGCCCTGCCGTGCACGGCGGGTGCCGGCTGTTCTCCGCAGGCGATCGTGCGGGCCCGGCGGGGGTCGGTGGTCAGGGTGCCGTATGTCGATCCAAGCATCGGGTCCGCCCGCTCCTCGACTGGTGCTCACGTAACTGACGTAGTGTCAGATTACTGAACTGACGCTGTGTCAGGAACAGGGCTGCACGCAAAGGCTGGTACGGGTGTTCCCGCGAGCGGGCGTGTTGGAACGGCGGGAAGTGGCCACTGTGCATTGAGTGGCGTCCCGAGGTGGTGGGTGGTGTCCCGGGTGATGGCGCCCTGCGTGAGTGCGGGTCGGTGGCCGGCCGGTGGCGCCGGCCGAGATCAGCCCGCGATCGCCTTCGCGATCTTCCGTGCGTCCAGGGCCAGTTCGCGGAACATGCCGCTGATCGGGTTCGTGTACCCGGTGAAGTGGAGGCCGGGCGCGGCAGGGGCCGTCCGGCGGCCGTGCGTGGCCGGGCGTCCCCGGTCGTCCAGGACGCCGAGGTGGCCCACCAGGTCCTCCAGCGCGCGACGGTAACCCGTCGCCGCGATCACGGCGTCGGGGGCGATGCGGGTGCCGTCCGCCAGGACCACCTTGCCGTCCTCGAACGACTCGACGGCCGCGACCGGTTCGACCTGTCCCGTGCGCACGGCGTCGATCAGGCCGACGTCCTGCACGGGGATCGCGCCCTCGCGCACCCGCGAGTAGAGGCCGGTCGTCGGTCTGGGCAGGCCCTGTTCCGTCAGGTCGGGCACGCTGAGCTTCGCCATGGGGCGGGCCAGGCGGTCCACGATCGCCACGGGCAGCCTGCGGCACAGGATGCCGGTCCGCTGCGCGGGCCAGCCCGCGGTGGACCGGCGCACGATGTGGGGCGCCGTGCGGACCGCGAGCCGGACGCGGGACGCGCCGCCCTCGGCGAGGTCCACGGCGATCTCGGCGCCCGTGTTGCCGACGCCGACGACCAGCACGTCACGGCCCGCGTAGGGCTTGGCGTTGCGGTAGTCGCCCGCGTGGAGGAGCTCGCCGGTGTACGAGGAGCGGCCCGGCCAGTCGGGCAGGCGCGGGGTGTGGTTGTAGCCCGTGGCGACCACGACGGCACTCGCGGCCAGTTCGCGGCCGCCCGAGGCGTGGACGAGCCAGCCGTCCTCCGTGCGCTCCACGCGGGAGACCGTCACGCCGGTGACGATCTCCAGGTGATGGAACTCGGCGTACTTCTCCAGGTAGCGCACGACGTCGTCGCGGGACACCCAGCGGCCGAAGCGGCGCGGGATCGCGAGTCCGGGAAGCCCGGAGAGCTTGCGGGTGGTGTGCAGGTGGAGGCGGTCGTAGTGCAGGCGCCAGGACGCCCCTACGTGCTCCGACTTCTCCAGGATCACGGCCCGTACGCCCCGCTCGCGCAGCGCCGCGGCCGCGGCGAGGCCGCCCGGTCCGCCCCCGATGACGTACACGGGGCGGTCCTGGTTGCGTGCGGCGGGCGCGGGGGTGGTGACCATGAGTGCGAGCCTAATCACGCTTCGATTTGATGGGTCTCGGTCAAGACCGGAATCGGTTGCGAATTCATCACGGCGTACGCCCCTTGCGGTACCGCCCCTCCGTGCGCTGAACTGACGTACCGTCAGAAACGGAGAGGAGGGCCCTGGTCGTGGACTCGATCTGGCTCGACGGCGTCGAATGGCTGGCCGTGCTGCGCATAGGCCTCGGACTGTGGTGGCTGGAGAGCTGGCGGCACAAGGACAAGAAGGGCTGGTTCGAGCGGGGCACCGGCATCGCCTGGGCCGCGGACGTCGCCGCGAAGCACCGGTGGAACGCCGTGCGCAGCGGCTTCGGCGCGGTCGTCACACCCCGGCCGAAAGTGATGGCGTACGTCGTCGTCTACGCCGAACTGGCCCTGGGCCTCGGGCTCGTGGTGGGCCTGCTGACACCCGTGGCCCTCATCGGCGGGCTGCTCCTGAACCTCCTGTACCTGGTCCTGATGATCCACGACTGGGCCGAGCAGGGACAGAACGCGATGATGGCCCTCATCTCGCTCGTGGCGCTCTTCGCCATGTCCTGGCAGGCCTGGTCCCTCGACGCGGCGATCGGACTCTTCCAGTGACTGCTCCCGCGACCGTACGGTTCGACCTCCCCGAGCCCGACGCCTTCACCCGCCCCTACTGGGACGCCGCCGCCGACGGGACGCTGCTGCTGCGCCGCTGCCGCGCGTGCGAGCGGGCCCATCACTATCCGCGCGAGTTCTGCCCGCACTGCTGGAGCGAGGACGTGACGTGGGAACGCGCGTCCGGGACGGCCGTCCTCTACACGTGGTCCGTCGTCCACCGGAACGACCTGCCGCCCTTCGGCACCCGCACCCCGTACATCGCGGCCGTCGTCGACCTCGCGGAGGGCCCGCGGATGATGACGGAGATCGTGGACGCCGAGGGCGCCGAGCTGCGCGTGGGAATGCCCCTGGAGGTCACCTTCCGGCAGGTGGAGGACTTCTCCGTGCCGGTATTTCGCTCGCGGACGTGAGGGGGCGGGCGGCACCATGCGGTCATGACAGAGAGCCCCGCTCCCGTGCCCGGCTGGCACGTCACCGCTGACGTCGACGACTTCCTCGCCCGCGCGGGCGACTACCTGCGCGCCGAGCCCGCCCTGCACACCGTCGCCCTGAGCGTCACCGTGAGCCTGCGGGAACGGGGGCCGGCGGTGTACGGGGCGAGAAGTCAGCTCTTCGGCGTGCTGTACGGGCCGGACGGCCACGTGGCGGGGACGTTCCTGTGGACACTGCCATACCGGATCAGCATCAGCCCTCTGGACAGGGAGCAGGCGGACGCGCTCGCCGTCGCGCTCCAAGGGCGGTCGGTGCCCGGCGTGTTCGGGGTCGACGCAGCCTCGGCCGCCTTCGCCGACGCCTGGCAGGCTCGTACGGGAGCGCGGGCCCACTGCACGGTCGAGCAGCGCCTCTACCGGCTCGGCGACCTCACCCCACCGCTGCCCGCGCCTGCCGGGCACCCCCGTGTCGCCACCGCGGGCGACCGGGAGCTGCTGGCCCGGTGGCATGACGCGTTCGCCGCGGACACCCGCGCTCCGGGCGGCGCAGCGGCCTCGCGGGAGTGGGCCGACGAGCGGATCTCGTACGGCGGCGTCACCCTCTGGGAGACCGAGGACGGTGTGCCCGTCTCCATGGCCGGCGTGACCCGCGAGGCCGCCGGAGCGGTCCGGGTCGCGCCCGTCTACACACCGAAGGAGCTGCGCGGACGCGGGTACGCGGGAGCGGTCACCGCCGAGGTCAGCCGCGCCGCACGGGCCGCGGGCGCGCACGAGGTGGTCCTCTTCACCGACCTCGCCAACGCGACCAGCAACGGCCTCTACCTGCGCATCGGCTACCGTCCCGTCCGGGACTTCGCCGTCCACACCTTCACCGCCCCTGAGAAGGGCTGACAGCTCATGACCGACACCCCTGAGATACGCGGCCACGGACTGCTCCTGCGGGCCTGGCGGGCCGGGGACGAGGGGGACGCCGCCGCCGTGCTGCGCGGACTCGCCGACCCCGAGTTCCTGCGCTGGAACACCCCGCTCACCCCGGTCGACGACCTCGCCGGCGCCCATGCGTACCTGCGCTCACGCGAGGAGGCGCTCAAGAGCGGCGAATCCGTGTCGTGCTGCGTCACCGACGAGAGCACGGGGGAGGTGCTCGGGCACATCGGCATCAACGCGATCATTCCCGAGTTCAGCACCGCCCACGTCGGCTACTGGGTGCTGCCCGAGGCCCGCGGGCGCGGGGTCGCGACGCGGGCGCTGAGCCTCGCGTCGCGGCTGGCGTTCGGCGAACTCGGCCTCCACCGGCTCGAACTGGGGCACGCCCTCGGGCACGAGGTGTCCTGCCGGGTCGCCGAACGCGGCGGATACCGGTACGAGGGCACGCTGCGGGGCGCGATGTTCGAGGCGGGGCGGCAGGACGCCTTCCGTGACGCGCACCTGCACGCCCGCCTCGCCTCGGACCCCGAGCCGCAGGTGGCGTGAGCCGCCCGCGTCACGGCCGGACGTCACGGCCAGAGCAGTTCCCGTACCCAGCCCGCCTCCGTGCCGCGGTACCTGAGGCGGATGTGGCGGCGGCGGGCGTCGCCCTGGAAGAACTCCACCTCGCGCGGCGCCAGCGCGTACGCCGTCCACGTGGGGGCCGGGGCCTCCGGGTCGGCCTGCGCGCGCTCCCAGGCCGCGACCGAGGCCTCCTCCAACTCTCCTTGTGAGCCGAGGACTTCGCTCTGGTGGCCGACCAGTGCCGCCGCGAGCGCTCCCGTCGAGCGGACGTGGAGATCGGCCTGGCTCACCTCGGGCGACTCCGTGGTGACATCACCGCGTACGCGGATCTGGCGGCCCTGCGACGGCCAGTAGAACCCGAGCGCGGCCTGTGGGTGCGCGGCGAGCTGGCGGCCCTTGGCGCTGCCCGCGTGGGAGGCGAAGTGGAAGCCGTCCTCGTCGGCGCCGTGCAGCATCACCGTACGGACGTCGGGCAGTCCGTCCTCGTCCACCGTGGCGAGCGACATGGTGTGCGGCTCGCTCTGGCCGGCGGCGACCGCCCCGGCGAACCACTCGACGAAGAGCGGCAGCGGCGAGGACGGGGCCGCGGACGGGTCGAACGCGGGCAGTTCGGTGTCCCAGACGCGCAGGGACTTCAGGATCTCTTGCAGTTCCGGCATGCACCGATTCTGACGCCGGACGCGAGCGCCCCGCCGACCGGTCCGTCCGGAAGGCGGGGCGACGTACGCCGGACGGAGCCGGTCAGATCAGGTCCATCGCCGCGACCTCGTCCGGGCTGCCGTAGCTGACCGGGCCCTGGAAGCGGCGGCGGGCCGTCGCGAACCACCACACTGTCGCGATCACGAGTACGGCGACCAGGGCGATCGGCGCGTAGTTGAACGACGTCGCGTTGATCGGCGACGCCTGCGGCAGCATGAACAGGACGCTGCTCGCCACGATCCAGACCACCGCGATCGCGGCGACGGGCTTGCCCCAGCGGCCCAGGTTCCACGGCCCCTGCTGGAAGTCGTCGTGGCGCAGGCGCAGATAGATCGGGACGGCGTACGCGAGGTAGAGACCCACGACGTTGACGCTCACGATCGCGGTGAACGCCGTGTGCGACCACCAGCCCGGCACCACCAGGACCAGGGAGCAGGCCGCCGCGAGCCACACGGCCTTCACGGGCGTGCGCGTGCGCGAGGAGACCGAGTGCCACCAGCGCGAGCCCGGCATGGCGCCGTCACGCGAGAAGGCGAAGATCTGGCGGGTGTTGCTCGTCATGTTGGCCAGGCCGCAGAACAGCATCGAGCCGATCACGACCAGCAGCAGGAGCTTCGCCGTCGTCATGCCGAGCGCGTCGATGAGGATCTGCACGGGCGGCGCCGACGCGCTCGCCTGCGCCTTGTAGTCCCCGATCGCGAAGACGAGGGCCAGCATCAGGATCAGGCCGGTGACGGCGGAGTAGCCGATCGCCCGCATGATGCCCTTCGGCGCGTTGACCGTCGCCTGGACCGTCTCCTCCGACATGTGGAAGCTGCCGTCGAAGCCGGTGAACGTCCAGCTGGTCACGAGAAGACCGAGCAGGGCGGCGTAAATGCCGTTGGAGAAGCCGGTGTTGTTGGTGAACTGCGTGACGACCGACGCCGACTGGTGGTGGTCGGGCACGGCGATCAGCGCGACGACGATGACCACCATGCCGACGAGCAGCCACCACACGGAGATGCGGTTCACCAGTGCCACCAGCTGCACCGTGTACGTGTTGGCGAGCGCCTGGAGCAGCAGGATCACCGCCGTGATGAGGACCGTCTGCTGCGCCGTCGCGTGGTACGACGGCCACTGCATGACGAGGAACGCCTGGATGAACGTCGCCGCCGCGTAGCCCGTCGCCGCCGTGCCGCCGACCTGCCCCACGAAATTCAGCCAGCCCGTGTACCAGGACCAGGCGCCCTTGTGCCGTTTCGCCAGCTTTCCCGCCGAGAAATAGAGCGCCCCGCTCGTCGGATAGGCCGATGCGATTTCAGCCATCGACGCTCCGACGAATAGCACCATGGCCGCGACGGCTATCCAGCCGAACACGAGAATGCGCGGCCCGCCGGCGTTCATTCCGAACCCGAAGGAGGAGAAGATGCCGGAGATGATGTTGATGATCGTGAAGGAAATCGCGAAATTGTCGAACGCCTTGAAGCGCCGGGTCAGCTTCCGCGGGTAGCCCATCGCGTGCAGCGTCGCGTCGTCGTCGAGCGCGGCGGCGGGCCGCCCGGATCTGCTGGGGGACGTGGGGGGAGTGGGGGTGGTGGTCAGGGGGTCGGACACAACCTCGGCCTTCCGTTGTGGGGGAATTTCCGAAACCTGTGGGGCGGGTGGGATCAGGTGCTGTGCGGGACCGGCAGGCCGCACGCGCGGCGCGCCTTGCTGAGCTGTTCCTCGGGTTCGCCGAAGACGCTCCATGGCATCCGCGAGGCGTACGGGCCCATGGCGGTGAACACCGCCCGCGCCTCGAAGGCGCACTGCGCCATGTGCAGGGCGTGCGCCAGATACGCCAGGTCGAGGACCGGTGTGAAGCGGTATCCGGCCACCTGCGGCAGCCAGTTCCGGTACGCGCCGAGCGCCGTCGCCTTCCACTGCGGCTGGTCCCAGGTGTGTTCGGCGAGGAGGTGCGCCGGGTTGTGGCCCTCGACGAGGGTGACGAGGGGCAGCAGGCGCAGCGGGGACGAGGCCGGGGCGCGCTGGCTCAGATACGCGGCGACGTCCCAGGCCGCGTTCGCACTGCCGCCGTGCCGGGTGAAGAAGAACGCCAGGAACTGGTGGTGGGCCTCGCGGTGCCAGGGGTCGAGACGCGTGATGTGCTCGAACTGGGCCCAGGGGCCGCGGGGTTCGGTGAGCAGGCCCTGCGGCGCGCGGTCGCGGGGCCGCTGGAGCCGCGCCAGGGAGAGGCGGGCGGCCCACGGTGTGGGGTCGCGGGGGGCGAGGTCGGAGGCCCGGTCGCAGGCGGACAGCGCTATCCGGCCCAGCGCCCCGATGCGCCGGTCGTGCGACTGGGCGGCGCGCAGGGTGCGGAACACGGCGACGCGCGCCCACAGCAGGGCGGCGTCGGGGCCGGGCTCCTCCTCCAGCCAGCGTTCCGCCAGGTCCGATTCGGCGGCCACCGAGGCCAGGACGAGGGAGCGGTGGGCGCGCAGCCCGAAGTCGCCGTGCGTCTCCTTCAGGACCGAGTGTGCGCCGAAGTAGCGGCCCGCCCGTAAATCCGTGCAGGCCCTGGCCAGCTCTCGGTCGTCGGCGGCGGGATGCCAGACGTACTGTCCTTCGAACGAGCCGGCGGTCATGCTCCCCTGCCACTGTTCTGCTTTTCCGTACGGACGACGGGGAGCCTACTAAGGATCAAGCGCCACGGAAACTGTGTATCCGAAATAACAGGTTCCGGGTTGTTTACGACGCGGCTCGCGATCCGGTATCGGGGGCGATCGGTTTATTGAATTTGCAAATTTGTTGTGCCGATTCCCGGTTTCTTATGGACGCGGCCTCAGGGGCGGGGCATCGGGGACGCGGCCTCAGGACGTGCCGAGCACCACCGTCCCCGACGAGCAGAACCATCCGCCCGTACCGGACGCCACCGCGAGCCGCGGCAGCCGCCCGCCCGCCTTGCGCACCTGACGCTCCCCGGCCTCGCCCCGCAGCTGTCGTACCGCCTCCACCAGCAGGAACAGGCCCCGCATTCCCGGGTGTTGGGCCGACAGGCCGCCGCCGTCGGTGTTCGTGGGGAGTCCGCCGTCCCGCAGCAGCCGCCCCTTCTCCACGAACGGCCCGCCCTCGCCTTTCGCGCAGAATCCCAGATCCTCCAGCGTCACCAGCGTCATGTACGTGAAGGCGTCGTAGATCTCCGCGAGGTCGATCTCGTCGTGGGTGACGCCCGCCCGCTCGAAGGCGAGCTTTCCGCTGACGGCCGCCGGGGACACGGTGAAGTCGTCCCACTCGGACATCGTGGTGTGCGACACGTACTCGCCCGAACCGAGCACCCACACAGGCGACTTGGCGCAGTCAGGCAGCAGGTCCTCGGCGACGAGCAGCACGGCGGCGCCGCCGTCCGAGCGTATGCAGCAGTGCAGTTTCGTGAACGGGTCCGCGATCATCGGGCCGTCGAGCACGTCGTCCACGGTGACCGGGTCGCGGAACATGGCCTGAGGGTTCAGTGCCGCGTTTGCTCGCGCCTGCACGGCGACCTCGGCGAGCTGCTCCAGCGTGGTGCCGTACTCGTGCATGTGGCGCCGCGCCGCCATCGCGTACTTGGCGATCAGCGAGTGCCCGTACGGCACCTCGAACTGGAGCGGGCCGCGGGCGCCGAAGCTCAGGTTCGACGTGCGCCGTCCGGCCTTGATGTCGGCGCGGGCCGTCGAGCCGTACACGAGCAGGACCGCGCGCGCGTGGCCCTGGGCGATGGCGTCCGCCGCGTGCGCCGCCATCACCTCCCAGGTGGAGCCGCCGACCGAGGTCGAGTCCACCCAGCGGGGTTTGAGGCCCAGATACTCGGCGACCTCGACCGGCGCGAGGATGCCGAGGCCCGCGCTCGCGAACCCGTCGACGACGTCGGGGGTGAGCCCGGCGTCGGCGACGGCGCGGCGGGCGGCCTGGGCGTGCAGGGCGAATGGGGTCTCCCCTGCTCGAGCGGAGCCGAGAGCTTGGGGATGAGTGGCCTCGTCCACGCGGCCGCAGTCGGAGAGGGCGATGCCGGCGATGGCGACCCGGCGGGAACCGTGAAGTGCGGCAGTCATGAATCTGACGGTACATCAGATTTGGTAATCGGATCGGCCTGTCCCGTCAGATGCTCTCTCCGTGCGTATCTCTGTGCATCCCGGCTCCGCCGCCCTAACATGACGCCCCGTCAGAACAGGGGGTCCGGGGTCGCCGGCCCTCGGGGAGGAGCCCGTATGGACGCCGCCTTCACCGCGGAACAGGACGAGATCCGCCGCACCCTGCACGAACTCATGAACAAGCGCTGCGGCCCCGAAGACGTCAAGGCCGCCGTCGGCACCCCCGCCGGCTACGACCCGGCCCTGTGGTCGGCCCTCGGCGGCGAGCTGGGCCTGCCCGGCCTGGCCCTCCCGGAGGAGTACGGCGGAGTCGGCTGCGGGGCCACCGAACTCGCGCTCGCCTGCGAGGAGTCGGGCCGCGCCCTGGCCCCGTCACCGCTCCTGGCCACGGCGGCGCTCGCCGCCCCGCTCGTCCTCGCCCTCGGTACTGAGGCGCAGCGCGCCGAACTGCTGCCCCGCATCGCCTCCGGCGCCCTGACCGCCACGCTCGCCGTGCCCGGCGAAGGCCTCGCCACCGCGCTCGGCCTGACCGGCGACAACCGCGGCGACTGGTCGGGCGGCGGCCGTGCGGGCGGCGTCCAGGCAAGGCAGGCCGATCAGGGGAACTGGCGTCTGTACGGGCAGGCCGACCAGGTCCTCGACGGGCACAGCGCCGGCCTCCTGATCGTCGCCGCGCACACCGGCGGCTTCGCCCGCTCACGGACCCTGCTCTTCCTCGTGCGCGGCGACGCGCAGGGAATCGTCAGGACCCGGCAGACGTCCCTCGACGAGACGCGGCCCCGCGCGCGGGTCGAACTGCGCGATGTGGCAGCGGAGTTGCTGGGGTCCGGTGAAGGCGGCGAGGGCGGCGAAGTGGCGGGCGCCCTGGCGGCCGTGGGCGACGCGGCGGCGACGGTGCTCGCCGCGGAAGCCGTCGGCGCCGCCGAGCGCGCCCTGGAGCGGACCGTCGAGCACGTGCGTCAGCGTGAGCAGTTCGGGCGCCCCATCGGCTCCTTCCAGGCGGTCAAGCACCGCCTCGCGGACGTCTACGTCCAGGTGCAGGCGGCGCGCTCCGCGGCGTACTACGCGGCCTGGGCCGCGGGCTCGGGGAGCGGGGAACGGGCGGGCGGCCTCGCCCTCGCCCAGGCCCTGGAGGCGCTGCGCACCGCGGCGTCCGAGGCCGTGCAGCTGCACGGCGGCATCGGCTTCACCTGGGAGCACGACGCCCACCTCTACCTCAAGCGGGCGACCGGCGACGAACTGCTCTTCGGCCCCGTCCACCTCCTGCGGGCCCGTGCCGCGGAATCCGCCGAACTCTTCACCCGCCAGGAGGCGACGGTCTGATGGCACCACCCGGAACGAGACTCCTGCAGAAGGTCTCCTCGACCCGCGCCTTCGCCCGCGTCGCCCCGCACTTCATCCCCGCGATGGACCGCACCGTGCACCGGCTCACGCGGGGAAAGGTGCTGCTCAGCGCGCAGATGCTGCCCGGGGTCATCCTGACCGCGCGCGGCGCGAAGAGCGGACTGCCACGGCGTACGCCGCTCGCCTGCATGCCCGAGGAGGGGGCGGACACCTGGCTCCTGATCGGGTCCAACTTCGGGCGTCCGGGACACCCGGCCTGGACGGCGAACCTGCTGGCCCATCCGGACGCCGACATCAACTGGAGGGGCGAGGACATCCCGGTCACCGCCCGGCTGCTCGACTCCGGCGAGCGGGCGCAGGCCTGGGCGGCGGCGCTGACGTTCTGGCCGCCGTACGCGAAGTACCAGGCGAGGGTCGAGCGGGAGATCAGGCTCTTCCGGCTGGAGCGCCGATGAGGCCCACGAAACACTAGTGACGGAAACTGCACAGCGGCGGCTCACGTGACACGCGAACCGCCGCTGCTCGACAGGAACTGGGAAAGCCCGAAGGATGGCTCCAGGGCTACTTCGCCGGTCTCTTGCCGGTGACGCCCAGGTGCACCAACAGGGCAAGATTGGGCTTGAGTTCGGCCTGCTTGACGCCCCAGGTCTGGAAGCCCTTCTGGTGCGAGGCCACCGCCGCGAGCATCGCGACGAGCGAGCCGGCCATCGCGGCGGGGCTCACGTCCTTGTCGACCTTGCCCTTGGCCTGGAGCTCCTTGACCGTGTCCGTAAGGGAGTTGTTCACGGAGTTGAGGATCTTCATGCGGATCTTGTAGAAGCGCTTGTCGCCCTCGGCCGCGCCGAGGTCGACGACGCGCAGGATCGCATCGTTCTTCCGCCAGAACTCGAGGAATCCGTCGACGAGTTCCTGCGAGGTCTGCCAGCCGGCCTTGCCGACCCACGAGCGGCCCTCGAGGAGCTGGGTCAACCCGGCGCCCTCCGCGGCCATTTGCTCGGCGATCTCCAGGACGGCGCCCTCGACGTCCGGGAAATACTGGTAGAAGGTCGCCGGTGAGGTGCCTGCCTTCCGGGCCACATCAATGACTTTGACGTCCCGGTACGGCGAGGAGCTGAGCATCTCGCCGAGGCACTCCAGCAGCTTCTGACGCGTCGCTTGACCACGCCGTCCGGCCACGCGGCCGTCGACGGTACGTACTTGTCCTGTCATGCCGTCAGCTTACCGAGGGGTGATCGGAGCGCGATTCGGCCGACTGCAAATGGGGTTGAGGGCTCCGGCACATGGGTTGATGCGGGGTCGTCCGGGGCTTTTGCGCATGTGGGGGCCGGTGGGATCGCAGATGTTATCAACAGGCTGTGGAAAACCCCGTGGATAAAATTGGCCAAGTGTTCGAATCGCCTGTGTCGCCGGCCCGCGGACGAGGCACCCTGCCACCCAGGGGACACCTCTCCCCATAGTGACGTACGGCACACCCGCGTACGGCAGGTGAAGGGGAAGGACGCACGCCGATGGAGTTCGCCGAGGGCGCCCCCTGCTGGGCCGACGCCGCGCTCCCCGACGTGGAGGCGGGCAAGCGCTTCTACGGCGACCTCTTCGGCTGGACCTTCGACGAGGGCGCGGGCGCGGAGTACGGCTACTACACCCAGGCCTACACCCAGGCCTACAGCGACGGCAGAACCGTCGCGGCCCTCGCCCCGGACCGCGACGGCCGCACCCCCACCGGCTGGACCGTCCACTTCAAGGCCCGCGACGCCGAGACCGTCGCCTCCGCCGTCCAGGACTCCGGCGGACGCCTCCTCGTCGAACCCCTCTCCATCGGCGCCTTCGGCACCATGACGCTCGCCGCCGACCCCGAAGGCACCGTCTTCGGCCTCTGGCAGGCCGGCACCCACAGCGGCTTCGAGACGCGAGGGGAACCCGGGACGTTCCGCCGGGCCGAACTCCGCGCACACGACATGACGGCCGTCGCCCCCTTCTACGCGTCGGTCCTCGGCCACGGAGCCGCTGACCTCCTCATATCCGGCGCCACCTGGGATGTGCCCGCCCGCTTCCTCGTCCACTTCGCCGTCACCGACTGCGAGGCCACGGCCGAGGCCGCCACCCGCCTCGGCGGCCGCGTAAAGGAAGAACCGTTCGACACCCCGTACGGACGGGTGGCCGTCCTCACCGACAACCAGGGCGCCGCCTTCGCGGTCCACCAGGGCTGAACAGGCACCTGTCGCCCCGTCCCGCCCGGCGGAAGCCACCCTTGATGCCACCCGTAATGCGGCACCTCTCCCGTGACACCCCGATTTGCCCCCGGGTTCGCAACCGGAGCCCCGTACAGGAAGAATCAGGGTGCGTGCCGCCGTAGCGCTTCGGTGGTGAGACGCTGACCGGGGACTGTGCACAGCGACCCGGTCCCGTACGGGGAGGCAGGCAAGTGGTGGATCAGCTGACGCAGCACGATCCGAGGCGGATCGGCCCGTTCGAGGTCCTGGGACGGCTCGGCGCCGGCGGCATGGGACTCGTCTATCTCGCGCGCTCGGCATCCGGCCGGCGCGTGGCGATCAAGACCGTGCGGACCGAACTCGCCGAGGACCAGCTCTTCCGCGTCCGCTTCACCCGCGAGGTCGAGGCGGCCCGCGCCGTGTCGGGCTTCTACACGGCCGCCGTCGTCGACGCCGACCCGCGCGCCGCCGTGCCGTGGCTCGCCACCGCATACGTCCCCGCGCCCTCCCTCGAAGAAATAGTGAACGAGTGCGGGCCCCTCCCGGCCCAGGCGGTGCGCTGGCTCGCCGCCGGAATCGCCGAGGCCCTCCAGTCGATCCACGGCGCGGGCCTCGTCCACCGCGACCTGAAGCCGTCGAACGTGCTCGTCGTCGAGGACGGCCCCCGCGTCATCGACTTCGGCATCGCGTCCGGCGTCTCCAACACCCGCCTGACGATGACGAACGTCGCCGTCGGCACCCCCGCCTACATGTCGCCCGAGCAGGCCAAGGACTCCCGGAGCGTCACCGGGGCCTCCGACGTCTTCTCCCTCGGCTCCACCCTCGTCTTCGCCGCCACCGGACACGCCCCCTTCCACGGCGCCAACCCCGTCGAGACCGTCTTCATGCTGCTGCGCGAAGGCCCCGACGTCGAAGGCCTGCCCGCCGAACTGCGGCCCCTCATCGAGTCCTGCATGCAGATGGAGGCACCGCTGCGGCCCTCGCCCGCGGACCTCCAGGCCCAGCTCGCCCCGCACCTCTTCGGCTCCGGCAGCGACGACAGCGGCACCGCCTCCGCCTGGCTCCCCGAGCGCTCCGTCGCCCTCATCGAGGAGCGCAGGGGCGGGCGGCCACCGGTCAGGAGCAGCGGTCCCGGCCGCGGTGGCAGCGGCGGACGGGGCGTGCACGGCGCAGGCCCCGGCCCCATGCCGGTCATGCCCGCGCAGCCCCCCGGCCCGCCCCCGTCCCACGCCCCCGGCACCGGGGGCTGGCGCCCCACGCCCGCACCCCCACTCGCCGCCGCCACCGCGGGCCTCTCACCCGACGCCGGGCCCGTGCGCCTGGCCGGGGCGAAGGTCCCGATCGGCCCCGGCCCGCGCGTCGCCGACGCCCGCGCCGCCGCGGTGAAGGCACCGCCCGCCGACGCGGGCCTCGCCGCGTCCTGGTCCCGCCCCAAGGCCGGCGTCAACGGCGCCCCCGACCCCGTGATCCCCGCCCCGGCCCCCGAGGCGGGCGCCGCCTGGCGGCCCTGGCGCTTCCGCATGTCGAACGACGTGTGGGGCACCCCGTCCGTGGCCGGAGACCTCGTCTACGTGACCTCTTTCGAGGTACACGCACTCGACGTGTCCACGGGCCGGCGCCGCTTCAAGACCCGCGACGTCGCCTGGTCCATGGCCGTCGCCGACGGCCGTATCCACGCCTCCGACGGCCCGACCCTCTACGCGCTCGACGCCCGCGAGGGACACGACCTGTGGCGGCTGCAGACCGACGCCTGGGTGTACTCCCTCAAGGCCGACCGCGGCACCGTCGTCACCGGCACCCGCGGCGGCGGCGTACAGGCCTGGGAAGCCGCCAACGGCGACAAGCTGTGGGAGATCACCGGCGCCCAGACCGACTTCGAGTCCCCCGAGGCCGGACCCGTCATCCACGACGGCACCGTCTACGTCTGGCAGGACGCCCGGCTGCGCGCGCTGGAGGCCCGCACCGGCGAGGAGCGCTGGTCGTACCCGATCGGCGACGCGGCCTCCTGCGGCGGCGTCCCCGTCCGCCTCACCCAGGCCCCCGACGGCTACGTCTACGTGGCCGCCGGCACCCGCGTCCTGGCCGTCGACATCGCGAGCGGCCACGTCCGCTGGCACTTCGAGGCGCCCGCCGTGTTCCTCTGTCCGCCCGCGTTCGCCCCCGGCCCGGCCGTCACCGGCGGCGGCGTCTACCTCGCCGACCACCTCGGCACCGTCTACGCCCTCGACGCCACCGACGGCCGCGACCGCTGGCGCATCGCGACGGAACCCCGCCCCTCCTCCGTCGAACCGGTCCTCGTCTCGCACGGCCACGTCCACGTCGGCAGCGGCCAGGGCCTCTACACCCTCGACGCCGTCACCGGCACCCCCAAGTGGCGCTTCCAGGCGGGCGGCGAGGTCGTCGGCTCACCCGTGGTCGCCGACAACCGCATCCACTTCGGTGCCACCGACCACCTCCTGTACACCCTCAAGGCCGACGACGGCCGCCTGCGCTGGAAGCTCGCCACGGGCGGCGAGATCACCGGCGCACCGGTGGTCAAGGACGGCGTGGTGTACGCGTGCAGCAAGGACCGCTGCGTGTACGCGCTCGACGCGGAAAAGGGCACGGGGACGGCTTCGGCGCGCTAGGGCCTCTCGTTTGGATCATGCCGGGCTCGCGGGGTCTGGTGCCGCACCTCGCGGCGTTGTCGTCACTCGCCGACGCTCCGCGTCGACTCCCTCCTCCGCCTTGCGATGCACGGCACCAGACCCCGCTCCCTGACCCGGCCTTATCCAAACGAAAGACCCTAGGGCTTGTCGGTCGGCGGCCCACCCTGCTGCCCCTCCCCGTACGGCGGCTCCTCGTAAGGAGGATCCGGGTACGGGGGCTGCTCGCCGTACGGCTGCATCGGGCCCTCCAGCGTGTGCTGGGGCCCGTCGAGCGTGGGCGCCGGGGGCGGGACCGGGTCGGTGAAGTGCGTGGGCTCCGGGCCCGTGTCACCGGCGTGCCCCTGGTCCGCGTACTCGGGGGGCCGCGGCTGCCGCTTCTGACGCCCGCTCATCACGGCCGCGCCGAGCAGCAGCAGTACACCGCCGACGGCGGCGCCTGCCACCCCCAGCCCGAGTCCGGAACCGTCACCCGCCACCACCATCTGCCCCTCGGCCTGCCCCACCCGCACCATCCACAGCACGGTGAACGCGAGCACCACCACCCCCGCGAACGCGACGAGCAGCCGCGACCGCAGCACGACGCCGATCAGCGTCGCGGCGGCGGCCACCACGCACGGCAGGAAGAGGGAACCGAACAACTCCGCGCGGGCGTCCGTCACTCCGGCACCCGAGAACAGCTCACCGAGGCGGTAATAGCGCCCGTGACGGCCGTCGTACCACGCACGGAACGGGCTGGAAACGACGGCCGCCGCTCCGAGGAGAGCGAGGATCGCCCCAAGGACGTTGCGGACCATCGCGGCCTCCTGAGTGCGGCCCGGTTCTGCTCCCGGTCCCGACGCTACGCCGGGAGGACACCCCTCGCCACGCGGCGCTGCTACGGTGTCGGGTCGCCGAAGGAACGCAAGGATCACCATATTTTCGGGGGAGCAGAAGGATGCTGCGACGAGGGCTGAAGCTCACGGCACTGGCGGCCGTGGTCGTACTCGCACTGACCGGATTCTCGACGGGCCACGGCCACGGCGGGTCCGGCAAGAGCAGGAGCAGGGGGAGCAGCAGTAGCAGCAGCGGTGGCGGCTGCTCCAGCTCGAAGCAGAACCACGGCTCGAGCTACAACGGCTCGCACTACAACGACAACGACGATGACGACTACTACGACGACGACGACTCGTACGGGTCGTCGGGCGGCAGCGACACCACGCCGACGGACACCGCCACCGGTTCCGCCACGGGCGACGCCGACGTGGTGATCGTGGACTGCGCGGGCCCCGGCCGCAAGGCCGGTAAGCGCCGCCCCGCCGGCAAGGCGGACTCGACCGTGACCGTACGCGTCACGTCCCAGGCGCTCGGCACGAACGACTTCTCCGTCGGGGTCGACCTGCTGGACGGCGGCGGCAGGCTCGTCGAGAACGTCAGCAAGAACGTGAGCCTCGACGAGGGCGAGACCGAGACGGTCACGCTGAGGATGACGATGCCGCGCCAGGCGGCGAACGTGTACAGGTGCGCCAACCCTTGGGCGACCACGGTCTGACCCTTTCGACCGACCCTTTGGCTCACCGCAGGCGGAACCCGCCGGAGCGCCTCGCTCCGAACAGCTCCGCCTGCCGCTCCGGGGGCAGGTTTCCCAGGGCGATCAGCTGCGGCGCGTGCGCGAGGGCCTGCGTGCGCGCCGCCTCCTTGGCCGCCCACACCGCCCGCACCGTGCCCTGCACGGCCTCCGTCGGATACGACGCGATGGTTTCGGCGCAGGCCACCGAGGCCGCCAACGCGCCGCCGGGCGCGGTGAGTTCGGACACGAGCCCGGTCTCGTACGCGCGCCGGGCCGAGATCCGCTCGGCGGTCCCCATGAGCGCCATCCGTGCCACCTCGCCGAACGGCATGCGCTGGGCGAGGTGGATGGTCTCGTAGGCGCTGACCATGCCGTAGGTCGTATGCGGGTCGAAGAACGTGGCGCTCTCGTCGGCGACGACGAACTCGCTCTCGCCGATGAGATAGAAGGCCCCGCCGCACGCCATCCCGTTGACGGCGGCGACGACGGGCTTCCACAGGTCGTTCGCCTTCGGCCCGACCGCGACGAGCGGATCGTCGATGCTGTACGGGGACTGCGGCTGCGGCACCTCGGCGTCGCGGTCGATGCCCGTGCAGAAGGCGCGCTCGCCGGCCCCGGTGATGACGACGGCGCGCACGGAGTCGTCGAACCGGAACTCCCGCCAGGTGGCGGCGAGTTCGGCGGCGGTGGTGAGGTCGATGGCGTTGTGGCGCTCGGGCCGGTCGAGGGTGACGACGGCGACCGCGGACTGTTTGTCGGTCTCGACGCGCAGAGTCACGGCCGCTCCAGGACCCAGCGGGGCATCGTCACGCCGTCGACGTCGGTGAAGACGACCTGCACCTTGGCGCCGATGCGCAGGCGCGCGGGGTCGACGGAGTCGAGGGGCGCGTCGGCGGAGGTGACGAGATTCCCGACGAGCCGGATCCGCGGTGCGTCCGCCAGCTCGACGATGATCGCGTTGTACGGGGCGACGGCGGCGTACGCGGGAAGCAGCGGCGGATGCGGGACGACGTAGGACCAGATCCGCCCGCGCCCGCTCATGAGCCGCCAATCGCTCTCGAACGACCCGCAGTGCGGGCAGCAGGGCCGAGGCGGGAATCGCAGCTCACCGCAGGTGGAGGAGGCGCAGGCCTGGATGCGGAGCTCGGATCGGGCGGCGTAGTGCCAGAAGGGTGCACCGTCGTCATCGATGACGGGTGACAGATAACCGGTTCCAGAGTCTGCCATTGATCAGTCCAACTTCCCTTGTGTCATGGGTCGGTCCAACTCTGTCCGGCGGCGCCGCTCACGCCCCCCGCAGCAACAGAGCCGACGTGGGTACGCCCTCGCCCGCCGTCACCAGGCAGGTCCCCGCGTCCGGGACCTGCGCGGTGCTCGTCCCGCGCAGTTGCTTCACGCCTTCGTTGATCAGGTTGAATCCGTGGACGTACGCCTCGCTGAGGCCGCCGCCGCCCGTGTTCAGGGGCAGCCGCCCGCCGATCTCCAGCGCCCCGCCCTCCGTGAACGCCCCGCCCTCGCCGCGTCCGCAGAACCCGTACCCCTCCAGGGACAGCGGGATCAGCGGCGTGAACGCGTCGTAGATCTGCGCCACGTCCACGTCCTCCGGCCCGAAGTCGGCCTGCTTCCACAGGTGTCGGGCCGCGGTCCACGCAGGTCCCGTCAGCGGATCGTCGTTCCAGTAGTTGACCATCCCGTGGTGCTGGGACGGCAGCCCCTGCGCCACCGAATGCACGTACACGGGCGTCTGCCGGCAGTCACGCGCGCGCTCGGCCGAGACGATGACGCACGCCAACGCCCCATCTGTCTCAAGGCAGTTGTCGAAGAGGCAGAGCGGCTCACTGATCCAGCGGGCCGTCATATACATGTCGCGCGTCAGCGGCCGCTCGTACATCATCGCGGCCGGGTTCTGGTTGGCGCGGTTGCGGCAGGCGAGGGCGACGTTGAACAGGTGGTCCCTGGTCGCCCCGTACTCGTGCATGTAGCGGCGCGCGAGCATCGCGATCTCGTCGGCGGGGCGCAGCAGGCCGTACGGACGGGTCCACTGCGCGGGCGTGGGCAGCTGGACCGCGGTGTTCTTCCACGGGCGCGGCCCTGACCCCCGTTTCCTCGACCGCCAGGCGACCCCGACGCTCGCCTGTCCGGTCGCGACGGCCGCGGCGAGATGCGCGACGGTCGCGCACGATCCGCCGCCCCCGAACCCCACCTTGCTGAAGAAGGTCACGTCCCCCGCACCGACGGCCTTGGCGACCTCGACCTCGTCGGTCTCCTCCATCGTGTACGAGGCGAAGGCGTCGACCTCGGACGGCGCGATCCCGGCGTCCTCGAGTGCCCCGAGGATGGCCCGGCAGGCCAACGTCTTCTCACTCTCGGGCAGTTGTTTGCCGAAGGCCGTCTGCCCGATCCCCACTATGGCCGTCGCGTCCTTGAGCCCCGCCATCGCAAGCCACCTCCGCGCGTCGTGATGCCACCACGATCGTCCCGTCTGCTGACAGCGCGTCAGGCTACAGCTAATCTGACGGATAGTCAGCTACGGGTCGGCTACGGGTGTGGAGGTCGTGCGATGCGCGGGGACCTGGAGTGGGGCACCGTTCCCCAACTGGTGCGTGCGGCAGCCGAACGGTACGGGGAGCGCGAGGCCGTCGTCGAGGGCCGTACGCGCATCTTGTACGCGGAACTCGGCGACCGCGTCGAACGGGCCGCCGCCGCGTGCATCGCGAGCGGCGTCGAAACGGGTGACCGGGTGGCGATCTGGGCGCCCAACACCCTCGACTGGATCGTCTCGGCGCTGGGCGCGGTGAGCGCGGGCGCCGTCCTCGTCCCCCTCAACACCCGCTTCAAGGGTACGGAGGCGGCCTACGTCCTGGCCCGTTCCCGCGCGAAGCTGCTCTTCGTGACGGGCACGTTCCTCGGCACGTCGTACGTGGCGTCACTGCGCCGCGCGAACACGGAACTCCCCGACCTGGAGCAGGTAGTTGTCCTCGCCGACACGGCGCCGGACACGACCCCCGACGACGGCTCCTGCGTCTGGCGGACCTGGAAGGACTTCCTCGCGGGCGGCGAGGGGATCCCGGGCGAGACGGTCCGGGCCCGCGCCGCCGCGATAGATCCTTCATGGGCGTCCGACATCATCTTCACGTCGGGCACCACTGGCCGCCCCAAGGGCGCAGTGATCACCCACGCGCAGACCCTGCGCGGCTACGCGATCTGGTCCGACCTGGCCGGCCTCCGCGAAGGCGACCGCTACCTGATCGTGAACCCCTTCTTCCACACCTTCGGCTACAAGGCCGGCATCATCGCCTGCCTGATGCGCGGCGCGACGATGGTCCCGCAGCCGGTCTTCAACGTGGACACGGTCCTCGCCAACATCGCCGCCGAACGCATCTCCGTACTCCCCGGCCCGCCCACCCTCCACCAGGCACTCCTGGACCACCCGAACCGCGCCTCCCACGACCTGTCGGCGCTGCGGCTGGTGGTGACGGGCGCGGCGGTGGTCCCCCTGCAACTGGTGGAACGCCTGCGCGGCGAACTCGGCGTGGGCACCGTCCTCACGGCATACGGCCTCTCCGAGGCCAGCGGCATCGTCACGATGTGCCGCCGCGGCGACGAGGCGGAGGTGATCGCGTCGACGTCGGGCCGCGCGATACCGGACACGGAAGTACGGGTGGACTCACCCGCCCCCGGCGAACCGGGCGAGGTCCTGGTCCGCGGCTTCAACGTCATGAGCGGCTACTTCGAGGACGAGGACGCGACGCGCGAGGCGTTCACGGAGGACGGCGGCTGGCTGCGCACGGGCGACGTGGGCGTCCTGTCCGACGCCGGCAACCTCCGCATCACCGACCGCATCAAGGACATGTTCATCGTCGGCGGCTTCAACGCGTACCCGGCCGAGATAGAACAGCTCCTCGGCCTCCACTCGCACGTGGCCGACGTCGCGGTGATCGGCGTACCGGACGGCCGGCTCGGCGAGGTCGGCAAGGCGTACGTCGTACGGCGCCCGGGTTCCGTCCTCACGGCCGACGACCTGATCGCCTGGTCCCGCCGCGAGATGGCGAACTACAAGGTCCCGAGGACGGTGGAATTCGTGGCCGAACTCCCGAGGAACGCGAGCGGGAAGGTGGTGAAGGGGGAGCTGCGGGGGAGGTGAGCCACGGCCGTCACCTGAGGACGGCGCGGCCGGGCCGCAGCCGACGGGCGCCGTGGATCTCGCCGCGAGCACGGGCGCACCCCCGGAGTCCGTACGCCCGCGAGGCGGCGGCGGACCACCGGGTCGACGTGTCCGACGAGCCGCTGACCCGCCCCTGCTACGGCTACGGCTGTACGGCTACTGCCGCGCGACGGAATCCATGTGCGCCGGGTGACCGGCTTGGGCAACAGCCCGGGAGCCCGCGCGCTCTACGGGTGACCGCCGGCCTCTCAGGGTCCGGGCTGCCATGCCCGGACACGCCTCGGCCGCGACGGCTCCCCCTCCGCGCCGCCGCGGCCGATCCCCGTGCGTGGAAGCTTGGTCAGGCCTTCTCGTCGGTGGCGTGGTTGTCCAGAGGACGTACGTCGCCGCCGGTCGCGTGGTTGTCGAGGGTGGTGATGTCGCCGCCCGTGGCGTGGTTGTCGAGAGTGGTGATCTCTTCTTCGCCGGTGGCGTGGTTGTCGAGCGGCTTGACCTTGGTGGCTGCCTTCTTGGGCTCGGTCATGTTTCGTCATCTCCCGTGAAAGTGGTTGGGCGGCCCGCCCAGCAACTCCCCCGTGGGTCGCTGGACGGGCGTATCAGGGCCGTTCACCCTAGCGGCGAGGTCCCACCGCTGATCCGTCTGCCCCCCGACGCGACGGATCGACAGGCATGAGAATGCCGAGCCGCGATAAACGAACGATGAACGTGCAGACGGCGACTACGCAGCTGCGGCGGGCGTCAGAAGACCCCGCACGTCGGACGCTTCCGGAGAGCCGAGCAGCTCGTAGATCGACAGCGCCTCCTGCCAGCAGACCCTGGCCCGACCGGTCTGGTTGAGAGTGTTCAGTGCCCGGCCGAGCACGGTCAGCACGTTTCCGCGCCGCCACTCGCCCCCGATCCCGCGCAGTACCGCCAGGGCCTGCTCTGCGAGCGCTGCCGCTTCTGCCGGTTCGCTGTCGATCAGGCTGGCTTCGGCGAGCCGGAACAGCGTCATGCCTTCCCACAGCCGCTGCCTGCTGTCGCGGAAGACTTCCA
Organism: Streptomyces sp. NPDC045026; assembly: GCF_056432625.1. Classification (NCBI taxonomy): domain Bacteria; kingdom Bacillati; phylum Actinomycetota; class Actinomycetes; order Kitasatosporales; family Streptomycetaceae; genus Streptomyces; species Streptomyces sp. NPDC045026. Next base: position 234,445 of record NZ_JBWKIS010000005.1, read on the forward strand.
GCGCCTCGGTCAATCGGGCCGTGGCCTTGGTCAGTTCACCGCGCCCCGTGAGGGCGAGTCCGAGTGCGTAGCGTCCGTTGGCGCCCCGCAGGGTATGTCCGAGCCGGTCATAGATGGCTATGCCTTGCTGCGCGAGTTCAACCGCACTTGCCGTATGGCCCAGCGCAAGGTGGATGCGGGAAAGGTTGCACAGCGCGCTGGCCTCACCCGCGAGGTTCTCATCCAGCCGGAAGCTCTCGATCGCGAGCTGGAGGTACGCCTCGCCGTCGGCGTTGCGATTCTGGTAGAGGGCGATGATTCCGCGGTCGTTGGCTGCCCAGCAGCTTGGCGCCAGATCTCCTGCGTTCTGGGCGAACTGCATCGCGTGCCGGGCTTCTTCGTCGGCCTGATCGAACCGGCCGGCAACCAGGTGCACGTTCGTGAGAGTTGTCAGCGCCCGGCCCTGGGAACGTATGTCTTCGAGGTCTGCCGCCGCGTCTCGAAGGGTGAGGGCCGCTATTTCGTACTGCTTGGAGTTCGCGCCCGACTCGGCGAGATCCTTGGCTGCCCACAACAGGTCGACAGACCGTCGAAGGGTGGAGCCGTCGGTGCACTGCTGGACGCAGGCCAACAGCGCGTTGGCCTCGGCGTACAGCCAGTCCTGTGCCTCGTGGCGGTCGTTGAAGGCCAAGCCCTTCTGCCGCGTTGGCTCCAAGTGATCCACCAGTCGATCCCCCGGCCGCTCAATCGCATAAACCCCCGACGCCGTAGCCAGATAGAAGTCCAGCAGCCGCGACATCGCCGCCCCCCGCTCCTGCGGAGGCAGCTCGTCCCGTTCCGCGCACGCACGCGCGTAGAGGCGGACCAGGTCGTGGTAGCGGTAGCGGCCCGGGGCCGCCGACTCCAGCAGCGACGTGTCGACCAGCGACTCCAGGAGGTCCTCCGTCGCCTCCGCCGGCAGGTCCAGGACCGCCGCCGCGGCGGCGAGCGAGATGTCCGGGCCGTCCGCCAGGCCCAGGAGGCGGAAGGCGCGGGCCTGGGCCGGCTCCAGCTGGCCGTAGCCCAGTTCGAACGTGGCCTTGACCGCGAGGTCGCCCGCCTGGAGTTCGTCGAGGCGCCGGCGTTCGTCCGCGAGCTTCGCGGCGAGGACCGAGACCGTCCACGTGCGGCGGGCCGCCAGGCGTGACGCCGCGATGCGGATGGCGAGGGGGAGGAAGCCGCAGGCCGCGACCACGTCCAGGGCTGCTTCCCGTTCGGAGGCGACCCGTTCCGCGCCCACGATCTTCGTGAAGAGGTGGAGCGCCTCCTCCGGCGACATCACGTCCAGGTCGACGAGATGCGCGCCGACCAGGTCGACCATCCGTACGCGGCCCGTGATGAGCGCCGCGCAGCCCTCCGTGCCGGGGAGCAGGGGGCGGACCTGGGCCGCGTCGCGGGCGTTGTCCAGGAGGACCAGGACGCGGCGGCCGTCGAGTGTGGAGCGGTAGAGCGCGGAGCGTTCTTCGAGGGAGTCCGGTATCGCGGAATCTGCGGTTCCCAGCGCGCGCAGGAACGAGCCGAGGACCGTCTCCGGTTCCGCCGCGCGCGAGCCCGCGCCCTGGAGGTCGACGTACAGCTGACCGTCGGGGAACGAGGGGCGGGCGGCGTGGGCCACGTGGACGGCGAGAGTGGTCTTTCCGACGCCGCCGATGCCCGCCACCGCGGAGACGGCCATGACCTGGCCCTCCCCGTCGGGGGATGACGCGGAGGCGAGGATGTCGCGCAGTTCGGTGACGACCGAGGCCCGGCCCGTGAAGTCCGGCACCGTGGCCGGGAGTTGAGCGGGGCGGAGGGGCGCCGCCGAAGGCTCCGTCGTCGGGGCGGACGGTTCCGCGAGGGCCGGGTCCGCCTGGAGGATGCGCTGCTGGAGTTCGGCGAGTCCGGGGCGCGGGTCGACGCCGAGTTCGTCGGCGAGGAGGCGGCGCGTGTCGGCGTAGACGGCGAGGGCCTCGGCCTGGCGGCCGGAGCGGTAGAGGGCCAGCATGAGGAGCTCGCGCAGGCGCTCGCGCAGGGGGTGCGCGGCGGTGAGGGCGGTGAGTTCGGAGACCGCCTCCGCGTGGCAGCCCTGCTCCAGGTCCATGTCGAGGCGGGATTCGAGCAGGCCGAGGCGCCATTCCTCCAGGCGGGCGCGCTGGGTCTCGGCGTAGGGCCCCGGGATGTTGGCGAGAGGCTCGCCGTCCCACAGGGCCAGCGCCCGGTTGACCAGCTCGCGCGCCTTGCACAGGTCGCCGGCGCCCCGCGCCTTCTCGGCGTCGGAGCGCAGCGCCTCGGCGGCGGCCAGGTCGAGCGCGTCGCCGCTCACGGAGCGGATCGCGTAGCCGCCGGACTCGCTGACCAGGACGCCGGGGTCGAGGATCTTGCGCAGGCGGGAGGCGTACGTACGGACCGCGGCGAGGGCCTGCGAGGGGGGTTCGTCACCCCACAGGGCGTCGATCAGCTCGGCGGCCGTCGCCGTGCGGCCCTCGCGCAGCAGGAGCGCCGCGAGCAGGGCGCGCTGCTGCGGTGAGCCCGTGGTCAGGAGCTCGTCGCCGCGCCAGGCGCGTACCGGCCCGAGCACGCTGAAGCGCAGGCCCGCCGGGGTCTCCTGGGGTTCGGGAGACTCGCAGCTCCCGGTCGCCCCGGAGGTCCCGGCGCTTCGCTGCTCCGGTACCCGCGGTACACCGTCCATCGCCGCCCCCTTCCGCATGCGTCACTTCTCGGAGACACCCGAGACACCGAGGCCAGTTTGCCTTGTTCATGGCGGATGCGTCAGCCGTGCGAGACGGCCATCACAGACACCTCACCTCATGTCCTCGCCGTCCAGAGAGCTGACGGGTCGTCAGATCAGCGCTACCGTGGTCGACATGGAGACCAGTGAGAGCAAGGAGAGCCCCCAGGGCTTCCCGCGGATCATTTCGGTGGACGACCACACTGTGGAACCGCCCGGCGTCTGGCAGGACCGGCTTCCGGCCAAATACCGGGACGTAGGCCCGCGTATCGTGCGGGCGCCCCTGAAGGAGATGACGTTCCTGGGCGGCAAGTTCGCGCCGGTCATGGGCGCACCCGGGGACGAGGGGCCGATAGGTGACTGGTGGGTCTACGAAGACCTGCACAGGCCCCTCACCCGCCTCGACACCGCCGTCGGCTACGACCGCGACGAGATCAAGCTCGAGGTCATCACGTACGAGCAGATGCGCAAGGGCTCGTACGACGTGCCCGCCCGGCTCGCCGACATGGACGTCAACCACGTTCAGTCCGCGCTCTGTTTCCCGACCTTCCCCCGCTTCTGCGGGCAGACGTTCACCGAGGCGAAGGACCGCGAGCTCGGGCTGCTCGGCGTGCGCGCGTACAACGACTGGATGGTGGAGGAGTGGTGCGGGCCGCAGGCCCAGGGGCGGCTCATACCGCTCACCCTCGTCCCCCTCTGGGACGCCGAACTCGCCGCGGCGGAGGTGCGGCGTAACGCCGCCCGTGGCGTGCGTGCCGTCGCCTTCTCCGAGATCCCGCCGCACCTGGGCCTGCCCTCCGTCCACACGGACGAGTGGGATCCCTTCCTGCGGGCCTGCGACGAGACCGGCACCGTCATCGCGATGCACATCGGCTCGTCCAGCAAGATGCCGTCGACCTCGCCCGACGCGCCGCCCGCCGTGGGTTCGACCATCACCTTCGCCAACTGCTGCTTCTCGATGGTCGACTGGCTGATGAGCGGCAAGTTCGAGCGCTTCCCGAACCTGAAGATCATGTATGCCGAGGGCCAGATCGGCTGGATCCCGTACATCCTGGAGCGCGCGGACGTCGTCTGGGAGGAGAACCGCGGCTGGGGCGGCGTCGCCGACAAGGTCCACAAGCGGCCCTCCGAATACTTCGCCGACCACGTCTACGGCTGCTTCTTCGACGACGCGTTCGGACTCAGGAACCTCGACGCGATCGGCGTCGCGAACGTTCTCTACGAGACCGACTACCCGCACTCCGACTCCACCTGGCCGAAGTCCAAGGAGGTCGGCGAGGCGCAGATGGGGCACCTGGCGCCGGATGTCGTCGACCGCATCGTGCGCGGTAACGCCATCGACCTGCTGGGGCTGACCGCCGACGGGCTCTGGGCGGGGCAGGGTGGTGAGTGACCCCATGGACCCCACGAAGCCCGGGACGTCGCACCTCGCCTACGGCATCCAGCTCCCCGTCCAGTCACAGTCCACGATGTACGCCGAGGGATGGGAGGCCGGGGCCGGCGCCGCCGACCTCGCCGAGATCGCCCGCACCGCCGACCGCACGGGCTTCGACTACATCGCCTGCTGCGACCACGTCGCCATCCCGCGCCGCCTCGCCGACGCGATGAGCACCGTCTGGTACGACCCGGTGGCCACGCTCGCCTACCTCGCGGGCATCACCGAGAACGTACGCCTCATGAGTCACGTCGCGATCGTCGGGCTGCGCCATCCCCTGGCCGCCGCCAAGCAGTACGCCACCCTCGACCATCTCTGTGGGGGCCGGCTGATCCTCGGGGTCGGGGCAGGGCACGTACAGGAGGAGTTCGAGGCGCTCGGGGTGGACTTCGCGCGGCGCGGGGCCGTGCTCGACGAGTCCTTGGACGCGCTGAAGGCGGCGCTCGGGCCGGAGGAGTATCCGTCGTTCAAGGGCGAGCGGTTCGCGTTCGAAGGGCTCGGGCAGCGGCCGCGTCCCGCGCAGAGCCGCGTCCCCGTGTGGGTGGGCGGGTCCTCGGCCCCCGCGGTGCGCCGTGCCGCCCTGAAGGGGGACGGGTGGCTGCCGCAGGGGGACAGCCGTGAGCAACTTCCCGGCCAGATCGCGAAGTTGAAGCGGCTGCGGGAAGAGGCGGGCATCGACGCCCCCGTCACCGTGGGCGCGATCGCCGAGCCCCTGTACGTGGGCGAGCCCGCGTGGCACGTCGGGCGGCGCACCCTGTCCGGCGCCCCGCAGGCCCTCGCCGAGTCACTGCGCGCGTACGGCGCGATGGGCGTGGACCAGATCCAGATCCGGTTCCGTTCCCGGAGTCTCGGTGAACTCACCGACCAGATGGCGGCGTTCGCCGCCGACGTCGCTCCGCACCTGAACGACTAGGCACCTCGAAGACTAGGAGTACCGGCATGGGCAAGCTGGACGGGCGCGTCGTCGTCATCACGGGCGCGGCGCGCGGGCAGGGCGAGCAGGAGGCGCGGCTGTTCGCCGCGGAGGGTGCCAAGGTGGTGCTCGGGGATGTCCTCGACGACCAGGGTGAGGCGCTCGCCAAGGAGATAGGCGGGCTCTACGTCCATCTGGACGTGAGCCGCGAGGACGACTGGGCGGCCGCCGTCGCCGCGGCGAAGAAGGCGTACGGGAAGATCGACGGCCTCGTGAACAACGCCGGGATCCTGCGGTTCAACGAGCTGGTCAGCACACCTCTGGACGAGTTCCAGCAGATCATCCAGGTCAACCAGGTCGGCGCGTTCCTCGGGATCAAGACCGTCGCGCCCGAGATCGAGGCGGCCGGCGGGGGCACGATCGTGAACACGGCCTCCTACACGGGGGTGACGGGCATGGCGTACGTCGGCGCGTACACCGCCACCAAGCACGCCATCGTGGGACTGACGAAGGTGGCGGCGCTGGAGCTGGCCGCGAAGAAGATCCGCGTGAACGCCGTCTGTCCCGGCGCGATCGACACGGCGATGAGCAATCCGTCGCAGCTCGATCCGGGCGCGGACACCGAGGAGGCCTCGCAGGCGCTCGACGAGCTGTACCGCAAGCTCGTGCCGCTGGGGCGGGTCGGGCAGCCCGAGGAGGTGGCGCGGCTCGCGCTGTTCCTGACCTCGCAGGAGGACTCCGCGTACATCACGGGCCAGCCGTTCGTCATCGACGGCGGGTGGCTGGCGGGCGTCAGCGTGCTCTGACCCCACGTTCCATGTTCTGACGCTGCATCAGGTATTGACGCTGTACGGGCACGGTGAAACAGTCGGCACATCGAATCTGACGGTACGTCAGAAAGAGCGCAGGAGCTTCTGACGCAGCCGCCGGTCACAGACAGGGGACGGTGAACCTCCTTGGAATTCGGGCTCTTTGTACAGGGATATGTGGGCAAGCGGGCCGAGACCGACCCGCTCGCCGAGCACAAGGCGCTGATGGAGGAGACCGAGTACGTCATCCAGGCGGACAAGTCGGGCTTCAAGTACGCCTGGGCGTCCGAACATCACTTCCTGGAGGAGTATTCGCACCTCTCCGCCAACGACGTCTTCCTCGGCTACCTCGCCCACGCCACCGAACGCATCCACCTCGGCTCCGGCATCTTCAACCCGCTCGCCCAGGTCAACCACCCGGTGAAGGTCGCCGAGAAGGTCGCGATGCTCGACCATCTCAGCGAGGGGCGGCACGAGTTCGGCAGCGGGCGCGGCGCGGGCAGCCACGAGATCCTCGGCTTCATCCCGGGCGTCACCGACATGAACTACACCAAGGAGATCTGGGAAGAGACCATCGCCGAGTTCCCGAAGATGTGGCTCCAGGAGGAGTACGTCGGGTTCAAGGGCAAGCACTGGCAGCTGCCGCCGCGCAAGATCTTCCCCAAGCCGTACGGGAAGGCGCACCCCGCCATGTGGTACGCGGCCGGCTCCCCGCCCTCGTACGCGATGGCCGCCAGGAAGGGCCTCGGCGTCCTGGGCTTCAGCGTGCAGAAGGTCTCCGACATGGAGTGGGTGCTGGAGCAGTACAAGTCGAACATCGGCAAGGCGGAGCCCGTCGGGGCGTTCGTCAACGACAACGTCATGGTGACGTCGACCGCGATCTGCGCGCCTACCCACGCGGAGGCCGTACGGATCGCCGCCACCGGCGGGCTGCACTACCTCCAGTCGCTCGTCTTCCGCTACCACGACACGTTCCCGCGCCCCGAGGGCTTCCCCGTGTGGCCCGAGACGCTGCCCGAGTTCAACGAGGAGATCATCGAACTCCTCATCGCCGAGGAGCTGCTGATCTGCGGCGACCCGGACGAGGTGCTCACCCAGTGCAAGCGGTGGGAGCAGGCGGGCGCCGACCAGTTGTCGTTCGGCATGCCGATCGGCATCTCCAAGGAGGACACGCTCCAGTCGATCAAGCTGATCGGCGAGCACGTCATTCCGAAGATCGATACGGATCCGGTGCACCGGACGACGCGCTTCCGTGAGGCCGTCTGATCCGGCCTCGCCCCTTGACCGCCCCGGCTCTCCCTTCCCGGACGAGAGCCGGGGCCCCCTGGGGCCTCGGGTGCATGGGTGACCGTCACAGGGCTGTGCCCCGGACCCCCTGTCGCCCTTCGGGCACGTCCTCGAACGCCGGACGGGCTGGGTGGGGCTACCCGTTACCTCCGCCACCCCCACTACCACTCACCCTCAGGAGGGGGACGACCTCGTGCTCGACCATCTGATCAAAGGCGCGACCGTAGTCGACGGGACGGGAGCCCCCGCCTACGTCGCCGACGTGGGGATACGTGACGGGCGCATCGCCGTCATCGCCGAGCCGGGGGCCGTGACCGAGCCCGCGGCGGCCAGTGAGGACGCGCGCGGCCGGATTCTCGCCCCCGGTTTCGTCGACCCGCACACCCACTACGACGCCCAGCTGTTCTGGGACCCGTACGCGACGCCCTCCCTGAACCACGGCGTGACGACCGTCGCGGGCGGCAACTGCGGCTTCACGCTGGCCCCGCTGCACCCCGAGCGGCCCGAGGACGCCGACTACACGCGCCGGATGATGTCCAAGGTCGAGGGGATGTCGCTCGTCGCGCTCGAAGAGGGTGCGCCCTGGACCTGGAACTCGTTCGGTGAGTATCTCGACGCTCTCGACGGGCGGATCGCCGTCAACGCCGGGTTCATGGTGGGGCACTGCGCGCTGCGCCGGTACGTGATGGGCGCGGACGCGGTCGGCGGGCAGCCGACGCCCGAGCAGCTGGAGCAGATGCTCGCCCTGTTCCACGAGGCGATGGACGCGGGCGCCTGGGGGTTCTCCACGACGCAGTCGTCCACGCACTCGGACGGCGACGGGCAGCCCGTCGCCTCGCGGCACGCGCGGCCCGAGGAGCTGCTCGCGCTGAGCCGGGCCGTCGCCGAGCACGAGGGCACCCAGATCGAGGCGATCGTCGCCGGGTGCCTGGACCAGTTCAGCGACGACGAGATCGACCTGTTCGTCGAGATGAGCGTGGCCGCCGGGCGGCCCCTGAACTGGAACGTCCTGACCATCGATGCCGCTGTTCCGGAGCGCGTGCCGCGTCAGCTGATCCCGAGCGAGCGCGCCCGCAAGGCCGGCGGCCGGATCGTCGCGCTGACCATGCCGATCCTCACCCCCATGAACATGTCGCTCGGCACGTTCTGCGCCCTGAACCTCATCCCCGGCTGGGGCGAGGTCCTCTCCCTGCCCGTCGACGAGCGGATCGCGAAGCTGCGCGACCCGGACGTGCGGTCCGGGATGCTGCGGCGCGCGGACAGCAAGGAGGCCGGCGTCTTCCGGCGGCTCGCCCACTTCGGGCGTTACGTCATCGGGGACACGTACTCGGAGGCGAACGAGGGCCTGACCGGGCGGGTGGTGAACGACATCGCGGCCGAGCGCGGCCAGGAGCCCTTCGAGTGCCTCGTCGAGATCTGCGCCAACGACCGCCTGCGGACGGTCCTCTGGCCCATGCCCAGCGACAACGACCCGGACTCGTGGGCCCTGCGCGCCGAGACCTGGAGCCACGAGGACGTGCTCCTCGGCGGGTCCGACGCGGGGGCGCACCTGGACCGGATGTGCGGGGCGCCGTACACGACGCGCTTCCTCGGGGACTGTCTGCGCGGGCGGAAGCTCGCCGGGATCGAGGAGGCGGTGAAGATGCTCACCGACGATCCGGCGCGGCTCTTCGGGCTGCGTGAGCGCGGCCGGATCGAGGAGGGCTGGCACGCGGACCTCGTCCTGTTCGACCCGCAGTGGATCGACGCGGGCAAGGCCACCCTCGTCCACGACCTGCCCGGCGACAGCCCGCGCCTCGACTCGAAGGCGATCGGCATCAACGCGGTGTGGGTCAACGGCGTCGAGGTCATCCGTGAGGACGTGGTGACGGGGGCCGTGCCCGGGACGGTGCTGCGGTCGGGGCGCGACACGAGGACGGTGTCCACGCTGCATCTGCCCGGGGGACAACCCCCGGACCCCCGGCCGGACAAGAAGGCGGTCCGGGGCACGGCGAGTGAGACCTCGGAGGGCACGAAGTGACCGACGGGCAGAGGCTGTTCATCGGCGGCGCATGGGTCGAGCCGGACGGCGGGCACTACGAGGTCGTCGACCCCGCGTCCGAGGAGGTCGTCGGGCTCGCCCCCGAGGCGTCCCGCGCGCAGGTCCACGAGGCGGCGTCGGCGGCCCGCGAGGCCTTCGACTCGTGGTCGCGTACGAGGCCGGAGGAGCGCGCCGCGATCCTGGACCGGGCCGCCGACGTGATGCAGCGCGACTTCGCGGCGAACGCGGAGCTCGCGCAGGCGGAGAGCGGCGCGACGAGCGGGACCGCGCGCGGCATGCAGGTCGCGGTGGGGGTGGCGAGGTTCCGGCGCTATGCGAAGGGGGCCCTCGAACCGGTCGAGCAGGGGCTGCCGCCGCAGGTCAGCGAGGCGGGGCCGATGGGGAAGGCGGGCGTGCTCGGCGCGCTCGCCGTACGGCAGCCCGTCGGCGTCGTCACCTGCATCACCTCGTACAACAACCCGTGGGCGAACCCGGCGGGCAAGGTCGCCCCGGCGCTCGCCATGGGGAACACGGTCGTCGTGAAGCCCGCCCCGCAGGATCCCCTGTCGGTGTACCGGATGGCGGCCGCTCTTCAGGAGGCGGGGGCGCCGCCCGGTGTGGTGAACGTGGTCAGCGGGACGGCTGTGGACGTAGGGGAGGCGGCCGTCGACTCGCCGGACGTCGACATGGTCAGTTTCACCGGCTCCACCGCGGTCGGCCGGCGCATCGGCGAGGTGTGCGGGCGCGGCATGAAGCGGCAGCTGATGGAGCTGGGCGGGAAGGGCGCGGCGCTCGTCTTCGACGACCTGGACGAGGCGGGCCTCGCCTCGGCGGTCGCGGGGATCGGGACGACGTACGCCTTCTACAGCGGCCAGATCTGCACCGCGCCGACCCGGGTGATCGCCCAGCGGGGGATCTACGACGCGCTCGTCTCGAAGCTGAGCGACTACATCGGCTACATGAAGGTCGGCGATCCGCGGGAGCGCGGGACGGTCGTCGGGCCGGTGATCTCGGCGGCGCACCGGGACCGCGTCGAGTCGTACGTCGAGCTGGGCCGCAAGGAGGGTGCGCGGGTCGTCGCGGGCGGTGAGCGGCCCGCCCTCGACCGTGGCTTCTACGTCGCCCCGACGCTCCTCGCGGACTGCACGAACGACATGCGGGTCGTGCGGGAGGAGATCTTCGGCCCGGTCGTGGCGGTGGTGCCCTTCGACGACGAGGAGGAGGGGGTGGCCCTGGCCAACGACAGTGAGTACGGGCTCATCGACTACGTGTGGTCGGGCGATGTGGCGCGGGCGTTCCGGGTGGCGCGGCGGCTGCGGGCCGGCGGGGTCGGCGTGAACACGGTCGGCCGGAACATGGAGGCCCCGTTCGGCGGGTTCAAGCAGAGCGGGGTGGGCCGGGACGTGGGCTCGTACGCCCTGCACGCGTACAGCGAGCTCCAGTCGATCGTCTGGCAGGGATGACGGAGGGGAAGCGACGGCAGGCGTGACGGCTGGGGTAACCGCCGGAAACGTCACACGGAAAATTTTGAACCCGGCAAAACGGGCGCCGCTGCGATTACCGAATATCGGACGCCGCTGGTTATTCCTTACGATGAATGGGGTTAACCTGAAGTTGCCTTGAGGGCGCGGGATGGATACGTGAATCGGCCATCGATTCAAAGGTGGCCGGTTTCAGTCCTTGTCCCCCTTATGCGGAAACCGCAGCATTTAACGTCTTGTTCATGACTGAGCTGGACGCGCGGCCGACACGAGCTGCCCACGACACGGCAGGCGGTGCCCCCGACGGGGGCGTCCGCAGCAAAGGCCTCGGCGGCAACTCCGTCGGGCTGGTCGGCAGCGCGGTCATCGGCATCTCGACCGTCGCGCCCGTCTACTGCCTGACCTCGACCCTCGGCTCCACGGCCGGCGAGGTCGGCCTCCAGATGCCCGCCGTGTTCCTGGCCGGGTTCCTGCCGATGCTGCTCGTCGCCTTCGCCTACCGCGAGCTGAACAAGGCCATGCCGGACTGCGGCACGTCGTTCACCTGGACCGTGAAGGCCTTCGGCCCGCGCGTGGGGTGGATGTGCGGCTGGGGCCTGGTCATCGCGACGATCATCGTGCTGTCCAACCTGGCGGGCGTCGCCACGTCGTACTTCTGGCTCCTCGCGGGCGAGATCACCGGCAACTCGTCCATCGGCGCCCTGGACGACAACAAGGCCGTCCACATCGTCACCTGCCTCGCCCTGATCGCCGCCGCGACCGCGATCAGCTACCGCGGCATGACCGCGACGAAGGGCGTCCAGTTCACCCTGGTCGGCCTCCAGCTCGTCGTCCTCGCCGTGTTCGTCGTGATGGCCGTCGTGAAGGCGGGATCGGCGGACTTCCCCACGTCCGTGCCGTTCTCGTGGACGTGGCTCGACCCGTTCTCGGTGAAGTCGTTCGGCGCGTTCACCGCGGGCCTGTCCCTGTCGATCTTCATGTACTGGGGCTGGGACACCTGCCTCACCGCGAACGAGGAGACCATCGGCAGCGAGAAGACGCCCGGCCGCGCCGCCCTCATCGCGATGGTCGTCCTCGTCGGTTCCTACCTCGCCACCGGCGTCGCCGCCCAGATGATCGTCGGCTCCGGCGGCAAGGGCCTCGGCCTCGCCAACCCCGCGACGTCCGACAACGTCTTCGCCGCCCTCGCGGGCCCCGTCATGGGCCCCGGCCTCGGCATCCTGCTCTTCGTCGCCGTCCTCGCCTCGGCCGCGGCCAGCCTGCAGACCACGTTCATCCCGGTCGCCCGCACGGTCCTCGCCATGGCGACGTACGAGGCGCTGCCCGCCTCCTACGCCCGCGTCCACCCGCGCTTCAAGACCCCGGGCCGCGCCACGGTCACCGCGGGCGTCGCCACCGGCGTGTTCTACACCGTCATGACGCTGGTCTCCGAGCACGTCCTCGTCGACACGATCTACGCGCTCGGCCTCATGATCTGCTTCTACTACGCGCTCACGGCGTTCGCCTGCGCCTGGTACTTCCGCTCCGAGCTGCTGCGCTCGCCCAGGGACTTCTTCTTCAAGGCCCTCTTCCCGGTGCTCGGCGGCGTCCTGCTGTCCGCCGTGTTCGTGAAGACCCTCGTGGACATGTGGAACCCGGCGTACGGCAGCGGCTCCTCCGTCCTCGGCGTCGGCTCCGTCTTCGTGATCGGCGTCGGTCTGCTGCTCGTCGGCTTCGTGATCATGCTGGTGATGGGACGGCGCAGCCCGGCGTTCTTCCGCGGCGAGGTGCTGACGCGGGAGACGCCGGTGCTGGTCGTCGAGGACTAGGGCCTCTCGTTTGGATCACGCCGGGCTCGCGGGGTCTGGCACGCCCATCTGCCGCGTTGTCGTCAATCACCGACTCCCCCAAGCTCTCGGCTTCGCTCGAGCAGGGGGGACCCCCATCGCGTCGCCTCAATCCTCCGCCTTGCAGCTGCACGCACCAGACCCCGCTCCCTGACCCGGCCTGATCCAAACGAAAGACCCTAGCCCCTACGGGGTCCTACTTGCCGAGGAACACCGGGTTCGTGAACGCCGCGAGTGCGCCCGGCAGGCCCGGGACCGTCGCCGGGTGCCGGACCTCGGCCCGTACGTAGGCCGCGTACGACGCCGTCGTGTGCCACTCGGCCGTGCCCGACCCGGACTCGGGGAGCGCCGGCGAGGTGAACAGCGTGCCCTGGTCCGTGACCACGTGGAGCGTGCAGCCCGGGGCGCCCTTGACCTCCAGGCGGACCGTGACCGGGGCGTCCGGGTCCACGCCGAGGCGCTCGCCGATACCGGCGTGCTCGCCGCGCGAGCCGGACGCCGTGAACGTCAGCTCCACGGACTTCGACTCGGCGACGTAACTGCGGCCCGCCTTGATGCCCGCCTGGATGGCCTCGCGGGTCAGGTCGTCGGCGAGGACCACCGTCTGGGGGCCGCCGATGCGGTCCGGGTCGCGGTGGGCGTCGCTGTTGCCCATCGCCGGGATCCACTGACGCGAACCCCGGACGGACGCCACCAGCGTGTTGTCCCAGTCGGCGAGGGAGATCTCGTCGTCCGCGGTGTACGCGCCGTTCCACACCTCGACGGCGTCCGCCTCGCCGAAGCCGAACTTCCAGTTGCAGCCGATGCACGTGGCGTGCGGATGCGCCGGCACGACCAGGCCGCCGGCCCGGCGGACCTCGCGCGCGTACTTGCCGAAGCGGTTGTCGCGGGCACGGTAGCGCCAGTCGACGAACGTGCCCGGGTCCGTGCCGAGCGCCACCACGTGCCCGTTACGGGTCGTGATCTCCTCGCCGAGCATGATCAGCAGGTCGTCGCCCGCCTGGTCGGCCCAGTGGGCGTGCGACGAGTACGTGTTGTGGTCGGACGAGTTGATGAAGTCCAGGCCCGCCTCGCGCGCGAGCGCCGCGATCTCGGCGGGGGTGCGCCTGCCGTCCGAGTACCAGGTGTGCAGGTGGCAGTCCCCGCGGTACCAGGCGCGGCCCCGGCCCTTGGCGCGCGCGGGCGGGTAGACGGGCTTCGGGGTCTCGCCCTGCTCGCCGTACGTGAGGGTGATGGTCAGCTCGTACGGGAGGCCCTCGGGCGCCACCGTGTACGGGCCGAGCGCGATGTGCCAGGTGCCCGCGCGGACGGGCCCCGGGATGTAGCCCGGCGTCGCGTCGTCGGCCCGTACGAAGAACTCGGTGCGCGCGCCGCCCGACCAGCCGCGGAAGCCCTGCCCGCCGAGCGCGGTGCCCCGCTCGTCGAACACCCCGATGTCCAGGGCGTTGTTCTGCGTGCCGGCCGGGACGTTCGCCTTCGTGTAGGTGTACGCGACGTGGATCTCGCGGACCCCGCGCGGCACCTCGACCGGCACGTACACGAAGTCGGGCGCGCCGGGCGGCAGCGTCCCCTTCACGGTCTTCGTGGCCGTCGTGGCCTTCGTACCGTCCGCCGGTGTGCGGCCGTCGGCCGCGCTCGCGAAGCTCACACTGCTCAACGTAAGCGCGCCGGCCGCTCCCGTCACGAACAGCGCGCGTCTTCCCATGCCGGTCGTGGTGTGGTCGTCCTCGCACATGCTGCGGCTCCCAGGGGTCTCGTGACGTTCCGTCTGTGACGTGGGTGGTGCAGGCAACTCTGGTATTGAGCCGTGAACTCTCCTGTAAGGGAAGGGGATCGGAGTCTTACGACTGTCCCTGCCGGGGAGTCCATGGACTCCTGGGGGAGGGCCGGGTAGTAATGCCCCCATGCGGATCTCGACCACGATCTTCCTGACCGACGAGACCATCACGCCTGTGCGGCTCGCACGTGAGCTGGAGCGACGCGGGTTCGCCGGGCTGTATCTGCCCGAGCACACCCACATCCCCGTGGAGCGGGCGACGCCGTGGCCGGCCGGGGGTGAACTGCCCGCCGAGTACGGCCGCACCCTCGACCCGTTCGTCGCGCTCGGGCAGGCCGCCGCCGTCACCGAGCGGCTCGGGCTCGGCACCGGCATCACGCTGATCGCCCAGCACGACCCCATCGGCCTGGCCAAGCAGATCGCCACCCTCGACCACCTCTCCGGCGGCCGCTTCACCCTCGGCATCGGCTTCGGCTGGAACGTCGAGGAGGCCGCGGACCATGGCGTCGAATGGCGCACGCGGCGCGAGCTCGGCCGCGAGCGCATGGCCCTCATGCGGGCCCTGTGGGCGGAGGAACCCACCGCGTACGACGGTGGGTTCGGGGTGTCGGTGCGGGCCAGCCACGCCTACCCGAAGCCGGCGGGCGGCGCGCCCCGCACGCTGATCGGGGGAGCGGCGGGCCCGAAGCTCTTCGCGCACATCACCGAGTACGCGGACGGCTGGATGCCCATCGGCGGGCGCGGCCTGACCGAGTCGATGCCCGTCCTGCGGGCCCGCTGGGAGGAGGCCGGCCGCGATCCGGCGGACCTGCACGTCGTCCCGTTCGCGGTCCTGCCGAGTCCGGGCAAGCTCGCGCACTACGCGGAGCTCGGCATCGACGAGGTCGTCCTCCAACTTCCCCCGGCGGACGAGACTTCGGTCCTCAAGATCCTCGACGAGTGCGAGCAGTATCTGTAGGCAGTACCTGTAGTCAGTCTCCAGGATTTCTCCAGGACGGACGGCGCGCGCAGGTGAAACGTGTACGTCGCGTGATCCCGCGCACGTCAGCGCGGCGCAGACGTGGTCGGCGGGCGCTCGTATCCTCGGGAGCATGAGTGATCCGGAGGCTGTACGACCCACTGCCAACGCGATGCGCCGCGCGTTGAAGCGGTCCCGCGACGGCGTTGCCCTCGACCTGACCGAGGCGGCGGTCCTGCTCCAGGCCCGCGGCGACGACCTGCGGGACCTGACGGCGTCCGCCGCGCGCGTGCGCGACGCGGGCCTGAAGGCCGCGGGCCGTCCGGGCGTCATCACGTATTCGAAGAAGGTCTTCATCCCGCTGACCCGGCTGTGCCGGGACAAGTGCCACTACTGCACGTTCGTGACCGTCCCCGGCAAGCTGCGCCGGGAGGGCCACGGGATGTACCTGTCGCCGGACGAGGTCCTCGACATCGCCCGCCGCGGCGCCGAGATGGGCTGCAAGGAAGCCCTGTTCACGCTCGGCGACCGGCCCGAGGACCGCTGGCCCGAGGCCCGCGAGTGGCTGGACGCGCACGGGTACGACGACACGCTGGCCTATGTGCGCGCCATGGCGATCCGCGTCCTTGAGGAGACGGGCCTGCTCCCGCACCTCAACCCCGGCGTCATGACGTGGACCGACCTCCAGCGCCTCAAGCCGGTCGCGCCGTCCATGGGCATGATGCTGGAGACGACGGCGACGCGTCTGTGGTCCGAGCCCGGCGGCCCGCACCACGGCTCGCCCGACAAGGAACCCGCCGTCCGGCTGCGGGTCCTGGAGGACGCGGGCCGGTCGAACGTCCCGTTCACCACGGGCATCCTCATCGGCATCGGCGAGTCCTACGAGGAGCGCGCCGACTCCCTGTTCCAGCTGCGCCGCATCCAGCGCAGCTACCACGGCATCCAGGAAGTCATCGTCCAGAACTTCCGCGCCAAGCCGGACACGGCGATGCGCGGCATGCCGGACGCCGAGCTGGAGGAGCTGGCCGCGTGCATCGCGGTCGCCCGCCACGTCCTCGGCCCTTCCGCCCGCATCCAGGCCCCGCCGAACCTGGTCGACGAGGAGTACGCGCTCCTGATCGGCGCCGGAATCGACGACTGGGGCGGGGTGTCCCCGCTGACCCCGGACCATGTGAACCCCGAGCGCCCCTGGCCGCACATCGACGAACTCGCCGCGAAGACCGGCGAGGCGGGCTTCGAGCTGCGCGAACGCCTCACGATCTACCCGGAGTTCATCGAGCGCGGCGAGCCGTGGCTCGACCCGCGCCTCCTGCCGCACGTAAGGGCCCTCGCCTGTGCCGACACCGGCCTCGCCGACGAGGGCGCGCGCCCCGCGGGCCTGCCCTGGCAGGAGCCCGACGAGGGCTTCACCGCCACCGGGCGCACGGACCTGCACCGCACCATCGACACGACGGGCCGCACGTCCGACCGGCGCGACGACTTCGACGACGTGTACGGCGACTGGGAAGCGCTGCGCGAGCAGGCCGCGCCCGGCATGGTCCCGCAGCGCCTCGACGGCGATGTCCGCGCCGCGCTCGCGACGGCGGCCGACGACCCGACGAAGCTCACCGACGACGAGGCGCTCGCCCTCCTGCACGCGGACGGCCCGGCGCTCGACGCCCTGTGCGGCATCGCGGACGACATCCGCAAGACGGTGAACGGCGACGACGTCACGTACATCGTCACGAGGAACATCAACTTCACGAACGTCTGCTACACCGGCTGCCGCTTCTGCGCCTTCGCGCAGCGCCGCACCGACGCGGACGCGTACACGCTCTCGCTCTCCCAGGTCGCCGACCGGGCCGAGCAGGCGTGGGACGTGGGCGCGGTCGAGGTGTGCATGCAGGGCGGCATCCACCCCGACCTGCCGGGCACGGCCTACTTCGACATCGCCAAGGCGGTGAAGGAGCGCGTCCCCGGCATGCACGTGCACGCCTTCTCCCCGATGGAGGTCGTGAACGGCGCGACGCGCACGGGCATGTCGATACGGGACTGGCTCACCGCGGCGAAGGAGGCCGGCCTCGACTCGATCCCCGGCACGGCGGCCGAGATCCTCGACGACGAGGTCCGCTGGATCCTCACCAAGGGCAAGCTCCCCACGGCGACCTGGATCGAGGTCATCAAGACGGCCCACGAGCTGGGCATCCGCTCGTCGTCGACGATGATGTACGGCCATGTGGACCAGCCCCGCCACTGGCTCGGCCACTTCCGCACGCTGGCGGGAATCCAGCAGGAGACCGCCGGCTTCACGGAGTTCGTGACGCTCCCGTTCATCCACACCAACGCGCCGGTCTACCTGGCGGGCATCGCCCGGCCGGGCCCGACGACCCGCGACAACAGGGCCGTCACCGCCATGGCCCGCGTCCTCCTGCACCCCCACATCCCCAACATTCAGACGAGCTGGGTGAAGCTGGGCACGGAGGGCGCCGCGGAGATGCTGCGCTCGGGGGCGAACGACCTGGGCGGCACGCTGATGGAGGAGACCATCTCCCGTATGGCGGGCTCCAGTTACGGCTCCTACCGCTCCATCAAGGACCTCATCACGATCGCGGAGGAAGCGGGCCGCCCGGCGAAGCCGCGCACGACGCTGTACGGGGAGGTCTCCGAGGAGCGGCAGCACGCGGCGACGGCCTCGGACGGCCACCTGCCGGAACTGCTGCCGGTGCTGGGGGACTGAGCGGGATCACGCGTGACGGGGGTGGGTGGACCCACGGGCCCACCCACCCCCGTGCGATCGTCAGCGCCCGCCGAGGTCCTGCCCCAACTGGGCGTTCTTCTCGGAGACATGGACGGCGGCGGCGCCGAACGACGTGATGCCGCTCGTGGTGAGCCCGCCGGTCGCCCCGCGCAGCACCCACGCGGCGCCGGAGTCGGTGTACGTGCCGTCCTCCAGGGGAGCGGCGGCGGTCAGGTCGGCCTTGCCGTCGCCGTTCAGGTCGTTCAGGACGACCTGCTGGCCGAAGCCGTCGCCGGTCTCCGAGGCGCCGGGTACGGCGGTCGTGGACTGGTTGAAGGCCTGGGAGCCCGTGCCGGACAGACCGCCGCGGCCGCCCTTGAGCAGGACGACGCTGCCGGCGTCCTTGATGTTGCCGATGGCCTCGCCGGGCACGCCGACGGCGATGTCCGCGAAGCCGTCGCCGTTCACGTCACCGGCGGAGATGTCGGTGCCGAACATGTCGCCGCTCTCGCCGACCCCGGGCACGCCGGACGTGTCCTGCGTGATGGTCTTCGTGCGGGTCGTGGAGGGCCCGTCGGCGGTCCCGTACATCACGAGGACGGTGCCCTTCTCGTACGGGGTGTCCTCGTAGTTGTCGCCGATGTCGTGGACGACGAGGTCGCCGTAGCCGTCACCGTCGACGTCACCGACGGCACCGCGGAACGACGAGGTCAGCGACTTCGCGGTGTGCGAGACCCCGTCCTTCCCGCCCTTCCAGAACTTGCTGGCGTACGCCATCTCCTCGAAGCCGTGGCTCGTCACGATGTCGTCGGCGCCGTCGCCGGTCATGTCGCCGACGACGATGTCGCCGGGGCCGAAGGTCTGGCTGGTGACGATGGTGTCCTGGCTCGCCGGCTTGCCGCTCGCGCGGTCGAAGGGGCCGTAGGAGATGGTCATCCCGGCGTTGTCGTCGTCCGGGTCGTCGCTGCGCGGGTAGTCGTCGGTGACGAGGTCGCGGTGACCGTCGCCGTTGAAGTCGCCGACGGCGAACATCCCGGTCGACGTGGGCAGCGCGACACTGCCCTGCCCGCTCAGCCCGGCGGCCGAACCCCAGAGCACGACGCTCGGCTCGCCGCCGAGACCGGCGACGACGAGGTCGGTGTACGAGTCCCCGTCGAGGTCGCCGCTGGTGACGCGCTCCCCGAAGTAGCCGCCCTCCTCGGCGGCCCCGGGTATCCCGGCGGTGGAGCGGGTGAAGACCTTGGCGTTCGCGGTGTCCGGCCCGTTCTTCCCGCCGTAGACCACGGAGACGGCCCCGGCGGTCTCCTGCCCGGACACGGTCGCGCCCGGCGCCCCGAGCACGAGGTCCCCGTACCCGTCGTGGTTGAAGTCGGTCGCGGGGACGCGAGGCGGAACGGGGGTGGCAGCGGCGGCCGTACCGGCGGCGGACGCGAGTCCGAGCGGCACGGCGAGCGCGGTGACGGCGAGGGCTGTGACGAGAGTGCGGCGCACTGTTCCCATCCTTCTTGGTGTCCTGTGGGGGTGTTCCTGGTTACGTGAAGAAAGACAGGCCACCCAAGGAAAACGTTGTACGCGCCCCGGAGTACGTACGTCCCAAGCCTGTAACAGCGCATGCTCAGGCCCCCGTTCGGGACGTGGATCCCGAACGAGGGCCTGAGCGCCGAAAGGAGTCCGTCAGCCGACCAGCAGGTCCTCGCGCAGGTCACGTACGTCGCGGTGGCTGAGGCCGAGGGCCTTGTCCAGGTAGCGGTCGAACGTGCCGTAGCGGCTCGTCACTTCCTGGAAGCCCGAGTTCAGGTACTCGGGGCGGACGTCCAGCATCGGCTTGTACACGGCGGCCTGCGCGGGCGGCATCGCGGCGAGCGTGGCCGCGTTCTCCTTCGCGCGGTACGTGTTGCTGGCCAGGTAGTCGTCCATCACCGTCTCGCGCGGCACGCCGAGCGCGGTCAGGAGCGTGGCGTTCGCCCAGCCCGTGCGGTCCTTGCCGGCCGTGCAGTGGAACAGCGCGTTCGCGCTGTCGGCGTCCGCGATGCCGTGCAAGACGGTCGAGTAGGCCCGCTGCGCGGTCGGGGCGGAGACCATGGTCTTCTCCGCGTCCACCATCAGCTGGGCGGAGGCCTCCGGCGACGCGGGCAGGCCGGACAGGCCCCCGAGGTCGCCGAGCACGTCCGCGACGACGTAGCGGGAACCGGCGGGGACGCGGTCGGGCCCGGAGGTGCGCTCCGCTTGCGTACGCAGGTCGTAGTCCACGGAGATCCCGAGGCGCCTCAGCTTCGCCAGGTCCCGGTCCGTGAGCTTGTCCAGGGCGGCGGTGCGGTAGATCTCGCCCATCCGCACCCAGTGGCCGTCGGTGGTGCGGTAGCCGCCCGCGTCACGGAAGTTGACCGCGCCGTCGAGGCGTATCTCGCGGTCGGCGAGGTGCAGGCCCTGGCCGCGGTCGGGGACCAGGTCGAACCACTGGCGGTCGGCGGCGGGCAGGCCGCGCACGGTGACCTTGCCGGACGTGCCGCCGGAGGCGACGGTGCGCCCGCCCGCGCGGACCGCCACGTGCCGGACACCGGGCGCGTTCCACTCGACCGTGTAGGAGGAGCCGTCCTCGGACGCCGTCACGGTCGCCGCCGTGAAGGGGATGCGGTGGTGCGACGTGTGCCCGTGGGAGGCGGGGTGCGCGGCGGCGACGGGTGCGGAGAGGCCCACGAGGAGGGCGGCGGCCAGGGCGTACGAGGAGGCCCTGACACGAGTCATCTGCGTCATGGTGCGGATGTTCCGGGTGTCCGGCGATGCGGGCACCAACGCACGGTGAACACCGCACGTCGGACGGCGGTCCAGCGGCGGCGCGGCGCGGGCCCCCGGGCCGCCGTCCGGGACATCGTCCGGTTTGCGGAAGAAAAGTGGGTGAAGTGGTCTCAAGGGCGGCTTCGCCTGCGCCGCTTCGCCTCTCAACCGGGTGCGCCCTGTCGATTACAGTGCTGCGCAGTCGTCGCACGCGTAACGAGACCCGGAGGGGAGAGCTCCCCGTGGCAGCCCCACTGACCCCCGAGCAGGGGGGACCCTCATCGGCCATATGGGGCCGCGCCGAGCAGCAGGATTTCCGCAGCCGGGTCCGCGGCACGCTCATCGGGGCCGCCCTCGGCGACGCCCTCGGGGCGCCGCTCGCCGGGCTCTCCCTGGAGGAGATCAGGGCCGCGCACGGGCCACAGGGACTGACGGACCTCGCGCCCGCGTACGGGCGCCGCGGCGCCGTCACGGCGGCGACGCAGCAGGCGCTCTTCACCGTGGACGGCCTGATAAGGGCGCAGGTGCGCCGCGACACGGGAGCCTGGCATCCGCCGACCGACGTGCACCGGGCCTACCTTCGCTGGGCCGCGACCCAGCGCGACTGGGGCCCGGACGAGCGGCGCAAGGAGGACGGCTGGCTCGCCCGCGAGGAGTGGCTGTACTCACGCCGCGGCCCGTCCCGTGACTGCCTCCTAGGGCTCGGCAACGACGTCATGGGGACCCTGGAGAAGCCCAAGAACGTGGCCGCGGCCGGGTCCGCGCCGGCCGCCCGCTCGGCCCCGTTCGGGCTGCTCGTCGGCTGGGAGCCGCAGCTCGTCTTCCAGCTGGCCGCCGAGTGCGCCGTCCAGACGCACGGTGCACCCGTGGCCTACCTCTGCGCGGGCGCGTACGCGGTCGTGGTGCACGGACTCGCGCGCGGCGAGAGCCTCGACGGCGCCGTGCAGCGCGCCCTCGTCGTACTGGCCGCGCGCCCTGGGCACCAGCCCGTCACGGACGCGCTCAAGCACGCGCTCGGCGCGGTGCGCCAGGGCATGCCGTCGGCCGCCCGCGTCGACGAGCTCGTGGGCGACGGGCTCGCGGAGGGTGTGCTCGCCGTGGCGGTGTACTGCGCCCTGGTGGGCGAGGACATACGGCACGGCCTGTGTCTCGCGGTCAACCACGGCGGCCCGTCCGAGGCGACCGGCGCGCTGTGCGGGGGCCTGCTCGGCGCCCTGCACGGGGAGACCGCGCTGCCGCCCGGCTGGGTGACCGAGCTGGAGGGCCGCCCCACCGTCCTGGAGCTCGCCGACGACTTCGCGATGGAGATGACGCAGGGGCCCGCCCTGCACAGCCCCGCGTCGTCGTCGCCGGGGTGGCTGGCCAGGTATCCGAGGGTGTGAACGCCGAAGCGCCGGACCGGCTGTGATCAGCCCGTCCGGCGCCCGGTGAGGAACGAACAGTCGTTACGAGAGCCGGCCGGGCGGCTGCGAGCCCACCGCCCCGTCCTGCGGCTCCGCCGGCGCGGGAACCGCCGCCGTTCCGGCGGACCCGTCGTCGTCCGTGTTGATGCGCTCGATGAGCGCGTCCCGCTCCGGGGTGTCCTCCGGCTTGATGTAGCCGATGACGATGTAGAGCACGAGCGAGACGGCGAGCGGGATCGACACCTGGTACTGGAGCGGTACGCCGCCCTCGACGTTCCAGCTGATCGGGTAGTTGACCAGCCAGAACGCGAGCAGACCCATGGCCCAGCTGGTGAGTGCCGCGGTCGGTCCGGACTTGCGGAAGGTGCGCAGCAGACCCAGCATCATCGGGATCGCGATCGGGCCCATCAGACCGGCGACCCACTTGATGACGACCGTGATGATGTCCTTGAACGTGGGCGAGTTGACCTGCGTGGCGACGGCCATGGACAGACCGAGGAAGATCACCGTGGTCAGGCGGGCGGCGAGCAGCCCCTTGTTCCCGATCCACTGTTCCTTCGCCCGCTTAGAGACCGCGGGCGCCACGTCACGGGTGAAGACGGCGGCGATCGCGTTCGCGTCGGAGGAGCACATGGCCATCGTGTGGGAGAAGAAGCCGACGATGACCAGGCCCAGCAGGCCGTGCGGCAGCAGCTGTTCGGTCATCAGGCCGTAACTGTCCGAACCGTCCGGCTTCTGGGCGTGTACCAGGAGCGGCGACACCCACATGGGGAAGAAGAGGACGACCGGCCAGACCAGCCACAGGATGGCCGAGAGGCGGGCCGAGCGGGTGGCCTCGCGGGCGGAGCCGGTGGCCATGTAGCGCTGGGCCTGGTTGAGCATGCCGCCGTTGTACTCGAAGAGCTTGATGAAGAGGAACGCCAGCAGGAACACCGTGCCGTACGGGCCGACGAGCGGCTTGCCGTGCCCCTGGAGCGCGGGCTCGTCCCAGACGCCGAAGATGCCGCCGAACGGGCCGAGTTTGGAGGCGACGGCGATGAACATCGCGACACCGGCGATGAGTTGGATGATGAACTGACCAAGCTCGGTCAGGGCGTCGGCCCACAGGCCGCCGATGGTGCAGTAGATCGCCGTGATGACACCGGTGATCAGGATGCCCTGGTTGATCGAGATGCCCGTGAAGACGGACAACAGGGTGGCGATGGCGGCCCACTTGGCGGCCACGTCCACGATCTTCAGGAGCATGCCGGACCAGGCGAGCGCCTGTTGGGTGCCCAGGTTGTAGCGGTTCTTGAGGTATTCGAGAGGCGACGCCACATGCAGGCGCGACCGCAGCCGGTTGATGCGCGGGGCGAACAGCTTCGAGCCGATGGCGATGCCGAGCGCGATGGGGAACGACCAGGTGACGAAGGACGTCACGCCGTAGGTGTACGCGATGCCGGCGTATCCGGTGAACATGACGGCGCTGTAGCCGGACATGTGGTGCGAGATGCCGGACAGCCACCAGGGCATCTTGCCGCCGGCGGTGAAGAAGTCGGAGACGTTGTCCACGCGTTTGTGGGACCAGACGCCGATCGCGATCATCACGCCGAAGTAGCCGATGAGCACGGCCCAGTCGAGACTGTTCATTGAGCCCCCTCCAGGGGTCTGGTCCTACTTATGAACGCCGTTCATGGTGTGGGGAGCCGAAGGGCCAGGACAACGCACCGGAGGGTCAAGGGACAGTAAAATCGTTCTACTTATTGACCTGTGTTCATGTCCATGAATCCAGATGGGGGCAAAAAGGACCGCACGGCGGTGGGTGCCGTGCGGTCGGGTCTCGGGCGGCCCCTGAGGGCCGGGCGCTCGGAACTACCGCATCAGCTCACCCGCGTTGACCAGAAGCGACTGCCCGGTGATGGCCCGCGCCCGGTCGGACGCGAGGAACACGGCGGCGTCCGCCACGTCCCCGTCCGTGGCCAGTTCGGGCAGCGCCATCCGCTCGGTGAGCCGCGCGAGGACCTCGTCCTGCGGTACGCCCTCGGTGTGCGCGGTGAACTGGACGTACGCCTCGACCGGCGGCCCCCACATCCAGCCTGGCAGCACGGTGTTGACCCGGACGCGGTGCGGGCCGAGCTCGCGGGCCATGGAGTACATGGCCGAGGTCAGCGCGCCCTTCGAGGCTGCGTACGCCGCCTGCCACACCTGGGAGGGCGCGGCCACGGCCGACTGCGTGCCGATGATGACGACGGAGCCGCCCCGCTCCTTGAGGGCGGGCAGGCAGGCCCGCGTCATGCGCAGCGTGCCGAGCAGGTTCACGTCGATGACCTGCTGCCAGGTCGCGAAGTCCGCGTCCTCCAGGCCGCCGAAGTAGCTGTCCCAGGCGGCGACGTGGACCACGGCGTCGACCGAGCCGAACCGCTCGCGCGCGAGCCCCGCGAGCGCCTCGCACTGGCTCTCGTCGGTGATGTCCGTCGCCGCGTAGGCGGTGTGGGTTCCGTCCGGGTCGATCTCGGCCGCCGACTTGGCGAGGTTCGCCTCCGTGCGTGCGCCGAGCACGGCGTTGCCGCCGTCGCGCACCACGGCCGCGGCGACCTGGTGGCCGAGCCCGGCCCCGACCCCCGACACGACCACTGTCTTTCCGTTCAGGAGCATCCGGTCGCCTCCCGGCTATGGCAGTTCTTCTGACGGGGCGTCAGAGTAGGCCCGTCCGGTGGAGGAAGGAAGGGGAGCGTCGTGAGCGAGGACACGAGGAGCGAGGTGTACGCGGAGCTGGCATCGGTCGGCCCGTACGGGGTGCGCCCCGGGCACGCCCTGATCACCATGGTCGAGCCGCACCCGGGCCATGAGTACGCGTACAACCGCTGGTACGAGGACGACCACTACTACGCCGGCGCGATGGCCATGCCCTGGATGAACTCGGGGCGCCGCTGGGTGGCCACGCGCGAACTGCAACTCCTGCGCTACCCGGAGAAGTCGGCGGTCGCGCAGCCGGTCACCGCGGGCTGCTACATCTCCACGTACTGGATCACCGACGGCCGCTACGACGACCACATGAAGTGGACCGTCGGCATCAACAAGCGACTCAACCGGGACGGGCGCGTCTATCAGGACCGCACGCACGTCTTCACCGCGTTCCAGGACCACGCGGCGACCGTGTACCGCGACGGGGCGGCCGGACCGCGCGACTACCACGCACTCGACCACCCTTACCGGGGTCTGGTCGTGGAGGTCATCGATGCCGAAGGGCCCGAGCAGCGCGACGAGTTGCTGGAGTGGCTGCGCTCGCGCCACCTGCCGAAGCGGCTCGCGGGTTCACCGGCGGCGATGGTCACGGTCTTCCGCCCGACGCCACTGCCGGGCGACCGGATGTCGTATGTGAAGCAGGTCGAGGGCGTCGACACCCGCCTCACCCTCCTGTGGTTCCTGGAGGCGGACCCGACGGACTGCTGGGAGGACCACTTCACGGGTCTGGACACGGCCGTTCACGAGTCGGGCCTCGGCCGGGTGGAGCTGGTGGCGCCGTTCATCCCGACGGTGCCGGGGACGGATCGGTACGTGGACCGGCTGCGGGGGTGAGCTGTGGGGGGGTGAGCTGCGGGGGTGAGCTGCGGGGGTGAGCGGAAAAAAAGCCGAGCCCCCTCGGCCAGGACGGCGGGCCAGTCGAGAGGGCTCTTTCAGTACCGCAGTGGTGCTCTTTTGGTGCCGAAATCTTGCTGTGGTGCTGAGTTGATGCGGTGATGCCGAGTTGGTGCTGTGTTGCGATGGGGTGCTCTCCGATGCCTCAGGCGGCGTCGAAGGCGCCCCGGCCGACCTCGGTCACGAAGGAGTTCCACGAATCGGGGGCGAAGCCGATCGAGGGCCCCTCGGGGGCCTTCGAGTCCCGCACCGCGATCGCGTGCAGGAGGGGGGACTTGACCTCGACGCACGCGCCGTTCCCCGTCGAATAGGAGGACTTGGTCCAGGAATTCGTGCCGCCCTGGTGAATTGCCATTTTTTGCTCCGGTTTAGCCAGTGGTCGAATCGCTGTCACCGCTCCTGTGAAGCGGTTTGCGCCAACGTGGTGCTTGATGGCGTGATCGACGCTACTAGCCAACATCGGTGGGCGAAGAGGCCATTCACTCGACCGGATGGCATATTCCAGTGGGGTCTTCCGCCCCGCCGCGGCGAAGGTGTACCGTGCGGCACTTTTCTCTCGCGGGGCGGATTCTGTCCCTCTGGACTCCCTCTGGACCGCCTTTTGGATCTCCCTAGACCGCTTCCTGGAGCGCGTATTCCTGGGCGATCTTCGCAATGAACTGTCGGGATTGTTCCACATTCAGCGCCTGTGCCCGCAGATGCTCGTACATCACGCTGTACTTCTGCACATCGTTGGCCTTCTCCAGATAGAGATCACTGGTGACGCCCTCGATGTAGACGACGCTCGAATCCGCGGCGTCCGGGAACTCCAGAATCGCGTACTGGCCGTTCAGGCCCGGATGCGCGCCCATGTCGAACGGAATGACCTGCACGGTCACATGCGGCAGTTGGGACTGCTCGACCAGGTGCTCCAGCTGCTCGCGCATGACGGTCCGGCTGCCGACGACGCGGCGCAGCGCCGACTCGTCGAGCACGGTCCACAGGCGCAGGGGGTTGTCCGGGGCCGCGATGCGCTCCTGGCGGCGGACACGGACCTGGACGCGCTTGTCGATGTCGGTCGGCGTGGTCTCCGGGAGCGCGCCGGTGATCAGCGTCTCCGCGTACGCCCGGGTCTGCAGCAGGCCCGGCACGACCTGCGGATCGTAGACGCGCAGACTGGCCGCGTCCGTCTCCAGACCGATGTAGACGCTGTACGGGATGTCGCCGAAGGAGTGCCACCAGCCCTGCTGGCGGGAGTCCTTGGCCATTTGCATGAGCGAGTCGACGATGCGGTGGTCCTCGACCTCGTAGACCCCGCACAGGTCGCGGACGTCGCGCTGGCTGATGCTGCGCCGCCCGTTCTCGAGCCTGCTGATCTTCGACTGTGAGACCAGGAGCCGCTCGGCCACCTCTTCGGCGGTCATTCCTTTGAGCTCGCGGAGCCGGCGCAGCTCCTGGCCCAACCGGCGCCGCCTGACGGTGGGATTGACATTGGACGCCACGGGACGTGCACCTCCGGCTGCGTGCCTCTGTGATTCTTTGCGTATCTTGCGAATCTGCTGCTCAGCAGATTGCCACCCTGGGCTTCATACCGCTGGGAAACAGCGGATATGCGCAGTGGACACGACAGTTGGGCATGCGGATGGGCGTGCGGCCGGGATGCGCGGCCGGACATGCAGCCGCGCGGGGCGCCGGTCCGTGTCGTCGTCCCGACGTCCGGATCCGGCACCCCCGCGCGGCTCAGCGGCTCCCGGACCGGTCTTTGGGGACTGCGGTGCGGCGCTGTTGCGGTGCGGGCCGTTCAGGTGGTGCTGGTGGTGCTGGTGCGGTGCTCAGTGCGCCACGGCACGGGCCATCGCCCCGTGGTGCGGCTGCATCGGAACCCTGCCGGGCTCCGGCGCTCCCCTGCCCGGCGGGGCCGGGCTGCGGCGTGGCTGAGCGGCCACACCGTTCTGGACGTCCATCACGGCGTGCGCCACGAGGCCGCCCATGGGGTCGTGCCTGATCAGGTCCCGCAGCCGGGAGCGGGACGATCGTCCCTCGTTCCCCGGATACAGGTGCTTGCCGAGTCCGACCGCGTGGGCCAGTGCGGCGAGCGCCGCGGTCCGTGGGTCCGGCGGTACGCCGGTACGGATCGCACTGTCCAGCCGGTTCTTGATCTCCCGGCTGATCGCCGTGTCCGTCGCCTGGTAGCGAGTCGTCGGCAGCACTCCGCACATCTGGCCGGCCACGGCATGGACCATGCCGCACCTCTCCAGATGCGAGAGATAAGTCTGGCGCAGCCCCAGTCGGGGCCCGCCGATCCAGTGGACCGCACGTACCGGGGTGCCGCGCCTTCGCAGCAACTCCAGTGCGCAGTCCAAAGTCGGATCTCCGGTCGGCCGTGGTGCCACCACGGCGATACGATCCCCGTCTGGGGCTATCCGTCCGGCCAACGCCAGCTCTACTAGCTGTGCTCCGGCCAGACCTAGGTCGAGCGACTGCGGCTGCGCTGTGGTACCCGTGGCCGGGTCCAGAGCGAGCAGTAGAAGCTCTTCCGGAATGGTTCTGCGGCTCCTGCCCATCCATGCCTCCCCGCGTGGATGAATGACAGGGTGACCCCTCTCACATTGGTCTGTCGAGGGTGCGTGGGTGCTTTGTACGGGAACCAGTAGGTATGTCGTTCTCGTCTACCACGAGGGTGAAGCCCCCACACAGGACACTGGTACATGGTTCGGACAGCAGCGGCGTAGCGCGTGGCGCGTAGCGAGGAGGCATCGGTGGCGGGGACCCCCGACAGGTCGAAGCAGCAGGAGTCGTCGGGAGGACCGACCTCGGAGGAACGGGACCCGAGGCTTGCGATGGCGAGGCAGTCGCCGGAGCGGGTCGATCAGGCGACGGCGGTGTTCTCCGTACGGGACGTTCCGGCGGCGGGTTCGGAGTCGGGTTCGGGTTCGGGTTCGGGTTCGGCGGAGAATTCCCCGGCGGATTTGGATTCGGACACGGATGCGGAGTCGGGTTCGGACTCGGATTCGGCCGCAGCCGCCTCCGGTGCGCAGGACGCGAACCCGACTTCCGCTTCGGCATCAGCACCGGTAACGGCGATTGCATCGGACTCCGGGGCGGACTCGGAGCCCGAGGCGGGTTCGGCGGACGGTACGGGGCCGGGTTCCGGCGACGAGCCGGGCGACGCGCGCCTTCGTGCCGCGGTGGCGGCCTGGGTGGGCGCTCCGCGGGACGGCTCCGCCGACGAGCCCGAGGCGGCCGGTACGGGCGCCTCCGGCGCGGAGGACTCGGCCGGGGCCGACAGCGCCCCTGGCGCGGACGAGCCCGCGACGGACGCGCCTGAGGCGGCAGACGCCGCCGCTGAGCGCGACGGTGTCGATTCCGGTGCGGACTCCGGTGACGACGAGGCGGGCGCCGCCGAGGACTCGGCCGACGCCGAGGCCACGGACACGCCCGAGGAGTCCGGCGACGACGCCGATTCGGCTGACGCCCCCGCGGCGGCTGACGAGGACGGGGAGCCGTCCGACGAGGCCGAGCCGTCGTCCTCCGATGACGCCAAGCTGTCCGACGAGGCCGAGTCCTCCGATGACGCGAAGGCTGACGCCGAGCCGGCTGACGAAGACGCCAAGGCACCGGCCGACGCGAAGCCGATCGACGACGATGCCAAGCCGGCTGATGACGCCAAGCCGTCGGACGACGCCAAGGCACCGGCCGACGCGAAGCCGACCGATGCCGCGAAGGCCGACACCAAGCCGACCGGCGACGACGCCAAGCCCGACGACGCCAAGCCCGACGATGCCAAGCCGTCGGACGACGCCAAGCCGGCCAAGGACGCCAAGGCCCCCACCCCTGCACCCCCCGTCGACCAGGCCACCGCCGTCTTCAAGGCCGTCAAGCCGCCCGTCGATCAGCCGACCCAGATGCTCAAGTCGCTCGGGTCCAAGCCCGCCGGTACGGGCAAGGCCGAGTCCGATGCCGAGCGCACCAGCAAGTTCGTGCCGCTCAGGCTCGACTCGGGCGTCCCGGCCAAGCCCAAGGCACAGCCCGGCGCACAGCCCAAGGCGGAGCCCACCGCGCCCCCGCAGGCGAAGCCGTACGTCGGGCCCGAGCGCACCAGCCAGCAGCCGCTCCCGCCGCTGCCCCCGCTCGACCTCCTGGCCGAGCTCACGAACACGCCGCCGCCCGCGGAGACCCGGGTCCGCACGACCGTGCGCAGGGTCAAGATCTGGACTCCGCTGGTCCTGCTGCTCGCCGTTGTGTTTGCGGTCGTACAGGCCGTACGCCCGCTGCCCGCGCCCACGCTGGCGCTGACCGCAAAGTCGACGTTCACGTTCGACGGCGACAAGGTCTCGCTGCCGTGGCCCGCCGAGGGCCAGGGCTCGATGGACGTCAGCGGCATCGGCTCCATGGATCAGTTCGGCGAGCAGAAGCCCGTACCGATCGGGTCCGTGGCCAAGGCCATGACGGCGTACGTCGTGCTCAAGGACCACCCGCTGCAGCCGGGCAAGAACGGGCCGTCCATCGACGTGGACGCGAAGGCGGAGACGGAGGGCGGCTATGACTCCGAGGGCGAGTCGACGCTGAACACCGTCAAGGAAGGCGACAAGCTCAGCCAGAAGGACGCCCTTGCGGCCATCATGATTCCGTCTGCGAACAACATCGCGCGGCTCCTTGCGCGTTGGGACGCCGGTTCCGAGGAGGCGTTCGTCAAGAAGATGAACGCCGCCGCGAAGGACCTCGGCATGACCGGCACCACGTACACGGACCCGTCCGGGCTGAAGGGGACGACCGTCTCCACCGCTCAGGACCAGGTCAAGCTCGGCAACGAGCTGGTGAAGATCCAGGCCCTGATGGACATCACCAAGCTGCCGACGTGGACGGACCCGTCGGGCAAGACGTGGCAGAACTACAACCGCCTCGTCCCGTACAACAACGCGATCGGCGTGAAGACCGGTTCGACCACGAAGGCCGGCGGCAACCTGCTCTTCGCCGCGACGAAGGACGCCGGCGGCGAGACCGTGACGGTCGTCGGCGCGATCCTCGGGCAGCACAAGGTGCCGATCATCGACACCGTGAACGCCGTCAGCAAGACGGCGATGCTCGCGGCGCAGGACGCGGTGAAGGCGTCGACGATCCTGAAGAAGGGCGACGTCGTCGGGTACGTGGACGACGGGCTCGGCGGGCACACCCCGGTCGTGGTGACGAAGAACGTCTCGGCGGTCGGCTGGGCGGGCCTGACGGTGAAGCTGGAGCTGGCGGACGGTGCCAAGGGTGCCGTCATCCCGCACTCCGCGAAGGCCGGTACGAAGGTCGGCGAGCTGAAGGTCGGCGACGGTTCGGGCGGCGCGGTCGCGGTCCCGGTCGCCCTCCAGAAGGACCTGGCCGAACCGGGCTTCAGCGCCAAGCTGACCCGCGTCGGCTGACCTCCAGGTCGGCCTCACACAGCAGCGCAGCGCCCCCACGGCACACAGCCGTGGGGGCGCTTCCGTTGCACGCCCCCCCCGAAGGGGACCGCTCACTTCGTCTTCGGTGGTACGCACTTGGGTGCCGTCTTGCCGGACGGCCCCCCGTACTGCGAGCTGATCCGGACGTCTCCCGGCTCCTTCACCGTCAGGCGCGTGAACTCGCCGTCCTCGCGCAGGCACCCGTTGTCCGCCCACAGCCACGGCGAGTACGCGATGCGCACGGTGATCGAGCCGGACTTCGGCATCCGTACGACGAGGTTGGCGCCGTCGGAGCGGACCACGGAGCCGGGCGAGTCCACCAGCGGTACCGCGTTCTTCACGCGGTAGATCCGCCAGTTGGCGTCCTTCCACACCGGTTCGAGGTAGTCCGGTTCGGTGGAGACCAGCTTGTGCTCCAGCTCCGCGGGGCCGTCGGGCTCGCCGTTGTAGACGACGACGAAACCGACCGCCCACTCGGAGAGCCAGGCGTGGTACGAGGCGGAGGAGAAGGCGCCCTCGGGTACGTCGGTGCCGCCGTGGCCCTCGTAGAAGAGGCGTCCGCGCTCGACGTCGGCCTGCCGGTTCCAGCCGCGCGCCATGTTGATGTAGGGCGCGAGGACGGCCGCCTCACGGTGGTCGCGGGCGGGGACGACCTCGACGCGGGTGCGTTCGGCGCCGAGTTTCTTCAGCGTGGACACGACGCCGTCCGTCTTGACGGCCCACTCGGGGACCTCGGTGTTGGCGACGACGTCGGCGATGGTCTTGCCGGACAGCCAGCCCAGGGAGAGGACGATGGCGACGACGCACATGACGCGCTGGCGGTGGGGCGGGAAGTACCGGCCGCGCCGGCCTTCGTAGCGCGGCCCGCGGTCGCGGTCCATCACGGCGGCGAGGATCAGCGCGGGCGCCACGATCTCCGTGAGCCGCTCCACGTTCGTGCCGATCGGGGTGGCGATCAGATAGGTGAGGACGACGCCGACCGCGTACACGGCGGTGCCGAGGCGGACCACGCGCCAGGCGCGCGGCGCGCAGACCAGGACGACCGCGCACAGGATGACGGGCGGGAAGATCCGCTCGAACGGCATGGGCTGTTCGCCCTTGAAGGGGAACAGCCAGGTCGTCACGGCGACGATGAGGACGGGCGGCAGGAGCAGCGACAGGGCCTTGCCCCACTGCTTGTTCAGGAGCCAGGCGGCGCCGGCGACGACGAGGAAGAGCCCCGCGACGGGGCTGGCCATCGTGGACAGCGCCGCGCACACCGTCGCGATGACGATGCGCCGGCCGTTCATGTGCGCGAGGACGGCGCCGAGTCCGAAGGCCACCCCCAGCATGAACGTCGAGCGCCCCGAAACGACCTGGCACCACAGCGAGAACGCCACCACGAGGGCCGGCCACAGCGGTCTTCGGATGCCGCTGCGTTCGACGATCGACGCTGCCAGCCAGGTGGACGACAGGCCGGACAGGAGGGTGACGGGGACGACGCCGAACATCGCCATCAGGTAGGGCGAGATGAGGCTGTAGTTGGCGATGTGGAGGCCGCCGTACCAGAACAGGTTGTACGCGGAGCCCGGGTACATCTTGGCGAACTCGGCCCACGCCACCTGTGCCGCGAGGTCGCCGCCGCCGGTCGCCAGGAACGCGAGCCACAGGACGTGCAGCGGAAGTATGCAGGCGGTGACGAGCAGGGCGGTCCTGTACCGGCCGTGCCAGGGCTCGGGGACGTCCGGGGGCCGGCGCGCGCGTGCGGCAGAGGGTGGAGACAGTTCGGCAGAGGCCACTGCGGCGTTCCGTTCCGGTCGGACGGGCAATTGTGTACGGGCAATTGCGTACGGGCAATTGTGTTCGGATAGACGCTAGCCGTGGCCGGAGAGTTGGTTGACGCGCCCCTGATGTTTGCGGCAAATCTACGCAGGGTCCCCCGTGTCCGGCGCGGCTAACCGCCCGGCGGCGCGCAGATGTCGTCCGGCGTGCGCGGCTGTCCCGACCGGCCCGACGGCGTTCCGGCGATCTGGCTGCGGACGGTCTCCAGCTGCCCGAGGAGCCTGTCCAGCGTCCCCGTACGCGGGTCCTGGAAGTACGTGAGGACGGCCCGGTAGAACGCGTCGCGCAGCACGGGCGGCATCACGTCCGACGCGTCGAAGCACAGGGTGTCCGCCTCGCGGGTCAGATACGAGGCGACGGCCTGGCCGGTCGGGTCGTCGGGCTGGGGGTCGCTGGCGTCGGGGAAGAAGGGCCGCAGCTGCTCGGGCGCCGCCCGCGACCAGCTCGCGCGGCCGCTCTCGCTCGTCAGCAGCGTGACGAGTTCCTGCGCCGCCGGGTTGTCGGTGAGCACGGCGGCCATGTCGCCCGACACCTCGTACGCGCCCTTGTACGCGGCCTGCCCGTCCAGGAACCGGGCGGCCGGCTCCACGCGCAGGGCGTCGCCCACGGCGCCCGGGTAGAGGTAGCGGATGAAGGAGCCCTGGTGTTCGTGGGTGCAGCCGGGCAGTGAGCCGCCGAGGAGGCCGCGCCGGGCGCCCGAAGGGTGTTCGGGCGCGGGCGTGCCCTCGAACGACATGGTCAGGGAGCGTTCGACGGACTCCGGCGACCGTGGGCCGAGGATCTCGGCCCAGGTCGTGAAGGCGCGGCGCACGGCCGGGTCCTTCTTCCAGTCGAGGCGGCCGGTGGCCCACCGCGTGTACGTGTCGGGGCCCGCCTGGTGGAGGAGGATGTCCTCGATCCAGTCGGTGCCGGGCCACCCGGAGGTGGCCTCCGCGGCCATGCCCACGCACCAGTCGGGCGCTTTGGCCGGGGTGCCGCGCCTGCTCCACACGAGGCTCTTGAGGTTGACGCGCAGCGGCACCCAGTAGGTGCGGCGCCTGCCGTCGAGGGTGAGGGTGGGGGACCAGGGCGGGTAGCCGCGTTCGGCGGCCTGTTGGGACAGCGGCCGGAGTTTGCCGTCGGCCGCGTACTCGGTGAGTTCGCCGATGCTGTTGAGGATCGCGACGTCGGGCGGGGCGCCGGCCTCCAGTTGCGCGACGAGGGTCTCGCGCAGGGAGCGGGTGCCCTTGTAGACGTAACTGTGCCCGCTGCGGTCCGACAGGCGGGCCAGGGCGGCCTCGAACGCGGCGCCTTCCGGTCCCGTCCACGGCCCGAGCACGACGACGGTCCGGTGTGCGTCGCCGCTCGCGCAGCCGCCGGTGAGCGCGGCGAGGGCGAGCAGGCAGGCGGCGAGGGCGAGCCGCAGCATCCCGTTCCGGCGCCTCATACGGCGGTCCCGGGGCGCCCCACGAGCAGATATTCGCGCCGGTAGGCGTGGAGGGCGGCACCGGTGACGGCGGCGACGAGCAGGCCCGCGGGCGCCACCCAGGGGGCGGCCCCGTCGACGGCGGCGAGCCTGCCGCGGTCCAGGACGTCGTCCATCGAAGCGGCCAGCGTGACGATGCTG
Source organism: Streptomyces sp. NPDC045026 (assembly GCF_056432625.1). Lineage (NCBI taxonomy): Bacteria > Bacillati > Actinomycetota > Actinomycetes > Kitasatosporales > Streptomycetaceae > Streptomyces > Streptomyces sp. NPDC045026. The sequence continues at coordinate 269,023 of NZ_JBWKIS010000005.1, forward strand.
GTGTCGCCGGGCGGGTCTATGCGGCGTTCCTCGATGGCGACCTCGGTGGACGGCGAGGCCACTTGGGACAGGCGGCGGGCGATCGGCACGGTGTCCTCCTGGGCGGCGTACGCGCGCAGCCCGTCCACGGCGAGCAGGGGCACGGCGAGCAGCGGCAGCGCGGCGGCGAGCAGCGGCACGCTGGCCCGGATGCGGAAGCGGACCCGCAGGAAGCGCACCGTGCGCCACAGGCCGACGGTCAGCAGCACGAACGTGACGGCCGACACGGCGGCGGCGGTGACGGCGGCGGGGCCGAGCGTGGCGCGCGCTTCGAGGCGGTGGCGCAGGGCGCTTTCGAGGGCCGAGATGCGGTCGACGACGGCCGTCGCCTCGCTGCCGGTGACGGTCTTGCACCTGGGGTAGGGCGCGTAGCGGCCGGTGGCGGGTTCGTAGAGGGCGTCGGCGTCGGCGGCGTGTCGGTCGGGCTCGGTCGAGCAGAGCATGCTCTGGGCGTACGAGAGTCCGGCCTTGCGCAGGGACTTGTCGGAGACGTTGGTCTGGGCCCAGGCGATCCAGCGCTCGTAGCCGTCGACGAGGCCGGAAACGACGTCGAGTTCCTGGCGTTCGGCCGCGGTCAGGGCGCCGCCGCGCGCGACCTGGCTGAGGTCCTGGGCGGCGCCGGTGATCCGGGAGCCGTAGCGGGGGCTGAGCCCGCTCAGTTCCACGGCGTCCCCGGCGTCGAGGCTCACCTCGGCCTCCCGCTGGGCGATCCGCAGCGAGGTCCGCGCGTCCGCCAGGTCGCGCAGCGCGGGCGCGATGTGGGTGCGGATCGCGGCGGAGTCGTCGCGCAGGGAGGTGGCGGTGAAGCCGAGTCCGGCGAAGGCGACGGCGGCGAGGAGGGGCAGGGCGACGAGCCGGTCGTGGAGGTAGGCGCGGTTACGGGGCGGGTCCGCCGCCTGCGCGCCGCCCGGCCGGTCCGTGGCTCCCGCCCGCGAGCCCGCCCGTTCCGTGGCCCGCACCGGCCGGTCCGTGGCTCCCGCCCGCGAGCCCGCCCGTTCCGTGGCCCGCACCGGTGGGGCCCACGCGTACCGCCACAGCACCCCCGCGTACCGCCACAGCACCTGTGCGTACCACCGCAGGGCCCGCCCGCCCTGGACCACCGCGCCCGCGCAACGCTTCGCGAGCCCGCCCGCCCTCCGCAGCGCAGGGCTCACCGGTCCGCCGCCGGACGCCGTCCGGTGAGCCGGGGCCGCAGGTGGGGCGGCCAGGTCCGGTCGCGGCGGTGCCACACTTCGAGCGGCCGCACCAAGTAGGCGCGATCCAGGAGGCGTTCGGCCACCACGTCGCCGTGCGGGCTGTCGGAGCGGGCGGCCTGCCGGGCGAGCGCCTGGTAGAACTGAGAGAGCTGACGCCTCAACTCGACGTCCCCGGAGGGGAATTCGAGCCGCCCGCCCGCGTCCCGCGCGTCCTGGTCGCGCCGGGCCGCCGCCTCCGAGAGCCGCCCGAGCGCGTCCGCCCCCACCTTCCCGTCCGCCACGAGGCGCTGCACGGCCTCCCACACCTCGGCCTTCATCCGTACGCGGGCCTGTTCGTCGGTGAGTCCGTGCTCGTTGAAGAGGCGGGCGAGCCGGGTGAGCGCGGTGCGCAGCCCGTCGGCCGTCGTCGCGTACTCGACGGCGATGCGCACGGTCGCGGTCCGCGCGCCGGTGCGGTGCCGCGAGTGCTGCGGCACGGCGTCCAGCGCCTCGATGGCCGCGCGCTCGGGAGCGGCGCCCCCGAGCGCGAGGCGGGCCCGCGCCGCGCCGAACGCCGCGCTGCCGAGCGACGGGTTGCGCAGCCGTACGGCCTCGTAGAAGGTCAGCGCCTCATGCCAGTGGCCGAGCCGCTCGGCACAGTGGCCGAGGGCCAGTTTGGGCGCGTACTCGCCCGGGATCGCGCCGTAGACCTGGTCGAAGTAGTCGCGCGCGGACGCCACGTCGCCCTCGGCGAGGTTCAGGAGGCCGCGGTGCCAGTCGATGCGCCAGTCGTGCCGGGACAGCTCGCGCCCGATGCCGTCGACGGCGCCGCGCAGTTCCTCGGCGGCGGACTCCAGGTCCGGCCGTTCGCCCTCGGCCCGTTCGGCCCGTACGGCGACGCGCAGCCGGAGCCTGCACCGCAGGAGCCGTACCTCGGGGGAGTCCCGCCAGTCCCCGGTGTGCTGGAGGAGCGCGGCGGGGTCCGCGTCGGTGAGGCGGCTGAGGCCGTCGTGGTGGGCGTCGTGCGGGTCGGGCCGCGGCACGGGCAGGCGGGCCGCGGCATCGGCGGCGGACGGCGGCTCGTGCAGCGGGGCGGGCGGGGCGCCCCCGGCCGGAGTCGCCCACCGGGGAAGGACCGGCGCGACGCCGAGCGCCCCGTCCAGGGCGTACGGCGACTGCAGGAACAGCGGTGACGGCTCGAAGGTCTCCTGACCAGTCCGTAGAGACCTCAACTCACGGAACACACCACGCAGTTGATCGGCCATCTCGCCCGCGTCCGCGTACCGTTCGGCGGGCTCGGGGCGGGTGGCACGGCGCAGGGCGCGGGCCAGCGAGACGAGGCCGAGGCCTTCGGGGGCCGGGGTGGTGGTCAGCGCGGCGGCCTGCGCCGTCACCGGGTCGTCGTCGAGCAGCCGGTCCAGGGCGCCGAGTTCGGCCAGTGAGTGCGTTCCGCTGCCGAGGCCGCTCAGGGTGCGCAGCGTCTCGCCCAGGCTGAACAGGTCGTCGCGCGGCGTCGAGGCGCCGTTCAGGACGGGCGGGGCGAGCGCCACGTTCGGCGCGCGGAAACCGTCGGTGGTCAGTCCGGGCGCGCCCTCCTCGCGGATGGACCCCACGTCGATGACCTTGGTGGTGGCGCCGTCGTGCATCACGTTCTGCGGCTTCAGGTCGCCGTACACCTTGCGGGGCGCGGGCCGCGCGTGCAGATGGTCGAGGGCGGACAGCACGCGCAGCCCGTACGCGAGCACGAACTCGTGGAAGCGGGCGCCGCCGAACCGGTCCGGGTCGTGCCGGGCCAGCGCGCGGATCTCGTCGAGGTTGAGCCCGTCGACGTACGGCAGGACGAGGAAGGGGCCGACGCGGGTGTGGCGGCCGTAGTTGAAGACGGGGATGATCCCGTCGTGGTGCAGGTCCGCGAACGCCTGCCGCTCGTCCTCCAACGAGCCGAGGCGCGGCGCGAGTTGTGGGGCGAGCTGCTCCGGCCGCAGGGTCTTCACGGCGACCTCGCGGTCGTCGACCTTCTTGTCGAGCGCGAGATACACGTCGCCCATGCCGCCGCGCCCGAGACGCCGTACGACCTGATACTGCCCGGCCAGCAACTCGCCCTGGAACAGGGCGGATTCACCGGGACCCTCGGCCCGGCCCCGGTCGTCGCGCGGCCTGACCTCGGGCAGCGCCGTCGGATCGGGACCCTCGTCGGGCAGCGTGACCCAGGCGTCCCGCGGCCCGTCCGGGGGCGGCATCACGAACAGCGGACCGGAGGACGCCGTCATCGGCGGCCCTTGAATTCTCCCGTTGCTCCCGCGTCCCCCTGCATGCTGCCTCAGGATAGGGGCGCGGGGTCCGGATGGCGCCCGTCCGTAGGCCTCCGGCCTGATCGTGGAATCGAGGCCCCGCCAGTGACGACGACCACTACCGGCGCGAGACCGTACGCCGCCCTGAACCCCGCCCTGATCCGCGCCAGCCTCGCCGTCGTGGAACGCCGCGCGGAGGCGCTGACGAAGTATTTCTACGCCCACCTGTTCAAGCACAACCCCGGCGTACGGGCCATGTTCCCGGAGCGGATGGAGGAGCAGCGCGACCGCCTCTTCGCCGCGCTGACCACGGCGATCCTGAACCTTGGGGACACGGACGCGCTCGTCGGCCACCTGCACACGCTCGGCTTCGACCACCGCAAGTTCGGCGCCCGCACCGAGCACTACCCGGCCGTCGGGAACAGCCTCATAGCGACCCTGAAGTTCTTCTCGGGCAGCGCCTGGACGCCGAAGACGGAGGCCGCCTGGCGCGCGGCGTACGAACTCATCTCCAAAATCATGATCGCCGGAGCGGAGTCCGTCCCGGAGTCGGAACCCGCCTGGTGGGACGCGGAGGTGCTCCGCCACGAGCGCCGCACGGACGACATCGCCGTCCTCACCGTCCGCCCGGACCGGCCGTACCCGTACCTGCCGGGCCAGTACGCGACCCTGACCGCCCCCGAGGTGCCACAGGTCTGGCGCCCGTACTCGATCGCGAACGCCCCGCGCGCCGGCGGCTCCCTCGACTTCCACATACGCCGCGTCGACGGCGGTCTCCTGAGCAGCGCCCTCGTCGACGACGTCGCCCCCGGCGGTTCCGTCCGTCTCGGCCCGCCACTCGGCACGACGACGCTCCCCGAAGCCCCGAAGGGAGAGCTGCTCTTCGTCGCCGGTGGGACGGGCTGGGCGCAGATCAAGGCGCTCATCGAGCAGTTCGCCGTCTGCCGGGGCAACGCGACCGCCACCCTGCTGATCGGCGCCCGCACGGAAGACGACGTGTACGACGCCGGCGTCCTGCAACTCCTCGCCGGCGCGCACCCCTGGTTACGACTCGTCGGCGCGCTGCCCCCGCGCGACGGACTGCCGCGCGACGCGGACACGGCACTCGTACGGGAACTGACCCGATACGCCTCCGCGCAGAGCCTGCGCCACGCACCCGTCGAGTGGCCGCACGTGTACGTCAGCGGACCTTCGGCCATGGTCGAGACGGTGGAGACCCAACTGGCCATGCTGCACCGGGTTCCGCCCGGCCGCGTCCACCATGACCCGGTGGTCCACCACGCCACGGGGGACCGTCCGGAGACGGCGGCGGAGTGGTTCCTGATGAAGCGCGAGGTCCCGTGGATCCGGCCCCGTCCGTGACGTCAGCGACTACGACGGGCGAGGGGGAGGAAGGCGGCCCAGGCGGCGGGGGTGACGGTGACGGTGCCGGTGCCGGTGCCTCCGGCGTCGGCGGAGATGTTCTTGGAGTCGCGGATGTGGATGGCGGCGGGGGTGGGGGAGACTTCGAGGCAGTTGCCGCCGTCGCTGCCGCTGTAGCTCGACTTGAACCATTCCAGTCCGGTGCTCATTGCTCTCCTAGCAAACGGTCCAACAGGCCCTTCGTATCCTCGGGATTGAGGGCCTGAGATCGCAGCATTGCACACCGCCGCGCGAGGATGGACACCTCGTCGGGGTTCGAAATCAACAGGCTTCCGCGCTGCGTCTCCGCGTAGGCGAGGTGCTGATGTTCAGGGGTCTCCAGCAGGACGAACGGTCCGTCGAGTGCCGCGTGACTGGTGCGTCCGAACGGCAGGATCTGGAGGGTGAGGCCCGGCAGGTCGGCCCATTCGCGAAGGCGGCGCAGTTGTTCTGTGTAGACCCTCCTGCCGCCGAGCCGGTCATGCAGTACCGCCTCCCAGAGCACGAAGCTCATGGTCGGCGGCACCCTGCGGTGGGCGATCTCCTGCCGCTCGATGCGTGCCGCGACGTACTGCTCGATCTCGTCCGCGTCGAGCGCCGGGATGCGGCTCCGGAAGACGGCCCGCGCGTAGGCCTCGGTCTGTAATTGCCCCGGCAGCACCTGGTTCTCGTAGGAGGAGATGGCGAGGGCCTCTCGCTCGTGATCCAGGAACTCCTCCGCCCACCGCGGGACGAGATCCACCTCCGGCAAGTTCTGCACAGCAGTCGCCAACGCCCCTTTCGTATCAAGGAGTTCATCCAGCACTGCAGCCAGATCCGCCTTCAACGGGCGCCGCCCCTGCTCGATCGACGCGATCGTCTCCTCATCCACCACAACCCGTTCCGCCAGGGCCCGTTGGGTGTATCCGGCGGCCGACCGGAACACGGCCAGCAGCGCTCCCACCATCTTCATCGCCGACGCGTTCTTCCTGCGCGGCCGCTTCCTGGGATTCATGAAGGCCAACTCCCCGCAGAGGCACGTACATTCACGGCAGTGAACCCGTACAAAGAATCTGTACGGGTTCACCCACTGCCTCATGATGGCCACGCAGCGTGACGCTCGTCCCGTGAACACCGAAACCACCACCACCGCGCGTGAACGCTTCTACCGGCGCGAGCGCCGATCCGTCCCGGCCGCCCGGGAGTTCACGCGCGAGGCGCTGACGGACTGGGGCGTGACGGGGGACGCGTACGACGACGTCCTGCTGTGCGTCAGTGAACTCGCCACGAACGCCCTGCTCCACGGCGTCCCGCCCGGCCGCGGCTTCCTGCTCCGTCTCCTGCCGTACGAGGACGAGGTGCGCGTCGAGGTGCACGACAGCGGCGACGGGACGCCCCAAGTAGCCGACGCGCGTGGAGAGTCGGGGCGCGGGCTGTTCCTCGTGGAGGCGCTGGCGGGCAAGTGGGGCGTGGAGGGGAGGGACCCGGGGAAGACGGTCTGGTGCACGTTTTCCCGGCGGGGCTAGGGGCTGTTGTGGCAGCGGGACGGAAGCGCGGCGGCCGGCTGGTCCTGCTGACGTTCTTAGAGGCCGCCGACCTTGACGGGGAACTTCTCGAGGACGGCGAGCACCTTGTCCAGGTCGTCCAGGTCGACCAACTCGACCGGCTTCTGCAGCGTGTAGAGGTCGCCCCGGGGAGGGTATTGGGTCAGCTGTCCGATGAGGACCATCGGCTCTTTGGTGGTCAGAATCAGCGGTCCGCCGCCGTTCCCAGGCTGGTCGATGGTCATCGTGAAGGTCGAGACCTCGCGAAACTCGAACTTCGGCGGGAACTGCTGGGTGACGCGCAGGGTGGTGGGCGCGTCAACATCGACGTCGTTCTGTTCGATGGTGATGGTGCCCCCGCCTGTCCCGTTCTCTCCCGGCAGCTCCGCGGACATCTTGTGTCCGACGGTCCGCATGCGGACGGAGTTCATCGGGTCATCGGGGTTGACGTCGATGCGGTGTTTGATGCCGCCCCGGAAGTCGACGGTGACGAGGGCGTCCTTGATCCGGAGCGGGGTGTTGATGGCGAGGCGGGAGCAGGGGATCTCGGCGCCGATCGGCGGAAGTAGTGGCATGTCGCAAGGTCCTTACGTGAGTGGGCACTTACGCAGGCCATTCAAGTGGGGGGTGCACTCCCCCTCGTACCATTCACTCCGTCGTGGGCGCGCTCCCCGTCAAAAAGGCGCGCCCACGAAAGGATCATGCGCAGCAGTCGGGGTCCAGGCCCTGGACGCAGTGGACGGGGATGCGCTGGACGAGGTTGTTGCCGAAGCCGCCGCGGTTCCATGGCTGGGTGAGCGGCTGGGTGCGGCCGGTGGTGTCGGTGGCGCGGGCGCCGAGGACGTGGGCGCCGGGCGTGGCGGTCCACTGGGCCTGCCAGTGCCGCCAGGCAGCTTCGTCCCCGTCCCCTTCCGGTGGGTTGCCGCCCGGAGGGTCCAGCGCGGCGTCGATCCACGTGGCGCCGTCGTCGGGGGTCACGTCGACCCTGGTCACGGGGCCGTGGCCGGACCAGGCGCGGCCTTCGAGGAGTACGGGCCCGGGGCGGACGACTCGGGCCCGGGTCATGAAGTCGGGGAATCCGGGCGGAATCATCAGGGCGCGCGGCAGGATCTTGGTGACGGGCTCGCCGGGATCGTCGGCGTTCCAGCGGAAGCGGTAGGCGACGGCCTGCTGGAACCCGTCGAAGGGGGTGTCGACCAGCGTGATCTCGCGCAGCCACTTCACGTGCGCCATGCCGTACCAGCCGGGGACGACGAGTCGCAGCGGGTAGCCGTGCTGCGGGGGCAGGGGTGCGCCGTTCATGCCGTACGCGACGAGGACGTCACCCGCGGCCACCGCGACGGGCAGGCTCCGCCGGTAGTCCTGCTCGACGCCGCGCTCGACACCGTGGTCGGCGCCCGTGAAGACGGCCTCGACGGCGTCCTCGTCCACCCCGGCCTCGTCGAGGAGGACACGCAGCGGCACACCGGTCCAGTCCGCTGTGCCGACGGCCTCGACCAGCCAGGGCTGGCTGACCGGCCGGGGTGTCAGCAGGGCGCGGCCGTTGCCCGCGCACTCCAGCGTGACGCGGCGGGTGACGGCAGGCAGGTTGCGTAGAGCCGCCATGTCGAGGGCCAGCGGCGTCCTGACCAGGCCGTCGACCGTGAGCTGCCAGTCGTCGGCGGTCGCGGCCGGGATGTCGTAGTGGACGAGGACGTAGTGCAGGCCCGGCGGGGTGACGTCGTAGCGGAGGGCTTCGAGGGGGAGGCCGTGATTACGCGCGGCGAGCGCGAGTTCATCGGGGGTGATGCCTTCGCCGGGGGCGGCGAGCCGGCCGGGACGGCTGACGCCGCCGAGGCCGCCCGGTCCGGCCATGGGTGGGCCCGATCCTTCCCTGGCCCGGCCCGATCCGTCCATGTCTTCATCGTCCTCCGCGATTGCGGGGCCTGCCGGGCGGGCGGATCCTTGAAGTGTCAGCCGGCGCTCGATTCGGTGTGTCGGTGGCTGACGGGGGCGCCCGCACGCCGGCGCACGAACCGCTCACCGACGCCGCCGAGAGGCGGGAAGACGGGACGGAGGGGGACGGGACGAGGGGGGGGACAGCGGTCCGCGGAGCGATGCGTCCGGTCGAGGAGAGCGCGATGAACGACACCGACACCGACACCGACACCCCAGCCGTCTACGACACCACGGATGTCGTCGCTCTGATGCGAACTGAGCTTCGTGGTCCGGTCATTGCGCGGGGCGATCCGGAGTACGACGAGGCCCGCAAGATCTACAACGGGATGATCGACCGGCAGCCGACCGCGATGGTGCGCTGCTCGGACGCGGCGGATGTCATGGCGGCGGTCGACTTCGTCCGCGACCACGGACTGGAGCTCGCCGTCCGCAGCGGCGGCCACAGCGGCGGCGGCCTGTGCCTCCTCGACGACGCGATCACGATCGATCTGTCGCCGATGCGCTGGGTGCGGGTGGACCCCGCGCAGAAGACGGCTTGGGTGGGCGGCGGCAGTCAGCTCGGCGACCTGGATCACGCGGCGCACACGTTCGGCCTGGCGATACCCGCCGGAATCATCTCGACGACCGGCATCGCGGGCCTGACGCTCGGCGGCGGTCACGGTTACCTCACGCGCAAGTACGGCCTGACGATCGACAGCCTCCTCAGCGTGGACATGGTCCTCGCGGACGGCAGCTTCGTCACGGCGAGCGAGACCGAACACTCCGATCTGTTCTGGGCGTTGAGGGGCGGCGGCGGAAACTTCGGCATCGCCACCGCGTTCAAGTTCCAGCTGCATCCGGTGCACACGGTGGGCGTCGCGCTGACGCTGTGGCCGGTCGAGAAGACGCGTGAAGTCCTGGAGTGGTACCGCGAGTTCCTGCCGCAGGCGCCCGAGGACCTGAACGGTTTCTTCGCCGCGCTGACCGTGCCGCCGGGACCGCCCTTCCCCGAGGAGATCCACGGCAAGAAGATGTGCGGGGTGGTGTGGTGCTGGACGGGAGACCTGGCCCGGACGGGCGAGGCGATCGCGGCGGCGATGGAAGTAGGGCCGCCCGCCTTCCAGTTCACGGCACCGATGCCGTACCCGGCGCTGCAGACCATGTTCGACGAGCTGCTCCCCACGGGCCTGCAGTGGTACTGGCGCGGTGACTTCTTCGACCGCGTCACGGACGAAGCGATCGACGTCCACACCAAGTTCGCCGAGAACCTCCCGACGCCGCTGTCGACGATGCACCTCTACCCGGTGGACGCGGCCGCGTCCCGGGTCTCCGAGGACGCGACGGCCTGGGGATACCGGGAAGCGGTCTGGTCGGGCATCATCGCGGGCATCGACCCGGACCCGGCGAACGCGGAGGCCGTAAAGCAGTGGACGACCGCGTACTGGCACGATCTGCACCCGTACTCGATGGGCGGCGCCTACGTGAACTTCATCGGCGAGGACGAGCACGAGGACCGCGTCCAGGCGACGTACCGCCACAACTACGGCCGCCTGGCGGAGGTCAAGCGCCGGTACGACCCGAAGAACCTGTTCCACGCGAACCAGAACATCGAGCCGGCGGCGTAAGCAGGGGAGGTGCTCCGTTGCTGGTGCAGGTGGGGGAGGTGGCCCGTCACCGGTGACGGTGGGCGAACTCCCGGTCGATCATGCCCAGTAGCACGAGATCGTGGTGGCGGCCGCTGTGGAACATGTGATCACGCAGCCGCCCCTCCTCGACGAATCCGAGCCGCCGCTGCAGGGCGAGCGAGGGCTCGTTGTGCGCGAAGACGCGGGCCTCGGCCTTGTGGAAGCGCCGCTCGTCGAACATGTAGCGCAACAGCATCACGACGGCCTCTGCCGCGTATCCCTTGCGCCGGTGCCCGTCACCGATGGTGACGCCGTACTCGAACGACCCGGACCGCGAATCGGCGCGATGCACCCCGACGGACCCGACGGCATCTCCCGTCACCGCATCCTCGACGACAAGCCGAAAGCAGTCCCCGTCCTCGGACACCCCGGCCTTCTCACCGACCCAGGCCCGGAACCGCTCGGCGGACCGAGGCACCTGCACGAGATCCCCCGACAACTCCTCTTCCTCGGCAAGCCGCATGAACACCCCCCAGTCCTCGGGCTCAACCCCACGCAACCGAACCCGCTCCCCGACCCAGAAGGCACCCATAGGGCTATTCGATCAAGCGGGGGGACTGCCGTCCAGGGGCTTCCAAGGGTTCCAGGGGGTCCAGGGGACATCTGCGTACGCGACCTGTGTAAAGGGGCAGCCGGTCGGGTGGCCGGTCGCGGGCCTGGGGCGGGTCGAGCACCGACTGCGGGTGGGGGGTGGTGGTCTGGCACGGACCGTCTGTCCAAGGAGCGTTGGCGTGTGTCGCGGTGCGAGCCGGCGTCCTCGTGTCCGAGTGAAGGGATCGTTCGATATGGGCCGAGAGCAGGGTCGTGCGCGGGGGGACGGGACGGGGGGAAGTGCTGGCAGGCGGTCCGGCCGGTACGTGCTGGGGCTGCTGTTGTCCGTGGCGATGGCGGCATTGACTGTGGTCGCGCTCCCGGCCGGCGAGGCGGCGGCGGTGCCCCCGGGGACGTACGCCTACGTCGTCAACAACGCTGACGACAACGTGTCGGTGATCAACACCGCCACCAACACCGTGGCCGTCACCATCCCGGTCGGCAACCACCCCGATGGGGTGGCGGTGACTCCGGACGGCACCCGCGCCTACGTCACCAACCAGTTCAGCGACGACGTATCCGTGATCGACACCGCCACCGACGTGGTGACCGCCACGATCCCCGTCGGCGACAACCCCATCGGGGTGGCGGTGAGTCCGGACGGCACCCGCGTCTACGCCCCCAACGCAACCAGCGACAACGTCTCGGTGATCGACACCGCCAGCAACACGGTGACGGCCACCGTCCCCGTCGGCGACAATCCCTTCGGGGTGGCGGTGAGTCCGGACGGCACGCGCGCCTACGTCACCAACCAAATCAGCGACAACGTGTCGGTGATCGACACCGCCAGCAACACGATGACGGCCACCGTCCCCGTCGGCGACGCCCCCTACGGTGTGGCGGTGACTCCCGATGGCACCCGCGCCTACGTCACCAACGTCGGCGGCACTGTCGTGTCGGTGATCAGCACCGCCACCAACATGGTGACCGCCACCGTCACCGTAGGCAGCAGCCCGCGCGGGGTGACGGTGACTCCGGACGGCACGCGCGTCTACGTCACGAACTACTCCTCGGACACCGTGTCGGTGATCGACACCGCCACCGACACGGTGACCTCCACCATCGCCGCCGGCGACAGTCCCGTCGGGGTGGCGGTGACTCCGGACGGCACCCGCGCCTACGTCCCCAACGCCAACAGCGACAACGTGTCGGTGATCGACACCGCCACCAACACGGTGACCGCCACCGTCCCCGTCGGCGAGAGCCCGCAGGGGGTGGCGATCGCGACCGTCGGCGTTGACTCGGTGCCGACCGCGCTGACGCTCAAGGCCGAGAAGAAGAAGGGCCCCCGGAGTAGCGAGACCCTCAAGCTGACCGCCCGCCTGACCGCCGCGGGCCGGCCTCTGCAGGGCGAGACCATCGCCTTCACCGCCGACAGCGCGACGCTGTGCACCGCCACCACCGACGCCCAGGGCGAAGCGACCTGCACGGCCGCCCCCGGCAGGCAGCACGAGCGCACCTGCTACACCGCGGCCTTCGCCGGCGAGGACGCCTACCTGGCTTCCACCGCCACGGTCTGCCCCCGCTTCCACCACGCCAACAACCGGCCGTCCGGAGCGCGCTCAGCCGGCGCCGCCACCTCGTAGCGGACTCTGTGGCACGTGCGTGATCGTGGCCGTGGCCGTGGCCGTGGCCGTGGCTATGGCTATGGCGCCGGCCACGCGAAAGGGCCAGTTCGAGAGGATCAAGCGATCAAGCCTCCGAACTGGCCCTTATTGCGCTGTCCCCCTGGCCACGTCCTCTGACGGCCGCCACCTAGCGCAGTGACCAGTCGCCGCTCGGCCCGTAGACGGCCTGCATCGAGAACGTGCCGTCGAAGGGAATTTCGATTGTGTTCGTGATCTCCTCGACGTCCAGCACCTCGCCGACTGAGTAGTTGCCGGCTGTGATCCAGCAACAATCCAGGAGCTGCGACGAGTTGTTGGTGGCCGTAACGGTGTAGTTCGTCGCCGCTGCGGCGGGTTGTGCGCTGACGACAGACGGCACAACGAGGGCGCCTGCGCACGCGGCGCCGGCGACGAGGAACCGCCGCCGGGAAGGTGCGGAATCCTGGTCGTGAGGTGGCACGCTTGCCTCCTTCGGTGGACAGGCGGCGCCGTGATCGGCGCGAAGCATGCTGAAGGTGACCACAGACTTGCTGTCGGAACCGCGCGACGACGGGTGATCGACGTGTCGGACGTCCGGACGGTCTCGCTTCTTCACCCGCAAGTGGATCGGCCTGCGACGTGGCTCAGCTGCGTCGGGATTTCGATCGACCGGACGCCGCTGCAGGCCGAGGCACGATGCTCACCGCGCGGTAGTCGTAGCCGTCCTGTTTGAAGCCGGGGGCTTCCCACGTGAGGTCGACCTGCTGTCCGACTGACAGTGTGCGGAAGCCGGTCATCTGGATGTCGGCGAAGTGGCCGAAGCAGCCACCGGGAGTCTCGGGCGAGTCGAACACGCCCCACCCTTCCTCGTCGCGCCACTCGCGGACAGTCGCAGTAACCATGGACGGAACCCTAGGGGCTCCGTCTGCGCCGGCACAGATCTGGAGCATCGGTCGACGCCCGCGTAGGCCGGGCAGGGCGGGCAGGTGTGTGCAGGCCGGGCAGGTGTGCAACCGGGGCGACGGAGGTGCGTCAGTAGCCGGTGCCGCGCTTGACCTGGGCCCGCTCGATCCGGTGGACCGCACCCTTGCTGTCCAGAGTGCGACACGCGTCGTCGATGTCCTGGCTCAGGCGATCGATCTGCTCGCGGCTCAGGGTCTCCTTGACCAGGGCCCGCATGATCTTCACCCGCTCCGCGTTGGGCGGGAGCGTGTACGCCGGCACCATCCAGCCGCGCTCGGCGGAGAGCTGCCAGGCGACGTCGGACTCGTCGTAGGCGTGCTCGCCGGCGAGACGGAAAGCGACCAGCGGCAGCTGCTCGAGACCGCTCCCGATCACTTCGAAGCGGCCGCTCCTCCGCAGGTTGTCTTCGAGCGCGTGGGCGTTCTGCTGCATCATCTTCATGACGTAGGTGTAGCCCTGGCGGCCGAGCCGGACGAAGTTGTAATACTGCGCGAGCACCATCGCCGCGCCGGTGGAGAAGTTCAGCGTGAACGTCGCGTCGGTCTTGCCCAGGTAGTTCTCGTGGAACACGAGATCCACGGGCAGGTCGGATTCGTCGCGGAAGATCAGCCAGCCGATGCCGGGGTACACCAGGCCGTACTTGTGTCCCGAGACGTTGATCGAACGGACCTGCTCGAGCTGGAAGTCCCATTTCGAGTCGGGGTAGAGGAAGGGCCATACGAAGGCGCCGCTGGCTCCGTCGACGTGGATCGGGATGTCGAGGTCGCGTTTCTTGCGGACGTCCCGCAGCAGCTTGTCGATCCCGGCGACGTCGTCCGTGTGGCCGGTGAACGTGGTGCCGAGGACGGCGACGACGCCGATCGTGTTCTCGTCGAGGAGGGGCTCCACGTCCTCCGGGCCGATCGTGTACTTGCCCTCGGCGAGCGGCACGATCCGGGGCTCGACGTCGAAGTAGCGGCAGAACTTCTCCCACACGACGTGGACGTCCCCGCCGAAGATCAAGTTGGGTCGGTCGACCGGCAGATTGGCCGCCTGGCGGCGCTGCCGCCACTTCCACTTCAGCGACAGCGCCCCGAGCATGATCGCCTCGGACGAGCCCTGGGTCCGGCATCCGGTTGTCTTGCCCGGCGCGTGGAACAGGTCGGCGAGCATGCGCACGCAACGCTGCTCGATCTCGGCGGAGATGGGGTACTCCGCGTGGTCGATGAAGTTGCGGTGGAGGTTCTCGGCGATGATCCGCTGCGCCTCCGGCTCCATCCAAGTGGTGACGAACGTGGCGAGGTTGCGCTGTGGGTCACCCTCCATGACGAGGTCCACGTCCAGCAGCCTCATCGCGTCCCTCGCGGCCATGCCTTCCTCAGGAAAGGTCTCCGAGGGAGCGGGCACGGTCAGAAACCGATTACCGAACAGGTCCGCGTCGTCACGCTTGGTCATTCGGCGATTCAAACAGCGCCGGATCCCGCCTGGTCCAGGGACACGCCGAGGCGGAACCGATAGAGATGAACGGGGGCAAAGTTCCGCATTCAGGTGTCGGCGTTCCCCCGCCAGGTGCCGGCCGTGCTCGATGGAGGATCGCTGAAGAGCTCCACCCTGAGGTGCAGTTGCGTTCCACCCCGGGGCCGATCCATGCAGGACCCGTATCTGCTGACATGGGCTCGTGACTTCCTTCTTGCCTCGCATCTGGCCCAGTCCGGATGGCAAGCCGGTTCCTTCGAAGGGACCGGCTGAGGTGTTCCGCGTTTTTGCCCGCGAGTTGGCCGCTGGTCGTCGCTCCTGGGATGGCGAGACGTCGCACTTCATCGCCGCCCAGTTCGATCAGATGGCCGCAGAGTGGGACACCACCCTGGCCACGGGCCGGGACGAACCGCTGCGTGACGCCCTGGACCGTGGCGGGCCCTTCCCTGATGGCGTGTGCGTGGAACTCGGCTCAGGAACTGGGCTGTTCACCGGGCTGCTCCGCAGCGTCTTCCCCCAAGTGATCAGTGTCGACATCTCCGAGCAAATGCTGCGCCAGGCCCTCGGCCGCTCACCGGCTCGTGTGCGTGCCGATGCCGCGGCGCTCCCCGTGGCGAATGCCAGAGCCTCGGTCGTTGCCGCGATCGACATGCTGCTGTTTCCTGCCGAGATCGTCCGTGTGCTGGCTCCGGGCGGCGTGCTGCTCTGGATCAACCAACTTGGTGAGGACGGCCCCCTGCACCTCCCTGCAACGGATGTCGCGGACGCCTTGCCAGGAGCCTGGCAGGCTGTCGAGGCCCCAGCTGGATGGGGTAGTTGGGCAGTAGTACGCCAGCCTCGCTGACTCTGACGCTGACGCTGCCTCCGGAATTGGACCAGTGGCTCTTCCGTCCGGACCGGGGCGGTCGCCGTTGAGGGGCCTCGGGGCCTCGGGGCCTCGGGGCCTCGGGGCCTCGGGGGGGCTCGGGGGGTTCGGAGGGTTCAGGACGTTCGGCCCGTCAACTAAGGCCTTCCGCATGGCTGTTGTGAAGCCTCGACCCCGCCCCTTGGCGCCGGCTTCGCGTGCTTGCGCATGCGCAACGCCTCACTGGAGACGAGGACGGCCCCTCGCGCCCCCGGTCAAGACCGTCCCGGTCAAGACCGTCCCGGTCAAGACCGTCCCGGACGGTACGTCACAGCCTTCGCGCCCCTCGCCAGGTCCATCCTGCGGCGAGAACGGCTTTCTGCAGGGGATCCCGCATGTCGTTCGAGTCGAAGCGAAAATCGTCGACCCGCTGACGACGGCCGTCGGGCCCCTTCTCGTAGTGCCCCTTCCAGGACCTCACACGGGTTCGAGGCCCACTGCCGTGTCCCCGTTCGACGGCGCGGCCCGGGGGATCACCGGTTCGCGTCACCTCGCGATTCTCGGCGCAGACCCGCACCTCATGTGTCACCGGGTCCAGACGCATCCGGAACTTGAAGGTTCGCTCCGTCTGCCGACGCCCCGTCCCAGTACCCCAGGCCGGCTCCATGACGTGCCACTCCGCCACCACGTCAGCCTTCTCCTCGCGGAGCGCGTTGCGCACCCGGTACGGCTTGTCCGGGCTGTTGATCGCGAACAAGGCTGCTCGCACTTCCGAAGCAGCCAACGGCTCGAGGCCGCTCTCCGGGTACTGCGTCCCGGTCAGCCTGTCGCGCAGTCGTCCCACGGTTGACTCCCCTTCTGAATGCTCGGACGCGCCACAGGCCGCAGCCGGGCAGACGAGGTGAGCAGCATGATCGAACGCGGACGAAGCACGACGGCGGGTCTCCCCGCCAGAGTCTGCCCTTCGTCGAACGGATTCGCTGCCGCCGGTGTCCGAGTCGATGACCGCGACGTCGATGACCGCGACAGCGATGTCCTTACCGGTGCGAGCCCATGAAGGCCATGAATGCCACGAAGGCATTGAAGGGCGTCAGGCCACCGCGTGATGCGGGCGAGGCGAAGGAGAACCCGATGAGCACGAACGAACAGGCCCAAGCCGAAGCCGAAGCGGCATGGGGGCGGATCGAAGCGTGGCTTGAGGAGAATGCCCCGGCATCGGCTGCACTGCTGCGCCCGCCGGCGAGTGACGCGGACATCGATGCCGTGGAGGAGACGATCGGGGTGGTGTTCCCGCCCGCGTTACGGGCGTGGTACCGGCTGCACGACGGCACAGGCGACCCTGAAGACGGGAAGAGCTACCAGGTGGAGGCGGCTGCATCACTCCAGACGTCAGCTGGTAGGTCGCTCTACCTCCTCACCCGGAATCACCATGGCGACTCGTGCCCGGCCTGGAATGATCGTTCGGCGTCGAACCCGGGACAGGCAGGGTCTACTACGTCCTTCCTCAAGGCGAGGCATGGTTCGCCAACTCCTCCGTCGACCTGTGGCTGCGGACCCTGCACCACCATGGCCTGCACATCAGCGAGTCCGAGATCCTCAGCGATCCGGATGACCGCAAGATCGAAGCCCTGCCACATGCTCGGACGGCAGGGCTTCTGACCTGCTATTTCGGGGCGTCACAACTGCCGACAAGAGAGTCCCGCCTTCTGCTGGCATAGCACCCCAGGGATCCCAGTCAGGCGCCCTATCGGTGCAGCAGCTCCCGCGCCTTGGCCAGTGCGCTGTCGCGGCCCTGGTCGAGTTCCTTCTCGGTGAAGACGGGCGTGCGGTGCTGTGGCGGGATGCCGGGGCCATCGAAGGTAGTGCCGTCGGCCCTGCGGTACTCCTCGTTGGGCAGGATGAACCTCCAGCCGTTCGGCAGTGCGCGATCCATGGTGTCGGAGAAGACCCCCTGGGTGTTCTGACCGATCCGGATCGGCGCCGGGGCGCGTTCCATCAGAGCCTGGGTGAAGCTCTCACCCGCGCTGATCGTCAGCGGTCCCGTGAGGACCGCGAGCGGTCCCGTGAAGCGCGGTCCCGTATACGGACGCACTGTGATCGGCTGTCCCGGTGTGAACAGGGCCGGGTCGCGCGGATCGTTGCGCGCGAACTTGGTGTAGGCGGTGTACGGCTGGCCGGTCAGCCGGGAGAGGACGCGCAGCCCGAGCGGGTCGGCACCTCCACTGTTCGCGCGCACGTCCACGATGAGCCCGCGCAGCCGCTCCCACGGGATCGCCTTCAGGGCGGCGTCCAGTTCCGCCTCCCACTTCACGTATGACGGCTCGTCAGTGAGGCTGATGAAGCGGGTGATACGTAGATAGCCGGTGCCCTCCGGGAGGCGGCCGAATGACAGCGCCCCATTGGCGTAGCTTCGCAGCGGCATCCCGACCGCCGTGGCGACGGCCCGGTCGATGCGGGCCAGGTCCTGTTCGCTGTGCGGAGGCGTGCCGGGGCGTTCGCCGCTGTACGCCCGGTCCTTGCCGTCCGACAGTTCGGTGTGCGCGTCGTGCAGCGGCTCGATCATCTTCCGCAGCACGGCGAAGAGCTCGCCGTCGCTGGTGTCCTTGTTGATACGGGGCCGATAGCGGTCGCGCACAGCCTGCCAATCCACGTGCTTGGCGGCGAAGAACGGGTAGTTCTCGGCATAGGTCTGCCAGAAGACGTCGAACACCTTGCGCGGGTCGGCGGACGGCTTCTTCGAGCAGGCGTCGGGCAGCGCCGGAATACGGCGCAGGGTACGGGGCCCCGCATTGGAGGCGATCCGCAGCCGCGCGCTGTAACTACTCTGCGGCGTGACGGTAATCAGGCGGTGTGCCGAGGCGAGGTAGCGGAGGCTGCCGTTCTGACCTGTGCCTCCCTGTTGGTCTCCTCCACGACCCGCTGGCGGTTCGCCTGTGCCTGTGCATGTGAGACGCGACCCATAGGGCACCTCCTCTTTGGATGTCGGACGACATCTATCGTACGCTGATGTTTAGATCATCCACATCATCTATTTGAGGCGCTCCCTTCCCCTCATCCAAGGGCGCGCCCCCTTCACGGGAGACAATTCATGGCCACTCGCGTCGGCCCGGCGGCCGAAGCCGACCTGACCACCGCCTCCTCCTCGACCACGCCACCGGTCCGGCTCTGGCTCCAGCCGGCCGTGATCGCCCTGGTCGTCGTGGCGGCCTTCGTCGGCTGCTACGTCGGTCTGCAGCGCAACCCCCAGCCGCACCGGGTGCCGGTGGCTGTCGCCGGGCAGGAGCTTTCGGGCGGGATACGCCAGGTCCTCGGTGACAGCGTCGATGTCCATCCTGTCGCCGACGCCGCCACGGGGCGGGCCGAGCTGGAGCGTCGCGATGTCGTGGCGGCGGTCAGCGGCCGCGCGGACTCCGACCGGTTGCGCCTGGAGGTCGGCGGGGCCAACGGGCAGTCGACGACGACGGCCGTCAAGAGCCTGATCGGCGCCTATGCCCACGGGTCGGGCCAGCGACTGACCACGGTGGACGTCGTCCCGTTCGCCCGTTTCGACTCCCGTGGACTGGCCGGGTTCTACATGGCGTTCGGCGTCACGCTGGCCGGCTTCGTCCTCGCCCAGAACGCCCTCGGGCTCGCGAACCGTCTGCACCTGCGCCACCGGTTCTGGCTGTTGTCCGGCGCCTCTGTGGCCATCGGCATCGTCGCCACCGTCATCGCCGGACCCATCCTCGGGGCAGTTCCCGCGCCGGTGGTGCCGCTGGCCTTCGGCTTGACCCTGCTTGCCGCGGCAGCCTCGTTCACCACCAAGCTGCTGGGCACCTACCTCGGCCCGGTCGGCGTGCCGGTCGCCACCCTTTTGCTGCTCACGGTCGGCAATTCCACCAGCGGAGCCACCATCGGCCCGGACCTCCTGCCCTCCGCCGCTCGCGCCGTCTCCGCCCTGCTGCCGCCGGGCGCGGCCGTCCGCGCGGTGACGGACCTGAGCTATTTCCACGGCGCGCAGGCGGTGCAGCCGTTGGCCACCCTCGCGCTGTGGGCGGTGATCGCCGCGGTCCTGGTGAGCCTGCGCCCCCACCTGAGGCTGAGGCGGCGGCGCACTCAGGCGACCACCTGACCCACGGTCACCCACGGTCAGGGCGAGGGTCGTGTCACAGACGTGCACCACGGGCCCGCAGGGTCCTTCTCGTACACCGAAGGGCCTGCCCGGGAGAAACCCCTCCTGGGCCGGCCCTCCTCGCTGTTCCCCGGCCGGCCCTCGTCACGCTCTGCGCAGGGAGCCCGGCAGATCTGTGATGTCAGGGCCGCCATGCCCCGCCCATCCGGTCCGGCGCGCTCAGGTAATGGCTTCCGAGTGCCCGTCGGGGAAGGTGCACGTGGGGCCGCGGTAGGGGCCGCCCTGGTTGACCGATCCGCCCTGGGCCGTGCACTGGTCGGCCGAGATGGCCGGATACGTCGCTGCCTGAGCGGTGGCGGCGCCGACGGCGCTCGCGCCGGCGAGGGTTGCTGTGGCGAGGGCGAGGCCTAGCAGTCGTCGTATACGCATGGCTTTCTCCTCTCGAGTGTCCCTGGTTCGGTGCTTCGGGATGACCGGCTCATGTCAGGGACTCCCTATTACTCAGAATGGGTGACGGTGAGCAGACCTGCGAGTCGTGGCAGGCCGTCAGGGAGGAGCTGGAGCCCCTGGCAGGCGGCCGCACCAGGGATGCCCTGGTGTTCACAGCTCCCGAGGGCGGGCCGATACGGTACCCGAACTCCCGGCGTCGCGACTGGGGCAAGGCGATGAAGACGGCCGTCCAGGCGGCAGGTGTGGCCCGAGTCGAGCACGTCGGCGCCTGGCAAAGCTGAGAGCGCCCATCGCGCCTGCCGAACAGCCGAACTGAGGGGTACGAAATATGTACTGCCCCCGGGATGACCCCGGGGGCAGTCCCGCAATCTGACTCGTGACCTGCACGAACCTGTCTGTGCCCCCGGCAGGATTCGAACCTGCGACACCCGCTTTAGGAGCAAGATCGTTGGGGGAACGGGGGGGCGGGGTGACCTGCGGGGATGGAGGCGTGGGGGTGTGGGACTGGTTCTGAGCTGGCCTTTTGTTGTTCTGCGGTGTCCCCTACGGTCCCTTCTGGCCCCGGGCCGTCTCGGGCACTACGTCCCCGCTGTGTCCCCCGCCGAGGGGGCGTGTCCCCGCTCTGCCCCCGCGGTGGCCCCGTCGGAGGGGGTAGGAGGGGGAGGTGGTCGGAGATGCCCAGGCGGTGGGCGGGGTCGGTTCTTGTGAGGCCCGCTTAGCGATCGCGGAGCGCGGTGGGGGTAGGCGGGCCTGTCGGGGGCTCCGGGTGGATGTCGCCGAGCCAGAGGCTTCGGTACGCGGTGTGGAGTCGGTGGAGCGCGGGGCCGGTGGCGCGGCCGGGGGTGTCGGCGATGAGGGCGCGGAGGTCCGTGTCGTCGAGTTGGGCCGCCGCCCAGCTGGCGTCTTCGCCCGGCCTGGAGGGTCAGGCCCGAGTGTGCGGAGTCTGACCAGGGCAGGCCGGTGAGCGGAGGCCGTGCAAGCCGATCACGGTTGGGCGAAGTACGCCACATGGACACGTCAGATGGATCAGGATGGCGTGCCATGACTCCAGAACTACTGACCGGAATCGTCGGGGCCGTGGGTGCGGTCTTCGGTGCGGGAGGCGTGGTCGTCGGCCAGGTGGTCACCGCCCGCTCCCAGCGCCAACTGGTCAAGGACCAGGCCGATGCCAACCGTCTACAGCGGCAGACGGACGCACAGCGAGAGGCATGCGTCGGCTTCCTGTCCGCCCTCGCCGAGTTCGAGGGAAGAACGTGGCTGGTCGTTGACGAACTGCTGCGAGACTCACCCGACCTCGCGCAGTGCACGGCCGCCTACGAGCCCTACTTGGTCAGCTGGCGCGGCGTCCTCAACGCCCAGGCGGCCGCGGAGACCGTGGGCAGCGAGGCCATCGCGACGAAGGCGCAGGCCGCCAGCGAGGCGGTGCACGCCGTCTCCAACATCGTCGACGACGTATACGCGCGGCTCCGGACCCGCGACTCTACGTACGGCCGGGGATCCCGGGCGCAGGAGTACCGCGACAAGCTTCGCCTGATGCGGACGGCCCGGGACGAGTTCGCCACCACCGTGCGTCATGTTCTCAATGGCTCCGCGACCGCGACGTCTCCCGCCCCCGTCGCATTGCCTGCTCAGCACCCGTCGCCTGCCTCGGCGTAGCAGGATGCACCGTCCAGGCTGGCCCACTCGGCGCTGGCGGTTTTTCCGGCCGGCAGGTGGACCGTGACCTCGCCTGCCTCGGTGACCTCGAGCCACAAGGGTTTGCGGCAGTCCGAGGCGACCGTGAGCGTCCGGGTGACGGCCGGACGGTAGTCCCTCGGCAACAGTGCGAGCAACGCCCCGTCGCGCAGGTAGGCGTGTGGATCGCCGCCGCGCGCCGGTTCCCAGTCGTCGAGGCGGGTGCGGCAGTCAGGGCAGACGCTGTGCCGCCAGGTGCGCCAAGCCAGGGCCTTCGCCCGGTCGTGGTCGGTCCAGGTGCCGTCGCCGCCCAGGAAGCGGGAGTGCGGAATGCCCCAGCGCTCGCACAACTCCAGTTCGGCCCGGAGCTGAGGATCCGCGCTCAGCCTTTTCCCACGTCCACGACGTCGACGAGGCCGACCTGCTGCACCTGCCGGGCCGCCTCCCACAACGCGTTCGCCTCGGCGGCGGGCCATGCCCCGTACAACTCCGCCCCGAAGCGTGCCGTTGGATCCGGGCGCCCATCAGCATCGCGTGGTGCCGGGTGATCGCCGGCGTACGCGAACGCACTGCGGGCCCCATCCGCGCCAGCGATGCCGCCAGCGCGATCGGGTCGCGGAAGGCCGCAGCATCCGGATGGGCCTGCGGATGTGGGTTCACCGGGGTTGTCACCGGCGGAGCCTAAACGGATCACCGGCATCCACAACCTTGAACGGATCTTTCCCTTCCCTTGGGGACGCTCACAGCCGCACATGACCTTGCTCAACTAGCGTCTTCGGGCTGGCGAGCCGACGGAGGGGACACGGACGACGCCATGAGCGACAAGAACGACGGCGAGATACTCCACATCAAGATCGCCGATCTGAGGGCGACTGCGCCTCACTTCCATATGCACAGCACGGCCTCGGCAAGGCCCTGACGAAGCTCCAGATGGCGCTGTTCGCCGCCGGTGCGCCCTGGGGTGACGACGAACAGGGAACCGCCTTCCGCAAGGCGTACGCCCCGCACGTCAAGCGGATCGAGCAGTCCGCGGATATCCTCGCCCAGGGCTTGGCCAGCATCCACGAGGCGATGGTGGACATGGCGGACGGCCACATCGACAACGAAGACCTCGTCCGCTCGATGTTCAGCAAGATCACGGTCAAGGGCCAGGGCGGGGACGCGGGCAAGTGAGCGCCGCCGACAAGGCCAAGGAGATCATCCAGGACGTCACCGGCATGTGGTGGCCGGACGCCGACGAGGACGGTCTGCGCAAGGCGGCGAAGGCGTGGCGTGACTTCGCCGACGACGTCGAAGAGGTCACCGCCGCCGCGAACAGGTCGGCGCGCGGCATCATCGAGCACAACAAGGGTGAGGCGATCGCGGCCTTCGACGACCCGTTCTGGCGCCGCTACTACTACGACGGCCACGGCTGGCTCCAGGACATGATCGACGGCGCCCGCGACATGGCGAAGGCGCTCGACAAGTACGCCGACGCCGTCCACAAGGCCGTCAAACACCTCGAACACGAGCTGGAGATCGTCGGCGCCACGATCATCGCGGGAACCGCACTCGCCATCTTCACCGCGGGCATCTCCGAAGGCGCCGCGGCCGCGGCCACCGCGAGCATCGTGGAAATGGCCGGCACCATGGGCGTCACCGTCTCCACCGAGATCGCCACCATCGCCGGCACCACCCTGGCCACCGCAGCACTCGGCGGCATCGAATCCGTCACCGTGGACCTGGCCGTCACCCAGCCGGTCTCGATGGCCACCGGTGAGAGCAAGGGCCTCAGCCTCGACGAAGCCGGTCACGCGATTACGGATGGAATGCTCTACGGCGGCATGTTCGGTGCGGCGGCCGGCGGAGCGCGCGTCGCATCCGAAGCAGGCGGGTGGCGCGGTCTCCTCGGCGGGGACATGCCCGCTCTCGCTGACCCCCGCCTGCTTCTGGCCAACGTGCCGGAAGCCACGGCTCCCTCCGCATCCGCTGTGCGGGGCGGCGACGAATGGCTCACCGGTGCTCGTCGACGTCCTCGCGACATCCTGGACGACCCTGCGCAGACGCGGTGGGCGGACGCTGCGTACGACGACTTCCGCCAGGATTCCCGCGATATCGCCGCCATCAGTCGCAACACGCAGGACGTGGCGCGGGTCGGCGGGGCAAAGGGATTCACCGAGGAAGAGATTTCCTCGATCAAGAAGCACGTCTTCGACTCCGAGCATCCGATCGAGGACTACGAGACCGGTGAGGTCGTCACCCGGAAATTCGATGCGGACGCCGAGATCGCCGACGCCTGGATCCGTCTGCGGTCCGGCAACGCCCTGCCCGAGGATCACGTCCTGCTCGAACACGAGCTCACGGAGCTTGACTACCTGCGCACGCACCCGGGCGCGACCTACCAGGAGGCACGCCGGGTGGCCAACGAAAACTACAATTGGCAGAGCAAGGTCCCGCTGAACAAGCGGGAGGACTTCGAGAGCGAGTGGTAATGGCGTCCCTGGTCTACTTCAAGAAGCTGTCCGAGCAGCCGGGCTCCATTCGCTACTCCTTCGGCGACGACCCGACGGAGATGTCTCGCACGCTCACCATGGCCACGAGCAGCCGCACTTCGGCGCCGGACGACGGCGACATCGACTACACGTTCCTCAAGGCGTCACGGAAGATCAACTCCCTGTTCGAAGAGCGGAACGACTGGCCGGAGCGCGGTATGAGCGCCAGCTGACCGAGAGGTTCCACCCTCTACGGCGTACAGCCTCCTGCTCACCGATGCCCTGCCCGCCAGTCCATCGCCTCAGCCCTCGCCGTCTGTCTGGGGTTGTCCGTCGCGGATGTCGATGTCGGCGACGGCGGCAAGGACCAGGATCTCCGCAACTGGGATGTGCTCGTGCTGGTGCGACAAGGCCGACCGCCACGGCGACGTGGCAACGTCCCTGTACATCTACCTGCAGGTCCACTTTCAACCACAGCCGCCTGAGGCCGATATCGCCGCCGCCTTCGCGCAGGCCGCGAACACCGTGGTCCTCTACCCTGCCGAACCGTTCCCGCCGAGTGCCTACTGGCTGGCGGCACCGGACGGCACTGTGACCCGTACGCGGCTCGAAGGCTCCGACGACGAGGTGCCGGTCTACACGATCGCGGCAGTCGGGCCCCTGTTGCCCGGCTGCCGCACACTCCCGTCGCAGACTTGGGGGAATCCGCGATTGATCAGCAGGAGGACGGCAGGGCGACCGACCTGGACCTCTTGGCGGCCTTCCCCACGACCGGCACTGCGGGCCCCGTGGTCAACGACTGAGTACGTGCAGAGTGTGAGTTGAAGACCGAGTTCCTGCCCCGCCTTCAAGCGATTCCTGGACGCGTTCGGTGGTGCCAAGTTCGACGACTTCCTGCACGTCTACCGCGCAGGGGCCACCAACGAACACCTTGACCTGGTGCCCGCTGACTGTCGGTGTCGGCCGCGCCGAGGTTGTCGAGGAGCTGGGCGGCAGGCAACAGGCTGGACTGGCCGAAGTGTTCGCCGCCGCTGATCGTGTTGGGGACGTGGACAACCGGGAGGAAGTCGATCCGGAGGTCGAGGCGGTTCCTCGACGCTGCCGTCGCGCATCC
This sequence comes from Streptomyces sp. NPDC045026, assembly GCF_056432625.1. Classification (NCBI taxonomy): domain Bacteria; kingdom Bacillati; phylum Actinomycetota; class Actinomycetes; order Kitasatosporales; family Streptomycetaceae; genus Streptomyces; species Streptomyces sp. NPDC045026. Next base: position 294,313 of record NZ_JBWKIS010000005.1, read on the forward strand.
GCTGTACATCACGTGGCACTTCATGGTGTTCCGGGCCCCGCGCCGAGGCGAGGCGACCGGCCTGCCCTGGACCGAGGTCGACATGACCAAGGGCGCCACGAACCTGGTAACCCAGCTCGTCTCCGACTCCAAGTACGAGGTCTGGAGCGACACCCTCAAGAGCCGCGCCAGCAACCGCAGCGTCACCCTCGACACCGCTACCTTCGCCCTGTTCACCGCATGGCGGGACGTACAGAAGGAACAGAGAGCGGAGTGGGAGCGCAAGCACGCGACGGACCCCAAGAAGTACGGCCCGTACATCGACAGCGGCTGTGTCTTCACCATGCCCGACGGCCGCCCCTGGCACCCGGACAACGTCAGCCAAGCCTTCGAGCGCTTCATCAAGCGGCTCGGCATGCCGCCCATCCGACTGCACGACCTTCGGCACTGCGCGGTCTCGCTGAGCCTGGCCGCCGGCCTGTCCATGAAGGCGATCCAGGCCCTCCTCGGGCACGCCTCCTACGGCCTCACCGCGGACACGTACACCTCGCTCATGCCGCAGTTCGCGAAGGAGGCGGCCGACACCCCGGTCGCGATCGTGCCGCGCAGGGAACCAGTGAGCAGCCCAGAGCCTCCTCCGACCCAGGGCGACGCCCGTACAGGCGGAACCGAAACCGAGCCCGACGCCGCTAACGCCCCCCGCCCCGGCCCGTCTCGTCCTCGTCAAGAGCCCGCCCCCGCAGCCGCCAGAAGTCGAGCCCCCACCAATCGGTGACCGAGGCATCGCATAACGTTACGACCCCGCTGTGTCCCCACAGGCACGAAAACGGCCCCTCGGAAGATCATTCCGAGGGGCCGTTCTCTGCTCTGACGCAGGTCAGAAGGTGTGCCCCCGGCAGGATTCGAACCTGCGACACCCGCTTTAGGAGAGCGGTGCTCTATCCCCTGAGCTACGAAGGCCGGGATCTGTCGGAAAACGTGTCTGGAACCCTCCCTGACGTGGGCGGATCCAGGCGCCTGCTTCCCGGCAGTTTTGTGGTGGGCAGGCGCGAAGGCCTGCGTCACCGCAGACAGTGTAGCGGGTGGCGGTTCTGAGGAGCGGTGGCCCTTGGCAGGGGCCCAGAGTGTGTGGGGCGTGCTGGAGGTGGGGCTGCTGGGTGGATGGGGCATTTTCTCGGTCTGCTCTCTGGCGCCATGACGGCGGACGTGGTCAAGGGGAGTTCGGACTTGGCTGATGCCCGCGGATGCCCGCCACGTGCGGCCTGCAGAGATCCGGCCGCTGCACTCTCGTCTCGTCTCGCCTTGGTCCACGTGGCTGTCGGCGCCTGCGCCGCGAAAGTTCTGCGACGCGAAGACCAGAGCGCCGTCATCCTGGCGAACGCACGGCGCGGGTGTTGTCGAAGAGATTAATGTCGACGCGAATGGCGTCAACTAGGCCGGTGCCGTCGAGCCGGTGCGGGGCGGCTTTTCGGAGGCGGAGCCAGACGTCGGCTCTGGAGCAGTTCATGAACTGTCGGTGAGCAGTCGATTGCTTCAATATGCCTGAGCCGTGCGGGAGTTGACGCCAGGCATAGCTGCTAACTAGCACATAAAAGATCGCAGCAGACAGTTTCTCGTCAGGCGTGTCCTGGGTCACTCCGCACTGTCTCTCCATGTGGACACGGTGTGGTGACCCTCAATCAAGTGTGCCAGGCTGATCTTTAGTTCATGCCAGGCGAGGGTTGAGCAACGGGGTGCAGAGTGCTTTCGTCGTACGCTGGAAAGCTGCGATTACATGCTGCTTATATCGGACCACTTGTGCAGGGCAACTGCACGGGTTGGTTAGCAACAGGTTCTGCGAACCGGGTTGTTGTATGTATCTCCAGGCTGCGAGACCCGATTCAGGGTAAAAGCACAGCCGGCGATCGGGTTCGGACCCGAGAGCCCCGAGAGTTCCGAGAGTTGCCCTTCCGTTCACTCGCGCAGCGACGGGCGGTCCACTGATGTATGTGGACGTGACGGTCGTGGCCTATGACGGTATGCATGAACTGCAGTTGGCGGGCCCGCTCGAGGTCCTGAGTGCCGCGACGGGAATGGCCTCTGCCGCAGTGGCGTACCGGACTCGTATTGCATCGGTCGACGGTCGCCCTGCTCGTACAGCCGGCGGCCTGACGGTGGCGCCCGATGGCGCACTCGGTGACGGTCCCGCGCCGGACCTGCTGATCGTCCCCGGCGCGGGCGAAGTAGCCCCGCACGGCAGTGAATTGGCGGGAGCCATCGCGGAGTTAGTTCACCGTGCAGCGCGCGTCATGGCCCTGTGTACCGGCGTGTTCCTGCTGGCGGAGTCCGGTGTGCTGTCCGGGCGTCGGGTGACCACGCACTGGAAGTGGTGCGATCGCCTTGCCACTGCTTACCCGGATGTCCATGTGGACACCTCGGCGTTCTTCGCCAAGGACGGGCCGGTGTTCACCTGCGGGGGCGGTACAGCGGGAATCGACCTGGCGCTCTCGCTGTTGGAGGACGACGCGGGGCGCGACGTGGCCCGCGACGTGTCGCACAGGCTGCTCACGCACCTGCGCCGGCCGGGTGGCCAGGCGCAGTTGGCGCCTCGACCTGCGCCTTCGGTGGGCCATCCCGCGGTCCGTGATGCCATCGAACTGATCACGAACGAGCCGGCGAGCGATCTGTCCCGCAGTCGGCTGGCTGCCCAAGTGGGCATGTCCGTACGCAACTTCGGCAGGCTCTTCGCGGTACAGACCGGCATGACGCCGGGCCGGTACGTCGAACGGGTCAGAGTGGAAACCGCACGCCGGATCCTGGAGAGATCCGAGCCGCCCGCCAGCCTCGACGAGGCCTCGGCGAGTGCGGGGTTCGGGACGGTGCAGTCGATGCGACTTTCATTCGGCCGAGTGCTTCATGTCACACCGGCCGAGTATCAAAAGCTTATTAAAAGCGTATCAACGGGCTTCGACGAGCCTGCCCTACGGCCTATTGTGCGGCAGTACTCGCAACGATGATTGAGGGAATACCTCCACGTCTCAGAATTTGAGATTCTCTTCGAAAGTGATTGATCGCCGAGGGTAAGTTGCGGATACGCTTGCCAATGTCGCGGGATCATTCCTCCTGCCTGCAATTATCCGCACCGGAAAGAAGAGGTTGACGTGGAGTCACGCGAGCATGCCGCGGTGGGTTTTACGATCGATGAGGCGCGCAAAGAGATCGACGCGTTAGATGTTCAGATGTTGGACATCGTGCGACGCCGAAAGGCCATTTCTCATCAAATTCAGCAGCAGCGCACGAGTGACGGCGGGACGCGAACCGTACTCTCTCGTGAGAAGACCATCATCGATCGTTACGTGGCGGAGCTGGGACCGGAAGGGGCCACTCTCGCCCTCAATATTCTGAGTCTCTGCCGGGGGCGACTCCCCAAGCCTGCGACCGAGGCGGGTGGCGCGCCAGTGGGTAACTCGTGAAGACTTCCGAGACCCTTGTACTGCGCGTCGGCGATATCTCCTTCCTTAACTGTGCACCGATCCGTTGGGGCCTGACCGACAGCGGGGCAGCGTGCGATGTCGATCTGCTCTCCGCACCACCTGAACGGCTTGCTTCGGAGCTCCTGTCGGGCAACTTGGATATCAGCCCGATCAGCCTTGCCAGGTATTTGCAGCACGCGGACGACCTGTGCCTGCTGCCTGGAATTGCGATCGGCAGCGACGGTCCTGTGCGCTCGTGCCACATCGTCTCTCGCGGCCCGCTCGAAGGCCTGGACGGACGCGTGGTCGCGCTCTCCGAGGCCAGTCGCAGTACCGCGCTGCTGGCCAGAATGCTGCTGGAGGACGCAGTCGGCGTGCGCCCGACCTATCGCGCCGTGGGCCAGGACCTGGACGACATGCTGAGCGTGGCTGACGCCGCCGTCGTCATAGGAGACGACGCGCTGCGCCTGCAGGCGGACGTGCCACGCGGCCTCACCGTTCACGACACGGGCGCGATGTGGCGGAGCTGGACGGGCCTGCCCATGGTCTTCGCGGTCTGGGCGGTGCGCCGCGAGTTCGCGCAGGCCTACCCGGATGCGGTGGACGCGGTGCAGGCGTCGCTCGTGGACGCGGTCCGGCGAGCTCGGTCGCACCCCATGGAGGTGGCGGTCGCGGCGGCTCGTGAGTCGCGCGAAAGCCGGGCCGGCGCCGTGGACGTACCCGTACTGCTCGACTACTACCGGGCTCTCGACTACTCGCTCGGCGAACGCCAGATGGCCGCCATCAATGAGTTCGGTGAACGCGCTTTTGCTCGCGGCGAGGCGCTCGTCCCGGCGGCCACCCGAATACCGATCCCCGAAGGACAGACATGATCCGTCACATAGTGCTCTTCAAGTTCAAGGACGGGATTTCCTGGGACGACCCCAGGGCGCAGGAAGCGGAGCGCGTCGCGGCCAAGGTGGGGGGCGAGGTACCGGAACTCCATGAGTGGACTGCCGGCCGCAACATATCCACGCGACCGATTGCGCACGACTTCGCAGTGATTGGTCTCATGGATGACGAAGAGGCGCTGGAGCGCTATCTGGTGCACCCGTTCCATCAGGAAGCGATCCGGCTCTGGCGAGAGATCAGTGACTGGGTCATCGCGGACCTTGAAGAATAACATTGAGGAAATCGACAGCGAATGTCGTCGAGACTATTCGTTGTCGCGAATGAAGAAGCGGTATAAGGGGCAGTAGTGAGTGCAAAATACGAGAAGTGCGCCTTTGTTGTCGACAAGGACCTCGCCGCCGGTCTTGCCATGAATGCGGTCGCGGCGCTTTCCATGTCTGTCGGACGGTTCGTGGACGGAATCATCGGCGACTCGGTCAAGGATGCCGACGGGCGGGCGCACACCGGAATCACTGCGATTCCGTTGCCCATCCTGAAAGGCGAAACCTCAGACCTGCAGGACATCGTCCTGAAGGCCGCCGACATGCCTGATGTCTTCGTGGTCGACTTCACCTCGGTGGCCCAGTCGTCGCGAAGCTACGACGAGTACATCCGCCGGACCGCCGAGCAGGGCACCTCCGAACTGCCCTATATCGGAGTCGCTGTCTGCGGCGGAAAGAGCGCAGTGAACAAGCTCACCGGCAGCCTGCCGTTGTACCGCTGACGCGACTGACAGGAGAGACCACATGTTCACCGTTTTCAACGAAGAACTTGCCAAGACCGCGCGCGAGATACGTGACAGGCACCAGGAATTCGCGGCAGGGACCTGGGACTACGCCACCCTGACGGGGCACCAACTCCAGGAATTCCGCCGCACGCTGGCGTATGTGAAGGACAAGTCGCCTTTCTACGCGAAGCACTTGGCATCGGTGGATCCCGAGGCCATCACCTCCCTGGATCCCGAACAGCTGGCTTCCGTACCGTTCACGACCAAGGACGATCTGCGTCGTGAGTTCGAGAACGTACTGTCACTCCCGCTGTCCAAGGCCTGGATCTTCTACGAGACCACCGGTACCACCGGCCGGAGTACACCCTGCCCGCGGGACAACATTGACTCGCTGCACAACAACACGGCGCTGACCGTCTATTACGACACGATTTTCCGGCAGTTCGGTGACGAGCAGGTGATCGGCGTCTCGGGGCCGACCGAACTGCACGCCTTCAGTGACACCTTCGGTGACGTCTGCCGAAATCTGGGGCACGCCGTCGCCAAGATGTGGCCGCATTCGCCGATGGTCGGCTACGACCGTGCGCTGGAGACTCTGCGGGTCCTTCCGGCCACCGGTCTCTTCAGCACGCCGGGCATGGCGCTGTCCCTGGCGAAGAAGGTGTACGCGGCCGGTCTTCATCCGCAGCGTGACTTCAAGCTCGACGTACTGATGTGCACGGGAGAACTCGCTTCCCCGAGCCTCCTCGAAAACATCGGACAGGTGTGGGGCGCCAAGGTTTACAACGCCCTCTACGCCTCGCAGGAAGCCTCGGTGATGGGCGCGGCCGGCGCCGACGGCGCCCTGTACACGGCTCCCCTGCTCAACGTGTACGAGGTGATCGACCCGGAAACCGCGGCAGCGGTCGAGCCGGGGCCCGACGGCGTGCGCACCGGCGAACTCGTCGTCACCGCGCTGTACCAGGGCAGCAAGCCCCTGGTGCGCTACCGCACGGGAGACCTGGTCCGCCTCGGTCCCCAGAGTGCGGACCACACCCTGCCCGCGGCCACCCTGGAGGTGCTCGGCAGGACCCGCGACATCCTGGTCATCGGCGGTCACCGGATCAGTGGCTATGACCTTGAGGAACTCCTGCTGACCCACCCGCGGGGCTACCTCGACTACCAGATCGTGATCGACGCCGTGGAGGGCCGGGACGAGCTGACGCTTCGCCTCGAACTGCCCCCCGAGAGCGAGGGCGTGCGCATCGACGAGACAGTCATCGCGGAATTCGTCCGCGAGCGGCTCGAGGTCCCGGTCCGCTTCGAGTACGGCGCACTCGGCAGCGTCACGACGACCGGGGCGATGGTCAGCTGGAAGGCCGCCCGGGTGGAGGACCGGCGCCAGTCCGCGTCGGACGACGAGCGTGCCGCCGCCCTTGCGGTGGCCAACGGGAGGGCTCAGTGACCAGCGCCGTAACGACTTCCACCGACCAGGCAACACCCGCCATCGCCGCTCTGGCCTATCACGACGGGGAGTTCGTCACCCTGGCCGAGGCAACGGTGCCCGTCACCACCCAGGCACTCCAGTACGGCACAGGTGTCTTCGAGGGCATCCGCGCGTACGTCCAGGAGGACGGGGGCCTGGCGGTCTTCCGTGGCCACGATCACTACCGGCGCCTCCTCAGGAGTTCCCGGACCCTGCGCATCGAAGTGGGCCGGGACGTGGAGGAGTTGTCCGAGCTGACGGCGGAACTGCTGCGGCGGATCGGCCCGACCTCGGACATGTACATCCGTCCGCTGGCGTTCAAGAAGTCGCTGCTGCCCGGTACCCCGCCCGGTGTCCAACTCACGGGCGTGTCCGACGCGTTGACGATCAACGCGTTCCGGATGGGCTCGTACACCGACCGCGGCGGGATCCGCGTCGCCATCAGCTCCTGGCGCAGGCCGGAGTCCGGCGTGCTGCCGGTCCGCGCCAAGGTCACCGGCGGCTACGTCAACAACGCGCTCGCCGTGGACGAGGCGCGGGCCGCCGGATACGACGACGCCATCCTGCTCAACAGCCGTGGCCAGGTGGCAGAGGCCAGCACGTCCAACGTGTTCGCCGTCATCCGTGGCCGACTGGTCACACCCCCGGTCACGGCCGATCTGCTCGAAGGCATCACGCGGGACACCGTGGTCACGCTGGCGACCGAACTGCTGGACGTCGGGACCGACTTCCACGATCTCGGCCGTGAGGATCTGTGCAATGCCGACGAGGTCTTCCTCACCGGCACGGGGGCAGAGATCGTTCCGGTGACCGAGATCGGCGGCCGTCCCGTCGGAGACGGCGCTCCGGGGCCGCTCACCACGGCGTTGATGACCGCGTACCACGACGTAGTCCGTGGCAAGGACCAGCGCTACCGCCACTGGCTCCAGACCGTCGGCTCCGCCACGCCCTGACCGTCAATTCCTAGGGGGAAAAAATGAACCAGGCAACAGGATGGATAGACACCGCCCTGTCAGCGGGCCCGTCGGTCAAGACCATCGGCACTCTCGGCCCAGCTGGTACCAGCAGTGAGCAGGCGGCACTGTATCTCTGGGCGGACCACGGTCACGGTGGGCCGCCGGACATCCAGCTCTACGAGACGTTCGAGAAGGCCGGCGAGGCGCTGCGTGAGGGCGTCGTCAGCCATGTCGTGATCGCGAACGCGTACGCCTCGGTGCACTCCTTCTACATGGATCCGGCGCTGCGGTTCGCCGGCGCCTTCCTCTTCGACACCCCGCACTACGGCATTGCTGTCTCGCGGGGGCGCCGCATTCCCAAGGCGGCCCGGATCGCCACCCACCCGGCACCGGTCCCTCTGGTCGAGGAACTGCTCCCGAAGGAGTACGAGGTGGCGGAGATCCGCCTCGCCACCTCCACCAGTGCGGCAGCCGGCCTGGCCCGCCGCGGGGAGACCGACCTGGCGCTCACCACGCTGCCGGCGGCCAAGGCCAACGAGCTGGAATTCATCTCCCGTACCCGGCCGATCCGGATGCTGTGGTCGGTCTTCACCCTCGCCGGTACGGACTCCTGAAAGAAACAGGTCTACCCATGATTCTCCTCGACCGCGCCACGGTGCGTGAGATCTATCCGGTCAGGACCGCGCTGCCGGTGATGGCGGAAGCCATGCGCCGGTACAGCAGTGGCCAGGTGGAACTGCCGTTGCGGACCATCCTGCGGCCCGAGAAGGACACCGGTCTGCTGGGCACCATGCCGGGGTTCGTCGCCGGGGACGACCTGGCGGGGTACGGGCTGAAGGCCATGGTGCTCAAGCCCGAGAATCCCTCCCGTGGTCTCGAACTGCATATCGGTGTCGTCATGGTCTTCGACCCGGAGACCGGCGCTCCACTGGCGCTGATGGACGCGGGCGCGGTGACCGCCGTTCGAACGGCCGCCGTGTCCGCCGTCGCCACCGAAGCGCTGGCACGGCCGGACGCCGGGGACCTCGCCGTGCTCGGCTCGGGTGTCCAGGCGCGCAGCCATCTGGAGGCCATGCACCTGGTCAGGCCGTTGCGCCGGGTCAGGGTGTGGAGCCGTACCAGCGAGAACGCGGAGGCCTACCGAGCCTGGGCGGCCAAGGAGCTGGGCATCGAGGTGGAGACCGTCACCACGCCGGCGCAGGCACTGGCCGGGGCCGACCTGGTCTGCACCACGACCGCGACCAAGGAGCCCGTCGTCCAGGCCGCGGACCTCGCACCCGGAGTGCATGTCAACGCCGTCGGAGCTTCCTTCGTCGACCACCGCGAACTGTCCTCCGCGGCCGTGGCGAACGCGTCCGTCTTCGTCGACAGCCGGGAGTCGGCTCGCGCCGAGTCCGGTGACCTGCTGGCGCCGCTGAACGAGGGGCTGGTCGGCCCTGACCACATCCAGGCCGAGCTGGGCGAGGTGCTGCTCGGGGCGCATCCCGGACGCCGCGAGGGTGCGGAGATCACCGTCTTCAAGTCGCTCGGCCTCGGCGTGCAGGACGTCATGTCCGGCTTCGCCGTGGCCAAGGAGGCTGCAGCCCGCGGGCTGGGCCAGACCTTCGAACTCGACTGACCAACCCGCCAGGGAAACTGCAGAGGAGAACGATAGAAGTGAGTCCTCACTCACCGTCGCCGCGCGCGATTCTCGACGGCATACCGGCCTATGTGCCCAAGCCGCCGCAACCGCCTGCCGCAGGTGTGTCGCACCGGCTCTTCCTCAACGAGAACCCTTACCCGCCGTTGCCCTCGGCCCTCGAGAGGATTTCCTCGGCTGCGGCGCAGACCAACTTCTACCCGGGCATCTTCCCGGAAGAGCTGACGGCCGCCCTGGCCCGCAAGCTGGACGTCCCGCTCTCGCATGTGGTCACGGGTCCGGGGTCGGTCGGCATCTATCAGCAGATCGGCCAGGCGATGCTCTCGCCCGGCGACGAAGTGGTCTACGCCTGGCCCTCGTTCGAGGCTTTTCCGATCGTGGTGCGGATGGCCGGTGCCGTTCCGGTCGAGGTGCCGCTCACCGACGAGACCCATGACCTGGAGGCGATGGCCGCGGCCATCACGCCGCGGACCTCCATGGTGCTGCTGTGCGAACCCAACAACCCCACGGGTACCGCTGTCGGCGCCGCCGAGCTCAAGCAATTCCTCGACCGAGTGCCGGATCACGTCCTGGTGGTGCTCGACGAGGCCTACTTCGAGTTCTACCAGGCTCCGGACGCGCCGAATGGAGTGGAACTCCATCGTGACCGGCCCAACCTGGTGGTGCTCCGGACCTTTTCGAAGGCCTATGGGCTCGCCGGCCTGCGGGTGGGCTACGGCGTAGCCCACCCGAAGATCGCCGAGGCCCTCCGCAAGTGCGCTGTGCCGTGCGGAGTGGGCCGGATCGCGGAGCAGGCGGCTCTGGCCGCACTGGACGCGGAGGACGAACTCTTCGCGCAGGTGGACAGAATCACCGCCGAGCGGGAGAGGCTGCGGGAGGCTCTCGGCGCGCAGGGCTGGAAGACCCCGGCGAGTGAGACGAACTTCCTCTGGGTACCGCTCGGCGAGGAGTCCGACAGGGTCGCCGTGGCACTCGAGCAGCGTGGACTGCTGGTCCGCAACTTCTCCGGTACGGGGCTGCGGATCACGGTCGGCAGTCCGGAGGCGAACGATCTGCTGATCGCGTCACTGGAGGCTCTTACACCTGCTCGATGACGTTCTTGCGCAGATGCCCGTAGACCACTGAGGTGCGTACGTCCGCGAGCTCCTGTCGCTCTGTCAGTTTGTCCAGGACGACCGAGTGCAGATGGTCGGCGTCGCGAACAGCCACATGGAGGAGGAAGTCGTCGGTGCCCGTCAGTACGAAAACTGAGAGCACCTCAGGCATCCTCGCCACGAAGGCCTGGAATTGCTCGATCACCGCACGCGTGGGCGGTCGCACTCGCACGGCGATCATCGCTTGGAGTCCGCGGCCCAGTGCGGCGAGGTCCACCTCGGCGTGGAATCCGAGCAGTACCCCGCGCTCGCGCAAGGACCGCACCCGCTCCAGACAGGTGGAGGGTGCGATTCCCAGCTCTGTGGCCAGGTCCCGGTTGGACCGCCGACCGTCTTGCTGCAGGAGCCGTAGCAACGCCGAATCAAGTTCGTCCATGTTCCGTCACATCCGTATGTTCCCGAATTATGTTCGGCCAGCGTGCCATCTTCCCGGTGTAATTGCTAGTCTCCTCCCGGTAGTTCCGTCCATGGCTCGATTCTCTACCGAGTGGTCGATGCGGAGTCGGGACGCTGAACGGAAGGGAAAATCACGGGTGGACGGGCGGCAGGCGAGGCTCGGGGCGATGGGCGCAGTCGTGGCGGCGGCGCTGTTCTGGAGCAGTTCGTACGCGGTGACCAAGAAGGTGCTGGACGACGTGGGGCCGCTGAGCATCGGGGCCATCCGGTTCACGCTGGCCGCAGGCATACTCGCGATCATGGTGCGCGCGCGTCGAAAGCCGGCCGCGCGGCCGGACGCCCGACAGCGGCGAATGATGTACCTGAGTGGTCTGCTCGGTATCACGGCCTATTTCGTGCTGGAGAATATCGGTGTCGAGCTGTCGACCGCCTCGGATGCCTCTCTCATCGTGGCCACCTATCCCCTGATGACCATGCTCTTGGAATTGGTGGCCTTTCGGACCAGGATGCCGCTGCTCCGAGTCGCGGGCGTGCTGCTCGCCACGGTGGGGGCCTTCCTGGTCGTGCGTAACGGCGCGGAAGTGGGAGGCGACGACCGCTGGTTCGGCGATGTCCTGCTGCTGCTCGGCGGGCTGGTGTGGGCCGGATACAACGTGCTGGGCAAGTACGCGGGCCGAGGCCAGGACGCGGTGAACCTGACCTACTACCAGACGGTGGCGGGCGCCGCCGGCTTCCTGCTCGCCTCGCTCCTGGAGGTCGGGGACTGGCGGGTGCCGGACGCATCGGCCTCGGCGCTGCTCGCCTACCTGGCCGTGGCGTGTTCCGTCGGCGGCTTCCTTCTCTACAACTACGGCCTGCGGCGCATGACTTCGAGCGTCGCGGTCAACATCCTGAACCTGGTGCCGGTGTTCGGCGTGCTCGGCGCCGTAGTGATCAACGGGGAGACGATCCGTCTTGCGCAGGTGTTCGGCGGCGTGATCATCATCGCCGGTGTGGCACTCGGACTGGTCGAGCGCCGAACAGCCCTGGAGGGGGCCGGAGTTGTCGAGCCGACTCCGGTTGGCGAGCGGGCCTGAAAGGGCCGCCCTGAGGGCGGCCTTCGCCCGGAGTTCCTGACAGGCGACATCGCCCGAATTTCATTCCCTGCGCGCGGATTCACTTGAAGGCCGGGCGCAGGGGAAATTCGGGCTGACTTCATCCAGACGACTCCTGAGTCATTCTTTGGTCAATAGGGCAATACGAGGGAAGATCGGCCCTAGGGGGGAATTGTCCAAGTGGACGACGTGCTCGATTTGGTGTGCAGACACACGGCTGAGGTGCTGGAGGAGGAGGCCGCTGACATTGATCCGGATCTCACCTTCCAGGATCTGGGCCTCGATTCACTGACAGCGGTCGAGTTGCGCGACCGGCTCGACGTGGCGACCGGCCTCAGGCTTCCCTCCTCCCTGATCTTCGACTACCCCACGCCGGTGGCTCTGGCGGACTATCTGCGGAGCCGCCGGGAGTCCACGGAGGCGGGGGAGACGGACCCTGCGGATCCTTCCGGGGAGTCCCCCGCCCTGGACGACGACCCCATCGTGATCGTGGGTATGGGCTGCCGGTTCCCCGGAGGGGTTCGGTCGCCCGAAGGCCTGTGGGATCTGGTGTCTTCCGGTGGCGAGGCGATATCGGAGATACCGAAGGACCGCGGCTGGGATCTTGAAGGGCTGTTCGATCCCGATCCGGACCGGCCGGGCACCATGTACGTGCAGGGCGGCGGATTTCTGGATTCGGTCGATGAGTTCGACGCGGAGTTCTTCGGCATCTCGCCGCGTGAGGCGCTCGCGATGGATCCGCAGCAGCGGTTGCTGCTCGAGGTTTCCTGGGAGGCGATCGAGCGGGCCGGGATCGATCCGTCGTCGTTGAAGGGTTCCGACACCGGCGTCTACACCGGCCTTGCCTCCTTCGACTACCCGTCAATTGTCCGCGATGTACCGGACGTTGATCACTTCTACACCACCGGCACCCAGGCCAGTGTCGCCTCGGGCCGGGTGGCCTATGCGCTGGGCCTCGAGGGGCCGGCGATGACAGTGGACACGGCGTGCTCCGCGTCTCTGGTGGCCGTTCATCTGGCGGTCCGGGCGCTGCAGGCCGGCGAGTGCACCATGGCTCTGGCCGGCGGGGCCACGGTGCTGGCGGGGCCCAGCGTGTACCTGGGGTTCTGCCGGCAGCGCGCCCTTTCGGCCGACGGCCGCAGCCGGGCGTTCGCCGAGGGCGCGGACGGGTTCGGGCCCGCCGAGGGCGTGGGCGTGCTGGTGCTCGAGCGGCTGTCGGACGCCCGGCGGCGGGGCCACGAGGTGTGGGCCGTGGTGAGGGGGTCGGCGGTCAATCAGGACGGGGCATCGAACGGACTGACCGCTCCGAACGGGCCGTCGCAGCAGCGGGTGATTTCCCGTGCGTTGCGAGCGGCGGGGCTGGACGTCGCGGATGTGGACGTGGTGGAGGCGCATGGCACCGGCACGCCCCTGGGAGACCCGATCGAGGCGCAGGCGCTGCTGGCCACGTACGGGCGGCGCGGCGCCGAGGCCCCTCCGGTGCTGCTGGGCTCGGTGAAGTCGAACATCGGCCATGCGCAGGCGGCCGCGGGTGTGGCGGGTGTGATCAAGAGCGTGCTGGCGCTCCGGCACGCAGTGGTGCCGGCAACGCTGCACGTGGACCGGCCCACGTCCCATGTGGACTGGGCGTCGGGCGCGGTACAGCTCGTGACCGAGGCGGTGCCGTGGCCGCAGAGCGTGCGGCCGCGTCGGGTCGGGGTGTCGGCCTTCGGCATGAGTGGAACCAACGCGCACGTGATTCTGGAGCAGGCGCCCTCCGGTGAGAACGCCGGTGGAGGGCGCGGAGGACCGCCGCGTGCGACGCCGGCGGCGCGGGAACCGGGCGCGGACCTCGCGGGAGTTGTGCCGCTGACGGTGTCGGGGCGCAGCGCGGAGACGTTGCGTGCGCAGGCGAATGCGCTGGCCGGATATCTGGCGACGCGTCCCGGCGGCGATGTGCGGGCGGTCGCCAAAGGCCTGATACGAGGGCGTGCGGCCTTCGAGCACCGGGCCGTCGTGCTGGCGCGCGGCCACGGTGGCGGACTGGCAGGCCTGCGAGCTGTGACAGTCGGCGAAGAGGTGGCCGACGCTGTGACCGGCACGGCCATGCGTAATCCCAGGCCGGTCTTCGTCTTCCCCGGCCAGGGTTCGCAGTGGGTGGGGATGGGACGGGCGCTGCTGGCTCAGTCACCGGTGTTCGCGCAGTGGATCGACCGCTGCGAGGAGGCCTTCGCCCCGTTCGTGGACTGGTCGCTCCGGCAGGTGCTGCAAGGGGAGGCGAGCCTGGAGCGGGTGGATGTGGTGCAGCCGGCCCTGTTCGCCGTACTGACCGGCATCGCACGGCTGTGGGAGCACCACGGGGTGGCACCGGCAGCCGTGGTGGGGCATTCGCAGGGGGAGATCGCTGCCGCGTGCGTGGCCGGGGCGCTGAGCCTTGAGGACGCCGCGCGGGTCGTGGTGCTGCGCAGCCAGGCGTTGGCCGCACTCGCCGGGACCGGGGGGATGGCGACGGTGATGTCGTCGCGCGCCGCGGTCGAGGAAATGATCGGCCGGTGGGCCGGGCGGTTGTGGGTGGCTGCCGTCAACGGTCCCTCGGCCATGGTGGTGTCCGGAGACCCCGCCGCGATCGAGGAATTCCTTCGGCATGCGGACGCGACGGGGGTGTGGGCCCGTCGGATTCCGGTGGACTACGCCTCCCACTCGCCGCACATCGAGCAGGTTCGCGCGCAGTTACTGGACGCACTGCGGCCCATCGCGCCGCGGGCCGCCCAGGTCCCCTTCTACTCCACGCTGACCGGCGGGCCGTTCGACACCACCGGCCTGGATGCCGATTACTGGTACCGGAACCTGCGGCATCCCGTCGAATTCGACGCCGCGGTACGGGCGTTGCTCGAGGACGGGCACCGCATGCTCATCGAAATGAGTCCGCATCCGGTCCTGACCACCGCACTCGAGCAGACGGTCGACGACAGCGGGCACCCCGCCGCTGTCCTGGAGTCGCTGCGGCGCGATCAGGCAGGACCCGACGACTTCGCCGCCTCCCTCGCACGGGCCTATGTCCGGGGAGCCGCAGTCGATTTGGAGAGCCTGCTGCCCGACGACACCCCGTCCGGCGCGCAGCACGACCTCCCCACCTACGTCTTCCAGCGCCGTAGTTACTGGCCCCCCGCAGCGGTGGACCGGGATCGGGGCCGGGACTCGGTGGTGGAGCACGCGGAGTCCGGAGGGGTGCTGCTGACGAGCCGGCTCGGGCTCGACACGCAACCCTGGCTTGCCGATCACGCGGTGGACGGCAAGCCGCTCCTTCCGGGCACGGCGCTGCTGGACCTGGCCCTGCGGGCGGGCGCGGCCGCGGGATGCCCGCGGGTGTCCGAACTCACCCTGGAGAGCCCGCTGGTGGTCCCGGACGGCGGTGCCGTGCAGGTGCAGACATGGGTGGGCGCAGCGGACGCGGACGGCCGTCGGCCGGTCACGATCCACTCCCGGCCCGACGACGCGCCGCCGGGCACGTCCTGGACCCGGCACGCCCAGGGGGACGTCACGGGGGGCGCTGCCACGCCGGCCGCCCGTATGCCCGTCACCTCCTGGCCGCCGGCCGGTGCCGGGCAAGTGGGCCTCGAGGACTTCTACGCCGAGGCCGCCCGCCGCGGCTACGACTACGGTCCGGCCTTCCGCGGACTGCGTGCGCTGTGGCGCCGAGGCGACGAGTTCTTCGCGGAGGCGGTCCTGCCGCGAGAGGCCGGAGGGGACGTACGGCGGTACGCGCTGCACCCGGCACTGCTGGACGCGGCGCTGCATCCGCTGGCGCTGGACGCCGACGGCATGCGGCTGCCGTTCTCCTGGCAGGGCGTGCACTGCCGGGCCGTCGACGCGACGGTGCTGCGGGTCCGGGTCACGCCGGCCGGGCCCCACGCGGTGTCGGTCCAGGCCATGGACGAGGACGGCAGGGCGGTGGCATCGGTGGAGTCCCTGGCGCTGCGCCCCGTCACGTCCGAGCAGCTCGCCGCGGCTCACGGGGCCCACCAGGACGCGCTGTTGCGCGTGGACTGGCAGCCCGTGCCGGTGGCCCTCCCCGCCCCGGGCCGGCGAACCCTGGCGGTCCTGGGCTCCGACCGGCACCACCCAGGTGTCGAGCGATACGAGAACCTGGCCGCACTGCGGCAGGCCCTGGATGCCGGAGCGGCTGTACCGGACCTCGTGTACGCGCCGTTCGACCTGGTGCCGGCGGCCACGACCGCACGGGGCGTGGTGACGGAGCCGACGTGCCGGGGACTGGCACTGATCCAGGCGTGGCTCGAGGACGAGCGGCTGACGTCGTCGCGGCTGGTGATCGTCACCCGGGGGGCGGTGGCCACACGCCCCGACGAGGACGTCTCCGATCTGTCCCACGCGCCGCTGTGGGGCCTGGTCCGTTCGGCTCAGGCCGAGCACCCCGACCGTTTCGTCCTGCTGGACCTTGACGAACCGCAGTTGTCCGCGGGGCTCCTGGCGATACCGGGGAACCACGCCGAGCCGCAGCTCGCAGTGCGCGCGGGCCAGGTGCTCGTGCCCCGGCTGGCCCGGGTGACCACGGCTCGTACGCGCGGACTGGGGCACCTGGACCCGGAAGGCACCGTGCTCATCACGGGCGGGTTCGGGATGCTGGGCGGGCTGATGGCCAGGCGGCTGGTCCAGCGTCACGGCGCCCGTCATCTGCTGCTGGTGGGCCAGCAGGGTGCCGATGCCCCCGGGGCTGCGGACCTGGTGCGGGAGCTGACCTCCCTGGGAGCGCGGGTCACCGCGGCTGCCTGTGACGTCGGCGACCGGGAGGCGCTGCGCGGGGTGCTGGCGGCGGTCGACCCGGACCGTCCGCTGATCGCCGTGGTGCACGCTGCGGGGCTGCTGGACGACGGCGTCATCGGCTCGCTGGACCCGGACGGCGTCGACCGGGTCCTGCGGCCCAAGGCCGACGCCGCGCTGCACCTGCATGAGCTGACCATGGGCCAGGACCTGGCGATGTTCGTGCTGTTCTCGTCCGCCGCGGGGATCCTGGGCGCCGCCGGGCAGGCCAACTACGCCGCGGCGAACACCTTCCTGGACGCGCTGGCTCACCACCGTCGCGCCCAGGGGCTGCCGGCCACCGCGCTTGCGTGGGGTCACTGGGAACAGGCCAGCCGCATGACCGCCCACCTCGACCGGGGGGACCTGGCCCGGTTGTCCGCCATGGGCATGGCACCCATGCCGACCGAGGTGGGGCTCGCCCTGTTCGACGCTGCCGTCGGCTCGGCCGAGCCGGTGCTGGTGGCGGCGCGCGTGCAGACCTCCGGGCTGCGGACCCCTGTACCGCCGTTGTTCCAGGAGCTTGCCGGGGCCGGCGCCGACCGGTCCGAGCGCACGGGCGACCCCGGCGCGCTCCGCGAGCGGCTCGCCGCCCTGCCCCGTGCGGAGCGGGAGGGTGAGCTTCTGGAGCTGGTGCGCACCCAGATCGCCGCCGTACTGGGCCACCCGTCCTCCGCGGCCGTGCCGGCCGACCGCACCCTGCACGACTTGGGCGTCGACTCACTGGCCGCGCTGCAGCTCCGCAACGGCATCGGCCGGGCCGTCGCGGAGCGGCTTCCGGCCACGGTGGTCTTCGACCATCCCACGGCGTACGCGCTCACCCGCTTCCTTGCCGCGCGGCTCTCCGGCGACGAGTCCGTTCCCGAGGACTGCGCACCGGCTGCCGCCGGATCCGACGCTGCTGAGGAGGACCTGACCGAGGACACGGTGGCGTCGGCGTCGGACGAGGAACTGTTCGCCCTGCTCGATGCCGAGTTGGGGCTTGGCGAGGAGGAGTCCCGCAATGGCTGATGAGAAGAAGCTCCGGGAGTACCTCAACCGGGCAACGGTCGAGCTGCACCGCACCCGGCAGCGGCTGCGCGAGCTGGAGGGGCGCGATGAGCCGGTGGCACTGGTGGGCATGGCCTGCCGCTACCCGGGCGGGGTGCGCTCACCGCAGGACCTGTGGCAGCTGCTCGTCGACGAGCGGGACGCCATTTCCGGCTTCCCGACCGACCGGGGCTGGGACCTCGACGCGCTGTACGACCCGGTGCACGACACCCCGGGAACGGCGTCGGTGCGCGAGGGCGGGTTTCTCCACGACGCCGCGGACTTCGACGCGGAGCTCTTCGGGGTGTCCCCGCGCGACGCACTGGCGATGGACCCGCAGCAGCGCCTGTTGCTGGAAACGTCCTGGGAGGCACTGGAGCGCGCGGGCATCGCCCCCGACTCCCTGAGAGGCAGCCGTACCGGGGTGTTCGCCGGGGTCATGTACAACGACTACGCGTCCCGGCTGTCCGCCGTCCCCGCGGATCTGGAGGGAACGCTGCCCATGGGCAGCGCACCGAGCGTGGCCTCCGGCCGTATCTCCTATGTGTTCGGTCTTGAGGGCCCCGCGGTGACGGTGGACACCGCATGCTCGTCCTCGCTGGTCGCGCTCCATCTCGCGGCCCAGTCGCTGCGCGCCGGGGAGTGCGGTCTCGCGCTGGTCGGCGCGGCGGCCGTGATGTCCGCACCGACGGTCTTCGTCTCGTTCAGTCGGCTGCGTGGGCTCTCGCCCGACGGGCGGTGCAAGTCCTTCGCAGCCGGGGCGGACGGCTGGGGCCTGGCCGAGGGCGTGGGCATGCTGGTGCTGGAGCGGCTGTCGGACGCCCGGCGCAACGGTCACCCGGTGCTGGCCCTGATCGGCGGCTCCGCCGTCAACCAGGCCGGCGCGACCAACGGCATGACAGCGCCGAGTGGTCCCAGCCAGCGGAAGATGATCCAACAGGTGCTGGCGGCCGCCGGATTGGCCGCCTCGCAGGTCGACGCGGTGGAGGCGCACGGTACCGGCACCGCCCTGGGCGATCCGATCGAAGCGCAGGCGCTGCTGGACACCTACGGCCGGGGGCGGCCGCCCAGCCGGCCCCTGTGGGTGGGCTCGGCCAAGTCCAATCTGGGCCACACCCAGTCCGCCGGCGGGATCGCCGGAGTGATCAAGATGGTGTCGGCGATGCAGCACGGCCTGTTGCCGCGATCACTGCACTCCGACGAGCCGTCACCGCACGTGGACTGGTCTCAGGGGACGGTGCGGTTGCTGACCAAGGCGACGCCCTGGCCGGACACCGGTGACGAGCCCCGACGGGCGGGCGTGTCCTCGTTCGGCGTCAGCGGAACCAACGCGCACGTCATCCTGGAACAGGCACCGCGGCAGGACGACCCACCCACCCGCAGCGAGCCGGTGCCGACGGTGCCGTGGGTGCTGTCGGCGGCCGGCGACCGCGCACTGCGAGCCCAGGCCGAGCAACTCGTCGGCCTGCTCGACGCGGCCCCGGACCAGGACCTGCTGGACGTGGCGTGGTCGCTGGCTTCCTCCCGGGCGGTCCTTGCGCACCGTGCGGTCGTCGTGGCGGGTGCCCGCACCGAGTTCCGAGATGCGCTGCAGGCCCTGGCCCATGGGCGGTCCGCGCCCGGCCTGTTCCAAGGAGTGGCGGAACCGGTCCCCGGCACCGCATCGGTGCCGGTGCCGCTGTCCGGGGCCGATGACCCGGACGGGCTCCTGGCCGACGCGGCCGGGAAGTTCTGCCGCGGCGCGACCGTGGACTGGACCGCTCTCTTCCGCGGGCTCGGCACCCGCCTCACCGACCTGCCCACCTACGCCTTCCAACGCCGCCGGTACTGGCTGGACGAGCATGCCGGCCCTGCCGCCGCACCACCCCGGAAAGGGCTATGAGGATGAACACCCTTGATGCCGTACTCGCGACGCACGCGGCCGAGCGGCCCGAGAAGGTGGCCCTCGTCTGCGACGGGCGCCGCGTCACGTACGGCGCCATCGCCGTGGAGAGCGACCGGTGGGCGCGAGCTCTGCGCGCGTCCGGTCTCGCACCGGGCGCACGCGTCGGCTATCTCGGCAAGGAGTCCGAGCACTACTACGAACTCCTCTACGCCTGCGCGAAGAGCGGCGTCGTCCTGGTCCCGGTCAACTGGAGGCTCACCCCGCACGAGGTGGACCACATCCTGCGCGACTCGGAGTCCGAACTCGTCTTCGTCGAGGAGGAGTTCCTCGACGTGGCCGGGAAGGTCCAGGCGGACCTGCCGAAGCTGAAGACGATCGTGCTGCTCGACTGCGCCGACCCCGCCGGCATCGCCCTGCCGGAGTGGAAGGCTGCCGGAACCGAGGGGGCGGAGCCGTGGCCGTCCACGCCCGACACCCCGATCGTGCAGCTCTACACCAGCGGGACCACCGGTTTCCCCAAGGGCGTGGTGCTGGCCCACCGCAGCTTCTTCGCCGTACGGGATTCGCTGGCCGAGAGCGGCGAGGACTGGATCGACTGGCGGCCGGACGACGTGAGCCTGATCGGTGTCCCGGGCTCCCACATCGGCGGCCTGTGGTGGGCCACCCAGGGGTTCAACGCCGGGATCACCAACGTCACCATGCGCGTCTTCGCCAGCAAGGACGCCATCACGCTGGTCCGGGAGCTCGGCGTCACCGTCACCTGCGTGGTGCCCGCGATGCTGTTGATGCTCCTGGCGGAGCCTGAGGTGGACCGCTCCGATTTCGCGACCCTGCGCAAGGTGGTCTACGGCGGTTCGCCGATCTCGGAGTCGCTCCTGCGCCGCTGCATGGACGTCATGGAATGCGAGTTCGCGCAGATCTACGGCCTGACGGAAACCGGGAACACCGCGATCTGCCTGCCGCCTGCCGCCCATCTGCGGGGCGGTGATCTGCTGAAGGCCGCCGGCCGGCCCTACCCCGGCTTCGCGGTGAAGATCGTGGACGAGCAGGGCGGGCAACTGCCGGCCGGCGAGGTCGGCGAGGTGTGCATCAGGACCCCGGGGCGGATGGTCGAGTACTGGCGGCTGCCCGAGGCGACCGAACGGACGCTGGTGGACGGCTGGATCCACACCGGGGACGCGGGCTACACCTCCGAGGAGGGTTACCTCTTCATCCACGACCGCATCAAGGACATGATCATCCGCGCCGGGGAGAACATCTATCCGGCCGAGATCGAAAATGCGCTGAGCGCACATCCTGACGTCGTGGACGTGGCGGTGATCGGGGTCCCGGACCCCCGCTGGGGCGAGACGGTGCACGCCTTCGTCCAACTCCGCCCCGGGCAGCGAATCCCACCCCGCGAGCTCAAGAGCTTTCTGCGGGACCGCATAGCCGACTACAAGATCCCGTCGAAATACGAGTTCATCGACCGGGTGCCGCGCAACGCCAGCGGCAAGATTCTCCGGCGCACACTCCGGGACGGGCGTTGGAGTTCGCAGGACCGTCAGGTCAACTAGCCATTTCTTACGAGGAGTTCATGCATCATGGAGCCACAGTTCCGGCCCTACACGCATAAGCTGGATTCCCCTTGGGAGGAACTGCGTGCGGATCGCGAGGGCTGCCCGGTGGCGCACTCCCAGCATCTGAACGCGGTGCAGGTGAGTTCGTACGCCGCCATCCGGGAAGTGATGGAGAAGCTGCCGCATTCCTTCACCGGAAAATACAGCACCCTTTATCCACGGGAGCAGCCGCTGCCGGACGAGGAGCAGGTGTTCGCGGCCGCCGACCCGCCCCGCCACACCCGCCAGCGACGGCTGTTCGTCAAGGCGATGTCGGCATCGCGTATTCAGCACATGCGGCCGTTCAGTGAGGGACTGGCCGACAAGCTGATCGACGCCATCGTGGCGAAGGGCGACACCTTCGATCTGGTCACCGCCTACGCCCGGAAGGTGAGCGAAGGGCATATAGCCGAGCTCCTTGGCATACCGGAGCAGGACCGTGAGCGCTTCCTCCACCTGTCGTCCCTGTTCGAGCTGAGCACGGCGGATCCGCAGAGCCAGGCACACGCTGCCGTGATGGCCGACTGGCATGCGGAGTTGGCCGAGACGGTGCGGGAGCGGCGCGCGGCCGGCCCGGAAAGCGATGACCTGATCACGAGGCTGTGCTTTGCCGAGGATGACGGCGACCGGCTGGACGAGCTCGAGGTCGCGGCGATGATCAGGTCCATGATCCGGGCCGGGAACTCCACGACGTCGGCCGCAATCGTCAATACCGTGGCCGCGTTGGAGCAGCACCCGGAGCAGAAGGCCACATACCTGGCCGACATCGAAGGGCTGACTCCCACTCTGCTGGAAGAGGGTCTTCGCTATGACGGCCCGGCCCTGGGGCTGTGGCGCCGTTGCTCCCGCGCGACATCGATCCAGGGTTACGAACTGGACCCGGGCGACCGGATCTTCACGGTCTACACCGCGGGAAACCATGACCCGGAGGTGTTCGACCGTCCGGAAGAGTTCATCATCGACCGGGACTGGAAGCAGATGCCGCCGCATCTGGCCTTCGGCTTCGGCATTCATCACTGCATCGGCATGAACCTCGCCAGGCTCGAGTGCGAGACGTCCATCTCCGCGCTTTACCGCCGGCTGCCCGGACTGCGGTTGAAGCCGGGTGCGCCGATGCCTCAGGTGCCGGGACCGGTCTTCCGTAACTGGCTCAGTCTGGAACTGGAGTTCACGCCGCCCGCCCTGCCCGCGGGGAGTCGATGACCGTGGCCGAGCTGCGTGCGGGCGGCCGCCGCCTCACCGTCGACCATGACCTGTGCAGTGGCAGCGGACGCTGCCGTGACATCGCGCCGGGCATCTTCGTGATCAGGGACGACAGGTCCTGGCCGGTCGAGAGCGCGCAGCTGACCGAGGCCGACGAGGACCTGGTGCGGGAGGCGGAGGCCGCCTGCCCGTGGTTCGCGCTCTCCTATGCCGAGGAGCCGGCCTGACCCGTGCCGGTCAGATCATTCGGTGTCCAAGAATCAGCATTCTTTTCCGACGGAACACTTCAACAACCAACAGCACGGAGGGTGATATGCGCATCGAGGTGGAGACTTCGCTGGCGATGGGTGCCCGCGTCCACGACTTCGACCTGCACACAGCTGGGGACGAAGACTTCGCGGAGATAAAGAAGCACATCTACGCGAACAAGATAGTTGCGATCAAGGGGCAGCAGCTCTCTTCGCCCGAGTTCATCGAGCTCGGCCGCCGGCTGGGGGAGATCGATGTGTACTACGAGCCGATGTACCACCACCCCGAGTACCGCGAGATCTTCGTCTCCTCCAATGTCCCGAAGGAGGGGAAGCAGGTCGGAGTTCCCAAGACGGGGAAGTTCTGGCACGCCGACTACCAGTTCATGCCGCGCCCGTTCGGCTTGACTCTGATCTACCCCCAGGTGATTCCGGCAGAGAACCGGGGCACCTACTTCATCGACATGGGGCAGGCGTACCAGAACCTTCCTGAGGAGCTCAAGAAGGCGATCGCCGGTACCCGCGCCGAGCAGAGCCCGCGCCGGTATTTCAAGATCCGTCCGTCCGACGTGTATCGCCCGGTCTCGGAACTGCTGGACGAGATCGAGCAGAAGACCCCCGCCGTGAAGCACCCGACGACATTCGTGCACCCGGTCACCGGCGAGACCGTGCTTTACGTCAGTGAGGGCTTCACCTGCGCCCTGGAGGACGACCAGGGAAACACGCTCGACGAGCAGCTGGTGCCGCAGCTCCTCGAAGCGTCGGGCCAGCTCGACATGAGCTTCGAGCACCCGAACATCCACCTGCAGACGTATGAGGAGGGAGATCTCCTCATCTGGGACAACCGCAGCCTGATCCATCGCGCGCTGCACACCACCACCCCGGAGCCCGCGGTGTCGCACCGGGTCACGGTCCACGACGAATTCCCTTTCCATGAGGGATTCGACGCCGCCTAGCCTGCTGTCGCCGGCCGGCCTCCGAGTCGTTCCGGAGGCCGGCCGGACCGGCGCGGTACGTCCGACACCTGTCAGCTCCTGCCCTGTTGAAAGGCGTGAAACGAAATGACGACAAGCGCTCCACCGGTCGAGTTGGTCGCAAATGATGCCCCGCTGCTGGACCGGGTGCTCGCTCCCTACCGTGAGAACTGCCGCTACCTGAAGTCTGCCGAGATATCTGTCTCCGGAGAGCCCATGAGCGGCGGTGTGGCCACCGCGAGATGTGAGTTCAGAATCGATGAGTCGTGCTACATCGATGACACTGGCCACTTCAATGCCGTCGAGTTCAACATCTGCTACAACCAGATGTTTTACTACATCATCGCCAAGGGTGTGCAGGACCGGCTCTTCGCTCCGTTCGACGGGTGGAGCATGCCGGACTACTGGGACCGGCAATTGCCGGACATCTTGATCGCCAAACTGAGCAGCAGCTTCCGCCGTCCCATCAACGCCCGTGAGTTCTCCGGCGAAATCCAGTTGGAGAAGGTGGTGGAGCGCGCGCGTGGCGGTGGCGGCGGACTGGTCGTTGCCGACACGACCTGCAATTTCTGGGATGACAATGGCGGGGACAGCCGCGGTGACGTGAAGATTGCCATCACGAACGCTCCGGTGACAAATGCCGTCAATTGAGCTACGTCAGAACCTCCGGCTGCAGGAAAGGCTGTAGGGAAGGCTGTAGAGAAGGTCTCGGGAGAATCCAGGGGATCCCCCTGTGGCACGGGTCGCCGGCGACGTAACGTCCGTCATGCCGGTAGATCGTGTCCGTCCAGTTGGAAGGGGCCTTGTCCATGGAGCCGCAACCCGCCGACCCCACCCTCGACCTGCTCACCTCACCCGGCGCCCCCTTCGCCGTCGTGCGGGGCGAGAGTGGCGGCCCCGAGTACGCCGACGGGCCGCGGACCCTGCGTGAGTTCGTCGAGACGACGTGGGCCTTCAGGGACACGCCCTTTCTGATCGCCGAGAGCGGGCGGCTCACCTACGGGGAGTTCTTCGCCGAGGCCTGCGCGCTCGCGCGGCGGTTCGTGGACGTGTACGGGCTGCGGCCCGGCGACCGTGCCGTGGTCGCCATGCGCAATCACCCCGAGTGGCAAGTCGCTTTCTGGGCCGCCCAGTTGGCGGGCCTCGTCGCCGTTCCGCTGAACGCCTGGTGGACCGCCGGAGAGTTCACGTACGCCCTCGACGACTGCGAGCCGGGCGTGCTCCTCGTCGACGGCGAGCGGCTGGAGCGCGTCGGGTCGTGGCTGGCCCGGCAGCAGGGTGGGCAGCGGCCCTGGACGCTTGTCTTCCACCACGACGGTGACCTCGCCGATGACCTCCCCGGCGACCGCGTCGAGCGGTACGAGGACCTGCCCGCCGCCGATCCCTCGCTCGGGCCGCCCGATGTCGACGTCCAGCCCGACGACGACGCCACCATCATCTACACCTCCGGGACCACCGGGCGGCCCAAGGGCGCCGTCGCCACGCACCGTGCGCATGTCGGCGCGATCGCCAACCCCCGCTATTTCGCGGCCCTTTCGGCTCTGCGGCGCGGGCAGATTCCCGGGCAGGGGCCCACGCCCGTCGCGCTGCTCACCTTCCCCTTCTTCCACGTCGCCGCGTTCACCGGCTTCTACGCGGCGATGGCGGCGGGCGGCACCCTCGTCCTGCTGCGCAAGTGGGACCCGGCCAAGGCGCTGGACGCGATCCGGGAACACGGGATCACCAATTACGGCGGTGTGCCCGCGACCGCGCTGCAGCTGCTCGACGCCGCCGAGGCCGCGGGTGACGAGATGCCGACGCTCGCCATGTTCAACACCGGGGGCGCCGCGGCGCCGCCCGACCTGGTGGCCCGGCTCACCGCCCGGTTCGGGGAGCGCGTGGAGCCGCGTAACGGGTACGGGCTGACCGAGACGCTCGGCGGCGTCACCGCCAACTTCGGCGCGGAGTACCGGGCCCACCCGGAGAGTGTGGGCCGGCCCGCGCCCGCCGTGGAGGTGCGGGTCGCCGGTCCCGGCGGCGAGGACGTCGCCGACGGTGAGGTCGGGGAGCTGTGGCTGCGCGGGCAGTCGGTCATCCGCGGTTACTGGCGAGACGAGGCGGCGACGGCCGCGGCGTTCGCGCCCGGCGGCTGGTTCAGGACCGGGGATCTGGCGACGCTGCGGGACGGGCGGGTCAGTGTGGTCGACCGGATCAAGGACATGGTGATCCGGGGCGGCGAGAACGTGTACTGCGTGGAGGTGGAGGCCGTCCTGCACGACCATCCGGACATCGTCGACGCGGCGGTGCTCGGGGTGCCGCACCCGGTGCTCGGTGAGGAGGTCGCGGCCGTCGTGCAGGTGCGGCCCGGCTCGGAGCTGGACGCCGACGCGGTCAGGGCGCACGTCGCCAAGTCGCTCGCGGCGTTCAAGGTGCCCGCCCACGTACTCCTGCGGGACACCCCGCTGCCGCGCAACGCGACCGGCAAGCTCCTGAAGCGGGAGCTGCGCGGGCCGGTGGGGGAGGCGGTTCACGGGCCGCCCGCCGCTTCCGCGTGACCAGCGCCTGGCAGTCCCCGTTGCCGTCCGCTACTTCCGCGTGACCAGCACCCGGTAGTCCCCGTTCGCTTCCGTCCCCGCGACCTTGATCTTCACCCCTTTCTTGGCGTCCTTGAAGGTCTGGCCGGGGGTGAAGGGGGCGTCGGAGAGTTCCGCGTGGACGTTCGGGCTGCGCGTGCAGCCGCCGCTGTCCCGGGTGGCGTCCTCGACGGTGATCGGGCCGCTGCCGGTGTCGACGTCGGCGTCGACCCGGTATATGAGGACGCCGGGCCGGCACACCGCCTCGTCGTTGCCCTCGCGGGTGCGGACCTCGATCGCGTACCCGGTCTTCGCGGTGATCGGTACGAACATGAGCTTCGGGCCGCCGCGGCGGCCGAGCGGTGACAGGACGTGCTCGCTCGTGCCGTGTGCGGAGGCGCAGCCGACCTGGTTGTCCCCGAGCCAGCCGAGCTTCCACTTGTGCCAGCCGAGGAGGTCGTTGTCGGCCCCCCAGTCCTCGCTCATGATGTCCCAGTGGCCGACGGCACCGCCGCCGTCCTGGGTGTAGAGGTCGGGCAGGCCGAAGGTGTGGCCGTTCTCGTGGGGCAGTACGCGGTAGCCGGTCTCGGAGTACGAACCCGAGCCGTCGTCCTGGCGGCTGTAGACGAACGAGGCGTTGGCTATGGGGACGCCGTCGGCGACCGGCGCCTCTCGGTTGCCGGCGAACGTCACGGACAGCACGGTGTCCAGGGCCGAGGGGCCGGCGTTCGGGGTGACGAGGATGTTGACCAGGTCGTAGTCGCGGAAGTTCACGTCCGGGTCGGCCTTGGCCACTATGTCGTCGATCAGGTCGCGGTAGCCGGGGTCGAAGGGGGCGCCGCGCTCTATCCCGTACGCGGCGAACTTCTTCGGCATGCGCAGCCAGTGCCGGATCGGCGCCTCCGGGCGGTAGTCGAGCTTCCCGTACGACGCGGTGCGGAACCAGTCCTGGGTCTGCGGGAAGAACTCGCCGAGGCGGTCGAGGGCGCGGCCCGCACCGTGGGCGTCGGGGAAGTCGACCATGAGGTTCAGGGCGTGGACGGTGCCCGTGGAGTGGGCGTAACCCACCTGTGTGGGCACGCCTTCCGACATCTGTACGGCCAGTGCGCCCTGGATCATGCAGGGGGTCAGCGCGGCCGGTCGGGACAGGGACGCGGAGCCCGCGCCGGACGGGGACGGGGACTGGTCCAGGAGGTGGCCCGTACTCGCAGACGTGGTGACGGCGAGGGCCACGGCGGTGAGCCCCGCGAGCCCCGCGCTGCGCCGGGCCCTGCGTATGCGCTGCGGCAATGCGATCGCCTCACCCTCGGTCCCCGGCAGCCCCGAGAGCGGGCTGCGTTCTTCGATCACCCTGTGACGGGGTGTGTCGGGCCGCTCGCTGGGTGCGCCGATCGTGGGTTTTTCGTGAACGTGAGTCAGGTCACACGAATGGCGGGAAATAACCGGGGACGCCTTCCCCGTTTAGACCCGTGTCCGCACGAAACGGGGACTCGCTCCCCGGAACGAGCAGGCAACGGAGAATGACCGCAACGTCCGCCGGAAGGAGCCAGAACCGTGAGCGCCGCAGCCACCACCACCGCACCCGGGACAGGGAAGCGCGTGCCCAAGCCGCGTGCCGACGCCCTGCGCAACCGGGAGCGGATCGTCGCCGCGGCCCGGGAGATGGTCGTCGAGTTCGGGGCCGAGGTGCCGATCGACGAGATCGCCCGCCGCGCGGGCGTCGGGAACGCCACGGTCTACCGGCACTTCGCGGACCGCGCCGACCTGCTCAGGCACGTCGTCCTCTCCGTCATGGACACCGTCACCGAACACGCCGAACAGGCGCTCGCCGTGGCGGACGCCGACCCGGACGCCTCCTTCGGGGCCCTGCGCACGTTCGTGCACGCGGCCGCGGACGAGCGGATCGGCGCCCTGTGCCCGATGCTCACGTCCGGTTTCGACAAGGACCATCCCGATCTGCTGGCCGCCCGCGACCGGCTCGAGGCCGGCACCGAGGGCCTCATGGAGCGGGCCCGCGCGGCCGGGCAGCTGCGCACCGACATCGCCGTCGGGGATCTGATGGTCGCCCTCTCCCAGCTCACCAGGCCGCTGCCCGGAATCGCCTGCCTGGACATCGACCGCTTCGTCCACCGCCATCTGCAGCTGTTCCTCGACGGCCTGATGGCACCGGCCCGCTCGGAGCTTCCGGGTGCGCCCGCGACTCTGGAGGACCTCCGGCAGGCCTGATCCACCCGCGCCCCGCCGTCGCCGCCGCCGGCGGAGCCCCCCACAGCTTCCGCAGCTTCAGTAACACCCGATATTTCACGCTTATTTGAGACTTGGAGTGCCGTCGTGGCTACCCCCTTGCCAAAAATAGATCTGCCCAAGGCAGACCCCATGCGCTGGAAAGCGCTCGTCTTCATCGCGCTCGCTCAGCTGATGGTCGTGCTCGACGCGACCATCGTGAACATCGCGCTGCCGTGGGCCCAGCAGGACCTCGGCATCTCCGACGGAAACAAGCAGTGGGTCATCACGGCCTACGCGCTCGCCTTCGGCGGACTGCTCCTGTTCGGCGGCCGCATCGCCGACATGTGGGGCCGTAAGCGGACCTTCGTCACCGGTCTGCTCGGCTTCGCCTTCGCGTCCGCGCTCGGTGGCGCGGCCCAGGGCGAGGCGATGATGCTCGGCGCCCGCGCCCTCCAGGGCGTGTTCGGCGCGCTGCTCGCGCCCGCCGCGCTCTCCCTGCTCGCGGTGATGTTCACCGACGCCAAGGAGCGCGCCAAGGCGTTCGGCATCTACGGTGCGATCGCCGGTGGCGGTGGCGCCGTCGGCCTGATCCTCGGCGGCTTCCTCACCGAGTACCTGGACTGGCGCTGGACGTTCTTCGTGAACATCCCGTTCGCGATCATCGCCGCCGCGGGAGCCTACTTCGTCATCCGTGAGCCGGCCGGTTCCCGCAACCGCTCGTCGCTCGACATCCCGGGCGTCGTCCTGTCGACCCTCGGCCTGGTCTCCCTGGTGTACGGCTTCACGCGCGCCGAGTCCAACGGCTGGTCCGACGCCATGACGGTCGGCCTGTTCGTGGCCTCCGCCGTGCTGCTGCTCGGGTTCGTCTTCACCGAGTCCAAGGTCCGCTCGCCGCTGCTGCCGCTGCGCGTCCTGCTCGACCGCAACCGCGGCGGCGTCTACATGTCGCTCGGTCTCGCCGTCATCTCGATGTTCGGCCTGTTCCTCTTCCTGACGTACTACCTCCAGGTCGTCCGCGGCTACTCGCCGGTGACCACCGGCTTCGCGTTCCTGCCGATGATCGTCGGCATGATCACGGGCTCCACGCAGATCGGCGCCCGGCTGATGACGCGGGTTCCCCCGCGGCTGCTCATGGGTCCCGGCTTCCTGGTCGCCGCGCTCGGCATGCTGCTCCTGACGCAGCTGGAGATCGACTCCTCGTACCCGTTCCTGATCCTGCCGGCGCAACTGCTGCTGGGCCTCGGCATGGGTACGGCGTTCATGCCCGCCATGTCCCTGGCCACGCACGGTGTCGAGCCGCGTGACGCCGGTGTCGCCTCCGCGATGGTCAACACCTCGCAGCAGGTCGGCGGCGCGATCGGCACGGCCCTGCTGAACACGATCGCCGCGTCGGCGACCACCGCCTACGTCGCCTCGCACGCGGCCGGCGCCACCAACCCCAAGCTCCTCCAGGCGCAGGCCATGGTGAACGGCTACACCCACGCCATCTGGTGGGCCGTCGGCATCCTGGCCGTGGCGGCCACGATCGCCGTCACCCTCATCAACACGGGTGTCCCGGGCAGCGCCGGCCCGAAGGCCTCCGGTTCCACGGAGGACGCGCAGGACGAGGTGCAGATCCCGGTGATCGCGCACTGACCCGTACCGATCCGCACTGACCCGCGCCAACCCGTACTGACTGGTACTGGCCCCGAAGCGGATTCAGGGCACTACCGGAGCCAGGGGAGATCCGCCCCCGCCTCCTTCGGCTGAAGTCCCTCGGCGACGATCCTCATGATCTCGCCGAGGGACTTCTGCTGTTCCGGGGAGAGCCGGTCGAAGAGCGCCTGCCGGACGGCGGTGACATGGCCGGGCGCCGTCCGCTCCAGGACCTCGTACCCCTCGTCGGTGAGGCACGCCAGCTGGCCGCGCTTGTCGGAGGGGCAGTCCTCGCGGCGCACCCAGCCGTTCTTCTCCAGGCGCGCGATGGCGTGGGAGAGACGGGAGCGGGTGATCTTCGCGTTCATGGCCAGCTCGGTCATGCGCAGGCGCCGGCGCGGCGCCTCGGAGAGCTGGACGAGGAGCCCGTAGTAGATGTGCGGCATGCCCGCGTCCCGCTGGAGCTGGCGGTCGAGGTGGTCCTCCAGCAGCGTGCTCGCATGGAGATACGCCTGCCAGGTGCGCTGTTCCTCGTCCGTGAGCCAGCGAGGGGCTTGAGTGGGTGCCGTCGTCATGGGTTCCACTGTACGTACCCCCTTCTTGAAGATTAAACAACCGGGCACTACTCTGTACTACAGCTTGAGACTTCAAGTAATCCAGGGTCGCCGTCATCCAGGAGTGCCGCCATGCGTATGCCCGCCCTCTACCTCAGCCACGGTGCGCCGCCGCTCGCCGACGACGACCTGTGGACCGGCCAGCTCGCCGCGTGGTCGGCCGAACTGCCGCGCCCCAGGGCGATCCTGATGGTCTCCGCGCACTGGGAGGAGGCACCGCTCGCCCTCGGCGCGACCGAGGCCGTGCCGCTCGTCTACGACTTCTGGGGTTTCCCCGAGCACTACTACCAGGTGCGGTACGAGGCCCCCGGCGCACCCGAACTGGCCGACTCCGTAAGGAAGCTGCTGCGCGGGCCCGGCACCCCCGTCCAGGACATCCCGGACCGCGGCCTCGACCACGGTGCGTACGTCCCGCTAGTCGAGATGTACCCCGGAGCCGACATCCCGGTCCTGCAGATCTCCATGCCGACGCTCGACCCGCAGAAGCTGATGGACATCGGGCGCAAGCTCGCGCCGCTGCGTGACGAGGGGGTCCTGATCGTCGGCTCGGGCTTCTTCACGCACAACCTGGCCGCGCTGCGGCAGGGCGGGATCCCCCACTGGTCGGCCGAGTTCGACGACTGGGGACACCGCGCCCTGGAGAGCGGCGACGTGGACGCCCTGCTCGACTTCACCCGCAAGTCCCCGGCCGGGCAGCTCGCCCACCCGCGCACCGAGCACTTCGCGCCGCTGTTCGTCACGATGGGCGCGGCGGACGCGGGCGGTGAGCTGGACGCGCAGCGCAGCGTGATCGACGGGTTCTGGATGGGGCTCGCCAAGCGGTCGGTGCAGTTCGGCTAGGTGCCGGCGCTGGTGTTGGTGTCGGTGCCGAGGGGGCGCTCGTACCAGGCCACATCCCAGTACCGGCCGAACTTCCGGCCGACCTCGCGGTACGTGCCCACGTAGGTGAAGCCGAAGCGGGCGTGCAGGCGGGCCGACGCCTCGTTCGGCTGTGTGATGCCCGCGTACGCGCGGTGGACGTCCTCGCCCGCGAGAGCCTCGAAGAGCGCCTCGTAGAGCAGGGTGCCGATGCCGCGGCCGCCCGCATCGGGCGCGCAGTAGACGCTGACCTCCACCGAGGTGTCGTATGCCGCTTTCGCGCGGAACGGGCCCGAGGTCGCATAGCCGAGGATGCGGCCGGAATCGAGCTCCTGGGCAACCAGCAGCCGGTGCCGGCCGTCTTCAAGGTGGGAGAGCAGCCATGGACGGCGCTCCTGCGGGGTGAAGGCGGCCGTGTCGAAGGTGATCGGCGTCTCGCGCACAAAGTGGTTGTAGAGGTCGGTGAGCGCGTCGAGGTCTGCTTCGACGCCGTGCCTGACCTGCACTTCTGTGGACTCCGTCACGCTGCGGACCTCCCCGTATCCAGCCAATGGCGGCACAGGGTACTGCATGATCACGAAAATCGATGGTCAGCTTGGGAATTCTGTCCGGATTCCAGTCGTTGTTTCCATCGGATGCAGGGCACCCGGGAGGGTGTGCCGGGCACCACAGGACCACAGGACCTGTCCACCGCAGGCCCCCGCCCACCATCGCAAGGGAGCACGCATGGCAACCCGTGCCGTCGCCCGTCGTAAGTCCGCCGTCTCCGGCGAGACCGACGGCGCACGCAGTGTTCGCGCCGTAGGCGGCGAGATCGCCGACCGCGACCTGGTCGGCATGTATCTCGACGAGATAGCGCGTACACCACTGCTCGACGCCGCCAAGGAAGTCGAACTTTCCCAGACCATCGAGGCGGGCGTGTACGCCCGGCAGATCCTCGACGGCGAAGCGGAGAGCGAAGCCGCGGGCAAGGCGTCCCGCGAGGAGCTCGAAGCGCTCGTCGCCGCGGGTGAGCGGGCCAAGGACGTCTTCATCAAGTCCAATCTGCGCCTGGTCGTGGCCGTCGCGCGCCGCTACCCGAGGAGCGGTCTCCCGCTGCTCGACCTCATCCAGGAGGGGAACGCGGGCCTGGTGCGGGCCGTCGAGAAGTTCGACTACCGCAAGGGCTTCAAGTTCTCCACGTACGCGACGTGGTGGATCCGGCAGGCCATCACGCGGTCGATAGCCGACCAGTCACGCACGATCCGGCTCCCCGTCCACCTGGTGGAGGAGCTGGGCCGCATCCGGCGCGTACAGCGCGAGTTCAACCGGAAGAACGGTCGGGACCCCGAGCCCGAGGAGATCGCCGCCGAGCTCGACTCCAAGCCCGCGCGCGTCGTCGACGTCCTGGACTGGGCCCGCGACCCGGTCTCGCTGAACATGCCGGTGGACGACGAGGGCGACACCCAGTTCGGCGACCTCCTGGAGGACACCTCCGCCGTGTCGCCCGAGCAGTCCGTCCTCACGCTGCTGCGCAGCGAGGAGCTGGACGACCTCATCGGGCGCCTCGACCAGCGCACGGCGTCCATCATCAAGATGCGGTACGGGATCGACGACGGCCGTGAGCGCACGCTCACGGAGGTCGGCAAGGAGCACGGACTGACCCGCGAGCGGATCCGGCAGATCGAGAAGCACGCGCTTCTCGAGCTGAAGAAGCTGGCTCGGGACACCGGGTTCGATGCCGCCGCGTGACGCTTCGGGGGCACTGACCTTCTGGGGGCGCTGCCCCCAGGCCCCCGCGTCCCTTGTCCTCAAGTGCCGGACGGGGCTGAGCCGGGGTGCGTGGCTCTGTTGAGGCGCGCACCCAATTCCCGTACGTAGTCAACCAGTTCATCCGGCCCGTGCACCGTGAACTCGCAGTCCACCAGAGCGAGCCGCAGCGCCAGCCACTCCACCGAGTCGGTGGCTGTTGCGCGCAGCCGGCATGTCCCGTCGGGCTGCGCCTCGGGCGCGCCGAGTGTCGAGGGCAGCCGTGCCACCACGAAGTCCGCCGGCGCTTCGAACGTCACGTCGATCTCGTACGAGGGCCGGCCGCGCCCCGACATGGAGCGCCGCAGATACTCCGCCGCGTCGCCGGTCGGCAGCTCCCGCGGAGCGAACCGCGCACCCGTGGCGAACGGCTCCTCGACCCGGTCCACGCGGAAGGTGCGCCAGTCGTCCCGGTCTATGTCGTACGCCACCAGATACCAGCGCCGCCCCGTCGACACCATCCGGTACGGCTCCGTCAGACGGCGTGACTCCGTGCCGTCGCCCGAGCGGTAGCGGAACCGCAGCCGCTCCTGCCCCGCCGTCGCCGACGCGAGGACCGTGAGCGTCTCCGTCGCGATGGACGCCCCGTCCCCTCCGGTCAGCGGCATCGTCGCGGCCTGGAGCGTGGAGACCCGGTGCCGCAGGCGCGAGGGCAGCACCTGTTCCAGCTTGGCCAGCGCCCGTACGGACGCCTCCTCGACACCCTCGACGGCGTGCCCCGCCCCGGCCCGCAGGCCGACCGCGATCGCCACCGCCTCCTCGTCGTCCAGGACCAGCGGGGGCAGCGCCTTGCCCGCGACCAGGCGGTAGCCGCCCTCCGCTCCCATCGACGCCTGGACGGGATAGCCGAGGTCGCGCAGCCGGTCCACGTCCCGGCGCACCGTGCGCCGCGAGACGCTCAGGCGCGTGGCGAGCTCACCGCCGGGCCACTCGCGCGGGGTCTGGAGCAGGGAGAGCAGCTGGAGAAGCCGGGCCGGGGTGTCGGTGGTCATGGTGCGTCCCCTCTCGTTCGCGTCTCGTTCTCGTGTCCGTCCCGCTCGCGGCGTCCGCGCTGGTGGCTTTCGCGTCGCATTCGTTATCGGGAGATTCCAGGGTGGGCGCCATGTAGGACATGGTGTGTCCTACATGGCTCCTAGTCTCCTCGTATGACTTCACCCGTGACCACCCCCGACAGGCGACGCTGGTTCGCCCTGGCCATCGTGATGACCGCCGCCTTCATGGACCTGGTCGACGTCACGATCGTCAACATCGCGATCCCGTCCATCCAGCGCGACGCGGGCGCCACCGTGAGCCAGATCCAGTGGATCACCGCCGGATACGCGCTGGCGTTCGCCGCGGGCCTGATCACCGGCGGGCGGCTCGGCGACATCTACGGCCGCAAGCGGCTCTTCCTGATAGGCATCGCCGGCTTCACGCTCGCCTCGGCGCTCTGCGGCTTCGCGGCGAACCCCGAGATGCTGGTCGCCTCGCGCATCCTCCAGGGCGGCATGGCCGCGATGATGGTGCCGCAGGTCCTGTCGATCGTGCACGCCACGTTCCCCGCGCAGGAGCGCGGCAAGGTCTTCGGGCTCTTCGGCATGATCGTCGGCCTGGGCGCGGTCTCCGGTCCGCTGCTCGGCGCGCTGCTCACCGAGTGGAACCTGTTCGGTCTCGAATGGCGCCCGATCTTCCTGATCAACCTGCCGGTCGGCATCGCCGGACTGCTCCTCGGCCGCAAGTTCATCAGCGAGTCCAAGGCGCCGCGCGCCCTCAAGCTCGACCTCGTCGGCGTCGTCCTGGTCACGCTCGGCCTGCTCATGCTGATCTACCCGCTGACGCGCGGCCGCGAGCTTGGCTGGCCCGTGTGGGGCCACGTCGTGATGGGCTCCAGCGTCCTCGTCTTCGGCGCGCTCGTCGCGTACGAGAAGTACAAGACGCGGCGCGACGGTTCGCCGCTGATCGAGCTGTCGCTGTTCAAGGTGAAGAGCTTCGCGGCCGGTATCGCCGTGCAGGTCGTCTTCGGTGTTGCGCTCGGCGTGTTCTTCCTGGTGTGGACGATGTACATGCAGGTCGGCCTCGGGTGGACGGCGCTGCACGCGGGCCTGACCGGCGTGCCGTTCTCCATCGCCGTGTCGGCGGCAGCCGGAATCTCCGTACAGAAGCTCGTGCCGAAGTTCGGGCGCAAGGTGCTCCAGACCGGCGCGCTGGCGATGATGACCGGGGTGCTGATC
This sequence comes from Streptomyces sp. NPDC045026, assembly GCF_056432625.1. NCBI lineage: Bacteria > Bacillati > Actinomycetota > Actinomycetes > Kitasatosporales > Streptomycetaceae > Streptomyces > Streptomyces sp. NPDC045026. Next base: position 329,722 of record NZ_JBWKIS010000005.1, read on the forward strand.
TACATCTGGGAGGCCGGGCGTTACGGCGCCGGGATCACGTCCTGGCAGATGGCGCTGCCGCTCGTCGTGATGGGCGTCGGCATGGGCCTCATCGTCGCCCCGCTGACCGACGCGGTGCTCTCCGACGTGCCGCGCGAGCACGCCGGTTCGGCGTCCGGGCTGATCAACACCACGCAGCAGATGGGTACGGCACTCGGGCTCGGCCTCGTCTCCGTGGTGTTCTTCGGGACGATCGGCGACCACCTCGCCCCGACCGAGGTCGGGCAGGCGTTCACCGACGCGTTCAGCAACTCGCTGTGGTACGTCGTCGGCGTGCTCGCCGTGATCTTCCTGCTGATGTTCGCGCTGCCGGGGCGGCCCGCGCAGCACGTCGAAGGGGGCGCGCAGGAGGCGGACCCGACGGCCGGACCGGTGGAGAAGGCGCCGGAACTGGTGTAGTCGACCGGTGTAGTCAACCGGTCCAGTTCCTGCGGGACTTCGAGTGGGCGGGTCCTCGCGCTGCGGCGCGGGGGCCCGCCCATCTGTCGTTCAGCTCGTCGAGCGCATCTCCGCGCGGCTCGCCGTCGTGTCCAGGGTCTGGAGCACCTCGCGCGGGTTGCCGCCCCGGACGACCGCCGAGCCGATGTCCTCGCGGATCGCGGCCCGCACGTCGGGCCAGGACGTCTGATTCACCGGCTGGAACTCCGCCCGCGGCATCTGGTCGATGAACTTCCACAGCGGGCGCTGCGCGGGGTCGGAGCGCAGGGCGTCCGACGCGGACGCCGTCACGGGCAGCGCCGCCTGGCCGCCCCCGTACGTCCTGGCCGACTTACGGCTGTAGAGGTAGGTGAGGAACTCGCCGCACTCGGCCTTGTGGCCGTTCTGGTTGAACGCGAGCAGCCAGTCGCTCAGGCCGACCGGCGCCGCCGCGCCCCCCTCCCGCTGCGGGAACGCCGCGTGCGCGTACGGGACCTTCGCCTGGTCGGCCGCGTTCATCAGGACCGGGTGGGCGATCAGCATGCCGATCTGCCCGCGCATGAACTGCCCGTAGGCGGCCGTCCTGTCGAGGAGCTGGGGCGCGGAGCCGGCCAGACCCTCGCCGACGAGGCGGTCGCGCAGCCAGGTCAGCGTCGCGATGTTGCTGGTGGTCGCGAAGTCGTAGCCCGTGACGCCCGCGTAGGTGCCGCCGCCGGCCAGCAGCCAGGCGAGCGCCTCGTCCTCGGCGGCCTCGGGGCCGAGCTGGAGGCCGTACGGCGTCTTCACACCGATCGTCTTCAACGCCTTCGCCACGGCATGCAGTTCGTCCCACGAGGTGGGCGCGGAGACGCCCGCCTGCTCGAAGAGCTTCGTGTTGTAGAAGAGGCGCGGCGTGCTCGCCATGAACGGGATGCCGTACTGGACGTAGTGGGCCGTGCCCGCCTGGGTGAACGCCTGCGTGAAGTCGGCCTGGGTGGGGATGTCGAAGAGCTCGGACACCGGGTAGAGCTTGCGCTGGTCGGCGAAGGTCGCGAAGACGTTGGACTGCGCGATGTCGGGCGCCTTGCCGTCCTTCACCCGCTGGGCGAGGGTCCGGTCCAGCTTGGCGAACGGGATCCGCTCGACATGGACCGTGACGTCCGGCTTCACCTTCTTGTACGCCTTGACGACCTGGTCCCACTGGTCGCCGATCGAGGAGCCGACGCTCTGGTCGTAGCTGGCCACCATCAGGTTGAGGGAGCCCTTCGACGAGCCGGAACCGCAGCCGCTGAGCCCGTAGGCCGCGGCGCCGGCGAGCCCGGCCGTCTGAAGAAGGAAACGTCGCCGCCGCACTGCTTTCGCCCACCCCTTGGTTGCACGCCAGGTCGGTGGCAGATTCTGCCATAGAGGCATAACATGACTTCATGCCCGGTAGCTCTACGACTGAGACGCTGACGGAACGACGCAAGGCCGCCACCCGCCTGGACATCGCCCGCACGGCGGCGGCGCTCTTCGTGGAGGACGGCCTGCGCGCCACCCGCGCCGAGGACATCGCCCGCGCCGCGGGGGTCGCTCCGCGCACCTTCTACCGCTACTTCGCGACCAAGGAAGAAGCGGTAGCCCCGCTCTTCGCCGCGGGAGCCCAGCAGTGGGCGGGGGCCGTGCGCGACGCCCCGGCGGCGCTGTCCGTGCCCGACGCGCTGCGGCACGCGGTCGCGCAGTCGCTGGCCGTGGACGACGCGGCGAACGGGGAATCGCTGGAGTGGGTCAGGTCCCTGCTGCGCATGGCGGCGGAGAGCCCGGCGCTGCAAGCGGTGTGGGGCACCGCCTGCCACGCGTCGGAGGCGACGCTGCTCGCGGTGCTTGCGGAGCGGGCGGGGGGTGGCCCGGAAGCCGGATCAGGCGCTCCTCAGGCCCCCGCGTCACTCGCCCTGCGCCTGACCGCGGGGATCGCCTGCACGGCCGTTCGCGTAGGCGTGGAGACCTGGGCCGCGAGCGACGCCCCGGCGGACGGCGAGCTCGGACCCGCGGCGCTCGCCGCGCGGTGCCTCGCCTCGCTGGACGGCTTCCCGTGGGCCCCGGCCTAGGCCTGCCCCCACCCCTCGAACTCCCTTGTTCCACCCTCGACTTCCTCTGGAGCAACCATGAACAACCTCACCGGCAAGACCGTCCTCGTCACCGGCGGAGCCCGCGGCATCGGCGCCGGGATCGCGCGCCGCGCCGTCGAGGCCGGTGCCAACGTCGTCGTCACCGACGTCCTGGAGGACGAGGGCAAGGCCCTCGCCGCCGAGCTCGGCGACCGCGCCCGCTTCGTGCGGCACGACGTGACGTCGGAAGAGGACTGGACGGCCGTCGCCGCATTCGCCACCGCCGAGTTCGGCGGGATCGACGGCCTGGTCAACAACGCGGGCATCTCCACCGGCCAGCCCCTGGAGACGGAGACCGTCGAGCACTTCCGCAAGGTCCTCGACATCAACCTCACCGGCGTCTTCATCGGCATGAAGACGGCCATCAACGCGATGAAGGGCAACGGCGGCGGCTCCATCGTCAACATCTCCTCCGCCGCCGGCCTCATGGGCCTCGCCCTCACCGGCTCCTACGGCGCCTCCAAGTGGGGCGTGCGCGGCCTGACCAAGCTCGCCGCGGTCGAGCAGGGCACGGCGAAGATCCGCGTGAACTCCGTGCACCCCGGCATGATCTACACCCCGATGACGGCCCAGCTCGGCATCCAGCAGGGTGACGGCGGCTACCCGAACAACCCGATGGGCCGCGTCGGCGAGGCGGACGAGATCGCCAAGGCGGCCGTGTTCCTGCTCTCGGACGACTCCTCGTACGTCACCGGCGCCGAGCTGGCCGTGGACGGCGGCTGGACCACGGGCCCGACGGTCAAGTACGTGATGGGCCAGTAGGCGCGCAGGCATCCCCGAAGGGCCCGGTTCTCCGCGAGGAGGCCGGGCCCTTCTGTGTGCACGTCTACTGCGTCTGCTACGCCTAAGGGGGGACCAAAGTCCGTTTGTGTCTGCGACATGCCCGAACCTGTTTACTTTCTGGAAATCCAGCCGTAGCCTCAGATTGAAACCACAGACTCGGGCACGACCGGGTGAGACGGCGGAGGCAAACGGACATGTACGCACCGGAGCGGCAGCAGGAGATCCTCCGCCTCGCGCGGGACGGCGGACGCGTGGACGTGCTGTCACTCGCCGAGGAGTTCCAGGTCACCGCGGAGACCATCCGCCGCGACCTGAAGACCCTGGACAGGGCTGGTCTCGTACGGCGCGTGCACGGCGGTGCCATACCGGCCGGGCGGCTCGACTTCGAGCCCGACGTCGCCGAACGCGAGGGCACCGCGGCCGACGAGAAGGACCGCATCGCCCGGCTCGCGCTCGCCGAGCTCCCCGAGGACGGCACCGTGATCCTCGACGCGGGTACCACCGTCGCCCGCCTCGCCGCGGCCCTGCCTCTGGATTCGACGCTCACCGTCGTCACCCACGGCCTGCCCGTCGCGGCCCGCCTCGCCGACCACCCCGGCATCCAGCTGCACCTCGTCGGAGGCCGCGTCCGCCACCGCACCCGCGCCGCCGTCGACGCCTGGGCCCTGCGGGCGTACGCGGAGATCCGCGCCGACGTCCTCTTCCTCGCGGCCAACGGGTTCTCCGCCGAACACGGCCTGACCACCCCCGACCTCGCCGAGGCCGCCGTGAAGCGCGCGGCCGTCTCCGCCGCCCGCCGGGTCGTGCTGCTCGCCGACTCCGCCAAGTACGGGCAGGAGCACTTCGCCCGCTTCGGTGACCTGGGGGACGTGGACGTGCTGATCACCGACAGCGGCCTCAGCGACGGGGACGCGGCCGCCATCGAGAAGAGCGGCACGGAAGTGGTCCGCGCATGAGCCTCACGACACCGGCCCCGGAACCGTTCCCGACACCGGTCCCGGAACCGGCACCCCCCACGCAAGCCACCACGGAAGACGTACGCGGCATGATCCTCACCGTCACCCCCAACCCGTCCCTGGACCGCACCTACGAGGTCCCGGCACTCGACCGGGGCGCGGTCCTGCGCGCCGCAGGCGAGCGCATGGACCCGGGCGGCAAGGGCGTCAACGTCTCGCGGGCCGTCGCCGCCGCCGGCGCCCGCACGCTCGCCGTGCTCCCGCTGGGCGGCGCGCCTGGCGCCCTGGTCGCCGAACTCCTCGACGCCCAGGGGATCAGCGTCGCCCCCGTTCCCGTAGCCGGACAGACCCGGTCCAACATCGCGCTCGCCGAGCCGGACGGAACGCTGACGAAAATCAACGCGCCGGGTCCCGAACTCACCCCGGAAGAAGCCGAGTCGCTGCTCTCCGTCGTCGGCGAGCGCTCCGCCGGCGCCGCCTGGACCGCCTGCTGCGGCAGCCTCCCGCGCGGCCTCGCCCCGTCCTGGTACGCCGAGCTGGGCGCCCGCGCCCACGCGGCCGGCGCCCGTATCGCCCTCGACACCTCGGGCCCGGCCCTCCTCGCGGCCCTGCGCGAACGGCCCGACGTCGTCAAGCCGAACGCGGAGGAGCTCGCCGAAGCGGTCGGCCGTCCGCTCGCCACCGTCGGCGACGCGGTCAAGGCCGCCGAGGAGCTGCGGGAACTCGGCGCGCGCGCCGTCCTCGCCTCCCTCGGCGCGGACGGGCAGCTGCTCGTCGACGGCTCGGGCGCCTGGTTCGCCACCGCCCCGGTCGACACCGTCCGCAGCAACGTCGGCGCGGGTGACTCGTCCCTGGCCGGTTTCCTCATCGCGGGCGGCACGGGTCCGCGGGCGCTCGCCTCGGCCGTCGCCCACGGCGCCGCGGCGGTCCAGCTCCCGGGCAGCGCGATGCCGACCCCGGCCGACCTGAACCCGGACGCCGTGACCCTCACGGCGGACGTCCCGCTGGACCGCGTACTGAAGGAGCCCGCGCCGTGACGGCCTGCGCCCCGCCCCTGACCACTCCCCACGCTCCTTTCCGAAGCCGCCGTCCCCGCGGCGAAACCCCCGTCCCCACCCCCACCCCCGTCCCCGCCCCCGCCGCCAAGGCGATACGCGTGCGAAGGAGCCCGCGATGAGCGAGATGATCACCGCCGACCTGGTCGATCTCGACCTGTCCGCCGACACCAAAGAGGCGGCGGCCCGTGCCCTCGCCGAGCGGATGGTCGCCCGGGGCCGGGTGACCGACCTGGACGGCTTCCTGGCCGACGTGGCGGCCCGCGAGGCGCAGATGCCGACCGGCCTCGACGGCGGCATCGGCATCCCGCACTGCCGCAGCGAGCACGTCACCGAGCCGACCCTCGCCTTCGGCCGCAGCGCCGACGGGATCGACTTCGGGGCGCCGGACGGCCCGGCCGACCTGATCTTCCTCATCGCCGCGCCCGCCGGAGCGGACGACGCCCACCTCACCATCCTGTCGTCGCTGGCACGGCAGTTGATGGACGAGGACTTCAAGGCGGCACTGCGTACGGCGACCGACGCGGGGGACACGGCGGCGCTGATCCGTGGGGATGAGCCGGAGGCCGAGTCCACTCCCGGGCCCGAGGCGGAGGCGGAAGCAGGGGAACCTGAGCCGTCGGTCACGGAGCCCGTGGCCGCCGAACCCGCCGAACCCGCCGAACCCGCCGAACCTGCCGAGCAGGCCGAACCCGCCGCACCCGCCGCGAAGTTCAAGATCGTCGCTGTCACCTCCTGCCCCACCGGCATCGCCCACACCTACATGGCGGCCGAGTCCCTGGAGAAGGCGGGCCGGGACGCGGACGACGTGGAGGTGGTGGTCGAGACGCAGGGCTCGGCCGGGTTCACCCGCCTCGCCCCCGAGGTGATCGCCGCCGCGGACGGCGTGATCTTCGCCCACGACGTACCCGTACGGGAGAAGGACCGGTTCGCCGGGAAGCCCACCGTCGACGTCGGCGTGAAGGCGGGCATCAACCGGCCCGCCGAACTCATCGGCGAGGTCCGCGAGAAGGCCGCGCGCGGCGAGACGACATCGGGCGCCGCGCCCGGCACCCCCGTGGACAGGGCCGGTGACACCGGCGACGGCTACGGCACCAAGCTGCGCAAGTGGCTGATGAGCGGCGTCAGTTACATGGTCCCGTTCGTCGCGGCCGGCGGTCTCCTCATCGCCCTCGGCTTCGCGATCGGCGGCTACACCATCAACAAGGCGCCGTCCGTCGCCGAGCACTTCGTGTGGACCCAGACCGACAGCTGGGCCGCGCTGCTCTTCCAGGTCGGCTCCGTCGCCTTCGCGTTCCTCGTCCCGGTCCTCGCGGGCTTCATCGCGTACGGGATGGCCGACCGGCCGGGGCTCGTGCCCGGGTTCGTCGGCGGTTCGATCGCGCTCACCATCAACGCCGGCTTCCTCGGCGGCCTCGCCGCCGGTCTCATCGCGGGCGGCGTCGTGATGGCGATCCAGAAGGTGCAGGTGCCGCCCGTGCTGCGCGGGATCATGCCGGTGGTCGTCATCCCGCTGATCTCCTCCGCCGTGGTCGGCTTCCTGATGTTCCTCGTCATCGGCAAGCCCATCGCCTCCCTCCAGCGCGCCCTGACGGACTGGCTGAACTCCCTTTCCGGCGCCAACGCGATCATCCTCGGCGTCGTCCTCGGCCTGATGATGTGCTTCGACCTGGGTGGCCCGCTGAACAAGGTCGCGTACGCCTTCGCGGTCGGCGGCCTCGCGAACCCCACCGAGGGCTCGCTCAAGGTCATGGCCGCGGTGATGGCCGCCGGTATGGTCCCGCCGCTGGCCATGGCCCTCGCGACGACCGTGCGGGGCCGGCTCTTCACCAGGACCGAACGCGAGAACGGCAAGGCGGCCTGGGTGCTCGGTGCCTCGTTCATCACGGAGGGCGCGATCCCGTTCGCCGCGGCGGACCCGCTGCGCGTCATCCCCGCCTCGATGGCGGGCGGCGCGGTCACCGGCGCCCTGTCGATGGCCTTCGGCTGCACCCTGCGCGCCCCGCACGGCGGCATCTTCGTGGTCCCGCTGATCGGCAACCCGTTCCTGTACCTCATCGCGATCGCCGCCGGTGTCTGCGTGTCCACGGCCCTGGTCGTGGTCCTGAAGGGGATGCGGAAGGCCACCCCCGAGGGCATGGCCGACGGGGCGGGCGACGCGGTCGCGGAGAAGGACGAGGAGCCGAAGATACCGGTGGCCGCCTGACGGTGGCCGCCTGACAGTTCGGAACTGTCCGCTCATGCGAGATACGTCACGGTCCGGGACCATAGTCCCGGACCGTGGTGTTGACTGGGCCCATGCCTGAGCACGTGTCGATCTTTCAGCAGGTAGGCGTGGCGTTCCTCGCGGTCGCCACCGTGGTGTGGGTGGTCGGTCTCGTCCGGCTGGTCCGCCATGTGGCCTGGGGCACCGCGCAGCCCCTCGCCTCGCTGCCGGGTCAGGGCGGGCCGCCCGCCCTGGAGTCCGTGCCGCTGACACCGGACGAGCGCGACGCGTTCGCGGGCCTGGTACGCCAGTTCAGCCGCCGCTAGCGCGGCCGATAGCCGCCGCTGGTCACGGGCAGGGTGTTTGCGCGGCTCTGCTTCTGCTTCTTGTTCCGCGGCTCGGCTTCCTGCGGCTGGCTAGCCGCAGCTGGGGCGGGAGCGGTCGGTGGCGCGGCGCTGCATCGCCGCGCGGGCCTCGTCCTGCGTGGCGTACACCTCGCACATGTGGCGGCCGTCCGGCGTCACCGTGTGCTCGATCTCCCAGAGGCTGATCTCGCTGCCGTCCTGCAGTAGGAACGCGTGCTCGTACAGCGTGAATCCGAGGCGCGGGCGACCGAAGGCCTGCGTGATCTGGTGCGCGTATGCGGTGTGCAGGAGACGGGCGGTGCCGGGGCCCGGACGGTCCTCGTTCTCCGCGCGGCGCAGCAGGCGGCGGGCGTGGTCCGCCGAGTCGTCGGCCGCGTAGCTGCGGCGCGGCTCGGGGACCGACGGGAGCTGGAGCGGGAGCGGCAACTCGAAGTCGGGGGCGGCCTCGCGGGGCAGCGGGAGGCGGTCCGTCGCCAGGTGGAGATCGTCCTCCGACGTGTACACCTCGTGCTGGGTCCCTCGGCCGGGCATCGTGTTGTGGACGAGCTCCCACAGCGTGAGCGCGCTGCCGTCCGCGAGCAGCCACGTGTGCCGGTACGTCTCGCGGTGCAGGCCCGCGCTGTGGTGCGCCGAGTGCAGCGAAGTGTCGTACGCGAGCGCGCAGTCGAGGCGGGCGAGGGCCTCGTCGGGCAGCTCGAAGGAGTTCAGGGCCCGGCCCAGAAGCCGCCCGAGGTGCTCATCCGGCTGGTGCGTGCCGTCCGGCTGATGCGACTCGTGCGATTCGGGTGGCTCGTACGCTGCGGTGTCGTACGGAACGCTCAAGGCATCTCCCGGCGTTGCTACATGTCACCTTGTGGGTGCATACCGTAGCCCCTAGTTCGGACATCATGTCCTCGAAATCAGAAACGAGCGGGCCGCACGGGGAAGTTCCCGCGCGGCCCGCTCTTGCGCCCGCTTTTTCGGCCGGCTCCGGGCTGCTCTTCGCTGGGGCTCAGGCCCCTGTCCGGTGGGGCTCAGGCCGCTGTCCGGTGGGGCTCAGGCCGCACTGCCGGCCGTCCACTGGCCCCACGACATGTTCCATCCGTTGAGGCCGTTGTCGGGTGCGATCGTGGTGTCGGGGGAGTGCTTGACGGTCACCACGTCGCCGACGAGCGAGTTGTCGTAGAACCACTTGGCGATCGTCGCGCCGCCCGCCCCCTGGACGTCCGCGAGGCCGATGCAGCCGTGGCTGGTGCCGGAACGGCCGAAGGGCGGGTTGCCCCTCGGGTACCAGTAGTTGCCGTGGATGAACGTCCCGGAAGAGGACAGGCGCATCGCGTGCGGCACGTCAGGGATGTCGTACTCGCCGCCGAAGCCGACCGTCGACCCGTTCATCCGGGTCTGGACGAACTTCTCGGAGATCACCATCTGCCCGTTGTACGTGGTGTGCTGGGCGCTGCCGGCCGAGATCGGGATCGTCTTGACGGTCTTGCCGTCCCGCACGACCGTCATCGTCTGGGTGTTGACGTCGACGGTGGAGACCTGGGAACGGCCGACGGTGAAGCTGACCGTCTTGTTCTGGACGCCCGTCACGCCGTTCGCGCCCTGCACGCCGTCCAGGGCGATCCTCATCGTGACCTTGGAGCCGGCCTTCCAGTACTCCTCGGGGCGGAAGTCGAGCCGCTGCGCGCCGAACCAGTGGCCGACGACCTGCTGGCCGCTGCTGGAGGAGACCGTGATGTGCGACTGCACGGCCTTCTTGTCGGTGATGGCCTTGTCGAAGGTGAACGAGACCGGCATGCCGACGCCGACGGTGGTGCCGCCGTCCGGCGTGTACGTGCCGATGAAGCTGCCTGACGTGGTGACCGTCGTGAAGATCGAGTTGGCGGCGGCGGTACGGCCCTCGGAGTCCTTGGCGGTGGCCGATACGCGGTACTTCGTCCCGCGTTCGAGCTGCTCCTTGGGCTTCCACGCCGAACCGTTGGCGGTGAAGGAGCCGGGCACGGTCCTGCCGCTGTCGGGCTCCGTCATCGTCACGTCGGTGAGTTTGCCGGACCTGACCTTCACGCCTGTCGCGTTGATGGACGCGCCCGTCGAACCGTCCTTGGCCGAGATCGTGATCTGCGCGGCGGAGGAGCCCTTGCTGTCGCCGCCCTTGCCGATCGAGTCGTCGTCGTTCCCCGCGCTGGCGCTGCCGCCGCAGGCGGTGAGGGTGAGCGCGCAGGCGGCGAGCGCGGCCGTCGCCACCAGGACCCGCCGCGCGGTGCGCCCGCGGCCCTGCTCGGGCTGACGGGGATGCTGGTGCGCGGCTGTGTCCGGGGTTGTCACGAGTTGCTCCAGGATTAGGTAGTTACTCCAGTGTGGGTAGAGAGTGCGACCTCACCGGAAAGGTTCCTTCGAAATATGTGAACGGAGACACAGGACACGCCAGGAACCGGGCGGGCGGGCCACTGCGTAAATCCTGGGCTGCGTGAGCCCGGGGCCTCAACTCCCGTACAGATCCCGGTACGAGAGGAACGTCCCGCCCGCCCCCCGCACCGACTCCGCCGCGAGCACCGCCCGCACGATCGCCCGCGTCACCATGTCCGCGCCCGCCGCGAGGATGTCGTTCAACGCGAGGGGGTCGTCCTCGTCGATCGGGCGCGTGCCGGTCGAGACGGCGAAGACGGTGTCCCCGTCGTTGAGGAGGTGCACCGGACGAACGGCGCGCGCGATGCCGTCGTGCGAAGTGCCCGCCAGCTTCTGTGCCTGGGAGCGGGTGAGCAGCGCGTCCGAGGCGACGACGGCCAGCGTGGTGTTCAGCGGGGGTGATGCCTGCCCGGCGGCCTCCTCCTTGGCCCGCGCGATCCGCGCCCGCGCCTGCGCGTGCGTCTGTGGCGACGGATACGGGCCGCCGCCTTGCTCGGGGGCGGAGCCCGGGTCGAAGAACCGTCCGTAGAGTGCGCCCGTCGCCGGATCGACGGCGGAGCCGGCCGCGTTGGCCACGACCAGCGCCGCGACCGTGACGCCCGAGTCGAGCACCGTGCTCGCCGTGCCCACGCCGCCCTTGAGCCCGCCGATCACCGCACCCGTGCCCGCGCCCACCGAGCCCTCCGCGACGGGGGAGCCCGGCGCCGAAGCGGCCGCCGCCTCCACCGCCGCGCGGCCGGTCGCCGCGTCGGGCCTGGCACCGAACTCGCCGCCGCGGCCCAGATCGAAGACGCACGCGGCGGGGACGACCGGCACCACCTCGCGCGGCCCGGCCCCCACCCGCACGCCCCGGCCCTGCTCCTCCAGCCACGCCATGACACCCGACGTGGAGTCCAGGCCGTAGGCGCTGCCGCCCGTCAGCGTCACGGCATCGATGCGACGGACCACATTGCGCGGGTCGAGGGCGTCCGTCTCCTTCGTACCCGGGCCGCCCCCGCGCACGTCCACGGCGGCGGTCATCCCGCCCTCGGGCGCGAGCACCACTGTGGTGCCGGTCAACCAGCCACCCTCGCCGACGCGGGTGGCATGACCGACCCGCAGGCCGGCGACATCGGTCAGGGCATTGCGCGTGGGCGTCGTCATACGGCATGCGTATCACGTGAGTTGGGCCCCGGCCCCGCCTCCGCGCGCGCCGAACGGCAGGTGCCTTACGGGACTTTGGTTCGCCCAGGTCACGACCTACGCCTCTCCTTTCCCCTGTGTCCGGGACGCACCGTGGACGAGTAAGGAACTCCCTCCTCGCCCCCATCAGGAAGCCGCCATGAGTCCTGCCCTCAAGGACGCCCCGTCCGTCGAAGGGACGGCCGGGTCGTACCATCCCCAGCAGTACCGCCCTGGCCACACGATCACGGACTGGGAACCGGAGAACGACCTCTTCCGGGAGTCCGTCGACAAGCGGGTCGGCGGCGCCAGCGTCACGATCATCTCCTTCGCCGGCATGGCCGTCTCGGTCGTCGGCGTGATCAACTTCCTGCCGTCCGGCGGCGGCCAGGGCAACTTCTGGGGCTTCCTCGGCTGTTTCCTCGCCGCGTTCTTCTTCAGCGGCATCGGTAACGGCTCGACGTTCCGCCAGATCCCCGTGATCTTCCGCAGCCAGCACCTGAAGGGCCTCGAAGAGGGCACCCCCGCCCACGCCAAGGTGGTCAAGCAGGCCGAGACGGAGCCCGCCGCGGTCACCGGCTTCACGTCCGCCATCGCCGCCTACGGCTTCTTCTTCATCCCGGCGATGTTCATCCCGGCGATGTTCGCGAACTTCGCCGTCACCAGCTCCCTGCGGTGCTTCGTGGGCTTCTACGTCACATGCATCGGCCTCTGCTGGTGGTTCTACGCCCGCAAGGGCGCCGAATCCCCCAGCTGACCGTCGACCCACGGACGCTGACCGGCAGCCGAGGGAAGCTGACCGGTAGCCCACGGAGCCGAAGGTCCCGGAAACCATGGCGTCGTGCCCGGAACCGACCCCCTGGCACCCCGCGCCCCGGCACCCAGCTCCCCGACGGACGTAGGCTTGAGCCATGAGCACCGCCCCCGCCCCCGAACCGCGCGATCCGAAGAGCGCGCTGGTCTTCGACGATCCGTTGAGCACGCAGTCCTCGGACGATACGGACCGAGGGTGGGGCGAGCGGCCCACCGCCGGCGGCGACAGCGCCGCTGACCTGGCTCGCTTCCTCGACGAGAAGCCGCCCCACCACCTCTGAGCCGCGGCTACTGCTCGCTGTGCCCGGAGCCGCGCTGCGCCACCAGGGCGTCGCGGATCTCCTTCAGGACCTCCAGCTCGGACAGCTCGACGACCTCCGCGGCGCCTTCCTTCGCGGCATCCCGGGCCGCCTTCTTGGCCAGGTACTTGGCCATCGGCAGCACCATCAGGAAGTACACGACCGCGGCCGTGATCAGGAATGTGAGGGTGGCGCTGAGCACCGAGCCCCACAGGATCTCGATGCCGTCCTTGCCCGGGCACGTGCCCTTCAGGCACGACTTGTAGCCGTTCAGGTCCTGCGTGCCGAAGGCGCCGACCAGCGGGTTGATGACGCCCTTCACGACGGAGTTCACGATGTTGGTGAACGCGGCCCCGATGACCACCGCGACCGCAAGGTCGATCACATTGCCGCGCATCAGGAAGGCCTTGAAGCCCTCCCAGACGCTCGGCTTCTTCTTCTCGCTCACCAGAAGGCCTCTCTTCACTTGTGCAGGCTGTGGAACAAACAGTTCCGCAACCTACGGCAGCGCCTGACGGGCCTGTCCAATTCGCTGACTCGAACGAGGGACTTGACTTCGAAACCGTGCGGACCGGCCCGTCCGGACACCCGAAAATGATCACCACAGAGTCACCGCCAGCCGCGAGGTGGCACCGGCCCCGGCCAGCCGCGCCGCCGTCGCCCGGGGCACGGACAGGACGACCAGCGCACCGCCCTCCGCGGCCGCATCGTCGGCTGACCCCGGCGACCCCGGCGACCCCGATGACTCCGGCACGGAGCTGACCCGCGCCCCCGCCGCCACGACCCTGCCCCCCTGACCTCCGGAGCCCTGCGCCTCACCGGCGCCGGCGTCGGCTCCCGCCCCCGCCGCCACGACGTCGACCCGGTCGCCGGGCCGCAGCAGCCGCACCGCCGCCGCGTCCGCGATCCGCACCGGCGCGGACACCGTCACGACCGGTCGCCGCTCCCGCTCACGCGCGGAACCTGACGACTCGGAGCCTGAGGACGCAGAGCCTGAGGAGCCCGCGCCGGACGGCCCCGCGGCCACCAGCACCGCCGCCGTCATGACGAGACCGCCTGCGACCGCTCGCCGCCGGTGCCGGCCCGCACGGTGTGGCCGCCACCGCCCGCCGCGGACCCGCAGCGGCGCGAAATGAGGGACCTCGCTCGTCGGGGGAGTGCTGAACGGGGACATGGGCGACCACCACCTGGATCGTGAGGCATCGAAGAGCCTCGGAACACGCAAGCTCGAAAGCTCGCCTCGCGCTCCACGATCCAGGCCCGCGCCGATTTCCGCTGAGGCCCGTGTACTACTCGCCGGTTGTGGACAACTCCCTCACCCGAAGGCGTAGTTCAGCCGCACGCCGCACGCCGCACGCCGCAGCCGGACGCGGGACGCCGCACGCCGCAGCCGGACGCCGTACGCGGGGCTACGGCAGCACGATCCCCGGATCCATCCCGCCGAGCGCCCCCACGCACAGGCAGTCCCGCTCGCCCTCCGCCGGCAGCCCCGCCACCGCGTCGAAGAGCACCGTCCGCAGCCGGTCCACATTGGCGGCGAAGACCTGGAGGACCTCGTCGTGCGAGACGCCCTCGCCCGGATCGGCGCCCGCGTCGAGGTCGGTGACCAGGGTCAACGACGTGTAGCAGAGCTCGAGTTCACGGGCGAGCATCGCCTCGGGGTGCCCGGTCATGCCGACCACCGACCAGCCCTGGGAGGCGTGCCAGCGCGACTCGGCGCGGGTCGAGAACCGCGGTCCCTCGACCACGACGAGCGTCCCGCCGTCCACCGGTTCCCAGTCGCGGCCGCGCGCTGCCTTCACGGCGACCCGGCGCCCGGCCGGGCAGTACGGGTCGGCGGGCGACACGTGCACCACGTTCGGCACGGTCCCGTCCGCGAGCGGCTCCCCGTCGAAGTACGTCTGTGCGCGGGCCTTCGTCCGGTCCACGAACTGGTCCGGCACCAGGAGTGTCCCCGGTCCGAACTCGGGCCGAAGCCCGCCCACGGCGCAGGGACCGAGGACCTGCCGGACGCCCACGGAGCGCAGAGCCCAGAGGTTGGCGCGGTAATTGATGCGGTGCGGCGGCAGATGGTGGCCGCGGCCGTGGCGGGGCAGAAAGGCGACCTCGCGGCCCGCGATCTCGCCGAGGAAGAGCGAGTCGCTCGGCGCCCCGTACGGGGTGTCGACCCGGACCTCGGTCACCTCGTCCAGGAACGAGTAGAAGCCGGAGCCGCCGATGACACCGATCTCGGCCGTGACCCGTGTGTTCGCCTTGCTCGCCGTGCCCGGAACTGTATTCGCCATGTCCGGCACAGTATCCGCCGGGGAACGCCGAAAACCCTGTCGTCGGAAGGACGACAGGGTTCCGTAAGAACTTGGCCGTGGCGGCCGAGCGCCTTACGCGGCGGAAGAGCTCGAGGACGAGCCCGAAGAGGAAGACGAAGACGAAGCGGAAGCCGAGGACGTCGACGCGGAGGACGACTTGGAGTCCGAGGACGAAGACTTCGAGTCCGAGGTGGTCGACTTCGCGGACGACGGCGCCGGCGAGCTGCTCGACGAGGAGCCGCGGCTGTCGTTGCGGTAGAAGCCCGATCCCTTGAAGACGATGCCGACCGCCGAGAACACCTTCTTGAGGCGTCCGTCGCAGCTCGGGCACACGGTCAGTGCGTCATCGGTGAACTTCTGCACCGCCTCGAGGCCCTCGCCACATTCGGTGCACTGGTACTGGTACGTCGGCACTTGCTTCCTCCTGGCACTCTCACTCGATGAGTGCTAACGACAATCCATAGTGACGTATTCCGCGAGATCAGTCCACCGACACCGGCACTCGGTGACCGACGCCACGCGCCACGGTCCGGCCGGTCGACGGCGGGACGAGGCGGGAACGCAGGGTCGCCAGGAGCAGTACGGCGAGCACCGTGCCGCCCATGGGGACGAGGAATCCGGCGCCGTCCCAGAGGCGGTCCTCCAGCTGGCCGGCGACCGTGACGGCCGCTGCCTGGCCGAGTGCGACCGCGCCCGTGAGCCATGTGAAGGCCTCGGTGCGGGCGGTCGGGGGAACCAGCTTCTCGACGAGCGTGTAGCCGGTGATCAGGGCCGGGGCGATGCACGTGCCCACCAGCAGGCCGATCCCGGCCAGCAGGAGTACGGACTGCGCGGCCCAGAGGCCGGAGGCGGTCACGGCGAGCGCGGTGTAGGCGAGCAGGAGGCGGCGCTGCGGCGCGATCTTCCATGCGACGGCTCCGCAGACGATGCCGGAGAGCATGTTGCCCGCGGCGAACGTCCCGTACAGGACACCGTTCAGGCCGGGCTCGCCGATCGACTCGGTGAACGCGGCCAGGGCGACCTGCATGCCGCCGAAGACGGAGCCGATGCCCAGGAACGCCACGATCAGGACGCGCACTCCGGGGATCCGCAGCGCGGAAACGTGCTCCACGCGTGCGTGGGCCGCGCCCGCGGACCGGGACGGCAGCGGCTGCGTGCCGCGCTGCGCGGCGAACAGGAGGCCGCCCAGCAGCGTCAGGGACGCCTCCGTGACGAGACCGGCGGCGGGGTGCACGCTGGTGCACAGGGCGGTCGCGAACAGCGGGCCGAGGACGAAGGTGAACTCGTCCGTGACGGACTCGAAGGCGGCGGCCGTCGTCATGAGGGGCGAGCCCTGCAGCTTGACGCCCCAGCGGGCCCGGACCATGGGTCCGACCTGCGGGGTGGACGCGCCGGTCGGGACCGCCGCGACGAACAGGGTCCACAGGGGGGCGTCGGTGAGCGCGAGCACGGTCAGCAGGAGCACGGACGCCGTGTGCAGCAGGACGCCGGGCACGAGGACGGCGCGCTGCCCGAAGCGGTCGGCGAGTTTGCCCGTGAAGGGGGCGAACAGCGCCATGGAGACGCCGGTGGTGGCGGAGACGGCGCCGGCGGTGCCGTACGAGCCGGTGGTGTGCTGCACGAGCAGGACCGTCGAGAGGGTGAGCATCGCGAACGGCTGCCGGGCGGCGAAGCCGGGGAGCAGGAACGTCCAGGCGCCGCGGGTGCGCAGCAGCTGACCGTATCCGGGGCGCTTGTCGGTGACCGTGGCCGTGTAATTCTCTGGCACGGCCCTTGCCTTTCTGCCGCCTGGTAGCGCTGCCCCGGTAGGGGTGTGCGCCGAGAGCCGTCCTCATGCGCCGGGAACCGAGTGATACCGGGGTCCGCGCCAGGAGGGCCTGGGCCATGCAGGGTATGCAAGGGAACCGCGGCCGCTTTGCGGTCGCGCCGGCTCTACATCAGGCAGAGTCGGTGGAACTTCAAGTGTGTACCGACCATGCTAACGGCCGGGCGGGCCACTTTCTTCCGCGTGGCGGAACTTCATCCACCGGTCATCGGCCCGCCATCCATCTGCCGACGCCCTCCCTGAGCCCTCGGCGCCCTCGCTCTCCGCGTATGCGCCAAGGCGCTACTGCGCCCGCCGTGCGCGTCCCGGGCCGCCGTTCCCCGCCAGCCATCCGGCGAGCTTGCCGCCCTGTGCCACGGCCCGCAGCCGGGCCTCGGCCGCGTCCCGTACCTGGTCCGTCGCGACCACGAGGAGTTCGTCGCCGTGCCGCAGGACGGTCGTCGGCAACGGCACGAAGGACTGCTTCTCGCGCACGACGAGCGTGACAGCGGCACCCGGGGGCATCCGCAGCTCGCTGACCTCGACGCCGTGCATCCGGGACTCCTTGGGGATCGTCACGGACAGCAGATGTCCGCGCAGTCTCTCCAGGGGCGCCGATTCGATGCCGAGGTCGGCGGCGGAAGCGGAGTCGCTGCCGAGCCGCAGTTTCCGGGCGAGCCAGGGCAGCGTCGGTCCCTGGATGAGCGTGTAGACGACGACGAGGACGAAGACGATGTTGAAGATCCGAGTGCTGTCGTCGACGCCGTTCACCATCGGGATGGTCGCCAGGATGATGGGCACCGCGCCGCGCAGCCCGGCCCAGGACATGAGGGCCTTCTCCTGCCAGGGCATCCGGAACGGCAGAAGACTCAAGACGACACTGAGGGGGCGCGCCACCATCGTCAGGACGAGACCGATGACGATCGCGGGCCAGAAGTCGTCCACGAGGTCGTGCGGGGTGACGAGCAGGCCGAGCAGGACGAACATCCCGATCTGCGCGATCCAGCCGAGCCCTTCGGCGAAGCCGCGGGTGGCGGGCCAGTGCGGCAGTTTCGCGTTGCCGAGGACCATCGAGGCGAGGTAGACGGCGAGGAATCCGCTGCCGTGGGCCATGGCTCCGGCGGCATACGCGGTGACGGCGATGGCCATGACGGCGATCGGATAGAGGCCGGAGGCGGGCAGGGCGACGTGCCGCAGGCCGAAGGAGCCGAGCCAGCCCACCGCGATCCCGATCGCGGCGCCGATCGCCAGTTCAAGGGCGATCTCCCCGACGAGGGCGTACCAGTGCTCGATGGGTCCAGCCGTGGAGAAGGCCACCACCAGGATCACCACAGGAGCGTCGTTGAAGCCGGACTCGGCCTCCAGGACGCCCGTCACGCGGGACGGCAGCGGCACCTTGCGCAGCACGGAGAAGACGGCCGCGGCGTCCGTCGAGGACACCACCGCGCCGATGATGAGCGCGTGCCGCCACTCGAGGCCCACGACGTAGTGCGCCCCGGCGGCCGTCACACCCACGCTGACGGCGACGCCGACCAGCGACAGCATGACGGCGGCCGGCAGCGCCGGTTTGATCTCTTTCCACTTCGTGCCGAGGCCGCCCTCGGCCAGGATCACGACGAGGGCTGCGTAGCCGATGACCTGCGTCAGCTCGGCGTTGCTGAACGACACGTTGCCGATGCCGTCCTGCCCCATGGCCACCCCGAT
Source organism: Streptomyces sp. NPDC045026 (assembly GCF_056432625.1). Classification (NCBI taxonomy): domain Bacteria; kingdom Bacillati; phylum Actinomycetota; class Actinomycetes; order Kitasatosporales; family Streptomycetaceae; genus Streptomyces; species Streptomyces sp. NPDC045026. The sequence continues at coordinate 348,144 of NZ_JBWKIS010000005.1, forward strand.
GCCGAGGTAGAGGAGCAGGCTCGGCAGTCCGCTGCGCGAGGAGATGCGCACGGCGGCGACGGCGATCAGCAGGACGAGCGAACAGACGAGCAGGAGCTGGTTGAGGTGGTGGACAGTCAGGGGCTGTTTCCTTCCTCCGAAGGTCGTACGGGTTGGCCCGTACGGGTGCGTGGGACACTGCGGAACGACCAGGTACTTCGTTACCTTACCTAATCGTTAACGCTTTCTTGATGCCGTTCGGGGTGACCTCGGGCGGGTTGAGGGCCCGGGTTCTTGACACCGCGTCCGAGGCCGCCGTGCCCTGCGCCTATGGTTGCTCCAGCGCTCCGTGACCCCACAGCCCGCCTGCAGCCCGCTCTGCCGCTCGCGAAGGACAGCAAGGACAGCGATGCCCTCGAACACCAACGCCTCTTCCGGCCATTCGTCCGGCAAGAAGAAGAAGGGGCGCAGAGCCCGACTGATCGTGATCGTGCTGGTCCTGGCCATTGTCGCGGGCATCGGCTACGGCACGTACTGGAGCGTCAGTACCGTGCGTGCCTCCTTCCCGCAGACAAAGGGCTCGATCAAGCTCGACGGGCTCTCCGGTCCCGTGGACGTCAAGCGGGACTCCTACGGGATCCCTCAGGTCTATGCCTCGTCCGACGAGGACCTGTTCATGGCCCAGGGCTATGTGCAGGCACAGGACCGCTTCTGGGAGATGGACGTCCGCCGCCATATGACCTCCGGCCGGCTCTCCGAGATGTTCGGCAAGAGCCAGGTCAAGACCGATGAGTTCCTGCGGACGCTCGGCTGGCACCGGGTGGCGCAGAAGGAGTACGACTCCAAGCTCTCGCCCGAGACGAAGAAGTACCTCCAGGCGTACGCCAAGGGAGTCAACGCCTACCTCGCCGGCAAGGACGGCGGAGACATCTCCGTCGAGTACGCGGCGCTCGGGTTCACCAACGACTACATGCCGCAGAAGTGGACGCCGGCCGACTCCGTGGCCTGGCTCAAGGCGATGGCATGGGACCTGCGCGGCAACATGCAGGAAGAGATCGACCGCTCCCTGATGACGAGCCGTCTCGGCCCGCAGCAGATCGCGGACCTGTATCCGGACTACCCGTACGACCGGAACAAGGCGATCGTCCAGTCCGGCTCCTACAGCAGCGTGACCGGCTCCTACGGGGAGGGCTCCGGTGGGTCCGGAAATCAAACCGGTCCCGGCACTGAAAGCGCCGCCGGCACCGGCCTCGCGGGCAACACCGAGGCCCCCAACGGCCTCCAGAGCCAGCTGACCGGGCTCTCCGACGCCCTGGACCAGGTCCCCGCCGCGGTCGGCCCGAACGGCAACGGCATCGGCTCCAACTCGTGGGTGGTCTCCGGCGCGCACACCATCACCGGGAAGCCGCTGCTCGCCAACGACCCGCACCTGTCGCCGCAACTCCCGTCGGTCTGGTATCAGATGGGCCTGCACTGCCGGAGCCTGTCGCCCTCGTGCCAGTACGACGTCACGGGCTACACGTTCTCCGGGATGCCCGGCGTGATCATCGGCCACAACCAGGACATCTCCTGGGGCATGACCAACCTGGGCGCCGACGTCACCGACCTGTACCTGGAGAAGCTGAACGGCGTCGGCGGGTACCAGTACGACGGCAAGACGGTCCCGTTCAAGACCCGCAAGGAGACCATCAAGGTCGCCGGCGGCGACGACAAGACCATCACCGTCCGCGAGACCAACAACGGTCCGCTGATCTCCGACCGGGACGACGAGCTGGTCAAGGTCGGCAAGAAGGCGAAGGTCGACGCGGCCGCCCCCGACCGGGGCGACGGCTACGGGGTCTCGCTGCGCTGGACCGCGCTGACTCCCGGCAAGTCCATGGACGCCGTCTTCGAGCTGAACAAGGCGAAGGACTGGACCCAGTTCCGCAAGGCCGCCGCCGACTTCGAGGTGCCCTCGCAGAACCTGATCTACGCCGACACCAAGGGCAACATCGGCTACCAGGCACCCGGCAGGATCCCGGTCCGCGGCAAGGGCGACGGTTCGCTGCCCGCACCCGGCTGGGACTCCGCGTACCGCTGGAAGAGCTACATCCCGCAGTCCGCGCTGCCGTACGAGTACAACCCCAAGCGCGGCTACATCGTGACCGCCAACCAGGCCGTCATCGACAAGGACAAGTACCCGTACCACCTCACCTCCGACTGGGGTTACGGCACCCGCAGCCAGCGCATCACCGATCTGATCGAGTCGAAGATCGCCGGCGGCGGCAAGATCTCCACCGACGACATGCGCACCATGCAGATGGACAACAGCAGCGAGATCGCCAAGCTGCTCGTGCCCAAGCTGCTCAAGATCGACGTCTCGGACAAGTACGTCCGTGAGGCGCAGAAGCTCCTGGAGAACTGGGACTACACCCAGAACCCGGACTCGGCGGCCGCCGCGTACTTCAACTCGGTCTGGCGCAACATCCTCAAGCTGTCCTTCGGCAACAAGCTCCCCAAGGAGCTGCGGGTCAAGGGCCAGTGCCTGAGCGTCGAGCCGGCCGGTGACACCGGACCGGCGGACGAGGACCGGAGGGTGCGCGAGTGCGGCGAGCGCGACGCGGACTCGGCGCAGCCGGACGGCGGCGACCGCTGGTTCGAGGTCGTCCGCAAGATCATCAACGATGAGAACAACGACTGGTGGAAGGCTCCGGCCACCCGCACCGACGCCGAGACCAAGACCCGTGACCAGCTGTTCGCGCGGGCCATGGAGGACGCGCGCTGGGACGTCACGGCCAAGCTCGGCAAGGACATCGACACGTGGAGCTGGGGCCGCCTGCACCAGCTGAGCCTGAAGAACCAGACCCTCGGCACGGACGGGCCCGGCTGGCTCCAGTACACGCTCAACCGCGGCCCGTGGAAGCTCGGCGGCGGCGAGGCGGCCGTGGACGCCACCGGCTGGAACGCGGCCGGCGGCTACGGGGTCATCTGGGTCCCGTCGATGCGCATGGTGGTCAACCTCGCGGACCTCGACAAGTCCAAGTGGATCAACCTCACCGGCGCCTCGGGGCACGCGTTCAGCGCGCACTACACCGACCAGACCGAGAAGTGGTCCAAGGGCGAACTCCTCCCGTGGGTCTCTTCGGAGAAGGCGGTCGGCAAGAACACGAAGGACACCCTGGTGCTGCGGCCCTGACGTCGGGCGACACCTTGTGAAAGGGCCCCCCACGCGTGCGTGGGGGGCCCTTTCACGTCCCTAGGGATAGGTCGGACAGATCAGATAGATCAGATAGATCAGATAGATCAGATAGATCAGATAGATCAGATAGATCAGATAGGTCAGATAGGTCAGATAGGCCGGACGGATCGGGCAGGCCGGAGGGCCGTTCACCGGAAGCGGCGCACTCCCGAAGGCGTCACCACGGCGTGCACGGGACGGTCGTGCGGCTCCTCGGGGACGCGCTCGACGACTTCGCCGTCGTACAGGAGCACCACGAGCGCCGGATCCGCGTCCGCGCGCTCCAGTCGCGCCAGGACCCGGTCGTACGAGCCGCCGCCGCGGCCGAGCCGCATGCCGCGCCCGTCGACCGCGAGGCCCGGCAGCAGCACCGCGTCGGCCTCCACGACGGCCTCCGTGCCGAGGCGCTCCCCGGCGGGCTCCAACAGGGCCATCTTTCCGGCATGTTGCACGCGCGCGAGGGACCCCGGTCCGTCGTAGGCGCCCCAGTCGAGGTCGTTGTCGTCGAGGAGTACCGGAAGCAGGACGCGCACCCCGCGCGCGTGGAGGGCGTCGAGCAGCTCGCGCGTGCCCGGCTCCCGGCCGACGGAGACGTACGCGGCGACGGTCCGCGCACCGGCCAGCTCGGAAAGTTCCAGCGCCTGGCGGGCGAGCACCCCGGCCGCCTTCGCGACGTCATCCGCGGGCAACCCGGATCTCACCTGGAGGAGTCCTGCCCGCAACGCGCTCTTGTCAGCCTTTGGCAAACACATAGCCAGCTCACAAACCCCTCATATAGGCACCAAGTTAACTGGAAGCAAATCTTCCGCCCAGACGCTACGGATATGGTTCACCGCATGACTGAGTCGCACCCCAGGATCAGCAAGGCTGTCATCCCCGCCGCGGGCCTCGGCACCCGGTTCCTGCCGGCCACCAAGGCAACGCCCAAGGAGATGCTGCCGGTCGTCGACAAGCCGGCGATCCAGTACGTCGTCGAGGAGGCCGCGGCTGCCGGTCTCGACGACGTACTCATGATCACGGGCCGCAACAAGCGGCCTCTGGAGGACCACTTCGACCGCAATTACGAGCTCGAGTCGGCTCTCCAGAAGAAGGGCGACGCCGGCCGTCTCGCCAAGGTCCAGGAGTCCAGCGACCTCGCGACCATGCACTACGTCCGCCAGGGCGACCCCAAGGGCCTCGGCCACGCCGTCCTGTGCGCGGCCCCGCACGTCGGCCAGGAGCCCTTCGCGGTCCTCCTCGGCGACGACCTGATCGACCCGCGCGACCCCCTGCTCGCCCGCATGATCGAGGTCCAGGAGCAGCGCGGCGGCAGTGTCATCGCGCTCATGGAGGTCGAGCCCTCGCAGATCCACCTCTACGGCTGCGCGGCAGTCGAGGCGACCGAGGACGGCGACGTCGTCAAGGTCACCGGCCTGGTCGAGAAGCCCGACCCCGCCGACGCCCCGTCGAACTACGCGATCATCGGCCGCTACGTCCTCGACCCCGCGATCTTCGAGATACTCCGCCGGACCGAGCCGGGCCGCGGCGGCGAGATCCAGCTGACCGACGCGCTCCAGCAGCTCGCCGACGACGAGAAGGCCGGCGGCCCCGTCCACGGCGTCGTCTTCAAGGGCCGCCGCTATGACACCGGGGACCGCGGCGACTATCTGCGTGCCATTGTCAGACTCGCATGCGAACGTGAGGACCTGGGCCCGGACTTCCGGACCTGGCTTCGCAGTTACGTCACCGAGGAGATGTAGCACCTTGAGCAGCACGACCACGCACGTCACCGGTCAGGAGCACGTCTGGTCGGTGGCGGAGCACCTGGAGGACATCCTCGCCACGGTCCGCCCCCTGGAGCCCATCGAGCTCCAGCTCCTCGACGCACAGGGCTGCGTCCTCGTCGAGGACATCTCGGTACCCCTCTCGCTGCCCCCCTTCGACAACAGCTCGATGGACGGGTACGCGGTCAGGGCCGCCGACGTGGCAGGCGCGAGCGAGGACTTCCCCGCGGTGCTCACGGTCGTGGGGGACGTAGCCGCCGGCCAGGCCGGGCTGGTCCGCGTGGGGCCCGGCCAGGCCGCCCGCATCATGACCGGCGCCCCGCTCCCGCCCGGCGCCGAGGCCGTCGTCCCCGTGGAGTGGACCGACGGCGGCCTGGGCGAGGGCCCGGTCTCCGGGATGCGCGCCCACAGCGCTGCCCCCGAGGGCGCCTCCGGCGAAGTCCGTGTGCACCGCCCTGCCGAGGCACGCGCGCATGTGCGCGCCAAGGGCAGCGACGTCAAGGCGGGCGATCGCGCGCTGGAGGCCGGCACCGTCCTCGGCCCGCCGCAGATCGCCCTGCTCGCCGCGATCGGCCGCGGCACCGTACGCGTACGCCCGCGCCCGCGCGTGGTCGTCATGTCCACCGGCAGCGAACTGGTCCAGCCCGGCGAGGAGTTGGCCGAGGGGCAGATCTACGACTCCAACAGCTTCGCCCTCACCGCCGCCGCCCGCGACGCCGGAGCGATCGCCTACCGCGTCGGCGCGGTCGCCGACGACGCGGAGACACTGCGCTCCGCCATCGAGGACCAGCTGATCCGCGCCGACCTCATCGTCACCACGGGCGGCGTCAGCGTCGGCGCGTACGACGTCGTGAAGGAGGCGCTGACCTCCGTCGGCGACTCCGAGGACGAGACCGGCATCGGGGCCGGCAGCGGCGTCGAGTTCCGCAAGCTCGCCATGCAGCCCGGCAAGCCCCAGGGCTTCGGCACCATCGGCCCCGAGCACACCCCGCTCCTCGCCCTGCCGGGCAACCCCGTCTCCTCGTACGTCTCCTTCGAGCTGTTCGTACGCCCCGCGGTGCGCACCCTCATGGGCCTGCCCGCCCCGGACGTCCACCGGCCGTCGGCCCGCGCCGTCCTGAAGTCGGCCAAGGCGCTCAGCTCGCCCGCCGGACGACGCCAGTTCCTGCGCGGGACGTACGACGCCGAGGCCGGGACCGTCACCCCTGTGGGGGGCTCCGGATCCCACCTCGTCGCCGCGCTCGCCCACGCGGACGCGCTGATCGTCCTGCCCGAGAAGACCACGTCGGCCGAGCCCGGCGCGGAAGTGGACGTGGTCCTCCTCGGCTGAGCCCGCCGTCCGCGCGATACCGTGTCGCGCACAACGGGCCGCGCGCAGCACCGCGGCCCTCGGACCGGGAGCGTCACAGCACCATGAGCAGTTCGCAGGACCGACTGACGCACATCGACGAGGCGGGCGCGGCCCGCATGGTCGACGTGTCCGCCAAGGACGTGACCGCGCGCACCGCTCGTGCCAGCGGCCGCGTCCTCGTATCGCCCCGCGTGGTGGAGCTGCTGCGCGGCGAGGGAGTGCCCAAGGGGGACGCTCTCGCCACGGCGCGCATCGCCGGAATCATGGGGGCCAAGCGCACCCCCGACCTGATCCCGCTCTGCCACCCGCTGTCGGTGTCCGGAGTGAAACTGGACCTGTCGGTCGCCGACGACGCCGTCGAGATCCTCGCCACGGTGAAGACCACGGACCGCACCGGCGTCGAGATGGAGGCCCTGACGGCCGTCTCGGTGGCCGCTCTCACGGTGATCGACATGGTGAAGGCCGTGGACAAGGGCGCCGTCATCACGGACGTACGCGTCGAGGAGAAGACGGGCGGCAAGTCGGGCCACTGGTCCCGTCCGGAGGCCGGGGAATGAGCCCCTACCGCGCACTCGTCGTCACCGCCTCCAACCGCGCCGCCGCCGGGGTCTACGCCGACACCGGCGGCCCCCGGATCGTGCAGGGCCTCGAAGCCCTCGGCTTCCAGGCCGACGGGCCGCGGGTCGTCCCCGACGGAGACCCGGTGGCCGAGGCGCTGCGGGCCGGTGTCGACGCCGGATACGACGTCATCCTCACCACCGGCGGCACCGGCATCTCGCCCACCGACCGGACCCCCGAGGCGACCCGAAGCGTGCTCGACCACGAGGTGCCGGGCATCCCCGAGGCCATCCGCGCGTTCGGACGGGAGAAGGTGCCCACGGCAGCGCTCTCCCGGGGCCTCGCCGGTGTCGCGGGACGGACCCTGATCGTGAACCTGCCGGGGTCGTCCGGCGGCGTCAAGGACGGCCTCGCCGTACTCGGCCCCCTGCTGACCCACGCCGTCGACCAGCTGCGCGGCGGCGACCACCCCAGACCCGATGGGGGTGCGAGCTGAACAGCCCATCCTGGCCGGTCGAGCTGACGGACGGTGACGTCTGTCTGCGCCCGATAAAGCTGCGCGACCAGCGGGTCTGGCGCGAGGTCAACCGCCGCAACCGCGACTGGCTGCGCCCCTGGGAAGCGACCATCCCGCCGCCCACGCCCAGTGGCCCCATCGCCCACCGTCCGACGTACCGTCAGATGGTGCGCCATCTGCGCGCCGAGGCGAGCGCGGGCCGCATGCTGCCCTTCGTCATCGAGTACCAGGGGCGCCTGGTCGGGCAGTTGACGGTGGCGGGGATCACCTGGGGCTCGATGTGTTCGGGTCATGTCGGCTACTGGGTCGACGAGTCGGTGGCCGGGCGCGGAGTGATGCCGACGGCCGTGGCGCTCGCGGTCGACCACTGCTTCCGCACCGTGGGCCTGCACCGCATCGAGGTCTGCATTCGCCCGGAGAACGTGCCGAGCCGCCGGGTCGTCGAAAAACTCGGATTCCGTGACGAAGGGCTGCGGCCCCGCTATCTCCACATCGACGGCGGCTGGCGCGACCATCTCGTCTTCGCGCTCACCGCGGAGGAGGTCCCAGAAGGCCTCCTGAACCGCTGGCGTCGCAAGCGGGGTGGCAACACCGCTGGTCCGGGTGGTCCGAACACCGCGGATCGGCCCGGGACATCGCCTAAATAAAATAAGTGTTCGAAATCGATCGGAGATCGTCCACTGCGGGCATTAAATTCGCTCGGCGGGCGGCGCGTTGATGCCTCAGTCGGAAAAAAAGCTCGAAATATCAGCCAGATCGTGCGACACACCGGCTCAATTGGCGGATGGCCTCACGCAAACCCCTCTACCGTGTGAGGCGTGAGCAGCAGCGGCCTCATCTACGCAGTCATCGTCGGGGCCTGGGCCGCCTACTTGGTGCCGATGTGGCTCCGTAGGCAGGACGAGCTGAACGAGGCCCGTCCGACGGAACGCTTCAGCACCGCCATCCGGCTGCTGTCCGGACGGGCGGGCATGGAGCGCCGATACGCCAAGGACCTGCAGGCGCGCTCGCCCGAAGGGGAGGAGCAGCGCAGCGACCCGTCCGTCCCGGACGCGTCCACCGACTCGGTGGACGTCCGGGCCTTCGCCGCGCCTCCGGTCAGCGGGGAGCGCAGGAACGAGAACCGGGACGCCCGTCACGAGCGGCGCCCCGGAATCGAACCCCACCCCGAGTCCCGGCCCAGGACCTCGCCCGCCCGGCAGACCTCCGACCGTCAGGTCTCCGCCCGGACCCCCCACGGACAGCCGGCGCACGACCGGCCGAACCGCGACCGGCCCGCCGGCGACCCGCACACGAACGGCAGGTCGGCAACCGGACGCCCGGTCCCCGACCGCCAGCCGTCGGACCGTCAGGCGCCCGACCGTCAGCCGTCCGACCGGTCCACGTCCGACCGGTCCACCCCCGAGCGCTCCGCGTCCGAGCGGCAGGCCGCCTCGGCGGACGCCGCCGCCCGCGCCCGCCGCACCAAGGTGCTCGCCCGCAGGCGCCGTACGACCGTCATGCTCTTCCTCGCCTTCACGGCCGGCGCGGTCGTCGCCGCCGTCGGCGGGCTCGCGTTCCTGTGGGCGCCCGCGGTGCCCGCCGTGCTGCTCAGCTCGTACATCTTCTATCTGCGGGCCCAGGAGCGGCATCGCTTCGCGTACACGATGGACCGGCGTCAGGCCGAGGTCGCGGCGCAGCGCCTGCGCGAGCGGCAGCCCCGCAGGCGTCAGCCCGCCGCGGGCCGGACCGCCGCGGAGGAGGCCGAAGAGGGGCCTGCGCCAGAGGTGGAGACCGACCCCGGTCTCGAAGCGCTCGCGGCCGACCGGCGCGCGCTCGTCGAGCAGACCGACCACGCCGAGTGGGTCGACCAGCAGCGCGAGCGGCAGCGCGGCCCCGGCCGCGGCGACAGCTGGGACCCGGTCCCGGTGCCGCTGCCGACGTACGTGACCGCTCCGGTCGCCCCGCGCGCCACGGGCAACGTCGACCTCGGCGCCCCCGACGCGTGGAGCTCGGCCCGCTCCAGCACGGCCGGTACGGCAGGTGCGGCCCAGCAGGAGCCGGACGGGCATGCCGGCGAGGAGCCGGGAGCGGCGTCCGGGGAGTGCGACGGCGCGGACGACATCGGGGGCGAGCGCAGTGACGCCCGCCGGGCCGCCTCCGCGCGCCGCTCGCGCGAGCGCGGCCGCACCCCGCTCTTCGACCAGTACGACGACGGCGGCCGCCCCCGCGCGGCCAACGAGTGAGGCCCGTCCGGGACCACCCTGGCTGACCAGCCAGGACCGGATTTCCGAGCACCCGGATCGGGATGCTAGAGTTTCACTCGTTGCAAGGGCCTGTGGCGCAGTCTGGTAGCGCACCTCGTTCGCATCGAGGGGGTCTGGGGTTCAAATCCCCACAGGTCCACCGCAATTAAGAGCCCCACCGGATTCGTCCGGTGGGGCTCTTGCCTTTCCTGTTCACTCGCTTCCCCTGGCGCCTCCCGCGATGTTGCGCGCGTCACAGGGCCTTGGCGAAGCAGCGGCTCAGCTCCTCGAAGCGGTAGTAGCCGAACTTGGTGCAGGGCGTGTAGCCGCTCGACGCGTAGAGAGCGATGGCCTCCGGCTGCTTGAGGCCCGTCTCCAGGACCATGCGGGAACGACCGGCGGCGCGGGCGTCGTCCTCCAGGGCCGCGAGTATGCGCCGGGCCAGACCGAGCCCCCGCGCCTCGGGTGTGACGTACATCCTCTTCAGCTCGGCGTCGCCGTCCGAATATCCCTCGTCGTTCCGCTCCTGGGCGCGCCAGCCGCCGGTGGCGAGCGGGGTGTCCCCGTCGTCGTACGCGATCAGGTAGAGGCCGCTCGGGGCGTCGAACATCGTCGGGTCGAGCGGGGTGGCGTCGCCGTCGTCGCCGTAGCGCTCGACGTATTCGAGCTGGACGCGGTCGTTCAGCTTGATCGCGTCGGGGTGTCCGAAGGAGACACGTCGGAGGGTGGGCGTCGTGGGCTGAATAGTCATGCTGAGTATCGTATCTCTATGCTTAGGGGTGAGGTTGCTCGTTCTGGCGGATGCGGCAGTTCCTTTCAAGTGTGCCGGTATCGTGCCGGGGTGCTGACTGTGACGAGTGTCAACGTGAACGGACTGCGGGCCGCCGCCAAGAAGGGTTTCGTGGAGTGGCTGGCCGGGACCTCCGCGGATGTCCTGTGCCTCCAGGAGGTGCGGGCCGAGCCGGAGCAGCTGCCCGGCGAAGTGCGCGAACCCGAGGGATGGCATGTCGTGCACGCCCCCGCCGCCGCGAAGGGGCGGGCCGGTGTGTCGCTCTACACACGCCGCGAGCCGGAGCGCGTGCAGGTCGGCTTCGGGTCCGCGGAGTTCGACGGGAGCGGGCGGTACGTGGAGGTGGACCTCCCCGGTGTCGTCGTCGCCAGCCTCTATCTGCCCTCCGGCGAGGTCGGGACCGAGCGGCAGGACGAGAAGATCCGCTTCATGGACGAGTTCCTGGTCTATCTCAAGGGCCTGCGGGAGCGGGCCGCCGCAGAGGGCCGCGAGGTGCTCGTGTGTGGCGACTGGAACATCGCCCACCGCGAGGCCGACCTCAAGAACTGGAAGTCCAACAAGAAGAACTCCGGCTTCCTCCCCGAGGAGCGCGACTGGCTCGGACGGGTCCTCGACGAGGCCGACGGCGGCTACGTCGACGTGATCCGCTCCCTGCACCCCGACGAGGAGGGCCCGTACTCGTGGTGGTCGTACCGGGGGCGGGCTTTCGACAATGATTCAGGGTGGAGGATCGACTACCACCTCTCGACGCCGGGGCTCGCCGCGCGGGCGGTCAAGGGGTTCGTCGAGCGGGCCGCCACGCATGACGAGCGGTGGTCGGACCATGCGCCGGTGACCGTCGTCTACGAGTAGGCCCCTGAGGCGCGAGCGGGCCTGCTGCGTCACAAAGTCCGGTACGGGGCTGTCCCCGTGTCCGCGTGGCGTGGCAGATTCTGGCGCGTACATGGCGAGCGATCGATCGATCAAGTGGTCAACCGGCAGTCGTACGGGGGGACTTCATGGCCGCTCTTCCTTCCAGGCGAGGTGTGCTGCTCGGGGCTGCCGGGGCCGGGATCGCGGCGGTGGTGTCGCCGGGGGTGGCGTATGCGGCGCCCTCGGGGACTCCCGCGGTCATGGTCACCGAGCAGGCGAGCAAGCGGATTCTGGTTCTTGATCCGCAGCGGGCGGTCTGGGATCCGGTCGCCGATCCGGGCTCCGTGCGGTGGGAGTTCTCGCCCGTGGGCGACCCGCGGTACCGGGATCTCGTGCCGGGCGACAGCTGGGTGTATCCCGCCGAGGCGAAGGTCCGGGTGCATCGCGGGCGGACGTATCTGCTGACCACGGCGTCCTTCGGGTTCGCGGCCGTCGTCGCGTATCCGTCGGGCCGGCGGTACTGGGGCGCCGCGCTCGGGCCCGGCGACGATCTCTTCAACCCGCACAGCATCGAGATCCTGCCGGACGGCAATGTGGCCGTCGCGTGCAGTACGGGCGCGCTGGTGCGGCTCTACGCGGCGTCGCTCGGGCCGCACTCGGAGCGGTTCGCCGAAGTGACGCTGAAGGGCGCGCACGGGCTGCACTGGGACGGCCGGCGTGAGGTCCTGTGGGCGCTCGGCGATGACGAGCTGGTCGCGTACCGGGTGGGCGGCAGCCGGGTGCGGCCCGCGCTGACGAGGCTCTCGTCGGTGGGGCTGCCGGTCGCCAAGCCGGGGAAGTCGCCCGGCGGACACGACCTCTTTCCGGTGGCGGGGCGTCCGGGGCGGCTGTGGGTGACCACGAGCGCCTCCGTGTTCCAGTACGACATCGGGGGCGGGGTCTTCGTGCAGGACTTCGCCGGTGCGGCCGAGATCGCGAGGCCCGGGGTGAAGGCGATCGGGAACGATCCGCGGACCGGGCAGGCGCTCAGCACCGTGCCGGAGAGCGGCCTCGGTGAGACGTGGTGGACGACGAAGGTGAGCGTGCACCGGCCGCCGGCCTCGCACACGCTCGTCAACGGCGGTATTTACAAGGCGCGTTGGTGGCTGCCGAGGTAGGTGGAGGGCTGCCTACTCTTCCGGCTTCTTCGCCAGGGTGCGGTCCAGGGCCAGGGACAGCTCCGCCTCGACCACGCTCTTGGCGAGCGGGCGCAGGCGCTGGAGGTCCTGTTCCGTGGCGTGCGAGAGGACCAGGTCGGTGAAGAGTTCGGCCAGGTCCTCCGCGTGGGCGCGGACGCGTTTGGCGGCCTTGAGGACGTCGGCGAGAGGGACGCCCTCGCGGACCAGGGCGGCCGACACGTCGAGCAGGCGCCGGCTGACGTGCACGATCTCCTCGCCGTCGACGCCGACGTAGCCGAGGTCCATCGCGGCTTCGAGGTTGTCCGGGGTGACCTGTCCCGCGAAGTAGTCGGCCAGTTCCTCGGGGGTGAGGCGGACCGGGGTCTCCTCGGACGGTTCGCCGAGGCCGAGGAGTTCGCCGACGTCGCGGCCGCGGTCGAAGGCCTCGGAGAGTTCGGCGATGCCGCTGAGGGTGTGGCCGCGTTCCAGGAGGGCGGCGATGGTGCGCAGGCGGGCCAGGTGGCTCTCGTCGTACCAAGCGATGCGGCCCTCGCGGCGCGGGGGCGGGATCAGCTTGCGTTCGCGGTAGAAGCGCAGGGTGCGCACGGTGATGCCGGCCTCCCGTGCGAGCTCCTCCATGCGGAACTCCCGGGTGCCGGGGCCTTTCGCCTTCGCCGCTTCCTGCGCCACTTCCTTCGCCACGTGAGAACCCTATGTTGTACCGCCGGTAACTTTGGTGGTCCCGACCCCTACCCATCAGTACGCACCTGCTCTACTGTCCCCATTGCGCCAGTGTTCACTGGCAGGGTCGTGCGGTTAGGGAGGCGCCGGGATGACCGAGCACGAGCATGAGCACGTACGGGTGGCGGTGATCGGGTCCGGGTTCGGCGGGCTCGGGGCCGCGGTCCGGCTGCGGCGCGAAGGCATCACCGACTTCGTGATTCTGGAGCGGGCGGGCGCCGTGGGCGGCACCTGGCGCGACAACAGCTACCCGGGGTGCGCGTGCGACGTGCCCTCTCACCTGTACTCCTTCTCGTTCGCGCCCAACCCCGACTGGCCGCGCACCTTCTCCGGCCAGGAGCGCATCCGGGACTACCTGGAGGGCGTCGCCGACACCTTCCGGCTGCGCCCGCACATCCGCTTCGACCACGAGGTGAAGCAGGCGCGCTGGGACACCGAGAAGCTGTGGTGGGTGGTCGAGACGTCACAGGGGACGCTCACCGCCGACGTCGTCGTCTCGGCGACCGGACCGCTGTCCGACCCGAAGATGCCGGACATCAAGGGCCTCGACGCCTTTCCCGGCAAGGTCTTCCACTCGGCGCGCTGGGACCACGACTACGACCTGCGCGGCAAGCGCGTCGCCGTGATCGGCACCGGCGCCTCGGCCATCCAGATCGTGCCGGCCATCCAGCGGGACGTCGCGAAGCTGACGCTCTTCCAGCGCACCCCGCCGTGGGTCATGCCGCGCGTCGACCGCGCCATCACGGGCGCCGAGCGCTGGCTGCACCGCCAGCTGCCGTTCACCACGCAGGCCCGCCGCGGTCTGCTGTGGGGCATCCGGGAGCTCCAGGTGCAGGCGTTCACGAAGCGGCCGGGCGAGCTGGGCCTGGTCGAGCAGCTCGCCAAGCGCAACATCCACCGGTCGATCAAGGACCCGGCCCTGCGCGCCAAGCTCACCCCGAACTACCGCATCGGCTGCAAGCGCATCCTGCTGTCCAACGCCTACTACCCGGCGCTCGCGCAGCCGAATGTCGACGTCGTGGCCTCCGGGCTCAGCGAGATCCGGGGCTCGACGCTGGTCGCGACCGACGGGAGCGAGGTGGAGGTCGACGCGATCGTCTTCAGCACCGGCTTCCACGTCACGGACATGCCGATCGCCGACCGGGTCGTGGGCGCCGAGGGGCACTCGCTCATGGAGTCCTGGAAGGACGGCATGAAGGCGCTGCGCGGCGCGACGGCGGCCGGGTTCCCGAACTTCATGACGGTCATCGGGCCCAACACCGGCCTCGGCAACTCCTCGATGATCCTGATGATCGAGTCCCAGCTGAACTATCTGGCCGACTACGTACGTCAGTTGGACGTGCTCGGCGGCCGCGTCGCCCTCGACCCGCGCGCGTCGGCGGTGAACGCCTGGAACCGCCGCGTGCAGGACCGGATGGAGCGCACCGTGTGGAGCTCCGGCGGCTGCAGCAGCTGGTACCTCGACGAGAGCGGCGTGAACACCACGCTGTGGCCGGGCACGACGACCGAGTTCCGGTCCGCCACGCGCCGGGTCGATCTCGGCGAGTACGAGGTGGTCAGGGCGCCGGCGGCGAAGCCGGCCGCGGTACCCGCGGCACGTACGAAGAAGGGCCGGGGCGGCAAGGTGGAGGCGGGAGCGGCATGAGCCGGTTGATGCATGTGACGAGCGGGCCCTACGCGCCGCCCGTCGCCGCGAAGGAACTGACCGCGGTCTCGGCCGACGGCGCCACACTGCACGTCGAGGTGCACGGAACCGTCGACAATGCCGCGGCACCCACCGTGGTGCTCGCCCACGGGTGGACGTGCTCGACCGCGTTCTGGGCCGCGCAGATACGTTCCCTTGCCGCCGACCACCGGGTCGTCGCGTACGACCAGCGCGGCCATGGGCGCAGTCCGGCGGCGCAGGCCCCGTACTCGACACAGATGCTCGCCGACGACCTGGAGGCCGTGCTCGGCGCGACGCTCGCGCCGGGTGAGAAGGCCGTGCTCGTCGGGCACTCCATGGGCGGCATGACGATGATGGCCGCGTCGCAGCGGGCGAAGTTCCGTGAGCACGCGGCCGCGGTACTGCTGTGCAGCACGGGCAGTTCGCACCTCGTCGCCGAGTCGACCGTGCTGCCGCTGAGGCCCGGCCGGCTGCGGACCCGGATCACGACGGCCGTGCTCGGCGCGCGGGCGCCGCTCGGGCCCGTCACGCCGCTCGGCAAGAAGGTCCTGCGCTACGCGACCATGGGCCCGGGGTCGTCGCCGGACAAGGTCGAGGCCTGCGCCCGCATCGTGCACGCCTGCCCCACCAAGGTGCGCCACCACTGGTCGCACGTCCTCGCCGAGCTCGAACTCGACGAGGGAGTGGCCGAGTTGCGGGTGCCCACGGCGGTCATCGCGGGCACGGCCGACCGGCTCACGCCCGTCGTGCACGCGCGGCGCCTGGCGGCGACGCTGCCGGAGTGCGTGGGGCTCACCGAACTCACCGGGCTCGGGCACATGACGCCCGTCGAAGCGCCCGACGTGGTCACCGAGCGCATCCGCGAACTGGCCGAGTACGTCACGAAGGGCGAGGCGAACGGCGAGACGAGCGACGTCACGAGCGACGTCACGAACGGTGAGACGAACGGCGAGACGAACGACGAGTTGAAGGGAGCGGCATCCGCATGAGCAGGGTCAGTCTCGAAGGTCAGGTAGCGGTCGTCACGGGTGCCGCGCGCGGCGTGGGCGAGCTGCTCGCGCGCAAGCTGGCGGCGCGCGGCGCCAAGATCGCGCTGGTCGGTCTGGAGCCGGACGAGCTGAAGGCCGTCTCCGAACGCCTCGACACCGACAGCGACTTCTGGCACGCCGACGTCACCGACCATGTGGCGATGGCGCAGGTCGCCGAGGAGGTCAAGCAGCGCTTCGGCAAGGTCGACATCGTCGTCGCGAACGCGGGCGTCGCCAACGGCGGCCCGTTCCTCGACTCCGACCCGGTCGCCTGGCGCCGCGTCATCGAGGTCAACCTGATCGGCTCCGCGGTCACGGCGCGGGCGTTCCTGCCGGTGCTCATGGAGAGCCGCGGGTACCTGCTCCAGATAGCGTCGCTCGCCGCGATCACGCCGGCGCCCATGATGACCGCGTACTGCGCGTCGAAGTCGGGCGTGGAGGCGTACGCGCACAGCCTGCGCGCCGAGGTCGGCTACAAGGGCGTACGGGTCGGCGTCGGGTACCTGTCGTGGACCGACACCGACATGGTGCGCGGCGCCGACCAGGACGACGTGATGCGCGAGCTGCGGCAGCGGCTGCCGTGGCCGTCGAACAAGACGTATCCGCTGGGCCCGGCCGTGGACCGGATCGTCGCGGGCATCGAGCGGCGCTCCAGCCATGTGTACGCGCAGTGGTGGCTGCGGGGCATGCAGGGCGTCCGCGGCTATCTGCCCGCGGTCATCGGGGCGGTCGGGCAGCGCGAGATGCGGCGGTTCGAGCCGCGCCTGAAGAGCGTCTCGACGGGGCTCGTCGGGGCGGGGGGCGCCGCCGACGAGTCCGTACGGGGGCGCTGACGCTTCCTGTACGGCGCTGACCTGCGGTTTCGGGAGACAGGCACGGTCCGTTATTGATCGAAATGCGCGCCCTGTCCTGGCGTGTAAGTCTGGTCGAGCCCGACCCCAACTCACCCAATACGGGAGTGAAATCGCATGGGCATGAAGGACCAGTTCCAGGACAAGGCCGACAAGCTCGCCGACCAGGCCAAGAAGAAGATCGGCGAAGGCAAGGGCCAGGCGAGCGAGCGCTCCTCGCAGACCCAGGACGACCTGCGACGTGAGCGTGGCTCGCAGACCCAGGACGACCTGCGACGTGAGCGTGGCTCGCAGTCCTCGGAGACCGAGCGGCGGCGGCAGGAAGCGCAGGACAAGTTCGACCAGGACTACGACGCGTGACGCTGCGCTGAGCTGAGCTAGCGGACGAGGGTCACCCGGGACGCCGGGTGGCCCTCGTTTTTGTGCGTGGGATTGGCCCTTGTCTGTCGTGGCCCGGCACCTGGGGGAGGGCGGGCTGTGCCCACCCTCCCCCAGGTGCCGGGCCCGTCAGCGTGGCGGGAGTTCGGGGCGGGCGTGGTTCGGGGTGTTGGTGTAGTCCGGGGGGGTTTTGGCCGGGGAGGCGACCAGGAGGTCCAGGGCGAGGTAGACCGCGTCGTCGAGTTGGCGGTGGCGGCCCTCCGCCCAGTCCAGGGGGGTGCGCAGGACCTCGATGTCCGGTTCCACGCCCTTGTTCTCGACGGACCAGCCGTACTCGGGGAACCAGGCCGCGTTCATCGGGACCGTGATGACCGTGCCGTCGCCGAGCGTGTGGCGGCCCGTCATGCCGACGACGCCGCCCCAGGTGCGCTGGCCCACGACGGGGCCGAGCCCGAGGAGCTTGAACGCCGCGGTGATCATGTCACCGTCGGACGAGGTCGCCTCGTCGGCCAGGGCGACGACCGGACCGCGCGGGGCGTTCGACGCGTACGAGACGGGCTGCGCGTCGCGGGTCAGGTCCCAGCCGAGGATCTTGCGGGTGAGTTTCTCGATGACCAGCTCGCTGATGTGGCCGCCCGCGTTGCCGCGTACGTCGACGATCAGGGCGGGCCGGGAGACCTCCATGCGCACGTCACGGTTGAACTGTGCCCAGCCGGAGCCGCCCATGTCGGGGATGTGCAGATAGCCGCAATGGCCGCCGCTCAGCTCCCGTACGACCGCGCGGCGCTTGGCCACCCAGTCCTGGTAGCGCAGCGGACGCTCGTCGACGAGAGGGACGACCGCGACGCGGCGGGGGCGGCCTCCGCCCTCGGCGGGCCGGAACGTCAGCTCCACCGTCGTGCCGCCCGCGCCGGCGAGCAGCGGGAACGGGCCGGCGACCGGGTCGACCGGGCGCCCGTCGACATGCGTGAGCACCGCGCCCTCGCGGATGCCGCTGCCGGCCAGCGGGGAGCGCGCCTTGGAGTCGGAGGAGTCGCCGGGCAGGATACGCACGAGCTGCCAGCCCTCCTCGCGGTGCACGAAGTTGGCGCCGAGGAGACCCTGGGCGCGCTGGTAGTGGGGCGGGCCCTCGTTGCGGCGGGCGGCGGAGACGTAGGCGTGCGAGGTGCAGAGTTCGCCGAGCACCTCGCGCAGCAGGTCGGCGAACTCGTCGGGGGACGCGACCCGTTCGACGAGCGGCCGGTACTGGGCGAGGACCGCGTCCCAGTCGACGTGGCACATCTTCGGGTCCCAGTAGTAGGCGCGGATGATCCGGCCGGCCTCTTCGTACGCCTGGCGCCACTCGGCCGCCGGCTCCACCTCGTGCAGGATGCGGCGCAGGTCGATCCAGACGGTGGTGTCGCTGTCGCCGACCTCGGTGGAGGGGACGGCCCGCAGGTCGCCCTCGTCGACGACGACCAGGCGGGTGCCGTCGCCGCTGACCGCGAACCAGTCGAGGTGGGTGACGAGTTCGGTCTTCTTGCCCTTGCTGAGGTTGAAGTGTTCCAGGGTGGGGCGGCCCGAGGTGTCGGCCGGGTTCACGAACGTCTCGCCGAGCGCGCCGGAGATCGGCCAGCGCAGCCAGACGAGGCCGCCGCCCGAGACGGGATGGAGCGCCGAGTATTTGGAGGCCGAGACGGGGAACGGGACGACGCGGTTCGCCAGGCCCTCGATCTCCACGGACGGTGCCCCGTCGGCCCCCGAGTCCTCGGTCGGGTCGAGCCCGCCGGCAGCCGTGCGCCCGTGGGGTGACAGGGCGAACGGGGAGGGTGTCGCGGACGACAGCGGTACGAGGTAGGGGCGGCAGCCGAGCGGGAAGGACAGGTCGCCGGTGTGCACGTCGTAGACGGGGTCGAAGCCGCGCCAGGAGAGGAAGGCGAGATAGCGGCCGTCGCGCGTGAAGACCGGATTCTCGTCCTCGAAGCGGCCGTTGGTGACGTCGACGATCGTGCGGTCCTTGATCCGGGCCATCTTGATCTGCCGCAGGGAGCGGCCGATGCCGGGGTGGGACCAGGTGAGCCAGGCGCCGTCCGGCGAGAAGGCCAGGTCGCGCACGGGCCCGTTGATCGACCGGATCAGCTCGGTGACCTCGCCGCCGGTCCGTTCCGCTTTCCCTTCCGCTCCCCCTTCTCCCCCTTCTCTCCCTTCTGCTCCTTCTCCCTCCTCCCTTTCGTCCTCCCCTTCCTCCTCCCCTTCCTCCTCCCTTTCGTCCTCTCCTTCGTTCGCCCCGTCCTCCTCGATCGTGTCGATGAGGAGGAGGCGGCCGTCGTGCGACGCGATGGCGAGGCGCTCGCCGTCCGGGTCGCTGACCATTTCGAGGACCCGCCCGAGCTCCCCCGACGCGAGGCGGCGCGGCTCGCGGTCACCGCTCGCGCGTGGCAGGTACGAGATCTCGACCGCGTCCTCGCCCTCCGCGTCGGTGACGTACGCGACCTGCCCCCCGGAGCCGAGCATCTCCGGCTGCCTGACCCGCACGCCGGGGGTGTCCGCGATGGTCCGGGCGGGGCCGTCGCGGTGGGTGAGCCAGTACAGGCTGCCGCGGACGACGACGGCGCTGGCCCGGCCCGTCTCGTCGACGGAGAGCCCGTCGACGTGATGGGCGGCCGGCACCTGGTAGGGCCGCCGCCCGACGCGCGGGCCGCCGAGGCGCACGTCCAGCTTGCGCGGCACGGAGTCGGCGGAGAGGTCGTCGATGATCCAGAGGTCGCCGGCGCACTGGTAGACGATCCGGGTCCCGTCGCTGGAGGCGTTGCGGGCGTAGAACGCGTCGTGGTCTGAGTGGCGGCGCAGGTCGGAGCCGTCGGGCAGACAGGAGTACACATTGCCGATGCCCTGGTGGTCGGAGAGGAACGCGATGCGTCCCGCCACGAACATCGGTGCCTCCAGATGCCCGTCCAGGTCGGCGACGAGCTGCTCGCCGTGCAGCCACAGGCGGCCCTGGGCGCCGCCCCGGTACCGCTTCCAGGCGGCCGGCTCGTGCGGGGGAGTGCCGGTCAGGAGCAGCGTCTTGCGCTCGCCGTCGAACTCGGCGACCGCGATGTCGGAGACCGGACCCCAGGGCAGCCTGCCGCCGGGGGAGCCGTCGGTGTGGACGTCGTAGGCCCAGGTGAAGTACGAGAAGGGCTGGCCGTGCGAGGCGACCGCGAGGATGTCGGTCCGCCCGTCCTTGTCGGGCGGTGTCCAGCCGCGGACCTGGGTGTCCGTACTGCCCCAGTAGGTCAGCCGGCGCGCGGGGCCGCCGTCCACCGGCGCGAGATGGATCTCCGGGTCCAGGCTGCGCCAGGTCGTGTACGCGATGTGGCGGCCGTCCGGGGAGAACCGTGGGCTGCTCACCTTGGTCCGGTCGACCGTGACGCGCCAGGCCCGGCCCGGCCGGTCGAGCGGGGCGACCCAGAGGTCGTCCTCGGTCTCGAAGCAGAGCCGGTCCTCGTGCAGATGGGGAAACCGCAGGTACGCGTTGTCGCTCACCTACCCATGCTTTTCCGCTCCACGGGCCCCGGCAACTTGTGGGTTGCCTTGTTTCCGCTCGTGGCTTGTGGCGCAGGACACGTACGAAACGGTTTCGTTTCGTTAAGGGCGGTCGTACAGTAATGCTGTACGAAACGGTTTCGTACAGACCGCCTGACCCGGGACAGGAGTGACCCATGGCTGAAGCCGCGACGACGCGTCGCAGCCGGATCACGCCCGAGCGCGAGGCCGAGCTGTACGGCGCCGTGCTCGAACTGCTTCGCGAGGTCGGTTACGACGCCCTGACCATGGACGCCGTGGCCGCCCGCACCCGGTCGAGCAAGGCCACGCTCTACCGCCAGTGGGGCAGCAAGGCCGAGCTGGTCGTCAGGGCGCTGCGGCACCAGAAGCCGTCGCGTCTGAGCGAGATCGACACCGGGTCGCTGCGTGGCGACTTCCACGAACTGGTCCTCCGCGAGGACGACTGCGAGATGGCCCAGGGATCCGCGCTGATGCGGGGCCTGGCCATGGCGGTCCACGAGAACCCGGACCTCCTGCGCGCCTTTCGCGAGCTGCTGATCGAACCCGAGATGGCGGAGCTGCGGCAGATGCTGGCGCGCGCCGTCGACCGGGGGGAGATCCGCCCGGACAACCCGGCGCTCGACTACGTCCTCCACATGATCGTCGGCGCCTTCACGGCCCGGACCCTGATCGACGAACAGCCACCCACCCAGGCCTTCGTCGCCTCCTACATCGACGCCGTGGTCCTCCCCGCTCTCGGCGCCTGATCCCTCTCCACCCAACACCTGTCACGCCCAAGCTCCTGACGCGACCGCTCACGTCGTCGGGCTGATCCCTCCTGCCCCCATACGACTGACCGGGAGTACGCCCTCGTGGCCACGTTCCTCTACAAACTCGGCAAGCTCGCCTTCCGCCGAAGGCACTTCGTCGCCCTGATCTGGGTGGCGCTGCTCACCCTCGCGGGGGTGGGCGCCGCCTCCGCGCCCACGGCGGCGTCCAGTTCCTTCTCCATCCCGGGCACGGAGGCCCAGAAGGCCTTCGACCTGCTCGACCAGCGCTTCCCGGGCTCCAGTGCCGACGGCGCCACCGCGCGCGTCGTCTTCCAGGCGCCCGACGGCGAGAAGATCACGTCCGCGGCCAACAAGGCCGAGGTCAGCAAGACCGTCGCGGACCTCGGGTCCGGCTCCAAGGAGGTCGCCGCGGCGGCCGACCCGTTCGCCGCGAAGACCGTCAGCAAGGACGGCACGATCGCGTACTCCTCGGTCTCCTACAAGGTCTCCTCGATGGAGCTGAAGGACGCCGACCGGGACGCGCTGCAGAAGACCGTCGACGAGGCGCGGGACTCCGGGCTGACCGTCGAGGTCGGCGGTGACGCGCTGCAGGCCATGCCGGAGACCGGGGCCACCGAGATCATCGGTGTGGCGATCGCCGCCGTCGTCCTCGTGATCACCTTCGGCTCGCTCGTCGCGGCCGGACTTCCGCTGCTCACCGCGCTGATCGGCGTCGGCATCGGCGTCTCGTCGATCACCGCGCTGGCCAACGCGCTCGACCTCGGCACCACCACGTCGACGCTGGCCATGATGATCGGCCTCGCGGTCGGCATCGACTACGCGCTGTTCATCGTCTCCCGCTTCCGCGCCGAGCTGGCCGAGGGCCGCGACCGCGAGGAGGCGGCCGGACGGGCCGTCGGCACCGCGGGATCCGCCGTGGTCTTCGCCGGTCTGACCGTCGTCATCGCGCTCGTCGGGCTCGCCGTCGTCAACATCCCGATGCTCACGAAGATGGGCATCGCCGCCGCCGGCACGGTCGCCATCGCCGTCCTCATCGCGCTCACCCTCATCCCGGCGCTGCTCGGTTACGCGGGCAAGCGCGTGCACGGCCGCAAGGCCCGTAAGGTCCTGGCCGCGGAGAAGAAGCCCGAGCCGAAGACGAACATGGGCACGCGCTGGGCGCGCTTCGTGCTGCGCCGGCCGGTGGCCGTGCTGCTCACCGCGGTGGTCGGGCTCGGCGTGATGGCCGTGCCGGTGTCCTCGCT
The DNA here is from genome assembly GCF_056432625.1 of Streptomyces sp. NPDC045026. Classification (NCBI taxonomy): domain Bacteria; kingdom Bacillati; phylum Actinomycetota; class Actinomycetes; order Kitasatosporales; family Streptomycetaceae; genus Streptomyces; species Streptomyces sp. NPDC045026. The sequence continues at coordinate 370,759 of NZ_JBWKIS010000005.1, forward strand.
GGAGCTGGGCCTGCCCGACGACGGGGTCCAGCCCACGGACACCACGCAGCGCAAGGCGTACGACCTGCTCTCCGAGGGCTTCGGGCCCGGTTTCAACGGTCCGCTGGTGGCGGTCGTCGACGTGAAGCACTCGCAGGACCCGAAGGACGCGGTAGCCCGCGTCTCCAAGGACATCGCGGCGACCGACGGCGTCAAGACGGTCACCCCGCCCGCCTTCAACCAGGCCGGTGACACGGCGACGATCACCGTCGTGCCGTCGTTCAAGCCCAGCTCCACGCAGACCGAGGACGTCGTCCACACGATCCGCGACAAGGGCGCGGACATCAAGGCGGACACCCGCGCCGAGGTCCTGGTCACCGGCACCACGGCCATGAACATCGACGTGTCGCAGAAGCTGAACGACGCGCTCGTGCCGTACCTGGCGCTCGTCGTCGGCCTCGCGTTCCTGCTCCTGATGGTGGTCTTCCGGTCGGTCCTGGTCCCGCTGAAGGCGGCGCTCGGCTTCCTGCTCTCGGTGGTCGCCGCGCTCGGCGCCGTCGTCGCGGTCTACCAGTGGGGCTGGCTCGGCTCGCTGTTCGGCGTGGAGCAGACCGGACCGATCATGTCGATGATGCCGATCTTCATGGTGGGTGTGGTCTTCGGCCTCGCGATGGACTACGAGGTCTTCCTCGTGACCCGCATGCGGGAGGCGTACGTCCATGGGGAGCGGCCCGCGCAGGCCATCGTCACCGGCTTCCGGCACGGGGCCCGGGTGGTCACGGCCGCGGCCGTCATCATGATCGCCGTCTTCGCGGGCTTCATCGGCTCCAGCGAGCAGATGGTCAAGATGATCGGCTTCGGGCTCGCCATCGCCGTCTTCTTCGACGCGTTCCTGGTGCGCATGACGATCGTGCCGGCCGTCCTCGCGCTGCTCGGCAAGCGGGCGTGGTGGCTGCCGAAGTGGCTCGACCGGATCCTGCCGAACGTGGACGTCGAGGGCGAGGGCCTCAAGACGGCCTCCGGCGACGACTCCGCGGAGGAGGACCGGGAACTGGCCCGCGTGTGACGGGGGCCAGGCCTTGACCGATAGCTCGACCGGCTCTCAGTGAGCCACCGGGGTGGCGGCCGTGTACGTCCGGCGAAGGAAGCGCACCAGCGCCTTCTTCTCGAACTGCACGACCGCCACCCCTTTCGGTGAGTGGAACTCCATGACGGCCTGGACGCGGCCGCACGGCCACATGTGGACGTCGCCCACAGTGGTCGGGGCGCGCAGCCCCTGTTCCAGGAGTTCGCGGGTGAAGTACCAGTCACCCGATTCGGGGACGGTGAGGTGGACACGTCCGTCGTAGCTCAGGACCGCGGGGACGGCCGGCGTCTCGTCGGGGGAGTCCGTGACGATGTGGGCGGGTGCGTACTGCTCGACGTCAGACATCGCGAACTCCTCATCGTCTTTTTGTCCGTACTGTCATCCAATGTCCCATATAAGTCATATGTCTGCCTATGCGTCCGGGCTTGGATCCGGTCTTAATCGTGCTCTCCGCGCTCTTGCAACCGGTTCGCAACAAGGCACTATCATCGAACGGTCAACCACGCCTGTCGCGAACCTGTCGCGTGCCCCGAAGCGGAGCTTTCACCCATGCATGTCCCCGACGGATTCATCAACGCCCCCGTCTCGGCGGCCGCGGGTGTCGTCGCCGCGGGCGCCGTGGCCGTCAGCCTCCGGGGCGCGCGGCGCGAACTCGACGAGCGGACGGCCCCCCTCGCGGGCCTCGTCGCCGCCTTCATCTTCGCCGTGCAGATGCTGAATTTCCCCGTCGCGGCGGGCACCAGCGGCCACCTCCTCGGCGGCGCGCTGGCCGCGATACTCGTCGGCCCCTATACCGGCGTCCTCTGTGTGTCCGTGGTGCTCCTGATGCAGGGCGTGCTCTTCGCCGACGGCGGCCTGACCGCGCTCGGCGTGAACGTCACCGACATGGCGATCACCACGACCGTCGTCGCCTACCTCGTCTTCCGCGGCCTGGTGAAGGTGCTGCCCCGGGGGCGCCGCTCCATCACCGTCGCCTCCTTCGTCGCGGCGCTGCTGTCCGTACCGGCCGCGGCCGTCGTCTTCACCCTGATCTACGCGATCGGCGGCACCACCGACGTCTCGATCGGCAAGGTCGCGACCGCCATGGTCGGCGTGCACGTCCTCATCGGCATCGGCGAGGCCGTCATCACCGCCCTGACCGTCGGCGCCGTCGTCGCCGTCCGCCCCGACCTCGTGTACGGCGCCCGCGGCCTGCACCGGCCGCTCAAGCTCCGGGTCGGCGGCGAACTCGTCGACGCCCCGGACACCGTGCCCGCACCCGTCGCCGCCCGCTCCCACCGCAAGATCTGGATCACCGGCCTCGTCACCGCTCTCGTCCTCGCCGGCTTCGTCTCCTTCTACGCCTCCGCCAGCCCGGACGGCCTGGAGAAGGTCGCCCACGACAAGGGCATCGACAAGAAGACCGAGAAGCACGCCTCCGACGGCTCGCCTCTGGCCGGTTACGGCGTCAAGGACGTGGGCGACGCCCGGCTCTCCGGCGGCCTCGCCGGCGTGATCGGCGTCGGCGTCACCGTCGTCGCCGGCAGCGGCATCTTCTGGGTGCTGCGCAGGCGCCGTACCGCGGACACCTCCCCGAGCCAGATCACGGAGACCGTCTGACATGGGTGCGGGGCACGCGCACAAGCTCTACCGGCACGGGCACTCGCCCGTGCACGGCCTGCCGCCGCACACCAAGCTCGCCGCCGTCTTCTGCTTCGTCATCGTGGTCGTCTCCACGCCCCGCGAGGCGATGTGGGCCTTCGCCCTGTACGCGGTGCTGCTCGCGGCCGTCGCGTACGCGGCCAGGGTCCCGGCCGCCTTCCTCCTCAAGCGGCTCCTCATCGAGATCCCCTTCGTCGCCTTCGCCGTCCTCATGCCGTTCGTCGCGCAGGGCGAGCGCGTCGACGTCCTCGGGATGTCCCTCAGCGTCAACGGACTGTGGGGCGCCTGGAACGTCCTCGCCAAGGGCACCCTCGGCGTCGCCGCGTCCGTCCTGCTCGCCTCCACGACCGAGCTGCGCGAACTGCTGCTCGGCCTGCAACGGCTCAAGCTGCCGCCGCTCCTCGTCCAGATCGCGTCGTTCATGATCCGCTACGGCGATGTGATCACCGACGAGATGCGCCGCATGAAGATCGCCCGGGAGTCGCGCGGCTTCGAGGCGAGCGGCGTGAAGCACTGGGGCGTCCTCGCCAAGTCCGCGGGCGCCCTCTTCATCCGCTCCTACGAGCGCGGCGAGCGCGTGCATCTGGCCATGGTCAGCCGCGGGTACGCCGGATCGATGCCGGTCATCGACGACGTGAGCGCGTCCCGCACGCAGTGGTCGTACGCCCTCACCCTCCCCTGTGCCGCTCTTGTCGTCTGTCTGCTGGGATGGCTGCTGTGACTGTTTCCCCTGCCCCCACGCCTGCCTCGCTCGAGGTCAGCGGCCTCGCCTACGCCTACCCCGACGGGCACCAGGCCCTCTTCGGCGTCGACCTGACCATCGGCCGCGGTGAGCGCGTCGCCCTGCTCGGGCCCAACGGCGCGGGCAAGACGACCCTCGTGCTGCATCTCAACGGCATCCTCACCGGCGGCGCCGGCACCGTGACCGTCGCTGGGCTGCCCGTCGGCAAGCGGCACATGGCCGAGATCCGGCGCAAGGTCGGCATCGTCTTCCAGGACCCCGACGACCAGCTCTTCATGCCGACCGTCCGCGAGGACGTGGCCTTCGGGCCCGCCGCGGCCGGGGTCAAGGGGCCCGAACTGGAGGCCCGCGTGCACAGGGCCCTGGCCCAGGTCGGCATGGCCGGCTTCGCCGACCGGCCGCCGCACCACCTCTCCTTCGGGCAGCGCCGCCGCGTCGCGGTCGCCACCGTCCTCGTCATGGAGCCCGAGATCCTCGTCCTGGACGAGCCGTCGTCGAACCTCGACCCGGCCTCGCGCCGCGAACTCGCCGACATCCTGCGGACGTTGGACGTGACCGTCCTGATGGTCACGCACGACCTGCCGTACGCGCTCGAACTCTGCCCGCGCTCGGTGATCCTCAGCGAGGGCGTGATCGCGGCCGACGGGACGACCGGCGACCTCCTGGCCGACGAGGACCTCATGCGCGCACACCGCCTGGAGCTCCCCTTCGGCTTCGACCCGAAGTCCGTACGGGTCTGACCGTCCGCTGCGGCCGCAGGAATCACCGGCGGTCGATGGCTGTTACACCCGATGTGAGTGACATGAACGGCACAGTGGCCACCGGGTTCGAACCGGTCAGGGACGCGTTCGCCCACAACTTCGAAGCGCTCGGCGAGCGCGGCGCGGGCGTCGTCGTCTACCGCGACGGACACAAGGTCGTCGACCTGTGGGCCGGCACCCGCGACGTGAGCGGCGGCGCCCCCTGGGAACGCGGCACCGCCCAGATCATGCGCTCCGCCACGAAGGGCGTGGCCGCCGCCGCGCTGCTCCTCCTGCACCAGCGGGGAGAGCTCGACCTGGACGCGCCGGTCAGCGCCTACTGGCCCGAGTTCAAGGAGCACGGCAAGGAGCACGTCCTCGTCCGCGACGTCCTCGCGCACCGCACCGGCGTCCCGGCCCTCGACCGCCCGCTGACCCCCGCCGAGGCCGCCGACCCCGACACCGGCGCCGCGGCCGTCGCCGCCCAGGCCCCCGCCTGGGAACCCGGCACCGGCCACGGCTACCACGCGCAGACCTACAGCTGGCTCACCGGCGAGCTCGTGCGCCGTGTCACCGGCCGTACCGTCGGCGCCTGGATCGCCGAGCACATAGCCGCCCCCGTCGGCGCCGATCTCTGGGTCGGCCTGCCCGCGGCCGAGGCGCACCGCGCCGGTCTCATCGGCCCCGTCGAACCCCCGGCCGCTCCCGGCGGCCTGCGCAGCCGCCCCAAGAAGAACGTCGCCGACGCGTACGCCGACCCGGACTCCCTCACCCGCCGCGCCTTCGGCGCCATCCACCCCGCGCCGGACGAGAACGACCCGGCCTACCGCGCGGCCGAGCTGCCCGCCTCGAACGGCGTCGGCACGGCGGAGGGACTCGCCCGCTTCTACGCGTCCCTGATCGGTGAAGTCGACGGCGGTACCCGCCTGTTCACGCCCGGCACCGTGGAGGCGGCCCGCACCGAGGCGTCCTCGGGCGCCGACCGCGTGCTCGTCGTCCCGACCCGCTTCGGACCCGGCTACATGCTCCACGGCGTCGCCTCCCCCCTCCTCGGCCCCGGCTCCTTCGGCCACCCCGGCCGGGGCGGCCCGCTCGGCTTCGCGGACCCCGAGTCCAAGATCGCCTTCGGTTACGTCACGAACGGCATGCAGAAGGGCGTCACCGCGGACCCGCGCGCGCAGGCGCTGGTGCGGGCTGTGCGCGCCTCGCTCGCCGGATAACCGCCGTGTGCCCCGGACGCGCGCCGGGTAGCGTCGGCCCATGAGGCGCTTCGAGGGGTACGGGGTCATGATCACCGGCGCGGCGCGCGGCATCGGCGCCGCCACCGCGCACAGGTTCGCCGCCGAGGGGGCGCAGGTCGCCGTCACCGATGTGGATCCGCAGGCGGCACAGAAGACGGCCGCCGGAATCCGCGAACAGGGCGGCGCGGCACAGGCGTTCACCTGCGACGTCGGATCGCGCGAATCGGTGGAGGCGGCGGTCGCGTCCGCCGTCGGGGAGTTCGGCCGCCTCGACGTGCTCGTCAACAACGCCTACGCGTGCGCCCCGGACGCCGCCCTCTTCGAGGACGAGCCGGACGACGTGTGGGCCCGCGACCTCGACATCACGCTCACCGGCGCGTACCGCTGCTGCCGTGCCGCGCTGCCCCACCTGGTGGCGTCGGGCCGCGGCGCGATCGTGAGCGTCGGGTCCGTCAACGGCCTCCAGGACTACGGCAATCACGCGTACAGCGCCGCGAAGGCGGGGCTCGGCTCGCTCACCCGCACCCTTGCCGGGCACGCGGGCCCGCGCGGCGTCCGCGTCAATCTCGTCGCGCCGGGCACGGTGCGCACCCCCGCCTGGTCGGACCGGGGCGCCGCCCTGGACGCCGTCAGCGGCCTCTACCCGCTGGGGCGGGTCGGTGAGCCGGAGGACATCGCGGCGGCCGTCACGTTCCTCGCCTCGCCGGACGCGGCATGGATCACCGGGGTCACCCTCCCGGTCGACGGCGGCCTGACCTCGGCGAACCTGGGATTCCGCGCGCAGCTCCAGTAACGGCCCCGCTCAGCCCGCGGTGTGCAGCATCAGCCCGATCCCCGCCACCATCAGCCCCGCCGCCACCATCCGCGGCGTCCCGAACCGTTCCTTGAAGAACACCGTCCCGATCGCCGCGCCCACGATGATCGACGACTCGCGCAGGGCCGAGATCGGGGCGAGGTCGGCCCGTGTCTGCGCCCACAGGACGAGCCCGTACGCGGACACGGACAGGGCCGCGCCGAGCAGGCCGACCGCGGCGAACGGCCGCAGGCGGGCGGCCAGTTCGCCGCGCCACGTCCAGGCCGCGTACACGGGGACGCCGAGGGCGCCGAGGAGCATCAGCCAGGCGATGTAACCGAGCGAGTTCCCGGAGGCGCGCACGCCGAGGCCGTCCACCACCGTGTACGCCGCGATGGACACGCCCGTCGCGACGGCCGCACCCACGGCCGCCCAGTCGGGCCTGCGCCCCGATCCCCGTATGCCCCACAGGGCGAGCCCCGTCAGGCCCGCGCACGAGACCGCGACGCCCGCCGCCTGCCAGCCGTCGGGGATCTCGCCCGCGAACACCGCCGCGAGCACCGTCACCACGAGCGGCGCCGTGCCGCGCGCGATCGGGTACGCCTGGCCGAAGTCGCCGAGCTTGAACGACCGCATCAGCAGGGCGTAGTAGGCGATGTGGAGGAGCGCGGAGAGGATCAGATACGGCCAGGCCGCGGCGTGCGGGAACGGCACGAACGGCGCGCACACGAGCCCGATGAGCGCGCCGCCGCCCGAGATCAGAGTGAAGCCGACCAGCTTGTCCGTGATGTGGTGGGCGATCGCGTTCCAGCTCGCGTGCGTGACGGCCGCGAGGAGCACGGCCACCGCGACCACAGGGGTCACTGAGCGCTCTCGCGCACGTCCACGAGGGCCGCTCCGGCGTGTGCGATCAGCGACTTGGGGTCCATGGGGAACACGGCGTACGGGGTGCCGGCGGCGGCCCACACGGTGTCGTGGTCCAGGAGCGAACGGTCGGCGAGGACCCGCGTCCTGGTGACGTGCCCGAAGGGCGGGATGCCGCCGATCGCGTACCCGGTCGCCGCGCGCACGACGTCCGCCTTGGCGCGGGTGACCTTCTCGGCGCCCAGCTCACGCCGGACCAGTTCCACGTCCACCCGCGACGAGCCGTCCATCAGGACGAGCACCGGCACGTTGTCCGCCGCGAAGATCAACGACTTGCAGATCTGGCTGAGTTCGCAGCCGATCGCGGCCGCGGCCTCCTGCGCGGTCCTGGTCGCCTCGGGGAAGCGGCGGACGAGCGGGAGTACGTCGGCCAGGCCCAGCTCGGTGAGGGCTTCGGCGAAACGGGGGTGCGCGTGGGTGACGGCGGATGCGGCCGGTGCTGCGTATTCCGGGGTGCTCATGGCGGCACCGTAGCGTTCCGTGTACCTGCCACGCGACCAGGTATCGACCCCGCCGTCAGCCCCGCCGTCAGTCCCCCGCGAGCAGCATCTGCCGCACCACGGGACCCGCCGAGTCACCGCCGTGGCCGCCCTGCTGGACGACCGCCGCCGAGGCCAGATCGCCTCGCCAGGCCGTGAACCAGCCGTTGGGCTCCTTCTGCCCGTCGACCTCCGCCGAGCCGGTCTTCGCGCCCATGTCGGTGCCGAGCCCCGACATCGGCTCGACCGCCGTACCGGCGACCGCCGTGTAGTGCAGCAGGTCGCGCAGGGCGCTCACGGTCGACGGGGACAGCTTGCGGGAGGCGGTGGCGAGCGTGCGGTGGTCGACCTCCGGAGAGACCAGGTAGGGCTGCTTGAACTCGCCCGTCTCGGCGGTGGCGACGACCGACGCCATGTTGAGCGGGTTCATCCGCACCCCGCCCTGCCCGATCAGTGAGGCCGCCATCTGCGCCTGCGACTGCACCGGGACCGCGCCGTCGAAGCTGGGCACGCCGATCGACCAGTTGTCGCGGCCGAGCCCGAAGACCTCCTGCGCCTGCTTCGTCAGGTCGCCGTCCTCCAGCTCCTTGGCCTGGCTGATGAAGGCGGTGTTGCAGGAGCGCGCGAAGCTGGCCCGGAAGGTGCCGTCCTTGATCTCGAACTTGTCGTCGTTCTGGAACTTCCAGCCGCCGTACGTCACGTACTTGGGGCACGGGTGCTTCTTGTCGACGCCCGCGAGGTTCTTCTCCAGGAGCATGGACGACGTCACGATCTTCATCGTGGAGCCGGGCGCGAGGGAGCCCTGGAAGGCCGTGTTGAAGCCTTCGGGGCGGGAGTTGGCGACCGCGAGGATCTCCCCGGTCGACGGCTTGATGGTGACGACCGCCGCCTTCTCCCGCTTGGCGACCTCGCGTTCGGCGACGGCCTGCGACGTCGGGCTGATCGTCGTGCGCAGGGTGCCGGGCGTGCCCTTGGAGAGCGTGACGAGCGTCTTGTCGGGCGTGTGCTCGCTCTCCTTGTCGCTGTCCTTGTGGACGACGCGCAGCTCGATGCCCGCCGTGCCGCCGGCCTTCTTGCCGTACTTCTCGCGCAGCCCGTCGATGACGGTGGCCAGGGAGGGGTACTTGGCCGTCGACAGCTCGTTCCCGGAGCGGTCCGTCGCCTTGATCGGGGGGTCGCCGGCCGCGCCCGTGACGAGCCGGTCACCGTCCTTCAGATCCGGGTGCACGACGGACGCCTGCCACCCGACGAGCGGCTTGCCGTCCTTCACCCGCCGCACGACGGTCAGTTCGGAGCCGTACGCGAAGGGCTTCGACTTTCCCCCGTATGAGACCGTCGCCGCCACCGCGAACGGCATCTTGGCCCCGGCACGCTTCCCGGGCGTCAGCTTCACCCCGGACAGATGGGCGTCCTTGCCGTACGAGGTGAGGGCGGCGGTCGCCGCGGTGGCGTCGTCCGTGGCGGCCGCCGCCTTCGCGGTGTCGCCCGCGGCCCACGCGGTCAGGAAGCGGTCGGCCGTGGTGCGGACCTCCGCCGCGGTGACGGGACCCGTCTTGACGTGGGGCTTGTCGTCGGCGGTGGCGGCCGTCCGGTCCGAGTCCCCGGAGAAGAGGGCGTAAGCGCTGACTCCGGCGCCGAGCACCACGACGGCGGCCACGCCGCCGATCACGGCCGCGTTCGCCTTCTTGCGCTCGGGTTGCCTGCCTCTGCTGCCCACCGGTCCTCCGTCGTTGCCTGTCTGCCTGTCCACCGGGTTCCTCGCGGACGGCTCAGACTAAGGCGTCGGGGGAGTCGTCCCCGACGCCGCCTCAGCTACCCGCTCGTAGCACCGCCGCCACGATCGGGCCCGCCGCGTCGCCGCCGTGGCCGCCCTCCTCGGTGACCGCGGCCGCCGCGACGTCCCCGCGGTAGCCGGTGAACCAGCTGTTCGACTTGGTCTGGCCGGTGACCTCGGCCGAGCCGGTCTTGGCGCCGATCTCCGGGCCGAGACCCGCCATGACCTGCGCGGCGGTGCCGATCGTCGCCGTGCGGTACATCAACTGCTGTAGCTGCTTCGTGGTGCTCGGCGCGAGGCCGCGGGCGGTGGCGAGCTCCCGGTCGTCGACGGAGCGCGGCACGATCACGGGCTGCCGGAAGACGCCCGTCTTCGCGGTCGCCGTGACGGACGCCATGTTCAGCGGGTTCATCTGGACCTGGCCCTGCCCGATGGCGTTGGCTGCGCGGTCGGGGCCGCCGGACGCGGGGATCTTGCCGTCCGCGGACGCGATGCCGGTCTTCCAGTTGTCCTGGCCGAGACCGAAGCGCTCCTGCGCCTCACGGGTCAACGACTCGTCCGTCAGCGGCTTTTCGTCGATGAGCTTCACGAACGCCGTGTTGCAGGACCGCGCGAAGCTGTCCGCGAGGCTGGCGCCCTCGTTGGCCTTCAGGCCCGGAAGATTGTGGAAGGTCTGGCTCTGCCAGGTCGCCGTGTCCGTGCAGGGAGCGGGGCTGTTGACCGAGGCGACACCGTTGTCGATGAGCATCGCCGTCGTGATGATCTTCATCGTGGAGCCGGGGGCCTGCTCGCCCTGGAAAGCGGCGTTGAAGCCGTCCTGACGGTGGTTGGCGACGGCGAGGACCTGGCCCGTGCTCGGCTGCACGGCCACCACGGACGACTCGGCGAAGCTCTTCACGGCCCTCTCCGCCGCCGCCTGCGCGGTGGCGCTGAGCGTCGTGTGCAGCTCGCCCGGCTTGCCCTTCACCAGCGTGAGCAGCGTCTTGGTCCCGGCGTCCTCGCTCTCGCGCCGGATGTACGTCTCCACGCCCGCGCGGCCGCCGGCCTTGTCGCCGTACTTCTCGCGAAGCTGGTCCAGGATCGGCCCGAGCGAGGGGTACTTCTCCTTCGTCAGGACGACGCCCGAGCGGTCCACGGCCTCGATGGGCGGCGCCGATGCCTCGCCCGTGACGAGGGTGTCGCCCCGGCGCATGTCCGGGTGCACGACGGCCGCCTGCCAGTCGACCAGCGCCCGGCCGGTGTTGAGCCCCCGCACGACCTTCAGCGAGGAGTCGTAGGCGAGGGTCTTCTTCTTCGCCCCGTACGACACCGTGGCCTTCACCGTGAACGGCACCTCGGCCCCGGAAGGCGCCCCCGCCGTCAGCGTGGTCTGCGTGATGTGCGCGTCGTCGTGCCAGCCGGTCAGCGCCGACTTCGCCGCCTCCGCGTTGTTCGTGTACGTCGACGCGGAGCCCGGGTCGGACTTCGCCCACGCCGAAAGGAACTTCTGCGACACGTCCTTGATCTCGTCCGCCGTCGGCGGCCCGGTCCTGCGCGGCGACGGTGCCCCCGCCGTACTCGATCCGCCCGAACCGGTCACGGCTGTCACCACGTTGTACGCGCCGTATCCCGCGCCCCCGACCATGATGGCGAACACCCCGCCGATCACAGCCGCCTTGGCCCCCTTGCGCATGCTGCGTCCCCTCCCCAGGTTCCGGTGGGGAACTTTATGCGGAGGCCGTGCCCGGTGTGACGAGAGTGCGCAGATGTTGTCCGAACTTGTCCGAACGGAGACCGCTCGCGCGGGGTCGGGACATCCGAGGTCAGACCCAGGAGTCGAGCCACATCCGGGACTGCCAGGAGCTGAACGGGATCGCCTGGCCGGTATAGATCGGCCAGAAGTAGACGAAGTTCCACACGATCAGCAGGACGAGCACGCCCGCACCGGCCGCGCCCATGACTCTGCGCCGCTCCTCGGAGCCCGGTGGCCCGAGGATCGCGCCCACCAGCATCGCGATGCCGAGACACAGGAAGGGCGCGAAGACGACCGCGTAGAAGAAGAAGATCGTGCGTTCCTGGTAGTTGAACCAGGGCAGGTAGCCCGCGGCGATGGCGCACGCGATGGCGCCCGCCCGCCAGTCGCGGCGGAAGAACCAGCGCCACAGCAGGTAGAGCACGGCGAACGCCGCGGCCCACCACAGCAGCGGGGTGCCGAGCGCCAGGACCTCGCGGGCGCACTTGTCGCCCGCACCGGCCGGGCAGCCGTCCTTGCCGGGCAGCGGGGACTCGTAGAAGTACGAGACCGGCCTGCCGTCGACGAGCCAGCTCCACGGGTTCGACTGGTAGATGTGCGGGGAGCTGAGCCCCACGTTGAACTTGTAGACCTCGTGCTCGTAGTGCCACAGGCTGCGCACCCAGTCGGGGAACAGCCAGGTCCAGGAGCCGCCCCGGCCGTCGGTCGCCGCCCAGTTGCGGAAGTAGCCGCCCGTCCCGTCGGCAGGAGAAAGGATCCAGCCGAGCCAGGACAGGACGTAGGTGCCGACCGCGACCGGCACCGTCGACAGGAACGCCCACCCGAGGTCCCGCTTGAGCACGGTGACGTACGGCCGGCCGGCCCCGGCGATACGGCGCGCGCCGACGTCCCACAGGACCGTGAGGACACCGAACGCGGCCAGATAGATGAAGCCGTTCCACTTCGTGCCCGCGGCGAGGCCCAGGCACAGGCCGGCGAGCAGCCGCCACGGGCGCCAGCCCAGGCGCAGCGTCTCGGCGATGTGCACGTCGGGGCGCGGCACGCCGTCCTCGCCCCGCGGGAGCGCGGCCGCGAGCTTCCCGCGCGCCTTGTCGCGGTCCACGACCAGGCAGCCGAACGCGGCGACGACGAAGAACACGAGGACCGAGTCGAGCAGCGCCGTGCGGCTCATCACGAACGCGAGGCCGTCCACGGCGAGCAGCAGACCGGCCAGGCAGCCCAGGAACGTCGAGCGGAACAGCCGCCGCCCGATGCGGCACACGAGCAGCACGCACAGCGTGCCGAGCACCGCGGTCATGAACCGCCAGCCGAACGGATTGAACCCGAACAGCCACTCACCGATCCCGATGACGTACTTGCCGACCGGCGGATGCACGACGTACGAGGCGTCGTGCGAGATCGGCACATGGCCGCCGGTCTTGAGGATCAGGTCGTTGGCGTTCTTGTCCCAGTTGACCTCGAAGCCGCGGTGGATCAGCGCCCACGCGTCCTTCGCGTAGTACGTCTCGTCGAATATCACGGCCTTCGGGCTGCCGAGATGCCAGAACCGCATCAGGCCCGCGATCAGCGTCACGAGCAGCGGACCGAGCCAGCCCGACCAGCGCGTCACGCTCCGCGCGACGCCGTCGGAAAGACCGAGCGTCGCCCACAGCCGCGACGACGGCGGCGCGTACGGCGGCACGAGCCGCGTGCCCACGTCGTCCCGGGGCCGCGCCACGTGACCGAACCGCCGCAGCCGGCGCTCCCACGTCGACGGCTGCCGTCCCTCGCCGGGGTCGTGGCCCGGCGGGGCGCTGGTCGAGGGCGAGTGCGGCGAGGACGCAAGTCTGGTCACCGCGCCATCGTAGGGAACGTCACTGTGCGAGTCCCGCGTGCGGCCCGGCCGACACGTCCCGCACGACACACCCTGCTCCGCCCCTGCGAGGATGGATCCGTGACATCAAGCCCAGATTCCCCCGGAACGCTCGTGCTCGCGGGCACGCCCATCGGAGACGTGTCGGACGCGCCGCCCCGGCTCAGCAAGGAGCTGGCCGACGCCGACGTCATCGCCGCCGAGGACACCCGCAGGCTGCGGCGCCTGACGCAGGCGCTCGGGGTGAGTCCGGGCGGGCGCGTCGTGTCGTACTTCGAGGGGAACGAGTCCGCCCGTACGCCCGAGCTGGTCGAGGCGCTCGCGGGCGGGGCCCGGGTGCTGCTCGTGACCGACGCGGGGATGCCGTCCGTGTCCGACCCCGGGTACCGGCTCGTCGCGGCCGCCGTCGAGCGGGACATCAAGGTCACCGCCGTGCCGGGGCCGTCCGCCGTGCTCACCGCGCTCGCGCTCTCCGGGCTCCCCGTCGACCGGTTCTGCTTCGAGGGCTTCCTGCCCCGCAAGGCCGGCGAGCGCATGGGCCGGCTGAAGGAAGTGGCCGAGGAACGCCGCACCCTCGTCTATTTCGAGGCCCCGCACCGCCTCGACGACACCCTCGCCGCGATGGCGGAGGCATTCGGCGCCGAGCGCAGGGCGGCCGTGTGCCGCGAACTCACCAAGACGTACGAGGAAGTGAAGCGGGGCCCGCTCGGGGAACTCGCGAAATGGGCAGCGGAAGGCGTACGCGGGGAAATCACCGTCGTCGTCGAGGGCGCCCCGGAGAAGGGCGCGGAGTCACTCGACGCCTCCGAGCTGGTACGCAGGGTGCTGGTGCGCGAGGAGGCGGGGGAGCGGCGCAAGGAAGCAATCGCCGCCGTGGCCGCCGATGCCGGGCTACCCAAACGCGAGGTCTTCGATGCCGTGGTGGCGGCAAAGAACGCCGCTCGGGGCGCCCCATCGGAGGGCAAAGGACTATCGTGAAAAGCAAAGCGCAGGCCGCGCATCAGGCCCCTTCCGATAAGGAAAGGCCAAATCGGATCCAATAGTCGACAGGCCTGATGCGATCGCGCCGGGAGAAGCGTCCACTGGTTGAAGGGACGCACCCGTCCCACGCTTCAGGGCGGATGTAATGCCCCGCCCGGAAGTGCCTTGTCCAGAGGGCAAGAGGAGCAGGCATGAGTGAGATCGCAGGCGCCGTACCGACCCCGGCCGGTGCTGCCGCACGCCAGATACCCAACCGGAGCGCGGCCACAGCCATCGCCCACGAGTCGTACGCCTTCGCCTGCATGCGGTGCGGTCACGGCTGGGAGCAGAGTTTCGAGATCGAGCACCACATCGACGGCGACGGCGCCGAGTTCGTGATGTACGTGGTGGGCGGCGAGCGGGTCCCGTCGCCGCTGACCCGGCCCACGTGTCTCAACTGCGGCGGCCATGTCGTACGGATCATGAGGGCGGGGCGGGTCTCGTCGATCCGCGGCGTGATGGAGCGCGAGGGAATCATGCCGGGGGAGCAGCGCGAGGGTGAGGACCACCCCGCGAAGGGCCACCCCGAGAAGGACCACCCCGCGAAGGACCACCCCGCGAAGGACCACCACTGGCACCTCTCCGACCTGCTGCACCCCTTCCAGCACCGCAAGACCGACTGAGCGCCGCCCCGCGTACCGCCTGACCAGCCGCGACCGGACCCCGACGACCCCGACGACCTCACCGACCCCGGCTTCGTAGGATCGGGGCATGAGCTCTGACCGTTCGAAGGACGTCACCCCGCCGCCGCTGCCCGCGCCCCTCTCGGTGCCGGTCGCCGACTCGCACACCCACCTCGACATGCAGTCGGGCACGGTGGAGGAGGGCCTCGCCAAGGCCGCGTCGGTGGGTGTGACGACCGTCGTCCAGGTCGGCTGCGACGTGAACGGGTCCCGATGGGCCGCCGACACCGCGGCCGCGCACCCCAGCGTGCACGCCACCGTCGCGCTGCACCCGAACGAAGCGCCCCGTATCGTCCTCGGCGACCCTGACGGCTGGTCGCGGCAGGGCGAGCGGCCGGCCGGCGGCGACGCCGCCCTCGACGAGGCGCTCGCGGAGATCGACCGGCTCGCCGCCCTCCCGCACGTCAAGGGCGTCGGAGAGACCGGACTCGACCACTTCCGTACGGGACCTGAAGGCATCGCCGCGCAGGAGCGCTCCTTCCGCGCCCACATCGAGATCGCCAAGCGGCACGGCAAGGCGCTCGTGATTCACGACCGCGACGCCCACGCCGACGTGCTGCGCGTCCTCAAGGAGGAGGGCGCCCCCGAGCGCACGGTCTTCCACTGCTACTCCGGAGACGCGGAGATGGCCCGGATCTGCGCCGAGAACGGCTACTTCATGTCGTTCGCCGGGAACGTGACCTTCAAGAACGCGCAGCCCCTGCGCGACGCGCTCGCCGTCGCCCCTCGCGAGCTCGTCCTCGTCGAGACCGACGCGCCCTTCCTGACCCCCGCGCCCTACCGCGGACGGCCTAACGCCCCTTATCTCATTCCGGTCACGCTGCGCGCCATGGCCACGGTGAAGGGCCTCGACGAGGACACCCTCGCGACGGCCGTCCAGGCCAACACGGCGCGCGCTTTCGACTACTGACCGGCCACGCCCTCACGACGGCGCCGGGCGGGCGGGGCCGGGAACGAGCCGCGACACAGCGTAGTCGCGCCGCTTTGGAGAGTGACGATCGCTCCGCTAGGTTCTCCTCTCCCGAGCCGGACCCAGGAGCGTCGTCGTGAGCAATTCGCCGTACGGGACGTATGAGCCGCAGGAAACGCTCGACGCGCTCGAAAAGACATACGGACCACCGACCGGCCCGCCCCCTTACGGGGACACCTACCGCCCCGGCTACGAGTCGATGGAGACCCAGCCGGCCTGGCAGGTGCCCGAAGCGTTGGTCCCGCGCGGGACCGCCCCCGTCCCCGCCCCGCAGACCGCGGGGCGCGCCGAGGCCCGCAGGGCGGCCCGGCGCAGGAAACGGCCCGAGCGGCCCGAGGCCCTCAGGCGTCTGCTGCCGCAGGCCCTCGTCGTCGCGTTCCTGGCGGGCGGCACCACCGCGTTCGTCGCCGCCGACAAGGCCGTCCAGCTCAGCGTCGACGGCAGGCCGCGCGCCCTGCACACCTTCGCGGACGACGTCAGCGAGCTGCTCGCCGACGAGGGGGTCGACGTCGGCCCGCACGACGTCGTCGCCCCCGCCCCCGGAACCGCCCTGACCAGCGGCGACGAAGTCACCGTGCGCTACGGCAGGCCCGTCCACCTCACCATCGACGGGGAGCGCCGCAAGCTGTGGACCACCGCGGGCACCGTCGACGGTGCCCTGCAGCAGCTCGGAGTCCGCGCCGAGGGCGCCTACGTCTCCACGTCCCGCTCGAGCCGCATCGCCCGCGACGGCCTCGCGTTCGACGTCCGCACCGAACGCAGCGTCACCGTCATGTCCGACGGCCGCGAGCGCACCCTGCGCACCAACGCCGCCACCGTCCGGGACGCCGTCGACGAGGCGGGCGTCTCGCTGCACGGCCAGGACACCACGTCCGTGCCGCAGGACAGCTTCCCGCGCGACGGACAGACGATCACCGTCATGCGCATCAAGGGCAGCAAGGAGGTGCGCGAGGAACCCATCGAGTACGCCGTGGAGCGCACCAAGGACCCGACCCTGTTCCGCGGCACCGAGGTCGTCGAACGGGCGGGCCGCCAGGGCACCCGCCGCGTCACCTACGCCCTGCGCACCGTCAACGGCGTCAAGCAGAAGCCGCGCCGCATGGACGCCGAGGTCGTGCGCGAGCCCCGCAGCCAGGTCGTCAAGGTCGGCACCAAGCCGCCGCCCTCCTCCGTCGCCGGCGCGGACAGCCTGAACTGGAGCGGGCTCGCCCACTGCGAGTCGGGCGGCCGCCCCGCCGCGACCGACGCCACCGGCACCTACGGCGGCCTCTACCAGTTCGACGTACAGACCTGGCGCAGCCTGGGCGGCGGCGGCCGGCCCCAGGACGCGTCCGCCTCCGAGCAGACGTACCGGGCGAAGAAGCTGTACGTGCGGCGCGGCTCCAGCCCGTGGCCGCACTGCGGGGGCCGCCTGCACAGGTAGACCCTTTGCCGGGCCCGCGGTCCGGTCGGGACCCGGCCGCGGCGCCCCGTACCCTGAGACCGTGAGCACCACTGACCCCCAGGGCCCTCTGCTTGGCCCCGCCGACATCCGCGAACTGGCGGCAGCCCTGGGCGTGCGGCCCACGAAACAGCGCGGCCAGAACTTCGTCATCGACGCCAACACGGTCCGCCGCATCGTCCGCACCGCGCAGGTCACCCCCGAGGACAACGTCGTCGAGGTCGGCCCCGGCCTCGGCTCGCTGACCCTGGCGCTCCTGGAGGCCGCGGCCCACGTCACCGCCGTCGAGATCGACGACGTGCTCGCCGCCGCGCTGCCCGCGACGATCGAGGCCCGCCTCCCGCAGAAGAAGGACGCCTTCGCGCTCGTCCACTCCGACGCGATGCTCGTACGCGAACTGCCGGGCCCCGCGCCCACGGCGCTCGTCGCGAACCTGCCCTACAACGTCGCGGTGCCGGTCCTGCTTCACATGCTCGCCACCTTCCCGACCATCGAGCGCACGCTCGTCATGGTGCAGGCCGAGGTCGCCGACCGCCTCGCGGCCGCCCCCGGCTCGAAGGTCTACGGCGTCCCGTCGGTCAAGGCCAACTGGTACGCGGACGTGAAGCGCGCCGGCTCCATCGGCCGGAACGTCTTCTGGCCCGCGCCGAACGTCGACAGCGGCCTCGTCGCCCTGGTCCGGCGCGCCGAGCCGGTGGCGACCACCGCCTCCAAGCGCGAGGTCTTCGCCGTGGTCGACGCGGCCTTCGCCCAGCGCCGCAAGACCCTGCGCGCCGCCCTGGCCGGCTGGGCCGGATCGGCCGCCGCCGCCGAGGCCGCCCTGGTCGCGGCCGGTGTCTCCCCGCAGGCGCGCGGCGAGGCCATCACGGTCGAGGAGTTCGCGAAGATCGCGGAGAACAAGCAGTGAGCGTGACGGTACGGGTCCCCGCCAAGGTCAACGTCCAGCTCGCGGTGGGCGCCGCCCGCCCCGACGGCTTCCACGACCTCGCCAACGTCTTCCTCGCAGTCGGCCTCCACGACGACGTCACGGCGACCCCGGCCGGCGAACTGACCCTCACCTGCGAGGGCCCCGGCGCCGACCAGGTCCCGCTCGACCGCACGAACCTCGCGGCCCGCGCCGCGATCGCGCTGGGCGAGCGGTACGGGATCGAGCCCCGCGTCCACCTTCACATCGACAAGGACATCCCCGTCGCCGGCGGCATGGCGGGCGGCTCCGCGGACGCGGCCGGCGCGCTCGTCGCCTGCGACGCACTGTGGGGCACCGGCGCCACCCGGGACGAACTCCTCGACATCTGCGCCGAGTTGGGCAGCGACGTGCCGTTCAGCCTGGTCGGCGGGGCGGCGCTCGGCACCGGACGCGGCGAGAAGCTTCAACTCCTGGAGGTGGGCGGGGAGTTCTGGTGGGTGTTCGCCGCCGCCGACGGGGGGCTCTCGACGCCCGCCGTGTACGGCGAGTTCGACCGGATCGCCGAGACCGCGGGCCGCGCCGTCCCCGAGCCGGAGGCCTCGCCCGTCCTGCTCGACGCGCTGCGCTCCGGCGACACGGCCGCGCTGGCCGCGACGCTCACGAACGACCTCCAGCCCGCCGCGCTCTCCCTGTTCCCCGCGCTGAAGGACACCCTCGCTGCGGGCACGGCGGCGGGTGCACTCGCGGGCCTGGTCTCCGGCTCGGGCCCGACCACGGCGTTCCTCTGCGCGGACGAGAGGTCGGCGCAGGCGGTCGCCGCCGCCCTCACGGCGTCCGGCACCTGCCGCTCTGTACGGGTCACGACATCACCGGCACCTGGCGCGACGGTCGTCCAGAGCTGACGCGGCGGGCCGGCACAACGGGCTGACGCAGCGGGACGTACTCACGGGTAACTGAGTACGTCCGCGCTGTCGGCCACCACGGGCGCCGCGGCACCGTGGTCCCCATGACCACCGACACCACGAGCGCCCGGCCCCGGCGCCGCAGACGCCGCATCGGCCGCGGACAGGTCCTCGTACCGCTCGGCGCGCTCGCCCTCGTCGGGCTGCACTCCGCTCTCGCCACCCGCGGCCACCTCCTGCCCCCGCCCGCCGGCGGCGGCTGGCAGGGCAGGGTGGCGCGGCCGCGCGAGGTCGCCGCGATGCTCGGCCGGGCAGGCGCAGGTCCCCGCAGCAGGGTCGCTCGACGGCGCGCCGCACGAAGGCCCTGAACGCGGCCGTCGCGAACTTCTCGTCGTGGGACCTGGCCGTGGTGCGCGGAGGTCCCCGCCCGTGTCCGGGCCGTCACAACGAAGGTGCAGGCGGGCGGACCCCTCGCGGCGACTACGCTGGAAGACTGATCCATCCCCTTGTCAGGAGCGAAATGGCAGTCAACCTGGTCAATGTCGAGGCAGTCAGCAAGGTGTACGGCACCCGTGCCCTGCTCGACGGCGTATCGCTCGGCGTGTCCGAAGGGGACAGGATCGGTGTCGTCGGACGGAACGGCGACGGCAAGACCACCCTCATCAGGATGCTCGCCAAGCTGGAGGAGGCCGACACCGGCCGCGTCACCCACAGCGGCGGCCTGCGCCTCGGCGTCCTCACGCAGCACGACTCCCTCGACCCCGAGGCGACCGTCCGGCACGAGGTCATCGGCGACCTCGCCGACCACGAGTGGGCGGGCAACGCCAAGATCCGCGACGTGCTCACCGGCCTCTTCGGCGGACTCGACCTGCCCGGCTTCCCGCAGGGCCTCGACACGGTCATCGCCCCGCTGTCCGGCGGCGAGCGGCGCCGCATCGCGCTCGCGAAGCTCCTCATCGGCGAGCCCGACCTGATCGTCCTCGACGAGCCCACCAACCACCTCGACGTCGAGGGCATCTCCTGGCTGGCGAGCCACCTCCGGACCCGCCGCTCCGCCCTCGTCTGCGTGACCCACGACCGCTGGTTCCTCGACCAGGTCTGCACCCGCATGTGGGACGTGCAGAAGGGCGACGTCTTCGAGTACGAGGGCGGCTACAGCGACTACGTCTTCGCGCGCGCCGAGCGCGAGCGCATCGCGGCGACCGAGGAGACCAAGCGGCAGAACCTCATGCGCAAGGAGCTGGCCTGGCTGCGCCGCGGCGCCCCGGCCCGCACCTCCAAGCCCCGCTACCGCATCGAGGCGGCCAACGAGCTCATCGCCGACGTGCCGGAGCCGCGCGACAAGAGCGAGCTGATGAAGTTCGCCAGCTCCCGGCTCGGCAAGACGGTCTTCGACCTCGAGGACGTCACCGTGCAGGCCGGGCCCAAGGTGCTCCTCAAGCACCTGACCTGGCAGCTCGGCCCCGGCGACCGCATCGGCCTCGTCGGTGTGAACGGCGCGGGCAAGACCTCCCTGCTGCGCGCCATGGCGCAGGCCGCCCGCACCGGCGGCGAGGAGCAGCCCGAGGCCGGCCGCGTCGCCGTCGGCAAGACCGTGAAGCTCGCCTACCTCTCCCAGGAGGTCGCCGAGCTCAACCCCGAACTGCGCGTCATCCAGGCCGTGCAGCAGGTCCGCGACCGCGTCGACCTCGGCAAGGGCCGCGAGATGACCGCGGGCCAGCTCTGCGAGACGTTCGGCTTCAACAAGGAGAAGCAGTGGACGCCCGTCGGTGACCTGTCCGGTGGTGAGCGCCGCCGCCTCCAGATCCTGCGCCTCCTCATGGACGAGCCGAACGTCCTCTTCCTCGACGAGCCGACGAACGACCTCGACATCGAGACCCTGACGCAGCTGGAGGACCTCCTCGACAGCTGGCCCGGCTCCATGGTCGTGATCTCCCACGACCGGTTCTTCATCGAGCGCACCACGGACCGGGTGTTCGCGCTGCTCGGCGACGCCAGCTTGCGGATGCTGCCGCGCGGCATCGACGAGTACCTGGAGCGGCGCAAGCGGATGGAGGAGGCCGTGGCCGCCAACTCCCCGGTTCTCGCCGCGGCGCAGGCCCCCGAGAAGACGGTGTCCGCCGCGGATGCGCGCGCCGCGAAGAAGGAACTCCAGAAGATCGAGCGGCAGATGGACAAGATGTCCGAAAGGGAGACCAAGCTGCACGCACAGATCGCCGATAACGCCACGGACTTCGCGAAGGTGGCCAAGCTGGACGGCGAGCTGCGTGAACTGATCGGGGAGCGCGAGGAGTTGGAGATGCGCTGGCTCGAGCTCGCGGAGGACGCGTGAAGCTCCCGTAACAGACCCATCACGGGCCGGTGCTCCCTTG
This sequence comes from Streptomyces sp. NPDC045026, assembly GCF_056432625.1. Taxonomy (NCBI): domain Bacteria; kingdom Bacillati; phylum Actinomycetota; class Actinomycetes; order Kitasatosporales; family Streptomycetaceae; genus Streptomyces; species Streptomyces sp. NPDC045026. The sequence continues at coordinate 392,038 of NZ_JBWKIS010000005.1, forward strand.
GGAACAGGGGAGCGACCGGCCCGATGTGCTACTGCGCCAGGTGATAGAAAGGGCGCTCTGGTAATTGCCTGAGAACGACCAGAGAACGTCCTGAAATCGATCAGGCGAGATCGACCGGGCGAGATCGATCAGGCGAGATCGACCAGGCGAGCAGACACATCAGTGAAGAGGGGGGAGCGCTGATGACTCAGCCGCCCAACCAGCCGCCGCAAGGCGGCTTCGGAGCACCACAGGATCCGCAGCAGCCTCCGGCGCAGCCGCCGCAGCCTCCGGCCCAGCCGCCGCAGACGCCGCAGCCCGGATACGGCTACCCGCAGCAGCCGGGCCCGTACGGCCAGCCCCCGCAGGGCGGCCCCTACGGTCAGCCCCAGCAGCCGGGTCCCTACGGCCAGCCGCAGCAGCAGCCCGGCCCCTACGGCCAGCCCCCGCAGCAGCCCGGCCCGTACGGCGCGCAGCAGCCCGGTCCCTACGGGCAGCAGCCCCAGTACGGCTACCCGCCGCAGCAGCAGCCCCCGTTCCCCGGTGGCCCCGCGGCCCCGGGCGGCGGCAAGAACTTCTTCAAGGGCCGGACCGGGATCATCGTGGCCGCCGCCGTGGCCGTCGTCGTGATCGCAGGCGGTGTGGTCTGGGCGGTCGTGGGCGGCGGTGACGACAAGAAGAAGGACCCCGTCGCCGACAAGAGCCAGGACCCCAAGCCCACCGGCTCCGCGCCGGTCGACCCGGGTGACGGCTCCGGTGACGGACGCGACGGCAAGGAGGACCTCAACGCGGGCCGCCAGGCCGGTGAGTCGAAGGTCCTCTGGTACAAGACGGCCCCCAAGGCCCCCGGTGACGGCGCGGACGCTCCCGGCATGTGGATCACCGACAGCATCGCGGTGAAGGCGGTCTACAACGAGCTCGTCGCGTACGACATCTCGGGCGGCAAGCCGAGTTGGCCGACCATCAAGCTCCCGCAGAAGATCTGCGGCGCCAGCGTGCAGAAGTCGGACGACGACAAGGTCGCCATCGCGTACATGAGCGGCGTCACCGACCGCGCCAAGTGCAACCAGGTGCAGCAGATCGACCTGAAGACCGGCAAGAAGGACTGGGAGAAGAAGATCCCCGAGGGGGACCTCTTCGACGGCACCGGCACCGGCGTCGAACTGACCTACGCGGGCAGCACGTTGATGGTCGGCCGCCAGATGTCCGGCCTCGGCCTGAGCGTCAGCGACGGCAAGCAGCTCTTCGAGAAGAAGAAGTACGGCGCGGCCTGCTTCCCCGGCGCCTTCGCCGGCGGCGAGCGTCTCCTGGCCGTGTCCTCCTGCGGCGCCTCCACGGACAAGGAGCACGACGAGATCCAGGAGCTGGACCCGGCGACGGGCAAGGCGAAGTGGACCAAGCCGTTCCCCAAGGGGTGGAAGGTCGCCCGCGCCTACTCCGTCTCGCCGGTCGTCCTCTACCTCACCAACGAGGACAAGAAGCAGTGGAACATCACCACGCTGAAGAACGGCAGCAGCGCGGTGCGTTCCGAGGTCTCGGTCGACGAGGACTTCGCCCCCGAGTGCGGCTGGGCCATCCTCGACCGTGACCTCCAGGGCTGCACGGGCGTCGCGGCCGACACCAACACGCTCTACCTGCCGACCAAGGCCACCAGCGGCACCGCCAACGAGGTCGTCGCGATCAGCCTGGAGAACGGCAAGGAGCGCTGGCGCGTGAAGTCGCCGGTGGCGCAGAACATGCTGCCGCTGAAGACCGAGGGCGGCGCCGTGATCGCCTACGTCAACGCCTCGTACGACGCCGGTGGCCGGGTCGTGTCGATCGCGACGGCGGGCTCGCACACGCCGAAGACCCTGCTGCAGAACCCGGCTGGAACCGCGCAGATCGAGAACGGCTTCTACTCCAAGGCGGTCGACTACGTCGACGGGCGCTTCTACATCTCCACGACGCGCCTGTCCGGCACTGCCAAGGGCGAGGAGAAACTGATGCTGGCGTACGGCAAGTGACCGCCGCAGCCCCAGTGGCCGCCCACCGCACCGCCGCCCGCTCCTTCTCCCCGTCACCCGAGGAACAGACGTCATGACGCAGCCGCCCCAGCCGCCCAACGAGCCGCCGCAGGGCCCGCCGCCGGTGGGCTTCGGCAAGCCGCAGGACCCCCCGTCCGGAGGTTTCGGCGCCCCGCAGGACCCCCCGCCCGGAGGTTTCGGCGCGCCCCAGGACCCGCCGCCCGGAGGTTTCGGCGCGCCCACGCCCCCGCCCCCGCAGCAGCCCGGCTACGGCTACCCGCAGGCGCCCCAGACCCCGCCCCCGGCGCAGCCGCCCGCCCAGCCGCCGACGCCCCCGCAGGGCCAGCCCGACTACGGCTACCCGCAGCAGCCCCCGGCCCCCAACTACGGCTACCCGCAGGCCCCCCAGGGCCAGCCGCCGACGCCCCCGCAGGGCTACGGCTACCCGGGCCAGCAGCCCCCGCAGTACGGCGCCTACCCGCCGCCGGGCACCGTGCCCATGCAGACGGCGGGCGGTGGCGTCGGCAAGAAGATCAGCTCCCAGATGATGATCATCATCGGCGCTGTCGTCGCGGTCGCGCTCATCATCGGTGGCGGTGTCTGGTACTCCTCGTCGTCCGGTGACGACAAGACGGACGCCAGCACCGCGGGCCCCACCGGCAAGGGCGGCGACGAGAACAAGGGCGGCACCGGCGGCAGCACCGGCGGTACCACCGGCGGTGCCAGCAAGGAGAAGGTCCCGGGGAACACCAGTTCCCAGGTCCTCTTCCAGGTGCCCCAGCACGAGGTGCCCAAGGACGAGGTGTTCAGCACCAAGGGCTCCTGGCTCACGGACACGACGTACGCCAAGGCGGGCATCGACGAGATCGTCGGCTACGCCGCGGACAGCGGCAAGAAGTCCTGGACGCTCCCGCTGTCCGGCCAGACGTGCGGCAGCGCCCCCGAGGTCACCCAGGACGGCCTGAGCGCGGTCATCAGCGAGGCGGCCCCGCGCAAGCCGAAGGAGTACGACTACCAGCCGTGCACCAAGATCACGGTCTTCAACGTCGACACGGGCAAGAAGCTGTGGACGAAGAGCGTCGGCAGCGGCGGGAATGACATCCCGTTCAAGGAGCTGTCGATCACCGGCTCCACGCTGGCGGCCGGCGGCGGCTACGACGGCGGCGCGGCCTTCGACATCAAGTCCGGCAAGATCCTCTGGCAGCCGCAGGCCGGCTCCTGCGAGGACATCGGCTACCGCGGCGGCGAGCAGCTGGTCGCCGTCCGCAAGTGCGGTGACTACGGCGAGGAGAAGCACCAGGTGCAGCTCCTCGACCCGGCGACGGGCAAGCCGAAGTGGACCTACAAGATCCCGGCCGACGTGAACGTCATCTCGGTCGTCTCCACCAAGCCGGTCACCTTCGTGATCGCCACCGGCGAGGAGGTCGAGATGTCGGACCTGTTCTCCCTCGACGACAGCGGCAAGCTGCGCGCCAAGGTCTCGCTGGAGAAGGACCGGTACGACTTCGACTGCGACGTCTCCGGGGTCCACACCTGCCGGGGGATCACGGTCGGCAACGACCGCGTCTACATGCCGACCCGCGAGCACGACGGCGGCGGCACGTCCGGCCAGACCAACGAGATCGTGTCGTTCTCCCTGGCGAACGGCCAGCTCACCGGTGACCGCGTCGACGGCGGCGAGTACACGCTCTTCCCGGTCCGCATGGACGGCGGGAACGTCCTGGCGTACAAGGACGGCCCCTACGACAAGGGCGCCGAGATCGTCACGATCGACCCGAAGACGCTGAAGCAGAAGACGCTCCTGGTCACTCCGGCGACGGAGACCGTGACCAGCGTCATCAGCAGCATGACCCCCACCCAGTCCGAACTGCTCTACACCAACGGCAGGCTGGCCATGGGCAAGGAACTCATCTCCAAGCCGTACTCGGCGGACGAGAAGGACTACGAGGCCGTGGTCTTCGCGGCACAGTGACACCGGGGCCGCTCCCCGCGGCCCGGCGACGGCCCCGCACCCTCACCGGGTGCGGGGCCGTCGGCTTATGAGCCGCCCGCCGGGAGATTCCGGCATTCCGGGTCACTTCTCATCAGTAGGGGAAGCGCAACGCCGAACGAGCGTGTAGCTTCCGGGAGATGGAGGAGGTCGGGGAGTCGGGGGGCTTTCCGCACCAAGGGGGTTCTGGGGAGTCCACGGGTTCCCGGGGGATGTGGGGGATGGCTCTATGGGTGTGCGGCTCATGGTCGTCGACGACCATCGACTGCTCGCCGAGGCGCTCGCCTCGGCTCTCAAGCTGCGCGGGCACCGGGTGCTCGCGGCGGCCGCGCCTGCCGCGGGAGCGGCCGAGCTGGTGATCCAGCGGGCGCCCGAGGTCTGTCTCATCGGTACGGCGACGCCCGCGGAGCCGGGCATCTTCGACCCGATCGTGCGCATCAAGCGCGAGCGCCCGCAGGTGGCGGTCGTCGTCCTCGGGCCCGTGCCCTCACCCAGGGGCATCGCGGCGGCGTTCGCGGCCGGCGCCTCCGGCTACGTACGGCACGACGAGCGGATCGAGGGCGTCGAGCGCGCCCTGATGAAGGCGCGGGCGGGGGAGACGGCCGTGGCTCCGCAGCTGCTGCAGGGGGCCTTCAGTGAGTTGCTCAACCCGGCCGCGCAGCCCGACGACGAGGGGCAGCGGCTCCTGCAGATGCTGACGCCGCGCGAGGTCGAGGTCCTGGTGCGGGTCGCGGACGGCGAGGACACCCGGCTGATCGCGGCCGGCATGGGCATCGCCCCGAGCACGGCCCGTACGCATGTGCAGCGGGTCCTGATGAAGCTGGGGGTCGGCTCGCGCCTCGAGGCGGCGGCGCTGGCCGCGCGCACGGGGCTCCTCGACCGGGCGGGGCCGGTCCCGGCGGCCCCCGGGCTGCCGGATCCGGATTCCTGAGCTACAGTCGATCTTGCGCTCGTCACCGCGACTCGTGGTGTGCGGGCAGTGCGTCGGTGGTCCAAGGAAAGGCGCCCCGCTTCCTGCGGGGAGATGCAGGTGCAAGGCCTGCTCGGCGCTCCACTCCAAGTCCCGTCCCGCTTCGGCGGGGCGGGACTTGCTGCGTTCACCCGGGCCTTCGGAGCTCGAAGGGCCGGAGGCCATCACCCGTAGGTGATGGCCTCCGGCCTGGGGCAAAAGGCTTACGCCTCCCCGTCCTCCGGCACCGGCGGAGCCGTCGGCCGCAGCTTCAGCCACACCAGGAAGAACAGCCCGAGGGCGAGCATGCCGAGGCCCGTCCACAGGTTGATGTTGATGTTCTCGGCCTTTTTCAGGTCGGCGTCGGACGCCGTGATGCCGGCGATCGTGACGATGACCCCGTACACCACGAACAGTCCGCCGATGATGCGCCGGATGTCGAAGAGCCGCGCCGCGGTCGCGGACTTGCGTTCCAACTCGGTGACTTCGTTCTGGAGTTCAGACATGAGGGTTCGCGCCTCCGATCAGAGGGAGAAGGGGACGTAGCACAGCGCGGCGAGCACGATCGCGCCCCAGCCGAGCAGCGCGGGCTTGCGGTACCAGGCGTCGTCGCCCTCGGCGGGCGGCTCCTCCAGGCCCGGCGCCGTCGTCCCGTACACGAGGCCCGCGAGCTCGGCCTCCGGCTTGGGCGCGGTGAACAGGGTGACGACGACCATGACGACCGCACCGGCGACGAAGCCGACGATCGCGGAGACGAAGTTGGCGCCCTGGTCGGTCGGGATGTCGATGATGCCCTGCTTGTAGATCCAGAAGTAGTTGACCATCGCGGCGGTCGTGCCCGCGAGCAGGCCCCACACGCCGGACTTCACCGAGGCGCGCTTCCAGAACATGCCGATGATGAAGACGACGAACATCGGGACGTTGAAGAAGGAGAACAGCGTCTGGAGGTAGCCCATGATGTTCGAGAACGACGAGGCGATGAACGCCGTACCGATCGACGCGAGGACACCGACCGCCGTGATGAGGCGGCCGAACTTCAGGTAGTACGCGTCGGGCTTGCCGGTCTTCACGTACTTGGCCCAGATGTCGTACGTGAACACGGTGTTGAAGGACGACACGTTCGCCGCCATGCCCGCCATGAACGCGGCGAGCAGACCGGTGACCGCGATGCCGAGCACGCCGTTGGGCAGCAGCTCCTGCATCAGGTAGGGGATCGCGTCGTTGTACGTCAGGTCCGATCCGGCCATGCCGATCTTCGGGACGAGGACGGCGGCGACCATGCCCGGGATCATGACCAGGAAGACGATGAAGATCTTCGGGAACGCGGCGATGAGCGGGGTGCGCTGGGCGGCGGAGAGGTTCTTCGCGGACAGGGCGCGCTGCACCTCGGCGAAGTTCGTCGTCCAGTAGCCGAACGAGAGCACGAAGCCCAGGCCGAGGATGATCGTCAGCCAGTTCGCGCCGAGCGGGTTGGCCTCACCGATGCCCGTACCGCCCCAGGCCGAGAGGAAGTTGTCGCCGTGCGAGCTCTTCAGCGAGTCGGTCATGCCGCCCCAGCCGCCGACCCGCTTGAGGCCGATGATGCACAGGGGGATGAGCGCCGCGAGGATCACGAAGAACTGGAGGACCTCGTTGTAGATCGCCGAGGAGAGTCCGCCGATGGTGATGTACGCGAGCACGAACAGGCCGGCGACGACGATGGCCAGCCACTGCGGCCAGCCGAGCAGCGCCTCCACGACGATCGACAGGGCGTACAGGTTCACGCCCGCGATCAGGATCGCCGCGAAGGCGAAGAGTATGGAACTCAGCAGGTGCGCGCTCTTGTCGAACCTCTGGAGCAGGTACTCGGGGACCGAGCGCACCTTGGAGCGGTAGTAGAAGGGCATCATCACGAGGCCCAGGAAGACCATCGCCGGGATGGCGCCGATCCAGTACCAGTGGACGACCGAGACGCCGTACTGCGCGCCGGTCGCCGCCATGCCGAGGATCTCGGTGGCGCCCAGGTTGGCCGCGACGAACGCCAGGCCGGTGACCCAGGCGGGCAGGGAGCGGCCCGAGAGGAAGAAGTCGAGGCTGGTCTTCACGGAGCGCCGGGCGGCGAAGCCGATGCCGAGGACCACGACGAAGTAGATCGCCAGGATCGCGTAGTCGAGGCCGTTGGTGGGCAGCCGGAGCCCCGCGGCCAGGGTTTGTGTGGGGGACAGCATGAGAACTCGCTTCGTTGCGCGAACTGATCAGACCGGAACCTACGCGTCTATGTTCAATAAATGAACACTCCCGCTGAGGTTCTTTGTTTGATTGTGATGCGAGTGACACGCCACGCACCGGAGATCCGTCCTCGGCCTTGACCATCCCGTTGAACCGTGCTTTGTTATGTTTGATTATGTTGACTTGATGCGAATGAGGAGCATCGGACGTGAAGAAGACGTCGACCCGGCTCGCCGACGGTCGCGAGCTCATCTACTACGACTCGCGTGACGACGTCGTGCGGGACGCGGTGGACCGGCGTCCACTGGACCCCGTCGCCTCCTCCTCGCAGATCCGCCGCGACCCCCTCCTCGGAGACAGCGTCGCCGTCGCCTCGCACCGACAGGGCCGCACCTACCACCCGCCGGCCGACGAGTGCCCCCTGTGCCCCTCCGAGGGCGACCGGCTCAGCGAGATCCCGGACTCCTCGTACGACGTGGCGGTCTTCGAGAACCGCTTCCCCTCGCTCGCCGGGGACGCCGGCCGCTGCGAGGTGGTCTGCTTCACCTCCGACCACACGTCGTCCTTCGCCGACCTCACCGAGGAACAGGCGGGCCTCGTCCTGGACGCCTGGACCGACCGCACCGCCGAGCTGTCCCATCTGGACTCCGTGAAGCAGGTGTTCTGCTTCGAGAACCGCGGCGCCGAGATCGGCGTCACCCTCGGCCACCCGCACGGCCAGATCTACGGCTACCCCTTCACCACCCCGCGCACCGCCCTCATGCTGGGCTCGCTCGCCGAGCACAAGGAGCAGACCGGCGGCCGCAACCTCTTCGACGACGTGCTCGCCGAGGAGCGCACCGGCGAGCGCGTCGTCATCGAGGGCGACCACTGGGTGGCCTTCGTGCCGTACGCGGCGCGCTGGCCCTACGAGGTGCACCTCTACCCCAAGCGCCGCGTGCCCGACCTGCTCGCCCTCGACGACGGCGCGCGCACAGAGTTCCCTCAGATTTATCTGGAACTCTTGAGGCGCTTCGACCGGCTCTTCGGAACGGGCGAGTCCCCGACGCCGTACATCGCCGCCTGGCATCAGGCGCCCTTCGGCACCCTGGACGACTTCCCCGGCCTCCAGCGGGACGACTTCGCGCTTCACCTCGAGCTTTTCACCATTCGCCGCACTGTTGGAAAGCTGAAGTTTCTCGCGGGTTCCGAATCCGGCATGAGCGTGTTCATCAACGACGTGCCGCCGGAGACCGCGGCTGAGCGACTGCGAGAGGTAGCGAGTACATGAGCGGGAAGTACCTGGTCACCGGTGGTGCGGGATATGTGGGCAGCGTGGTCGCGCAGCACCTGGTCGAGGCGGGGCACGACGTCACCGTCCTCGACAACCTCTCGACCGGATTCCGCGAGGGCGTACCCGCGGGGGTGACGTTCATCGAGGGCGACATCCGCGACGCCGCCAAGTGGCTCGACCGGTCCTTCGACGCCGTCCTGCACTTCGCCGCGTTCTCCCAGGTCGGCGAGTCCGTCGTGAAGCCCGAGAAATACTGGGACAACAACGTCGGCGGCACCATGGCGCTGCTCGCCGCGATGCGCGCGGCCGAAGTCCGCAAGCTCGTCTTCTCCTCGACCGCGGCGACGTACGGGGAGCCCGTCAGCACCCCCATCACCGAGTCCGACCCCACCGCCCCCACCTCCCCGTACGGCGCCTCCAAGCTCGCCGTCGACCACATGATCACCGGGGAGGCGGCCGCGCACGGCCTGGCCGCCGTGTCGCTGCGCTACTTCAACGTGGCGGGCGCCTACGGCACCTGCGGCGAGCGCCACGACCCGGAGTCGCACCTCATCCCCCTCGTCCTCCAGGTCGCCCAGGGCCGGCGCGACGCGATCTCCGTCTACGGCGACGACTACCCGACGCCCGACGGCACCTGCGTGCGCGACTACATCCACGTCGCCGACCTCGCCGAGGCCCACCTGCTCGCTCTCGGCGCCGCCCGCCCCGCCGAGCACCTCATCTGCAACCTCGGCAACGGCAACGGCTTCTCCGTGCGCGAGGTCATCGAGACCGTCCGCCAGGTGACCGGCCACCCGATCCCCGAGGTCACCGCACCGCGCCGCGGCGGCGACCCGGCCGTCCTCGTCGCCTCCGCAGCCACCGCGCGCGAGCGCCTCGGCTGGAACCCGTCCCGCGCGGACCTCGCGGGAATCGTCGCCGACGCCTGGGCCTTCGCCCAGGCACGCCAGGAGGGGTAAGTCATGTCCGTCGCCTCGCAGTTCAGCGATCTGTACGGATACGAGCCCGAGGGGGTCTGGGCCGCGCCCGGACGCGTGAACCTCATCGGCGAGTACACCGACTTCAACGAGGGCTTCGTGATGCCGCTCGCGCTGCCGCACACCGCGGTGGCCGCCGTCGCGCGCCGCACCGACGGAGTCCTGCGGCTGCACTCCGCGGACATCGACGCGCCGATCGCCGAACTGCGGGCCGACGAACTGACCCCGCTCTCCGAGTTCGGGCAGGGCGGCTGGGCCGCGTACCTGGCGGGCGTCGTATGGGCGCTGCGCGAGGCCGGACACACCGTCACGGGCGCGGACATCCACCTCGCGTCGACCGTGCCGACCGGCGCGGGCCTGTCCTCCTCGGCCGCACTCGAGGTCGTCACCGCGCTCGCGCTCAACGACCTCTTCGAACTGGGGCTCACCGGGCCCGAATTGGCGCGGATCGCGCAGCGGGCCGAGAACGACTTCGTGCGCGTGCCCTGCGGGATCATGGACCAGATGGCGTCGGCGTGCGCCACCGAGGGCCACGTCCTGCACCTGGACTGCCGCGACCTGTCCACCCGCCAGGTCCCCTTCGACCTGGCCGCGCAGGGCCTCCAGCTGCTCGTCGTCGACACCCGCGTCAAGCACGAGCTCGGCGACGGCGCGTACGCGGAGCGCCGCGCGGGCTGCGAAGAGGGCGCCCGCGCGCTCGGCGTCTCCCATCTGCGTGACGTGCCGTACGCCGAACTGCCCGAAGCGCTGGCCAAGTTGGCGGACCTCACCGACGAGCGGATCGTGCGCTACGTCCGCCACATCGTCTGCGACGACCACCGCGTCGAGCGGGTCATCGAGCTCCTCGACGCCGGCGACGTACGGGCGATCGGCCCGGTCCTCACCGAGGGCCACGTCTCGCTCCGCGACGACCTGCGCATCTCCTGCACCGAGCTGGACCTCGTCGTGGACACCGCGAACGCGACGGGCGCGCTCGGTGCCCGGATGACCGGCGGCGGCTTCGGCGGCTCGGCGATCGTCCTGGTGGAGGAGCCGGACGCGGACGCGGTGACGAAGTCGATCACGGAGGCGTTCGCCGCGGCGGGCTACACGGCCCCGCGCGTCTTCCCGGCGGTCCCGTCGGCCGGAGCCCACCAACTCACGGCGGCCGCTTCGTAAGGGCGAACAACTCCTTGAACTCCTTGATCCCCGGCGGCCGGCCGGGGCTGTGTCCGACAGTGCGCTCCGCGCACGTGCGCAAGAGCGCTCAGCCCAGCCGCTTCGTCAGCGTGAACTCCTTCACCCCCGGCGGGTAGTCGGGGATCACGCTCACGAGCTCGTAGCCGTGCTGGCGGTAGAAGCCCGGTGCCTGGAAGTCCCAGGTTTCGACGCGGGCGCCGTGGCAGGCGCGGTCCTCGTGGGCGATGCGTTCCGCCTCCGCGAGGAGGCGGGAGCCCAGGCCCTTCGCGCGGTGGCGGTCGTCGACCCAGAGCAGGGTCACGTGGAGCCAGGTCGCCCAGGTGTGCCCGTCCAGGCCGCCGGCGATCTCGTCGCTCTCGTCCAACGCCCACACCTGGAGCGGCACTTCGCGGTCCTCGGGCGTGCCCCGCAGTGACCTGAGCTCCGCCGACGCCGCGTTGTTCGCCTCACGCAGCCGGAAGTGAAGAAGATCGCGCCGCTGTTTGTCGACTTCTGTCTCAATACGAAACATACGCCTCACCATAAACGCGCAGGCCAATCAGTTCTGCAAATTGCCTTCCGCTCCTGGCCCGCGGCCCTACTCTGAGGGCAGCGCCGGTGGGGGCCGGTGCTGATCAGGGGGCGAGACAGCCGGGTACGACGCCCGGAGCGGGGGTAGCGGTTCCAGCGCGGCGGCGGCCGTGCGACCGCGATGACCTGCCTCTCCGGGCGCCGTACCCGTGCCGGAAGCCTCCCGGCGCCGGGGAATCCCCTGCTCCGCGAGGAGCGTGGGGGAGGGGGTTATACACGTGGTTCGCATCCGAGTCCTGGTCGTCGACGACCACCGCATCTTCGCCGAGTCGCTCGCCGCGGCTCTCGCCGCCGAGCCCGACGTGGACGTGTCCGCGGCCGGCAGCGGCCCCGCCGCACTGCGCTGCATGGACCGCGCGGCGGCGGAAGGACGCCGGTTCGACGTCCTCCTGGTCGACGCCGACCTGGGAGCGGCCCTGCACGGCCCGCGCCCGCCGACGGCCGTGCCCGACACGGCGCCCGGCCAGGACGGCCTGGTCGACGGCATCTCCCTGGTGGCGGGCGTCCGTTCGGGCCAGCCCACCGTACGGACCGTGGTCCTCGCCGAGAAGGACGACCCGCGCCGCGCGGCCCTCGCGCTCCAGGCGGGCGCCTCCGGCTGGGTGGCCAAGGACTGCTCGCTCTCGCGGCTGCTCACGGTCATCCGGGGCGTCCTGCGCGACGAGACGCATCTGCCGCCCGCCCTGCTCACGAGTGTGCTGCGGGAGCTGACCGCGGCGCGCAAGCACCGCACCGAGTCCGAGCGCCTGGTGGAGTCCCTGACGCCGCGTGAGGGCGAGGTGCTGCGCTGCATGGTCGCCGGCCTCGGCCGCAAGGCGGTCGCCGAACGCCTCTTCCTGTCCCCGCACACGGTCCGTACGCACATGCAGAACGTGCTCGGCAAGCTCGGGGTCCACTCCACGCTCGCGGCGGTGGCCCTGGCGCGCAGGGCCGGGGTCGGGCCCGCGGACCTGGAAGCGGCGTCGTAGGAACGGGATCCGTACGACTGGCTTCTCAACCAGGGATGTTGTCGAACGGCGCGGTCAACTGCCGCAGCAGTCCGGCCAGTTCACCGCGCTGGGTGCGGGACAGCTCGGCGAGGATCGCCCGCTCCTGCTCGAGGAGGCCGGCGAGCGCCTGGTCGGCGCGGTCCTGTCCCTCGGTGGTCAGTCGCACCAGGACACCGCGCCGGTCGCTCGGGTCGGGCAGACGCTCGACGAGACCCTTCTTGGCGAGCCGGTCGATACGGTTGGTCATCGTGCCGGAGGTGACGAGGGTCTGCGTGAGGAGCTGTCCGGGGGAGAGCTGGTAGGGGGCGCCGGCCCGCCGCAGGGACGTCAGTACGTCGAACTCCCACGGCTCCAACTGGTGCTCGGCGAACGCCAGGCGCCGGGCCCGGTCAAGATGACGCGCCAGCCTGCTGACCCGACTGAGCACCTCGAGGGGCTCCACGTCGAGGTCAGGGCGCTCTCGGCGCCACGCTGCGACCAGCCGGTCGACCTCGTCCTCCATGACGATCAGTCTAGTGGGTCCCTCGACATGAAGTCTCTTGAATTCAACTATCTTGACATCGAGATAAATCCGGGAGGATCCTGGCCGCCATGAGCGCACCCACCTGGGACCCCCAGCAGTATCTCCGGCACGCGGACCACCGCACCCGCCCCTTCGCCGACCTCCTCGCCCGCGTCCAGGGCGACCCGGCGAGGATCGCCGACCTCGGCTGCGGCGCGGGCAACGTCACCGCCCTGCTCGCCGAGCGCTGGCCGAAGGCCAGGATCACCGGCTACGACAATTCCCCGCAGATGCTGGAGAAGGCCGCCTCCCACGCTACCGACCTGCTCGACTTCGCACCCGCCGACGCGGCCACCTGGACCCCCGCCGAGCCCTTCGACCTGATCGTCTCCAACGCCCTGCTCCAGTGGGTCCCCGGCCACACCGACCGCTTCCCCGACTGGCTCGCCGGCCTCACCCCCGGCGGCACGTTCGCCTTCCAGGTCCCCGGCAACTTCGACGCCCCCAGCCACGTCCTGATGCGCGAACTCGCCGGATCCGCGCGGTGGCGGGACCGGCTCGGCGACACACTGCGCCACGCGGACGCCGTCCACACCCCGGAGCAGTACCTGAACCGGCTCACCGCGCTCGGCTGCCGCGCGGACGTGTGGGAGACGACCTATCTGCATCTGCTCCAGGGCGAGGACCCGGTGCTGGACTGGGTCAAGGGCACGGGCCTGCGGCCCGTCCTCACCACCCTCGCGGACGACCCGCAGGCCACGGACGAATTCCTGACCGCCTACCGCGCCCTGCTCCGCACCGCCTACCCCGCGACACCGCACGGCACGGTCTTCCCCTTCCGCCGCCTCTTCGCCGTGGCCCGCAAGCCCGCGAGCGCCTGATGCTCCGGGCCCTGGACCACGTACAGCTCGCCGCACCCGCGGGATCCGAGGACGTGCTGCGGCGGTTCTACGGGGACGTGCTCGGCATGACAGAGATGCCGAAGCCCCCGGCGCTCGCGGCGCGCGGGGGCTGCTGGTTCCAGGCGGGGGCCGTGCAACTGCATCTGGGTATCGAGGAGGACTTCCGGCCCGCGAAGAAGGCGCACCCCGGGCTGAGGGTCCGTGACATCGAGGCGTACGCCGCCCGGCTGGAAGCCCATGGGGCCATCGTGACCTGGGACTGCGATCTCCCCGGGCACCGCCGCTTCTACTCCGAGGATCCGGTGGGCAACCGGCTGGAGTTCCTGGAGCCGGTCGCGCCCTGAGCCGGCATGCGCCGCGACCCGGCTCGGTGGCGCGACCCGGCTCGACGGAGGGACACGCCGATTCGGTTCGCAGACATATCATCATAAAAGGTGTGTTATTCAGCTATGCACACACATACGCGGCGCAATTTGCTCGCTGCCTCGATCGCGGCCGCCGGCGCGGGAGCCCTGTCAGCCTGTTCCGGGTCCGGGCCCGAGTCCGAGTCGGGCTCGCACGCGGGTTCCGCTCGCCACTCCGAATCGGCTCGTCCCCCAGAGTCCGCTCCCCCTCCCGAGGCCGGTTCGCACGCGCGGACCAGGGTCCCGGACCACGACGGACGTCCCTTCGTCCCCAAGGGGCCCGAGGGATACGTGAACCCGTCCGATCCCGAGGTCCTCGCCGCCGAGCGGGCCCGCGGGTCCGGCCCCCTCCGCAAGTACCGCTTCACCGCCACCGAGACGTCCCTCGATCTCGGCGGGAAGACCGTCAAGTCATGGGCGTACGGCGACTCGCTGCCCGGCAAGGAGGTCCGCATCACCGCGGGCGACATCCTCGACCTCACCGTCGCCAACCACCTGCCCGTGACGACGACCCTGCACTCGCACGGCGTCCGCATGCGCTGCGACATGGACGGCGTACCGGGCCTGACCCAGTTCTCGATCAAGCCCGGCGCGGACTTCAACTACCGCTTCGCCGTGGAGCACCCGGGCACGTACTGGATGCACTCGCACTCAGGACTGCAGCTCGACCGCGGCCTGTACGCCCCGCTGATCGTCGAGGACCCCAAAGAGCCCCTGTCCTACGACAAGGAGTGGGTCGTCGTCCTCGACGACTGGCTCGACGGCGTCGGCGGCTCCACCCCGGACGACGTGCTCGCACAGCTGCACCACGGCATGGCGCCGATGGACATGGACATGGGGGAGGGCGCCGAGGATGACGGCACCGGCCACGGCAAGGCCGACGGCCCCGACCGCATCCTGCGGAACTCCCACAGCCGCCTCCTGCAAAGTGAGGGCGGCAGCGTCGACTACCCGTACTACCTGGTCAACGGCCGCCTCGCGCACGCTCCTTCGGTCTTCCGGGCCCGCACCGGGGACCGCATCCGGCTGCGCATCATCAACGCCGGGGGCGACACGGCCTTCCGCGTCGCACTGGGCGGCCACAAGATGACGGTCACGCACACCGACGGCTACCCGGTCGAACCCACGGAGACGGACGCGCTGCTGCTCGGCATGGCCGAACGCTACGACGTGCTGATCACCGCACAGGACGGGGTGTTCCCGCTGGTCGCCCTGGCCGAGGGCAAGGACGCGCGAGCTCTGGCAGTCCTGCGTACCGGCGGCGGGGCCATCCCCGGGCCCGACGTGCATCCGCAGGAGCTCGACGGCCAGATCGTGCCGCCCGGCCGCCTCGTGCCCCAGGACTCCGTAGCCCTCTGCTGGCGCCGCCCGGACCGCGAGATGCGCATCAAGCTGACCGGCAGCATGAAACGGTTCAACTGGGGCTTCGACCACCGGCCCTACTCCGTCGAGCAACGCCACCCGATCCAGGAGGGGGAGCGGGTCCGCCTGAGCCTCATCAACACCACCGACATGTGGCACCCCATGCACCTGCACGGCCACACCTTCGCCCTCAGGGGCTTCGGCGACCGCGGAGCCCGCAAGGACACCGCCTACGTGCTGCCGCACCGCAAACTCGTCGTCGACTTCAACGCCGACAACCCGGGCCTGTGGATGCTCCACTGCCACAACCAGTACCACTCCGAATCCGGGATGATGACCATCCTCGGCTACCGAAAATGACGGCCCCTTCCCGGACCGTCACACGGTTCAAGCCTTGCGGTGCCCCATCAGCCGCGGCTTCGGCTCCAGACCGTCGAGGCCGTGCCAGGCCAGGTTCACCAGGTGCGCGGCGACCTCGGCCTTCTTCGGCTTACGGGCGTCCAGCCACCACTGACCCGTCAGCGCGACCATGCCGACCAGCGCCTGCGCGTACAGCGGCGCCAGCTTCGGATCGAAGCCGCGGTTCTTGAACTCGCGGCCCAGGATGTCCTCGACCTGCGTCGCGATGTCGGAGATGAGCGAGGCGAACGAGCCCGTGGACTGCGGGATCGGGGAGTCGCGGACCAGAATGCGGAAGCCGTCCGTGTACTCCTCGATGTAGTCGAGGAGGGCGAACGCGGCCTGCTCACACAGTTCGCGCGGGTGCCCGGCCGTCAGCGAGCCGGTCACCATGTCGAGGAGCTGGCGCATCTCACGGTCGACGACCACCGCGTACAGGCCCTCCTTGCCGCCGAAGTGCTCGTACACCACCGGCTTGGAGACCCCGGCCTTCGCCGCGATCTCCTCCACCGACGTGCCTTCGAAGCCCTTCGCGGCGAAGAGGGTGCGACCGATCTCGAGCAGCTGCTGGCGGCGCTCCGCACCGGTCATCCGGGTGCGGCGCGCGCGCCGGGGCTTGTCGTTGCTTGCTGGGCCCGCTGGGCTCGCAGAGTTCGGATCGGTCGCCACGGGTTCCATCATGCCGCGTCAGCGGCCTGCGGCTTGCGGCGGGACTCGATCCGCTCCTTCGACGGCCAGCGCACGTCGTGCGCCCAGCCCAGCTGTTCGAACCAGCGGATCAGCCGCGCGGACGAATCCACCTGGCCCCGCATCACCCCGTGCCGCGCGGACGTCGGGTCGGCGTGGTGCAGGTTGTGCCACGACTCGCCGCAGGACAGGACCGCCAGCCACCACACGTTGCCCGACTTGTCCCGCGACTTGAAGGGACGCTTGCCGACCGCGTGACAGATCGAGTTGATCGACCACGTGACGTGGTGCAGCAGCGCCACCCGCACCAGTGAGCCCCAGAAGAAGCCCGTGAACGCGCCCCACCACGACATCGTCGCCAGACCGCCGATCAGCGCCGGCAGAGCCAGCGACAGCATCGTCCAGAAAATGAACTGACGCGAGATCGCCCTTATGGCTGGATCATTCACCAGATCGGGTGCGTACTTCTCCTGCGAGGTCTGCTCCTCGTCGAACATCCAGCCGATGTGCGCCCACCACAGGCCCTTCATCAGCGCGGGCAGCGTCTCGCCGAACCGCCACGGCGAGTGCGGGTCACCCTCCGCGTCGGAGAACTTGTGGTGCTTACGGTGATCCGCCACCCAGCGGACGAGAGGACCCTCGACCGCCATCGAGCCGGCGACCGCCAGCGCGATCCGCAGCGGCCGCTTCGCCTTGAAGGAACCGTGCGTGAAATACCGGTGGAAACCGATCGTGATGCCGTGGCAGCCCAGGTAGTAGAAGAACACCAGGAGGCCGAGGTCGAGCCAGCTCACACCCCAGCCCCAGGCCAGCGGCACCGCCGCGACCAGCGCCAGGAACGGGACGGTGATGAAGAGCAGCAGCGCGAGCTGCTCCAGCGAACGCTTCTGCTCACCGCCGAGCGTGGCGGAGGGCAGCGAAGCGCCGGTCGAATCGCCCGACGACGCCTCCGGGGCGTCATCGATCAGATCGGGGCTTGGTGTCATGGGGCGTCCCCTGTGGGGTCGAGGGTTGAGACAGGTTTGAGAACGGGGATGTGAAGCTGAGAGCTTTTACTACGCGTCCGTAACCTACGGCGTCGTAAGTATGGCAGCGCGCAGGCGAGCGGCAAGAGGCCCGGAAACGGCCCAACCGGGCGGACACCTATCCTTGGAAACGGTCGGACAGCGCGGTCCGCTCTGTATCTCCACCCGGGACTCATACCCGGATCCCGGGGTTTCCCTCCCAGACGTGCTTCACCACTGCAAGGAGCCGCACCTGTGAGCAGTGCCGACGACCAGAGCCGCGAGGCCACTTCCAGCGCCGAGCTGCGCGCCGACATCCGCCGCCTCGGCGACCTCCTCGGCGAGACACTCGTACGCCAGGAGGGCCCCGAGCTCCTCGAACTGGTCGAAAAGGTCCGCCGCCTCACCCGGGAGGACGGCGAGGCCGCCGCCCGCCTGCTCGGCGACACGGAACTGGAGACCGCGGCCAAGCTGGTCCGCGCCTTCTCGACGTACTTCCATCTGGCGAACGTGACCGAGCAGGTGCACCGCGGCCGCGAGCTGCGCGCCCGCCGCGCCGCCGAGGGCAGCCTGCTGGCCCGCACCGCCGACCGGCTCAAGGACGCCGACGCCGACCACCTGCGCGAAACGGTCCAGCACCTGAACGTACGGCCGGTGTTCACCGCCCACCCGACCGAGGCCGCCCGACGCTCCGTCCTCAACAAGCTGCGCCGCGTCGCCGAACTCCTCGAGACCCCCGTCATCGAGGCCGACCGCCGCCGCTACGACACCCGCCTCGCCGAGAACATCGACCTCGTGTGGCAGACCGACGAACTGCGCGTCGTCCGGCCCGAGCCCACCGACGAGGCGCGCAACGCCATCTACTACCTCGACGAGCTGCACGCCGGCGCCGTCGGCGACGTCCTCGAAGACCTCACCGCCGAGCTGCAGCGCGTCGGCGTCACCCTGCCCGACGCCAGCCGCCCCCTCACCTTCGGCACCTGGATCGGCGGCGACCGCGACGGCAACCCGAACGTCACCCCCGCCGTCACCTGGGACGTCCTGATCCTCCAGCACGAGCACGGCATCAACGACGCCCTGGAGCTCATCGACGAGCTGCGCGGCTTCCTGTCGAACTCCATCCGTTACACCGGCGCCACCGAGGAACTCCTCACCTCCCTCCAGAACGACCTGGAGCGCCTCCCGGAGATCAGCCCCCGCTACAAGCGCCTCAACTCCGAGGAGCCCTACCGGCTCAAGGCCACCTGCATCCGGCAGAAGCTGGAGAACACCAAGGAGCGCCTCGCCAAGGGCACCGCGCACGTGGACGGCCGCGACTACCTCGGCACCGCCGAACTCCTCCAGGACCTCACGCTCATCCAGACGTCCCTGCGCGAGCACCGCGGCGCCCTGTTCGCCGACGGCCGGATGAACCGCACCATCCGTACGCTCGCCGCGTTCGGCCTCCAGCTCGCCACCATGGACGTACGCGAACACGCCGACGCCCACCACCACGCGCTCGGCCAGCTCTTCGACCGCCTCGGCGAGGAGTCCTGGCGCTACGCCGACATGCCCCGCGAGTACCGCCAGAAGCTCCTCGCCAAGGAACTCAGGTCCCGCAGGCCCCTCGCCCCCTCGCCCGCACCCCTCGACGCCGCGGGCGAGAAGACCCTCGGCGTCTTCCACACCGTCAAGCGCGCCCTCGACGTCTTCGGACCCGAAGTCATCGAGTCGTACATCATCTCGATGTGCCAGGGCGCCGACGACGTGTTCGCCGCCGCCGTCCTCGCCCGCGAGGCCGGACTCATCGACCTGCACGGCGGCTGGGCCAAGATCGGCATCGTGCCGCTCCTGGAGACCACCGACGAGCTGCGCGCCGCCGACGTCATCCTCGACGAGATGCTCGCCGACCCCTCCTACCGGCGCCTCGTCGCCCTGCGCGGCGACGTCCAGGAAGTCATGCTCGGCTACTCGGACTCCTCCAAGTTCGGCGGCATCACCACCTCCCAGTGGGAGATCCACCGCGCCCAGCGCCGACTGCGCGACGTCGCCCACCGCTACGGCGTGCGCCTGCGCCTCTTCCACGGCCGCGGCGGCACCGTCGGCCGCGGCGGCGGCCCCTCGCACGACGCGATCCTCGCCCAGCCGTGGGGCACCCTCGAGGGCGAGATCAAGGTGACCGAGCAGGGCGAGGTCATCTCCGACAAGTACCTCGTGCCGTCCCTGGCCCGCGAGAACCTCGAACTGACCGTCGCCGCCACCCTCCAGGCATCCGCGCTGCACACCGCGCCCCGCCAGTCCGACGAGGCCCTCGCCCGCTGGGACGCGGCCATGGACGTCGTCTCCGACGCCGCGCACGCCGCGTACCGCAAGCTCGTCGAGGACCCGGACCTGCCGACGTACTTCCTCGCCTCCACCCCGGTGGACCAGCTCGCCGACCTGCACCTGGGCTCGCGGCCCTCCCGCCGCCCCGGCTCGGGCGTCTCGCTCGACGGCCTGCGCGCCATCCCATGGGTGTTCGGCTGGACCCAGTCACGGCAGATCGTGCCCGGCTGGTTCGGCGTCGGCTCCGGCCTCAAGGCACTGCGCGAGGCCGGCCTCGGCACCGTGCTCGACGAGATGAGCGAGCACTGGCACTTCTTCCGCAACTTCCTGTCGAACGTCGAGATGACCCTCGCCAAGACGGACCTGCGGATCGCCCGCCACTACGTCGACACACTCGTCCCCGACGAGCTCAAGCACGTCTTCGCCGACATCGAGGCCGAGCACGAACTGACCGTGCGAGAGGTACTGCGCATCACCGGCGGCCAGGAACTCCTGGACACCCAGCCGGTACTCCAGCAGACCTTCTCGATCCGCGACGCCTACCTGGACCCGATCTCGTACCTCCAGGTGGCCCTGCTCAAGCGCCAGCGCGACGACGCGGCCGCCGGCAACGAGCCGGACCCGCTGCTCGGACGGGCACTCCTGCTCACCGTCAACGGCGTCGCGGCGGGACTGCGCAACACCGGCTGATCAACCAGTGGGGACATGACGGCAGTTCACCAGGTGAGCGTCGCGAACGCGGCACTCAGCAACGCGACCCCGGTGGCTGCCGTCACCCATGCCCAGCGCGTCAGGCGCAGCCCACCCGCGATCACCACCGCCGCCAGCAGCAGCGCACCGCCCAGCGGCACCCACGCGTGGAAGAACCCCGCAGCCCCCGTGCGCACCACCTCGTCCGAGCCGGGCTTCACCACCACGGGGATACGCGCGCCCTTGTTCTCCGCGATCGACCGGTCGATGACGACACGGGCGCGCGGCTGCGAACCCGGCGACAGAGGCGCGTAAGGGCCGGTACACGCGTCCTCGGTGCACCGCGTCACCGTCAGCGTGCCGTGCTCACGGCCCTTGGTGAGCATCACGTGCTGCGCCGACGCCCAGGACGCCCGGACGCCCGCGATCAGGATCAGCAGGGCGACGACCGCCATCGCGGCCCGCCGGGTGTACGAGAGCATGGCGGCGATCCTTGGCCATGGCCCCGCGAAGAGTCAAGAAAAGCGGGCGGTTCCCGGTCGAGATGCCCGTGACCTGCCGAGATGCCCGGTCAACTCACACGACACGTCAGGAGTTGTACGCGCTCTGCGCCCGCTCCAGACCCTCCGTGACCAGACACTCCACCGAGTCCGCCGCCCGGTCCACCAGGTAGTCCAGCTCCTTGCGCTCCGTCGACGAGAAGTCCTTCAGCACGAAGTCCGCCACCTGCATACGCCCCGGCGGACGCCCGATCCCGAACCGCACCCGGTGATAGTCCGCACCCATCGACTTCGTGATCGACTTCAGACCGTTGTGCCCGTTGTCGCCACCGCCCAGCTTCAGTCGCATCGTCCCGTAGTCGATGTCCAGCTCGTCATGGACCGCCACGATGTTGCCGACCGGCACCTTGTAGAAATCCCGCAGACCCGTCACCGGACCACCCGACACGTTCATGAACGACATCGGCTTCGCCAGAATCACCCGGCGGTTCTGCGGACCCGGCGCACCGATCCGCCCCTCGAGCACCTGCGCCTGAGCCTTGCCCGCCCGCTTGAACTTGCCACCGATCCGCTCCGCCAGCAGATCAGCCACCATGAAACCCACGTTGTGCCGGTTCATCGCGTACTCGGGCCCGGGATTCCCGAGACCCACGATCAGCCAGGGGGCAGTGGCATCGGTCGTCATCGGGACCTCGTCTCCTCACGTACAACACACGGACGGGAACATGAAAAAACGGGGTGGCGGGCCGCAGTGGCCCGCCACCCCGTCAAGCAGAGCGTACGGCTCAGGCCTCGGCGGCCGCGTCCTCGGTCTCGGCAGCCGGCTCCTCGGCCTGCGCGGCCAGGATCTGGATGACGACGGCGTCGGGGTCGGTGACCAGGGTCGTACCGGACGGCAGCGTGACGTCCTTGGCGTGGATGGCGTCGCCGCCCTCCAGGCCCGCGATCGACACGGTGACGGAGGTCGGGATGTGCGTCGCCTCGGTCTCGACCGACAGCGTGTTCAGCACGTTCTCGACGAGGAAGCTGCCCGGAGCCAGCTCACCCTCGGTCTCGACCGCAACCTCGACCGTGACCTTCTCGCCCTGCTTGACGGTCAGCAGGTCGACGTGGACCAGGTAACCCTTGATGGCGTCACGCTGGACAGCCTTCGGGATCGCCAGCTCGGTCTTGCCGTCGACGTCCAGGGACAGCAGAACGTTCGGCGTACGCAGCGCGAGCAGCAGCTCGTGACCCGGCAGCGTCACGTGAACCGGCTCGGCGCCGTGACCGTAGATGACACCGGGAACCTTGTCCTCACGGCGGACGGCGCGGGCAGCACCCTTGCCGAACTCGGTACGGATCTCGGCGGCAAGCTTGATCTCAGCCATGTGCACTCCTCGTAGAAGAAGGGGAATGGGGGTCCCCCCTGCTCGAGCGAAGTCGAGAGCTTGGGGGCGGTCACCCGGCCACGAACGGGCCTGCTACGAAGAGCGCGTCGATAACGGACCGCCGCACAAAACAGTGCGGCCTCCCTCGCCGAGCAACTCCGTGAGTCTACCCGGCGCGGAAGGCCGCCCAAAATCGATCTAGAAGAGCATCAGCGATCGGTGCAGAAGAGCGTCAGCGCGACTACGCCTGCTCCTCGAACAGGCTCGTCACCGAACCGTCCTCGAAGACCTCACGCACCGCACGCGCGATCGTCGGCGCGATCGACAGCACCGTGATCTTGTCCAGCTCCAGCTCACCCGGCGTCGGCAGCGTGTCCGTGAAGATGAACTCACTCACCTTCGAGTTCTTCAGACGGTCAGCAGCCGGACCCGACAGCACACCGTGCGTCGCCGTCACGATGACGTCCTCCGCACCATGCGCGAACAGCGCGTCCGCAGCGGCGCAGATCGTGCCACCCGTGTCGATCATGTCGTCCACGAGGACACACACGCGGCCCTTCACGTCACCGACGACCTCGTGCACGGTGACCTGATTCGCCACGTCCTTGTCACGACGCTTGTGCACGATCGCCAGCGGCGCGCCCAGGCGGTCGCACCAGCGGTCGGCCACACGCACACGACCGGCGTCCGGAGACACCACCGTGAGCTTGGAGCGGTCGACCTTCGCCCCCACGTAGTCCGCCAGGATCGGCAGCGCGAACAGGTGGTCCACCGGGCCGTCGAAGAAGCCCTGGATCTGGTCCGTGTGCAGATCCACCGTCAGAATGCGGTCCGCACCCGCCGTCTTCATCAGGTCCGCCACCAGACGCGCCGAAATCGGTTCACGTCCACGGTGCTTCTTGTCCTGACGGGCGTAACCGTAGAACGGCACAATCACCGTGATGGAGCGGGCCGACGCACGCTTCAGAGCGTCGATCATGATCAACTGCTCCATGATCCACTTATTGATCGGAGCCGTGTGGCTCTGAATCAGGAAGCAGTCGGCGCCGCGAGCGGACTCCTGATAGCGGACATAGATCTCGCCATTGGCGAAGTCGAATGCCTTGGTCGGAACGATCCCGACGCCGAGAGCGTGCGCGACCTCCTCGGCAAGCTCGGGGTGCGCGCGGCCGGAGAAGAGCATCAGTTTCTTCTCGCCGGTCGTCTTGATCCCGCTCACAGCACTTGTCTCCTCAGACGCGTTCTTCCGCCGCTGCGCCCGCTCGTCCCATTAGCAGCGAGGCAGCCGAATCGTGTGCACCTATCACGGTACGCCGTGTCGGACGCACCTGTTTCCGGTCAGCCTTCGCTACCGGCCTCCCGGGACGCCTCCTCAGCCGCCTTCGCAGCCGCACTCCCCGGACGCTTACGAGCCACCCAACCCTCGATATTCCGCTGCTGGCCACGGGCCACAGCCAACGAACCCGCCGGCACATCCTTCGTGATGACCGACCCCGCAGCCGTGTATGCACCGTCCCCGACCGTGACAGGCGCCACAAACATGTTGTCCGAACCCGTCTTGCAATGCGAACCGACCGTCGTGTGGTGCTTGGCCTCACCGTCGTAGTTCACAAAGACGCTCGCAGCACCGATGTTCGTGTAGTCGCCGATCGTCGCGTCACCGACGTACGAGAGGTGCGGGACCTTCGTGCCCTCACCGATCGTCGAGTTCTTCGTCTCCACGTACGTACCGATCTTGGCCTTCACACCAAGGCGCGTACCCGGCCGCAGATACGCGAACGGACCCACCGTCGCCCCCTCGCCCACCTCGGCACCATCCGCCACCGTGTTGTCGACCCGCGCCCCCGCACCGACCCTCGTGTCCGTCAGCCGCGTGTTCGGACCCACCTCGGCACCCTCACCCAGGTGCGTCGCGCCGAGCAGCTGCGTGCCCGGGTGGACGAGCGCGTCCCGCTCGAAGCCCACCGTCACGTCGATCCACGTCGACGCGGGGTCGACGACCGTCACGCCCGCCAGCATCGCCCGCTCCAGCAGCCGGTCATTCAGCGTCCGACGCGCATCCGCCAACTGCACACGGTTGTTGATACCCGCGATCTCACGATGATCGGCCGCGACCGAGGCGCCGACACGATGGCCCGCCTCCCGCAGGATGCCGAGCACGTCCGTGAGGTACTCCTCACCCTGACTGTTGTCCGTACGCACCTTGCCCAGCGCATCCGCCAGCAACTGACCGTCGAACGCGAACACACCCGAGTTGATCTCACGAATCGCATGCTGCGACTCGCTCGCATCCTTGTGCTCGACGATCGCCGTCACCGCACCGGACGCCCCGTCCCGCACGATCCGGCCGTAACCGGTCGCATCCGGAACCTCGGCCGTCAGCACCGTCACGGCATTGCCGTCACCCGTGTGCGTCGCCGACAGGTGCATCAGCGTCTCGCCCGTCAGCAGCGGAGTATCACCGCACACCACGATCACCGTGCCGTCGACAGCGCCACCGAGCTCCTCGAGCCCCATACGCACGGCGTGCCCCGTACCGTTCTGCTGCTCCTGCACGGCGGTACGGGCGTCCGGATCGATCCCGGCGAGGTGCTCACGCACCCGGTCCCGCTCGTGACCCACGACGACGACGAGATTCTCGGGGCTCAACTCCCGCGCGGCGGCGAGCACATGCCCGACGAGCGAGCGACCACTGATCTCGTGCAGGACTTTGGGCGTGGCCGACTTCATACGGGTGCCCTCACCCGCTGCAAGAACGACGACGGCGGCCGGACGGGGGCTGTTGGCGCTCACGGGTGTGCCCTTCGGCTTCGGATGCTTGTGGGGTGGGGACATCCGCAGGATACCGGGGCGTTGTGGGGCGGAAATGGGGGCGGGCCTCGCCGACCCGCCGGGCCGCGCCACGCCGTGAGCTCCCCCGCCAGGACTTGAACCCGGACAGATGGCACCAAAAGCCACAGTGCTGCCAATTACACCACGGGGGATGGAAACGGCCTAAGTCGGACATTTCGTCAGGCTGTCGGCCGGGCTCCCCACACTATGCCGTACCAAGCGCCTTCCATGCGACGGTACAACTCGGCGCTTTGGCGGACATAGATCACGAGGCAGCCGTGGTAGTTCTCGCCGGTGTTCTTCCGGACGGTTCGAGGGTTGTGTTTCTTGATCGTCGGCTTGCTGAATGCGGAAGCGTCGACGCCAACGACCTCTGCCCAGTGCGCCTCAGCTGCCGCAATGTCGGCCGACTCGTGAATGCTGACTCGCAATGTCAGGCGATCGGTGGTGACGCCGAGCAGCTCGAGCCAGCGCACGAAGACACGGATCACGTTGGGGTCGCTGTTGATGAACTGAAGGGCCTCGGAGCGGCGATAGGGCTTGCTCTTGGCGCCTTCGGCCCAGTAAAGGGTCACGCCGGCCAGGAAGAGTTCGCGATCGGAGAGAGGGCCGACTGCTTCCGCGGCCTCGCGCTTCGCCTCTTGGCGCTCGCTGTCCTGAGTAGCGCGCAGTTGGGCGAGGCCCGCATTCATGCGGGCGCGCTGTTCCTCCGGTGTGCACTTGGCCTCAGGTTTGGGCATGTCCCGTACCCAGAGCGAGACCGAGCTCTTCGAGCAGCCCGCCTCGGCCTGGATCTCGTTGTACGTCCGCCGTAGTCGGCGCAGCTCCCGCGCCTGAGCCCGTAGATCGTCTTTTGCGTCGGGGCGCTTGTTCCGCTCGGCCGGAGGTTCGCCCCTGACGAGGCGGCTCAAGGTCTCCTTGCTGTGGACCCCCAGCTCATCGGCAATCTGGCGGAGGCTCCGCCCTTCGCGCCGCAGCGCGACCGCCTGCTCCCGCAGTCCCTCGAAGTCTGTGTATTTGCCTGTGGTCTGCGTCATAGGCAAAGGCTCGCTCGGGACGTGGGCGGGTGGGTCGTATTTGTATATGAGCCAACAGTTCGAGGGATACCGGTTGGTTTCGCTTCTGTTCGAACGGCGCTCGTGGCAGGGGGCTGTCGCGGAAACTCACCGGAAACGGGGCACCTCGCGCCCGTAGGCTGGACGGCATGACCACGACGGGGGAAACGCACCGGACGGCCGGGGGGCCGTGGTGGTGGGAGCGGCGGCGCAGTGCCGTGCTCGATGTTGGGCTGGCCGTCGCGTCGGCGGTGGAGTGCGGGGTTGAGGGGGTCGGGTTCGCGCGGGACGCCGGGGTGCCGGCGGCCGTGGGGGTTGTTTTCGGGGTG
This sequence comes from Streptomyces sp. NPDC045026, assembly GCF_056432625.1. NCBI lineage: Bacteria > Bacillati > Actinomycetota > Actinomycetes > Kitasatosporales > Streptomycetaceae > Streptomyces > Streptomyces sp. NPDC045026. The sequence continues at coordinate 418,495 of NZ_JBWKIS010000005.1, forward strand.
CTCGCCGGGGCCACGCTGGTGTTGCGCCGGCGGTGGCCGATCGCGGTGGTGCTGATCGGGGTCGCGGTGACTCCGGCCCGGATGGGTGTGCTGCTGAGCGTGGTGGGTCTCTACACGCTGGCCGCGTCCGAGATGCCGCGGCGGATCATCGGGGCCCTGGCGGGGATGTCGTTCGTCGGGACGCTGATCGTGTCGGTGGTGCGGGCGCAGCAGGATGTGGGGCACGGGAATCTCGTGCGGGTGGGGGACTGGTTCGTTCCGTTCGTCGCCATCACCACGTCGTTGGGCGTGACCGCTCCGCCGTTGCTGTTCGGTCTGTACGTGGGTGCGCGGCGGCGGCTCATGGAGAGTTTGCGGGAGCGGAACGATTCGCTGGAGCGGGAGCTTCAGTTGCTCGCGGAGCGCGCGGAGGAGCGGGCGGAGTGGGCGCGGGGTGAGGAGCGGACGCGCATCGCGCGGGAGATGCACGACGTGGTGGCGCATCGGGTGAGTCTGATGGTGGTGCATGCGGCGGCGTTGCAGGCGGTGGCCCGTAAGGATCCGGAGAAGGCCGTGAAGAACGCGGCGTTGGTCGGGGACATGGGTCGGCAGGCGTTGACGGAACTGCGGGAGATGCTCGGTGTGATGCGGTCCGGCGGCGGCGGCGGCGGCGGCGGCGGTGGCGGTCGGCGTGAGTCGGGTGCGGGGGTGCCGTTGGCGGCGGTGGGGGTGGCGGCTGCGGCCGCTGCTGCGGCGTCTCGGGTCGTCGATGAGGAGGACGGGCCGTGTCTGCGCGATCTTGATGAGTTGGTGGGGCAGTCGCGGGCGGCGGGCATGGTGGTGGAGCTTCTTGTTGAGGGCGATGCGCGGTCGTATGTCGCGGCGGTCGAGCAGACGGCGTATCGGGTGGTGCAGGAGGCGCTGACGAACGTGCACAAGCATGCGGCGGGTGCGAAGACGTATGTGCGGTTGGCGCATCGGGTGTCGGAGTTCGCGATGCAGGTGGAGAACGAGCCGCCGCCGTCGGATGTGGATGCGGGTGTGGGGGCGCGGCTGCCCAGTGGGGGGAATGGGCTGGTCGGGATGAAGGAGCGGGTGGCGGGGCTGGGTGGGGTTTTTGTGTGCGGGCCTACTGATGCCGGGGGGTATCGGGTTTCGGCGGTTCTGCCTGCTGCGTGAGTTGTGTTGCGTGGGCTGCGCTGGGTGGGTCGTGCTGGGTGGGCTGCGCCGCGTGGGCCGTGCTGCTTGAGCCGCGTGTGTGGGGCGGGCGGGGCCTGTCGGGTGCGGGTGCCGGGGTGGTGCGTCTCGCTGTGCGTGGGTGCGGGGACGCGGCGGGATGTACGTGCTCGCTGTTCTATGGGCTCAGGGGGACGGGGACATTGGTCCGCGCGCTCCCGCACGTGGCTCCGCGCGCACATCCCGCCGCGTCCCCTCCCGTCGGGGGGCGGCTGCGGGAGGCGGGGCTTCCCTCGGGCCTGCGGCTTTGTATGCGGGCGGCCGTCGGTGGTTCGTCTTCGCGGCCTGCGGCTTCGTCTTTACGCCGCTACGAGGCGGGTTGGGGTGGTGCCGGTGATGAGGGTTTCCAGGGCCTGGTCGATGCCGGGGCCGAGGTACCAGTCGCCGCTGTGGTCGAGGGCGTAGACGCGGCCTTCGGTGTCGATGGCGAGGAGTGCTTCGGAGCCGGATTCGGCGCCCAGGGGGCAGACCTCGGTGTCGAGGGCGCGGCCGAGGTCGCCGAGGGTGCGGGCCATGTGGAGGCCGTGCAGTGGGTCGAGGTGGGGCTGGGCGGGGGCTATCTGGCGGCCGGGGCCCTGTGGGGTGAGGTGGAGGCCGCCGAACTCGGCCCAGGCTTCGACGGCGGCGGGGAAGACGGTGTGGCGGTGGCCGGCCGGGGATACGTGGGTGCGCAGGGCGTCGGCCCAGAATTCGGCCTGTTTGATGTCCCAGCGTCCGGGCTGCCAGCCGGCGGCGCGCAGTGCTGCGTCGACGGGGGTGGTGAAGCGGGTGCGGTCGGCGGTCATGGGGTGGCCTCGTCCTGTTCTGCTGCTGCCTGCGGTGGTGCGTGTGTGCTCTGTGGTGTGCGGGTCAGCCGGTGGTGTCCGTGGCCGGGTCCACGACGTGGACGCCGAAGTGGGCGGTGAGTGCTGCGCAGGCGCGGCAGGGGCGGGCGAAGCCGCCGTGCAGGGGGTCGCCGTCCTCGCGGATCCGGCGGGTGGTGAGTTTGGCGTGTTTGAGAGCTTTGCGGGCTTCGCCGTTGGTCATGGGTTTGCGGCGGGCGCGTTTGGAGCGTTCCTCGTCGGCGGCCGTGAGGTGGCGGGAGATGAGGATCGTTTCGGCGCAGCGTCCGGTGAAGCGGTCGCGCTGGGCGCTGGTGAGGGTGTCGAGGTAGTCCTGGACGAGTGGGTGCAGGGTGGGGGCGTGTTCGCCGCGGGCGGCGGTGCTGGTCAGCGTGGTGCCGCGGACGGAGAGGGCGGCGGCGACGGTGGGCAGGATGCCGTCGCGGCGCTGGCGCAGGGCAGGGGCGGGCGCGTCGTCGGCGCTGCTCCAGCCGACGCGTGGGTCGCCGGAGGCGTCGTCGGCGGTGGCCGGGTGTCCGGTGTCGGGCTCCGGGGCCGGTGCGACGGCTGTGTCGGATGACGGTGCGGTGCTGCTCTGCATGTGGTGCTTTCCCCTCCTGCAATCCCCCGGGTTGCGTGCACAGACTGCCAAATGCGGCCGGTGGTGCGGAAGCTGGGGCGCGGCGACACGCGGGAGCGTCGGCTCATCGTCACGGTGGGGTGACTGCTGGTCATGGAACCGGAGGGCCGGTGACCGGTGTCGTACAACCGCATAGGCTGTCGCTATCCGCGATCCATAACAGTGCCGCAGGGGGCAACCGCCATGACGACAGGTCGGCTCGGGCAGCAAGCCGCGCCGCCGAACGCGGCCTACGCCGGGCAGGTCGTGCACTTCCCGGACCCGGTCCGTGCTGCGCGCCATCCCAGGGGCGTACGGATCGACGGGAACGGCTTTCCGGACTTTTCGGCTTACGCGCGTGCCGCGGCGGAGATCGCCGAGCCCCCGGAGGGGTTCGGGGTCGATGAGCTGCGGTTGACGGACTATGTGTCGGCGAACGCGGCGCTGGCTGCCGCCGGGCATGACTTGTGGGACACGATCGTGCCGGTGGCGACGCCGCACGGCTGGACCTGGCATCACGTGCCGGGCAGTCGTCGTATGGAGTTGGTCCCGGTCGAGGTGAAGGCGTTGCTGCGGCATCACGGCGGTCTCGCGACGGCTGCGGTGGACCATGGCAAGCGGGGTACGCGTCCGTTGCAGGAGACGCGGCCGGCGCATTTCGGGCTGCCGAAGTCGTCGGTGGCGGTGACCGAGCAGCAGGTCCTGGGTGCCGAGGAGGATCTGGGGTACCGGTTGCCGGGTGCGTACCGGGCGTTCCTGAAGGCGGCGGGCGGGTGTGCTCCGGTGGGGGCTGCGCTGGACGCCGAGCTGGGGCTTCTGGTGGACCAGCCGTTCTTCACGGTGCGGGACGAGGCCGCGGTCAACGATCTGGTGTACGTGAACAAGTGCCTGCGTGATCACCTGACCAAGGACTATCTGGGTGTCGGGTTCGTGCAGGGCGGCATTCTCGCCGTGAAGGTCAAGGGTGACCGGGCGGGTTCGGTGTGGTTCTGCGCGTATGACGACGCGCGGGACAGCGGGGACACGGCCGGCTGGTCGGTCGCCGAGCGGGTGGAGCGTCTGCTGCTGCCGTGCGGTGACGACTTCGACGCGTTCCTGGCCCGGCTGGCGGGCAATCCGCCGGAGCTGGAGACGGTGGCGAACCTGATGGTGGACGGCGGTTTCGCGAGTGCGGTCGACGCTTCGGGCGCCGCCGTGCCGGCTGCTTCGGCTGTCCCGGACGAGGGGTGAGTGTCCGATGGTGACGTTCGCGCAGGCGCAGGAGCGCGCCGAAGAGTGGATCAACGGGGATGTGCCCGGCTATCAGCACCGTGAGGTGCGGGTGCGGGAGTTCGAGCTGGGGTTCGTGGTGTGGGCCGAGGACCGCGAGGGCGGTCCGGTGTCCGACGGCGGGCGTCAGCGGCTCGTCATCGCGCGTGACAGTGGGGACGCCTCGCTGTGGCCGGGGCTGCCGGTGGGCGAGGTGATCCGGCGGTACGAGGAGGAGTACGGGCTGCCGGACGCTTCGCCGGAGCCGGCGGACGCGCCGCCGGAGCGGGTGGATCTGAATCAGACGTCGTTCCTGTTGAGCCCTCCGGAGTGGCTCCAGGAGGCGGCGGACAAGCTGGGTATTCCGGATCGGCGGGGGGATGCGTCTGCGCCGTCGCCGTCGGCAGCGGCAGCGGTGTCGTCGGCCGGAGGGGCCGCTGGATCCGGCGGGGCGGGTTCGGGTTCGGGCGATGGGTCCGGTGCGGGTGCTTCCGTGCCTGGGCCGGCCGTCCCTGCGCCCGTCGACGCGAGCAGCGGTGCTACGCCGTGGCCCGCTTCGCCCGCGGCTCCTGTCGGGGCGACCCCGTGGGCCGGTACGGACACGAACGCGGATGAGGAGGAGGACCGTTCGGTCGCGCCTCCGGCGACGGTGTTCGCGCCGCCGCTGGTGGACGCGGGCGACGTGCCTGCGCCCACCGCTGCTCCTGAGGCCAAGACGGCGCTGATGTCGGGTGGCAGTCAGCTCCCGCGTACGTCGGTGGCACCGGCGATCGACGGGCAGGCTCCCGCCGCTCCGGGCACGCCGCCGCCCGGTGCTCCGCCTAACTACGGCTATCCGCAGGGACCTGGTGCGCAGCAGACGCCGCCTCCCGGTGCTCCGCCGAACTATGGCTATCCGCAGGGTCCGGGTGCGCAGCAGACGCCGCCGCCCGGTGCTCCGGCGAACTACGGCTATCCGCAGGGACCTGGTGCGCAGCAGACGCCGCCTCCCGGTGCTCCGCCGAACTATGGCTATCCGCAGGGTCCCGGTGCGCAGCAGACGCCGCCGTCGGCGGGCGGGCACGACGCGGCCGGGCGGCCGCTGGCGCCCGGGGCCGGTGACATCGCCGACGCCGCGACCAGTAAGGCGCAGGGCCCGCCCCGCGCCGGGCGTGGTGGTGGCGCGACGACTCCGCCGCCGCCCGGAGCCCCGGGTACTCCCGGTGCGCGGCCCTCGGGTCCCGGCGTTCCCGGTACCCCGGCGGGTGGTTACGTCCCGACGCAGCTCGTCTCGCAGCTGGGCCCCGACGGGCCCGAGGCTCCGCCCGCCCCGGGTGGTACGCCGCCCGGCGGTGTGCACCATGCCGCGACGATGCTGGCCGACCCGAGCATGGGTGGCCCCGGTGTGCCCAAGCCGCCTGGAGCCCCTGGAACTCCGGGGGCTCCCAAGCCTCCCGGTCCGCCCGGCGTGCCCGGTGCGGGTGCTCCCAAGCCGCCCGGCGCCCCCGGAACTCCCGGCGCGCCGCAGCCTCCTGGCCCGCCTGGTGCTCCCGGGGCGCCGCAGCCTCCCGGCCCGCCCGGGGGTACGCCGCCCGGCGGTGTGCACCATGCCGCGACGATGCTGGCCCAGCCGGGACCGGCCGGTCCCGGCGCCCCGCCCCCGCCTGCGCCACCCGGTGCTCCGGGTGCGCCCGGGGCTCCGGGGGGCGGTGTCCATCACGCCGCGACGATGCTGGCCGGTCCGGGTCAGGTCGGTCCCGGCATGCCTCCTCCCGCGCCGCCGCAGGCGCCGGGCGGAATGCCGATGCCGCCGCCGATGCCCGGGCAGCAGGTTCCGGGTGGTCCGCCCCCGGCTTCGTACGGGTATCCGCAGCCGACGGGGCAGCCGACCGTCGGGCCCGGGTATCAGGCCGTGCTGCGCTACCGCGCGCCCGACGGCTCCGAGCAGCAGCTGATCCGCCGCTCGGCGCCCGGCACTCCGCACCCGGAGTGGCAGATCTTCCATGAGCTGCGTGGCATGAACATCCCGCCGGACCAGGTCCTGGAGCTGCACACGGAGCTGGAGTCCTGCGAGCTGCCGGGTGCGTACTGTGCCCGCATGATCCGTGAGCAGTGGCCGCAGGCCAGGATCACGTCCATCGCCCCGTACGGCAGGGACCACGCGTCGCGCCAGCAGGGTATGCAGCAACTGATCGCGCACCAGGGCGAGTTGCATCAGGTGGCGGACGGTCCGGCGCGGCTCGCGCCGGTGCGTGCGCCGCTGCCGCCCGCGCAGCCGATGCCGCCGGTTCCGCCGGAGGCGATCGGGCAGGAGCTGGCGGCGGCGTTCGGGCCCGGTGTGTTCCGGTTCGACCAGCGGGCCGTGTCCCGTCAGGGCGTGCCGGACATCGTGGCGCACACCCTCGTCGTGGCGGGGCTGCCCGCCGACTTCGGGCCGTTCTTCTGGGCGCAGGCCCAGCCGGGCCGCCCGGTGCCGACGCTCGCCGAGCTGGCGCAGGAGCGGGGGGTGCAGCCCGCGTCGGACGCGGGTTCGTACCTCGTGATGGGCAGTGACTTCGGGCGGGCGATCTGTGTCCAGTACGGCACGGCGAACATTGTGGCCGTGCCGGTGGAGGCGGGTCCCGGCGGTGCTCCGGTGCCGCCGCAGTTCGTGAACACGGGCCTGCCCGAGTTCGCGCGCAGTCTCGCGGTGCTCGGCCGGATGTGGCCGCTGCGGTTCGGGCTCAACCAGGAGCAGGCGGGCCGCTGGACCGTCGACTTCCAGGCGCAGCTGGCCGCCGTCGACCCGGCGGCGCTCGCGTCGCCGGAGGGCTGGTGGTCGGTGCTGCTCGAGCAGATGTGGGACGGACTGCTGTAGCCCGTCGGCAGGAGTGAGTGGAGGAGAGGCGCGCGACCGCATCGGTCGCGCGCCTCTCCATCTTTACGGGCTCTCCCGTGTGGGCTTCCGCCGGCGGCTCGACCGAGGCGACCGGTCATCCGCCGGGGCATGGGTGAACCTGTGCCGCACGACGATCGGCGTTCTGGGCTCTGCCGCGCATGCAGTCCGGGCGTCCTTTTCGGCCTGTTCATCTGTTCGTGGGCGTGTGACCTCTCTCGCCTCAAGGTCCTCGATTCCGACTTTCAGCAATATTTGGCGCATCCTTGTCGAGTGGGTTGGGTGGAGTGTCTTGTTTTGAGCGCTTCGGCTCGATCGAGTGCCGGGTAGGAGAGCCGTAGAGGCTAAGAGGGGAATCAAGGATGAGCAGCGGTGCGTCGGTGTCGCCCCATGGCTTCGTCACGGGACGGGGCCGCGGCTACCGTCCCGGCCAGGTGGACGCGCTGGCCGCCGAGCTCTCCCAGGGCCGCGACGACGCCCGCGAGCGCGCCGCCCTGCTGGCCGCCCGGGTCGAGGAGCTGGAGGCCGAGGCGCAGCGGCTGCAGCTGGCCGTGACCCGGCTCGCCCCTCAGACGTACGAGCTCCTCGGCGATCGCGCCCGCGAGATCCTCGCCCTCGCCGAGGAGGAGGCGGACGGGGTACGGGCGGCTGCCGCCGAGGACGTCCGGCGGATCACGCAGGACGCGGAGGCCGCCGCGCGGGAGACGCGTGGGGCGGCCCGCGCCGCGGCCGACGCCGTACTGGCCGCGGCCGAGCAGTGGGCCGGCGAACGGCTGGGCGCCGGGCGGGCCGCGGCGGACGAGGTGCGCGCCGCCGCGCGGGACGAGGCGAAGGAGTGCCGCGAGGAGGCGCTCGGCGCGCTGGACGACGTGCGGGAGCGGACCGCGGCGACCCTCGCCGGGCAGGAGAAGGACCACGCCGAGCGGCGGGACGGGGCCGAGCGGGAGATCGCCGGGCACGAGGCTGCCGCGGACACGCGTGAGGCGGAGCGCCTGGCGCTGGCCGAGGGACGGCTGGCCGAGGCCCGGCGGGCGTTCGCCGGGGCGGAGGAGTCGGCCCGGCACGGCCAGGAGGACGCCGAGGCCCACGCCGCGGAGCTCCTCGCGGAGGCGACCCTGTACGAGGAGGGCGTGAGCCGTGAGACGGAGCGGGTGCTGCGCGAGCACGGCGAGAAGTGGGACGAGGTCCGCGCGCACATGGAACACGTCCGCGCCACCCTGGCCTCCCTCACGGGCCGCAACCCCGCCGGCGAGGCGCCGTAACCGCTGTCGGCCTCGGGAGTCGCTGTCGGTCTCGGGCTACGCCCCGGCGCCCTACCCGCCGCCTTCCCCCCGCGGCACCTGCCGCGTCGCGCCCGCCAGGATCCATGCCTCCACCGCCTCGTACTGGCGGCGTTGGTCGTTCGCTGTGCGGCGGCCCGAGGCCATCGTGCCGAGCCAGCCGAAGAGGAAGCCGAGCGGGATCGAGACGATGCCCGTGGTGGTGAAGGGGAACCAGTTGAAGTCCTGGCCGGGGAAGGCCGAGGCGGGTGAACCGGAGACCAGGTTGGTGCCCGTCATCAGGACGAGGCAGGACGCCGTGCCGCCGAGCAGTGTCCACAGCAGGCCCGTACGCGTGTAGCGGCGCCAGAAGAGGCTGTAGACGAGCGCGGGCGCGAGCGCCGAGGCGCCCAGGCAGAACGACAGTGTGACCAGAGGCTGGAGGTTGTAGTGCTGGACGAGCGTGGCCAGGAGGATCGCGGGCACGCCGACGGACAGCGCCGAGAGGCGGGCGAGGGTCATTTCCCTGCGGCTGGTGAGCGGTGTCCTGCGGTGCGCGAAGACGTCGTGCGCGAGGGAGTTGGCGCAGGCCAGGATCATTCCGGCGACCGAGGCGAGCAGCGTGAGGAAGAGCGCCGTGGTGACCGTGGTGAAGACGAGCGTCTCCGCCGTGGAGGCGTCCGCGCCGAACGCGGCTCGCGCCCCGAGCAGATACGCCGTGTTGCCCTGCGGGTCGGCCGCCGCGACGGCGGCCCGGCCGAGGAGCGCCGTCGCGCCGAACCCGACGACCGCGATGATCAGCACGAAGAGGCCGACCGCCGACACCGCCCAGGACATCGAGCGGCGCACCTCACGCGCGCTGCGCGCCGTGTACATGCGCATGGTGACGTGGGGCAGGCAGGCGCCGCCCAGGACGACGGTCAGCTCCGAACTGATCATGTCCAGGCGGGGGTTGGCGGTGCCGGTGAACTGGAGGCCGGAGTGCAGGAAGGCGGTTCCCACGCCGCTGGCCTGGGCGGCCTGTGAGGCGAGTGCGCCCGGGTTCCAGTCGAAGCGGTAGAGGATGACGAGGGCTACGGCCAGGCCCGATCCGAGCAGCATCACGGTCTTCATGATCTGGATGAGGGCGGTGCCCTTCATGCCGCCGATCGCCGCGTAGCTGATCATCAGGGCGCCGAGCGCGATGATGCAGCCCGTCTTGAACCCCTCGCTGGTGAAGCCGAGGACGAACGCCAACAGGTCGCCCGCGCCCGCCAGTTGGACGAGCATGATCGGGAGCAGTGCCGCGAGGGTGGTGGCGCACGCGGTGATGCGTACGGCGCGCCCCGGCAGCCGGCGGGCGATCACGTCGCCCATGGTGAACCGGCCCGCGTTGCGTAGGGGTTCGGCCAGCAGGAACATCAGGAGCATCAGGGACAGGGACGTGCTCAGGGCGAGGACGATCCCGTCGTAGCCGGTGAGTGCGATGACGCCGCCGGTGCCGAGGACCGTCGCCGCGGAGATGTAGTCGCCCGCGATGGCCAGGCCGTTGCGTATCGGGGTGAGGGAGCCGAAGCCGGTGTAGAACTCGTCGAGGTTGTCGCGGTCGGGGCCGGTCATCACGCACAGGAGCAGGGTGATGGTGGCGACCGCGGTGAAGGCGACCAGGGACATGCCCTGGGCCGAGCTGCTGAAGTCCGTCATCGGAAGTTCCCCCCGGCCGTTGTGGGAGCCGGACGCCGGTCCAACTCGGCTTGTCTGCGCAGCCGGTGGGCGAGCGGGTCGACGCGGCGCCGGGCGGTGTACTCGTACAGGCAGAGCGCGAGCCCGGTCACGGGGAGCTGGCACAGGCCGAGGAAGAGGCCGGTGGAGAAGCCGCCGGGGAGTGTGCCCGTCATGAGGGAGGGCGCGAACGCGGACAGGACGAGGAAGAGGGTGAAGTAGCCGAGCGCGGTGAGCGTGGCGACGCGGCGCTGCCAGCGGTAGGCGCTGCGCAGGAGCCGCAGGTCGCTGTGGTGGCCGAGCGCGGGGTGGCGGGGGAGGCGGCGCGCGGGCGGGGGCGGTGGGGGAGGGGGCGCCCAGGGGTAGGTGAGGGCGGGGTCGGGTTGCTGTCGGGGGTGCGGCGGTTGCTGGGGGTACGGCTGTTGGTGTTCGCCCGGGTACTGGTTCCCGTACTGGCCCTCGCCCTGGTCGCCGTACTGACCCTGGCCCTGATTGCCGTACTGGTTCCGGTTCTGGGTTCGGTACTGGCTGCGGCCCGTGGGGATGGGGCCCTGCCATGGCTCGTTCTGGTGGTCGGAATATGAGCGGTGCGGTGTGTCGGACATCCCGGTTCTCCTTGCGCGGCTTGGGTCCGCCGGGGATTGCGGACGCAGGGAGCGAGAGGGGAGCCGGAACGTTACTCGTAGGTAGGCGCTTTCCGCGATGGTTCTCGTGAACTGTTCAGTCGGTTTGTTGTGAGAGGGGTGAGTGATGCTGATGAGCATCTTGTGAGCCAGCTGAGTTGCCGGCAGCCCCAGATGTCGCCTTGGCGCCCCGCTCGTCTCCCCGTTCGCCGTCCTGGTCGATCACCGGGAAACGTCGCGGCGCGAGGCACAGCAGGACGACCAGGGCGAGCGCTGCCGCGCAGGCCGCGCCCACGTAGACGGAGTCGACGGCCGCCGCCACGGCGCGCCGCAGCCGGTCCGGGTCGGCCACGGAGGCGGGGTTCTCCAGGGCCTTGGCCACCGCGTCGAGAGAGCCCGCGCCGCCGAGGCGACCGGCGAGCACGGTGTTGGCGACGGCGCCGAACACGGCGGCGCCGAGTGTCTGGCCTATCTGCCGGCAGAACAGGACGGATGCGGTCGTCGTGCCGCGCTCGGCCCACCCGACGGTCGACTGGACGCCGATGATCAGGGGCAGTTGGAAGAGGCCGAGTGCCCCGCCGAGCAGCAGCATGACCAGCGCGGGCTGCCAGGCGGCCCCGGGGTAGGGCAGCAGCGGGAACGCGATCAGGACGAGGAGCGCGGCCGCGATGCCGACGACGGCCGTGTTGCGGAAGCCGATCCTGCGGTACACGTGCTGGCTGAGCGCCGCGGAGACGGGCCAGCTCAGCGTCATCACGGAGAGCACGAACCCGGCGGCCATGGGCGCGAGTCCGAGGACGGCCTGCGCGTACGTGGGCACGAACACGGTGGGCGCGACCATCAGGAGGCCGAGCGCGCCGAGCGCGAGATTGACGGCGGCGATGGTGCGGCGGCGCCAGACCCAGCCGGGGATGATCGGCTCGGCGGCGCGCCGCTCGATGGCGACGACGGCGCCGACCAGCGCAACTCCCGTACCGAACAAGGCGACCGAGGGCGCCGAGAGCCAGCCCCAGGCGACGCCGCCCTGGACGAGCGCGGTCAGGAGCACCCCGCCGCACGCGAACACGGCGAGCGCTCCGGCCCAGTCGATGCGGGCGCGCGGCCCCTTCTCCCGTACGGGTTCGTGGAGATGGCGTGCGAGGAGCCAGAGGGCGAGCGCGCCGACCGGGAGGTTGATCAGGAAGATCCAGCGCCAGCCCGCGTACGAGGCGAGCAGTCCGCCGAGCGCAGGGCCCGCGACGGCCGAGGTCGCCCAGACCGTCGACAGCTTGGCCTGGATGCGGGGGCGTTCGTCGAGCGGGTAGAGGTCGGCGGCGAGGGTCTGGACGGTGCCCTGGATGGCGCCGCCGCCCAGGCCCTGGACGACGCGGAAGGCGATGAGGGCGCCCATGTTCCAGGAGCTCGCGCACAGGAGCGAGCCGGCGAGGAAGAGGATGCTGCCGCTGATGAGGACGGGCTTGCGGCCGAAGGTGTCCGACAGTTTCCCGTAGACGGGCAGGGTGACCGTGACGGCGAGCAGATAGCCCGAGAAGAGCCAGGAGAAGACGGAGAAGCCGCCGAGGTCGCCGACGATCTGCGGGACCGCCGTCGAGACGATGGTGGAGTCGAGTGCCGCCAGTGCCATGGAGAGCATCAGTGCGGCGACGACCGCGCCCCGGCGCCGGTCCTTCCCCGTGCCCGTCCGCATGCCCGCCTGCGATGTCGCGCCGCCCACCGGATTCCTTCCCCCTGCATCTATCCCGCCTCCGACACCTTCTCACCTGACCCTGTCGCGGCGGCAGGGTGGAGCGTGACTGCGCAGGAAGGTGGAGCGAACCCTTAGAGCAGCTCCACCGTTGGGTGGACTCCCCCTAGGGGGACCTCCGTACTGCGGACAGGGGACGGTTCGTCCCCCCGGAGGACGAGGGGAGTGGGGGGTTCTTCCTACCTTCAAGGGGTGGGGTTTTCCCCCGGGAAAGAGGGCGACCTGCACCAGGGCGCCGGGGCACCCCTCGCCAGCAGACTGAAGCGCGTCGCACACACCTGACATTCCGCATGACCGACATAGGAGACTTACCGTGACAACGGCTGTGACCATTCCCAGGACCGGGGGCACTGGAGGGCAAACGGCCGTCGCCGCACGGGCGCGGCAGGTCGTCAAGGCCTACGGCTCGGGGGAGACCCGCGTAGTCGCGCTCGACCACGTCGATGTGGACATCGCCCGCGGCGGGTTCACCGCGATCATGGGCCCCTCGGGGTCCGGCAAGTCCACGCTGATGCACTGCCTCGCCGGCCTCGACAACGTCACGTCCGGGCAGATCTACCTGGACGAGACCGAGATCACCGGCCTCAAGGACAAGAAGCTCACGAAGCTGCGCCGGGACCGGATCGGCTTCATCTTCCAGGCGTTCAACCTGCTGCCGACGCTGAACGCGCTCGAGAACATCACGCTTCCCATGGACATCGCGGGCCGCAAGCCGGACCGGCAGTGGCTGGACCGCGTCGTGCAGACCGTGGGTCTGGCCGAGCGCCTGAAGCACCGGCCCACCGAACTCTCCGGCGGCCAGCAGCAGCGCGTCGCCGTGGCCCGCGCGCTCGCCGCCCGACCGGAGATCATCTTCGGTGACGAGCCGACCGGGAACCTGGACTCGCGCGCCGGCGCCGAAGTGCTCGGCTTCCTTCGGCAGTCCGTCGACGAGCTGGGCCAGACCATCGTGATGGTCACCCACGACCCGGTCGCCGCCTCGTACGCGGACCGCGTGCTCTACCTCGCCGACGGCCGCATCGTCGACGAGATGCTCCGCCCCACCGCGGACGCCGTCCTCGACCGCATGAAGGACTTCGACGCGCGGGGGCGCACCTCATGAGTGCGAACACCGTGCTGAAGACGTCCCTGCGCAACTTCTTCGCGCACAAGGGGCGCATGGCCCTGTCGGCCGTGGCGGTCCTGCTGTCGGTGGCTTTCGTGTGCGGCACGCTCGTCTTCACCGACACGATGGACACGACGTTCGACAAGCTGTTCGCGGCGACCTCGTCCGACGTGACCGTCAGCCCGAAGGCCGCCAAGAGCGAGGGCAGCGACACCGGTCGCCCCGAGTCGATGCCGGCCTCCGCCCTGACACAGGTCAAGCGGGCCGACGGAGTCAAGTCGGCCGAGGGCGCGGTCAGTTCGATGAACGTGACCGTCGTGAACTCGGACAACAAGAACATGGGCTCCGAGAACGGCGGCCCCACGATCGCGGGCAACTGGACGCAGAACGACCTGCGTTCCATGGACATCACCTCCGGCCACGCCCCGCGCGGCCCCACCGAGGTCATGGTCGACTCCGACACCGCCGGCAAGCACCACCTGAAGATGGGCGACGAGCTGCGCACCATCGCCGCCACCGGCGACTTCAGGGCGAAGATCGTCGGCATCGCCTCCTTCAAGGTGACCAACCCGGGCGCGGCCGTCGTCTACTTCGACACGGCCACCGCCCAGCGCGAACTCATCGGCCGGAGCGGCCGGTTCACCCAGATCAACGTCGCCGCCGCCACCGGCGTCAGCGACACCGTGCTCAAGAAGAGCGTCGCGGCGTCCCTCGACGGCCCGTACAAGTTCCAGACGCAGAAGGAAGCCGCGGACGCCAACCGCAAGGACGTCGGCTCCTTCATGGACGTCATCAAGTACGCCATGCTCGGCTTCGCCGGGATCGCCTTCCTCGTCGGCATCTTCCTGATCATCAACACCTTCTCGATGCTGGTCGCCCAGCGGACCCGCGAGATCGGCCTGATGCGGGCCATCGGGTCGAGCCGCAAGCAGGTCAACCGCTCGGTCCTCGTCGAGGCGCTGCTGCTCGGCATCGTCGGGTCGGTCGTCGGCGTCGTCGCGGGCGTCGGACTCGCAGTCGGCCTGATGAAACTGATGTCCGCGGCGGGCATGGACCTGTCCACCGACGACCTGACCGTCAACTGGACGACCCCCGTGGTCGGGCTGCTCCTCGGCATCGTCGTCACCGTCTTCGCCGCCTACGTTCCGGCCCGCCGCGCGGGCAAGGTCTCGCCGATGGCGGCCCTCAGGGACGCCGGCACCCCCGCCGACGTCAAGGCGGGCGTGGTCCGTGCTCTGATCGGTCTCGTCCTCACGGGCGGCGGCGGCTTCGCGCTCTACACCGCCTCGCAGGCGGCCAAGGCGAGCGAGGGCTCGCTGTGGCTCGGCGTCGGCATCGTCGCCACGCTCATCGGGTTCGTCGTGATCGGACCGCTCCTTGCGGGCGGTGTGGTCCGCGTCATCAGCGCCGTACTCCTGCGGATGTTCGGCTCGGTCGGCCGCATGGCCGAGCGCAACGCGCTGCGCAACCCGCGCCGCACCGGCGCCACCGGCGCGGCCCTGATGATCGGCCTCGCGCTCGTCGCCTGCCTGTCCGTCGTCGGCTCCTCGATGGTCGCCTCGGCCACCAGCGAGCTCGACAAGTCCGTCGGCGCCGACTTCATCATCGAGGGGCAGAACGGGCTGAAGCCGCAGGCCGCCGAGGCACTGAAGAAGACGGGTGAGTCGGGGTATGTCTCCCACGTCACGGAGGTCAAGTTCGTCAAGGCGAAGCTGACCACGCCGGGCGGCACGAAGGAGGACGAGGAGCTCGTCGCCGCGACGCCCTCGTACGCCCAGGACCTGCGGCGCGAGACGACCGCCGGTGAGCTGTCGGCGGCGTACGGGAAGAACGCGATGTCGGTCGGCTCGGAGTTCGCCAGGAAGAACCACCTCGAGGTCGGCGACACCATGAACGTCGCCTTCGAGCGCGGCCGCACCGCCGATCTGAAGATCGCGGCGATCACGTCGGACGACACGGCGTTCGACAAGGGCGCGATGTACGTCAACCTCGCGACCGCGAAGCAGTACGTGCCCGCCGGCCGGCTGCCGCTCAACGGGATGATGTTCGCCAAGGCGGAGTCCGGCAAGGCCGACCAGGCCTACAAGGCGCTGAAGTCGTCGGTCGCGTCCGACCCGACGGTCCACGTCAAGGACCAGACCGACTACAAGCAGACCCTGAAGGACCAGATCGGCCAGCTCCTCAACATGATCTACGGCCTGCTGGCCCTCGCGATCATCGTGGCGGTCCTGGGCGTCGTGAACACGCTGGCTCTCTCCGTGGTGGAGCGCACCCGCGAGATCGGCCTGATGCGGGCCATCGGCCTCTCGCGCCGGCAGCTGCGCCGCATGATCCGCCTGGAGTCCGTGGTCATCGCCCTCTTCGGCGCCCTCCTCGGCCTCGGCCTGGGCATGGGCTGGGGCGCGACAGCCCAGCAGCTCCTCGCCCTGGAGGGGCTGAACGTCCTGGAGATCCCCTGGCCGACGATCATCGGCGTCTTCATCGGCTCGGCCTTCGTGGGCCTGTTCGCGGCGCTGGTGCCGGCGTTCCGGGCGGGGCGGATGAACGTACTGAACGCGATCGCGACGGAGTAGCCGCGCGGGGCGATGCGAACGGGGGAACGTGGAGAAAGGGGACGGCGGCCCCGGAGTGTCCTTCCCGGACACTCCGGGGCCGCCGTGTGCCCTGGGGACCATGAATGTGATCCGCGAATGATCCGCACGCGGGTGTCGGCGGCGCGTCGTAGTCTGGAAGACCCCCGGCCCGTTCGACGTGTCGGGCGGTTCGCGTTGCCCACTCCCCGGGATGGAAACCCTTCATGAGCCTGCACGGTCTGCTGGACGCCGTAAGCCGAGACCCGGCGCTCGCCGAAGCGGTGAAGGCCGCCACCGACGGGCACCGCCCCCACGTCGACATCGTCGGCCCGCCCGCCGCCCGGCCCTTCGCCGTGGCGGCCCTCGCGCGGCGGACCGGGCGCACCGTGCTCGCCGTGACCGCCACCGGGCGGGAGGCCGAGGACCTGGCCGCGGCGCTGCGCTCGCTGCTGCCCGAGGACGGGGTCGCCGAGTACCCCTCGTGGGAGACGCTGCCGCACGAGCGGCTCTCCCCGCGCTCCGACACCGTGGGCCGCCGCCTCGCGGTCCTGCGCCGCCTCGCGCACCCCCGCACCGACGACCCCGAGACCGGCCCGGTGTCGGTGGTCGTCGCGCCCATCCGTTCCGTGCTCCAGCCGCAGGTCAAGGGGCTCGGTGACCTGGAGCCCGTGGCGCTGCGCACCGGGCAGAGCGCCGATCTGAACGAGATCGTCGAGGCGCTCGCCGCGGCCGCCTACGCCCGGGTCGAACTCGTCGAGAAGCGCGGCGAGTTCGCTGTGCGCGGCGGCATCCTCGACGTCTTCCCGCCGACCGAGGAACACCCTCTGCGCGTCGAGTTCTGGGGCGACGATGTCGAGGAGATCCGCTACTTCAAGGTCGCCGACCAGCGCTCCCTGGAGGTCGCCGAGCACGGCCTGTGGGCGCCGCCCTGCCGAGAGCTGCTGCTCACCGACCAGGTGCGCGAGCGGGCCGCCGCCCTCGCCGAGGAACACCCCGAGCTGGGCGAACTCCTCGGCAAGATCGCCGAAGGCATCGCCGTCGAGGGCATGGAGTCCCTCGCCCCGGTCCTCGTCGACGACATGGAGCTGCTGCTCGACGTGCTGCCCGAGGGGTCCATGGCCGTGGTGTGCGACCCGGAGCGGGTGCGCACGCGCGCGGCCGACCTGGTGGCCACGTCGCAGGAGTTCCTCCAGGCGTCGTGGGCGGCCACGGCCGGCGGCGGCGAGGCCCCCATCGACGTGGACGCGGCGTCCCTGTGGTCCATCGCGAGCGTCCGCGACCGGGCCCGTGAGCTGGACATGATGTGGTGGTCCGTCTCCCCGTTCGCGGCCGACGAGGCACTCGGCTCGGACACCCTGAAGCTCGGCATGCACGCCCCGGAGTCGTACCGCGGCGACACCGCGCGGGCGCTCGCCGACACCAAGGGCTGGCTGTCCGACGGCTGGCACACCATCTACGTCACCGAGGGGCACGGCCCCGCGGCCCGCACCGTCGAGGTGCTCGGCGGCGAAGGCGTCCCGGCCCGCCTCGACCAGGACCTCACCGAACTCACCCCGTCGGTCGTGCAGGTCGCCTGCGGCTCCATCGACTACGGCTTCGTGGACCCGGGCCTGAAGCTGGCGGTCCTCACCGAGACCGATCTGACCGGCCAGAAGGCTGCGGGCAAGGACGGCCAGCGCATGCCGGCCCGCCGCCGCAAGACGATCGACCCGCTCACCCTCGAATCCGGCGACTACATCGTCCACGAGCAGCACGGCGTGGGCCGCTACATCGAGATGGTGCAGCGCACGGTCCAGGGCGCGACCCGCGAGTACCTCGTCGTCGAATACGCGCCCGCCAAGCGCGGCCAGCCCGGCGACCGCCTCTACATCCCCACCGACCAGCTGGAGCAGATCACCAAGTACGTCGGCGGCGAGGCCCCGACGCTGCACCGCCTGGGCGGCGCGGACTGGACGAAGACGAAGGCCCGCGCGAAGAAGGCGGTCAAGGAGATCGCCGCGGACCTGATCAAGCTGTACTCGGCGCGCATGGCGGCGCCCGGCCACGCCTTCGGCGCGGACACGCCCTGGCAGCGCGAGCTGGAGGACGCGTTCCCGTACGTGGAGACCCCCGACCAGCTCACGACGATCGCCGAGGTCAAGGAGGACATGGAGAAGACGGTCCCGATGGACCGCCTCATCTGCGGCGACGTGGGCTACGGCAAGACGGAGATCGCTGTCCGCGCGGCCTTCAAGGCCGTCCAGGACGGCAAGCAGGTCGCCGTCCTCGTGCCCACGACCCTCCTCGTCCAGCAGCACTTCGGGACGTTCTCCGAGCGCTACTCCCAGTTCCCCGTGAACGTACGGGCGCTGTCGCGCTTCCAGACGGAGACCGAGTCCAAGGCCACCCTGGAGGGCCTGCGCGAAGGGTCGGTCGACATCGTCATCGGCACGCACCGCCTGTTCTCCTCCGAGACGAAGTTCAAGGACCTCGGTCTGGTCATCGTCGACGAGGAGCAGCGCTTCGGCGTCGAGCACAAGGAGCAGCTGAAGAAGCTCCGCGCGAACGTCGACGTCCTGACGATGTCCGCGACCCCCATCCCCCGTACGCTCGAAATGGCCGTCACCGGCATCCGCGAGATGTCGACGATCACGACGCCGCCGGAGGAGCGCCACCCGGTCCTCACCTTCGTCGGCCCGTACGAGGAGAAGCAGATCGGCGCGGCCGTCCGCCGCGAGCTGCTGCGCGAGGGCCAGGTCTTCTATATCCACAACCGCGTCGAGTCCATCGACCGCGCGGCGGCCCGCCTGCGCGACATCATCCCCGAGGCGCGCATTGCGACGGCCCACGGCCAGATGTCCGAACAGGCCCTGGAACAGGTCGTCGTGGACTTCTGGGAGAAGAAGTTCGACGTCCTCGTCTCGACGACGATCGTCGAGTCGGGCATCGACATCTCGAACGCGAACACGCTCATCGTCGAGCGCGGCGACAACTTCGGCCTCAGCCAGCTCCACCAGCTGCGCGGCCGCGTCGGCCGAGGCCGCGAGCGCGGTTACGCGTACTTCCTGTACCCGCCGGAGAAGCCGCTCACCGAGACCGCGCACGAACGCCTCGCCACGATCGCCCAGCACACGGAGATGGGCGCGGGCATGTACGTGGCGATGAAGGACCTGGAGATCCGCGGAGCGGGCAACCTGCTCGGCGGCGAGCAGTCGGGCCACATCGCGGGCGTCGGCTTCGACCTCTACATCCGCATGGTCGGCGAGGCGGTGGCCGACTACCGGGCCGCCGTCGAGGGCGGTGTCGAGGAGGAGCCGCCCCTGGACGTCAAGATCGAGCTCCCGGTCGACGCGCACGTCCCGCACGACTACGCGCCCGGCGAGCGCCTGCGCCTGCAGGCCTACCGCGCCATCGCCTCCGTGAACACGGAAGCGGACGTCAAGGCGGTCCGCGAGGAGCTCACCGACCGCTACGGCAAGCTGCCCGAGCCGGTCGAGAACCTGCTGCTCGTCGCCGGCCTGCGCATGTTCGCGCGGGCGTGCGGCGTCGGCGAGATCGTCCTCCAGGGCAACAACATCCGCTTCGCGCCCGTGGAGCTGAGGGAGTCGCAGGAGCTGCGCCTCAAGCGCCTCTACCCGGGCACGGTCATCAAGGCGGTGGCGCACCAGGTGCTCGTCCCGCGCCCGAAGACCGCGAAGGTGGGCGGCAAGCCGCTCGTCGGCCGCGAACTCCTGGGCTGGGTCGGGGAGTTCTTGACGTCGATCCTGGGGTCGTAGAGTCTCGCGGGAGGGACCCGGGGGCCTGTTCGGGGCGCCCGGGTCACGGGCGCGTTCACCCGATACGGTGACACCGGGACCGGACTAGCAGGGGGGAGCGTCGTGATGCGAGGCGCTGGGCGGACAGTCGCCGCCGTAGTGGTGACCGTGGCCGTCGCCACCGGCTGCACCGTGGAGCAGCAGGGCGGGTCGGGGTCCGGGCCCGAGTACAAGGCGGGCGGTGCGCTCGATGCCGTGAACTCGCTGACCGTCAAGGGGCGGGCGCCCAAGACCGGTTACGACCGGGGCCGGTTCGGCAGTGCCTGGGCCGACACCGATTCGAACGGCTGCGACACCCGGGACGACATACTCAAGCGGGACCTGACGGGGGTGAAGTTCCGCGGCGGGCGGTGCACGGTCGTGTCGGGGACGCTGGCCTCCGACCCGTACACCGGCAAGGAGATCGCGTTCGTGCGCGGCCGCAGCCAGGTCGACATCGACCATCTGGTGGCGCTCTCCGACGCCTGGCAGAAGGGCGCGCAGGGGTGGGACCCGAGCAAGCGCATCGCCCTGGCCAACGACCCGCTCAACCTCCTCGCGGTCGACGCGGGCCCCAACCGCAGCAAGGGTGAGGGCGATACGGCGACCTGGCTGCCGTCCCGCAAGGGGTACCGGTGCACCTATGTCGCCGGGCAGGTCGCCGTGAAGAAGAAGTACGGGCTGTGGGTGACGGCCGGTGAGCGGGACGCCATGAAGCGCGTGCTGTCGGGCTGCCCGGACCAGGCGCTGCCCACGGGCGGGAACCCGACGTCGGCGCCGGAGCGCTTCCACGCCGACTGACCGTCCGCTCGGGCTCGTTCAGCCGCCCAGCTTGTCCAGGTCGACGACGTCCTTGTCGGCCGGCGGCGCGGCCTTGACCGGCTTGTCGTAGTCGGTGAACGTGAGCGCGGCGGGCTCCTTGGCGGACTTGGTGACGAGCTTGAGCACGTACGGCTTGCCCTCGGTCGCGACGTAGAGCGTGTACTCGTCCTTGCCGTCCGTCTCGGTGACCGTGAACGCGGGCGTGCCGTCGACCGTCGTCGCCCTGCCCTTGCGGGCGAGGGTGTCGTTGCTCTTGAAGTCGGCGAGCAGCGAGTCGAGGTCGCAGAACTCCGCCATGTCCTTGGCGTCGGGGCTGTCCGCCTTCGACTTCATCCAGCGTCCCGCGAGCATCTTCACGACGGCGTCCGTGTCCGCCTTGGACTCGCCCTCGCTCTGGGCGCGCAGGAACGCCTCGTCGGACTTGAGGTACACGGTCGGGCCCGTCTTGATCAGGTCGACCTTGCCCTGCCCGTTCATGCCCATCGAGCCGGTGCACTCGCCCCGTCTGTCGAGGGCGACGTCGAGAGCGATCTGCCCGCCCTCCCCGTCGGCCGCGTCGCCCTTGATGGTGAGGGACGAGGCGCCGCGGGTGGCCTTCATGGCCTTGTTGGCGATCTGCGGTCCTGACAGGTCGGCGAAGGGGGCCTTGGGCTTGTCGCCCGAGCCCGATGCCTCGCCGGGGCCGCCGGGTCCGCACGCGGTGAGGGAGACGGCGGCGGTGACGAGGGTGAGGCAGAGGGCGGCAAGTGTGCTGCGGCGCATGGGAGTTCCCCGGGAAGTGGTTGAGGTGGTGGAGGCGGAGCGGTGGTGCGCGGCCGTCAGAAGTTGCCGTTGGTGATGATCTCGCCGTCGGCGTCGTAGACCGTGACGAGGCCGTTCTTGCTGTCCTTCCAGTCCGCGAACGCGGAGGCGATCAGCTTGGAGGGGCCGGAGCCCTCGCCCATCAGGCCGCCGGTGAAGTCGGTGTAGACGTCGGCGCTGTCGAGGATGTCGTTCTGCTGGTCGGCGCCCTGGATCTTGAGGACGTGGGCGACGGCGTCCTTCTCCTTGGGCGTGCCGTTCTTCGCCACGAAGGCCTTGAACTGCTCGGCCTGCGAGGCCTTCGACGCGCCCTTGTCGCCGGCGGACGACTTCTCACCGCTCCCGGCCGAGCCGCCCGCGTTCTTGTCCGCGGCGGCGGAGGTGCCGCCGCCCTTCCCTCCGTTGCCGTTGCCGTTGCCGTCGTCGCCGGAGCCCGAGTTCGCCGATACGACGCCGATCACGACGATCCCGACGACCGCACCCAGCGCGACCTTGGTCTTCATGCCCATGGCTGATCCCCCCACAGAAGGCGGCCCCTCGATTCCGGCGGCCGCTCGTTTCGATGAGTCAATAAGAACAGAGCTTGTGAACCGAGTCAACACGGTTCACAAAGGCGAGTGTATACACGTCCGTGAATGGGGCGCTTACGCGTTCGCGGGTATGCTCGGCGCCACAGTCATGTGGGGGAGCCGAGGGGAGCACGCCGGGTGCAGGACAACGCCACAGAAGTGACCGCGGCCGGGATCGCCCGGCTCGCGGGGGTCGGCCGCGCCGCCGTCAGCAACTGGCGCCGCCGCCACCCCGACTTCCCCAAGCCCGTCGGCGGCACCGAGACCAGCCCCTCCTTCGCCCTCGCCGACGTCGAGAACTGGCTCCGGGAGCAGGGCAAACTCGCCGAGGTGCCCCTGCGTGAACGCGTCTGGCAGCAGCTCGCCGGACACCCCGCGGGCCCCGGCGTCGCCCTCCTGCACACCGGCTGCGTCCTGCTCCTCGTGCACGACCGGCCCACCGACTGGCTCGAACTCGCCGCGGTCTCCGACGAACAACTCGCAGCCCGCCTCCCGGCCGCCCTCGACGACGTCCTGACCCCGCGCTTCGGCCCCCGCGACGAGCGCGCCGTCCGCCTGCCCGACGCCGTGCTCCCGCCCTCCGTCCCGCTGCTGCGCGGCGCCGCCGAACTCGCCGCGGAACTGGGCGCCCGCCAGACGTACGAGTTCCTCCTCGGCCGCCATCTCGACGCCAACCCGCGCCAGTACACGCTCACGCCCGCGGGCCCCGCCCAGCTCATGGCCGCCCTCGCCGGACCCGCCCGCACCGTCCTCGACCCGGCCTGCGGCACCGGCGCCCTGCTGCGCGCCGTACGCGACCTCGCACCCGAACCGGACCAGCGCCTCTACGGCCAGGACAGCGCCCCCGACCTCGCCGCCCTCACCGCGCTGCGCCTCGCCCTCGGCACCCCGGCCACTGACGGCGCCACCGTGCGCACGGCGGCCGGCGACACCCTGCGCTCCGACGCGTTCCCCGACGTCCGCGCCGACGCCGTCCTCGCCCACCCGCCGTTCAACGAACGCAACTGGGGCCACGACGAACTCGCCTACGACGCCCGCTGGGAGTACGGCTTCCCGGCCCGCACCGAGTCCGAACTCGCCTGGATCCAGCACGCGTTGGCCCGACTGCGCGAGGGCGGGAGCGCCGTCCTGCTGATGCCGCCCGCCGCCGCGTCCCGCCGCTCGGGCCGCCGCATCCGCGCCGACCTCCTGCGCCGCGGCGCCCTGCGCGCCGTGATCGCCCTGCCCGCGGGCGCCGTCCCGCCCAACAACATCCCGCTGCACCTGTGGGTCCTGCGCAGGCCCGGCGCGGGCACATCACCCGCGCCCGAACTCCTCCTCGTCGAGACGACCGGGGGCGGCCCGGCCGGCTCCGGCGACGGACGCGACAAACTGCCGTGGGAGCAGGTCCAGCAGAGCGTCCTCGACGCCTGGCGCCCCTTCGACCGCGACGGCACCATCGAGGAACTGCCCGGCATCGCCCGCTCCGTGCCCGTGATCGAGCTGCTCGACGACGAGGTCGACCTCGCGCCCGCGCGCCGGCTGCCGCCCCCGGCCGCGGGCGGCGGCGCCGAGGAGCTCGCCGCGGTCCGCACCCGCCTCGGCGACACCCTGCGCCTCACCGCCGACCGCGCCCCCGACACCCCGCCCGCCGCGCAGTCCCCGACCCGCTGGCCCCGGACGACGGTCGGTGAACTCGCCCGCGCGGGCGCCCTGTTGCTGCGGACCACCACGGCGACGGCGGCGGCATCGGGTCCCGCCACCGGCGGCTCCGCACGCGTGCCCGTCCTCACCGACCACGACGTCCTCGCCGGAACCGCGCCCTCCGGCTCACCCCAGGGCGGGGACGAGGAACCCGTACTCGTCGAAGCGGGCGACGTCGTCGTCCCCCTGGCCGGCGGCGGCGCGGTCGTCCGCGTCGTGGACGAGGCCACCGCGGGCGCCGCACTCGGCCGCGGCCTGACCCTGCTGCGCCCCGACCGGGCAGCCCTCGACCCCTGGTTCCTCGCCGGGTTCCTGCGCGGCACCGCCAACAACCGGCAGGCCAGCAGCTACGCGTCCACCGCCACGCGCCTGGACGTGCGCCGCCTCCAACTGCCGCGCCTGCCGCTGGCCGACCAGCACCGCTACGGCGAACGCTTCCGCGCCCTGGCCGAGTTCGAGGACGCCCTGCGCCAGACCGCGCGCCTCGGCGAACAGCTCGTACGGGGCCTGCACGACGGACTGACGGACGGCACGCTCGGCCCCGAGTGACGCGATCGGCATCCGTACGACAACGGTTCCGTACAACCCGGCGCGGGTTGTCGGAGTCGGCCTATACGCTCGACACACAAAGGACCCGTCAGCAGGAACAGCAGGAGAAGCCATGCACGGCCAGGGCTACATGCCACCGCCACAGCGCCCGTCGCATGGCGTGCAGATCGCGTTGCGCGTCCTGTTCGTGGCGCTCGCCGTGCTGAGCATCGGCTTCCTCGCGTGGACGGCGCTGCTGCGCCTCGCGCTGACGACGCGCAGCAGGACGGACTGGATCATCTTCGCGTCCGTCGCCGCGCTCCAGGCCGGCACGATCTCGCTGCTCGCCACGGACCCGGGCGGCGACGAGTTCACGACGTGGCGGGGCGACGCGGGCATGACGATCCTCCTGATCACGCTCGCCGGAGTCGTCTCGTACTACCTGGTGGCCGACATCCGCCACGGCCGCAAGGAGCGCCTCGCGTTCTACAGCGGTTACGCGAGCGGATACCAGCCGCAGCAGCCGCCACTCCAGCAACCCGCGTACGGATATCCGCAGCGGCAGCCACAGGCACAGCCGCAGCATCAGCACTACGTGCCGCCCGCGCCGCCGACCGCGCCCCCGTCGTCGCCCGTGCACGACCAGCTCACCCAGACCGCGGGCCCGGCCCCCACGCCCGTGCCCACCCCCGCACCGCAGCCCCAGGCGCCGCCGCCCCACCGCATCGACCAGGTCCGCGCGGAGCTCGACGAACTCAGCGACTACCTGCGAAAGCAGGAAGGCGGACGGTGACCCACCCCCTGAACGCGTCCGGCGGACAACTCGTCGCCGGGCGCTACGAGCTGTCCACCCTCATCGGCCAGGGCGGCATGGGCCAGGTCTGGACGGCGTACGACCAGCGGCTCGACCGGCGCGTAGCCGTGAAGCTGCTGCGCCCCGACCGCGTCGCCGGCCAGGAGGCCGACGAGCTGCGCCGCCGCTTCGTGCGCGAGTGCCGCGTCACCGCCCAGGTCGACCACCCCGGCCTGGTCACCGTCCACGACGCGGGCACCCAGGGCGAGGACCTCTACCTCGTCATGCAGTACGTCGACGGGGCCGACCTCTCCGACCACCTCGCCGAACACGACCCCTACCCATGGCAGTGGGCGGTCTCCGTCGCCGCCCAGCTGTGCGCCGTCCTGTGCGCGGTGCACGCCGTGCCGATCGTGCACCGCGACCTCAAGCCGCGGAACGTGATGGTCAAGCAGGACGGCACCGTCACCGTCCTCGACCTCGGCGTCGCCTCCGTGCTCGACACCGACACCACCCGCCTCACCCACACCGGCTCCCCCATCGGCAGCCCCGCCTACATGGCGCCCGAACAGGCCATGGGCGGCGCTGTGGGCCCCTACACCGACCTGTACGCGCTCGGGGTGCTGCTGCACGAACTCCTCAGCGGAGACGTCCCGTTCGCGGGCTCCACCGCCCTCGGCGTCCTGCACCGCCACCTCTACGAGCCGCCCCTGCCGGTCCGCCGGCTGCGCCCCGAGGTCCCCGAAGCCCTGGAGGCGCTCGTCCTGCGCCTCCTCGCCAAGGACCCGCAGCACCGGCCCGCCTCCGCCCAGGAGACGTACGAGGCCCTGCTCCCGCTGCTGCCCGCGCGCGGCGTGCCCAGCGGCGGCCCCCTCGACCCGACCCGCCCCTTCCTGCGCCCGCACGCCCCCTGGCCCGACCGCGCCCGCACCCCCGCCCCGCAGCCCGCCGCGCCCACACCCCACACCGACAAGCCGGACGTCGCGGGCGCCGTCGACGAGGTCAAGCGCCTCCTCGGCGAGGGCCGCATCACCCAGGCCGTCGACATCCTCGGCGCGATCCTGCCCGCCGCCGCGGCCCAGCACGGCGAGCACTCACCGGTCGTCCGGACCCTGCGCAAGCAGTACGCCGCCACGCTCATGGACGACGGCCAGTACCGCCGCGCCCTGCCCGAACTGCGCCGCCTCGCCGACGAGCGGGCCGCCGAGGCGGGCCAGGCCGACCCTCAGTCCCTCCAGTTCCGCTACGAGGCCGCGCAGTGCCTGGAACAGCTGGGCGAACCGGCCGCCGCACTAGCCGAGTACCGCGCGCTCCTGCCGTACTACGAGAACCAGTACGCGACGACGGACCTCACGTTGCCCCTCGAAGTCCGGCGCCGCATCGGCCACTTGCTCCTCGCCCTCGGCGACCGGGCCGCCGCGCACGACACCCTCGTACGCCTTCTGCACGACGCGGAGCGCGTGCACGGGCCCGGACACCCGATCCCGGCCGAAATCCGCCGCACCTTGCAGTGGCTGGGGCAGGTCCGGGGCTGAGCCGGGGCGGGCCGGGAGCGGGGGAGTGCCTCAACTCCCGGCGAATCGTTGGGTCGAATAGGTGGCCGAGAGCACGGCCACTGCCTAACATCGATCACCGCCGGACTTTGTGCACCGACGCACAAACTCTTCGCAGGGAGGCCCTACCTTGCACCGCAGCAACAGCCGCCGCACCGCACTCGTCCTCGCCACCGCCGCCGTAGCCGCGGTCCCCCTCCTCACCGCCTGCGGCAGCGACGCGCATCCCGGCGCCGCGGCCGTCGTGGGCAGCGATCGCATCAGCGTCTCCCAGCTGGAGAACCGGGTGAACGAGGTGCGCGACGCCCAGCAGGCCGCCACCAAGGACGACCAGCAGTACGAGCAGGCCATCGCCAAGTCAGGCACGCTCACCCGGAACACGCTGCACTCCATGGTCTTCGACCGTGTCCTGCACCGGGCGGCCGCCGACGCGGGCGTCACCGTGACCCGCAGGCAGATCCAGGAGCGGGAAGCCGCTATGAGGCAGCAGGCCGGCGGCGCCCGGCAGCTTGAGCTCGCCCTGCTCGAGCAGTACAACATCGCGCCCGAGCGCATCGCGGACAGCGCCCGCACCGACCTTGAGGTGATGGGCCTTGCCCAGAAGGTCGGCGCGAACATGCAGTCCCAGTCCGAGACCGACCAGGCCCCCTTCTGGAAGGCGCTCGACCAGGCCTCCAAGGAGCTGAACGTCGACCTGAACCCGCGCTACGGCACCTGGGACATCGCCAAGAGCCACGGCCGCGCCGACGCGAAGACCCCGTGGGTGCGCGAGGTCACGTCCCCGAAGACGGGGGACCAGCAGACGGCGTAGGGCCTCTCGCCCGATGCGCGGCAGGCGGCCTGGGTTACGTTCGAGACGTGAACCCCGAGAACCCCGAAAACGCTGCGAACGCTGCGAACGCAGAGAACGCTGCGAACGCACCCGCCGCCGCCCCGACCGGCCGCATCGTCCTGCTCACCACGAGCCACCGGGTCGCGCCCGGCCTGCTGTCCTGGTCGGCCTGGCAGCTGCTGCACGCCGCCGACGACGTGCTGTGTGCCGACGCCGCGCACCCGCAGCTGCCGTATCTGCGGGAGGCCGGCATCGAGGTGCGGGAGGCGGCGCCGAACGCCCACGAGCTCGTCGACGCCTGCGCCGGGGGCCGCACCGTCGTGGTCGTCGCCACCGCCGAGGGCGACCGGCGCCTGACCGACGGTCTGGCCACCCTCGCCGGGTCGGGCCGCGTCTCGATGCCCGACCTGGAACTGCTCCCGGCCTCCTACGACCTGCCGGGCGCCCGCCTCCTCGATCTGGTCCAGGTCATGGACCGCATCCGCCGCGAGTGCCCGTGGTCCTCGCAGCAGACCCACAAGGGACTGGCGAAGTACGCGATCGAGGAGGCGTACGAACTCGTCGAGGCGATCGAGGACGGCGACCGGGACGAACTGCGCGAGGAGCTCGGGGACGTACTCCTCCAGGTCGTCTTCCACGCCCGCATCGCCGAGGAGGCGTCCGGTGAGGAAGGGGACGAGGCGTTCTCCGTGGACGACGTCGCGGGCGGCATCGTCGAGAAGCTCATCCACCGCCACCCGCACGTCTTCGGCGACGACACGGCCCTCACCCCCGAGGACGTGAAGGAGCACTGGCTGCGCACGAAGGCCGTCGAGAAGCAGCGCGAGTCCGTCACGGACGGCGTACCCGTCGGCCAGCCCGGCCTCGCACTCGCGGCGAAGCTCGGCTCCCGCGTCCGCACGGCCGGCCTCGACGTGCCGACGCCGGGCGGCGAGGGCATCGGCTACGAACTGCTCGCACTCGCCCTGCGCGCCGAGGCCGACGGAGTCGACCCCGAGGCGGCCCTGCGAGCGGCGGCCCGCGCGTACCGGGACGCGATCCGCGGCGCGGAGGGGCTGGGCTAGAACCGGTCGGCGGTGGGGCCCGGCAGGAGTGGCGCGCCGCGCCGGATACCGTCGACGCGTGACCGACAAGCCCGCGCAGCGCACCGCTCCCGAACTCTTCACCTGGGAGTTCGCCACCGATCCGTACCCGGCCTACGCCTGGCTGCGCGAGCACTCGCCCGTCCACCGCACCACGCTCCCCAGCGGTGTCGAGGCGTGGCTGGTCACGCGGTACGCGGACGCGAAGCAGGCGCTGGCCGACCAGCGTCTGTCCAAGAACCCGGCGCACCACGACGAGCCCGCCCACGCCAAGGGCAAGACCGGCATTCCGGGCGAGCGCAAGGCCGAACTGATGACGCATCTGCTCAACATCGACCCGCCGGACCACACCCGCCTGCGCCGCCTCGTCTCGAAGGCGTTCACCCCGCGTCGGGTGGCCGAATTCGCCCCCCGCGTGCAGGAGTTGACGGATCAGCTCATCGACCGGTTCGCGGCCGAGGGTGAGGCCGACCTGATCCACGACTTCGCGTTCCCGCTCCCCATCTACGCGATCTGCGACCTGCTGGGCGTCCCGCGCGAGGACCAGGACGATTTCCGCGACTGGGCGGGCATGATGATCCGCCACGGCGGGGGCCCGCGAGGGGGCGTCGCGCGCTCCGTCAAGAAGATGCGCGGCTATCTCGCCGAACTCATCCACCGCAAGCGCAACGACCCGGGTGACGACCTCATCTCCGGCCTGATCCGCGCCTCCGACCACGGCGAGCACCTCACCGAGAACGAGGCCGCCGCGATGGCCTTCATCCTTTTGTTCGCCGGGTTCGAAACCACCGTCAACTTGATCGGCAACGGCCTGTACGCCCTGCTCACGCACCCCGAGCAGCGCGAGCGGCTCCAGCGGTCGCTCGCCCCGGGCGCCGCCGAACCCGGGCTCCTGGAGACCGGCATCGAGGAACTCCTGCGCTACGACGGCCCGGTGGAGCTGGCCACCTGGCGCTTCGCGACGGAGCCGCTGACCGTCGGCGGCCAGGACATCGCCGCGGGCGACCCCGTCCTCGTTGTCCTCGCCGCCGCCGACCGTGACCCGGCGCGCTTCGACGAGCCCGACACCCTCGACCTGTCCCGGCGTGACAATCAGCACCTCGGATACGGGCACGGCATTCACTACTGCCTCGGCGCGCCCCTCGCGCGCCTCGAGGGGCAGACCGCCCTCGCGACGCTTCTGACGCGCCTTCCGGACCTGCGACTCGCGGGGGAACCTGCCGATTTGCGCTGGCGTGGCGGGCTCATCATGCGGGGATTGCGCACGCTTCCGGTCGAGTTCACGCCGCATCAGGCGGGCCCGGACAAAGCCTCGTAGCTGACGGATCGTCAAGACTGTGACTTTCACGTGATCTCCGCTGCATCGACTTGTGACAAGCGTTCGACTCCCGCTACGTTCACCAGTCATCGCGGCACCACCCGCCGCAGCATTCCCCCAGCCCCCGAAAGGCGCCTCCATGCTCACCGGGAACGGTCGTCACCGTCGCCCCCGCCAGGCTCCCGCGCTCATCGTCGCCGCAGGAGTGGCCGGCTCCGCCATCGCGATCCCTCTGCTTGGCGCGACCAGCGCGAGCGCCGCGTCGACGGCCACGTGGGACAAGCTCGCCGAGTGTGAGAGCGGCGGCTCCTGGAGCGCCGATCCGGGCAACGGCTATTACGGCGGGCTCCAGTTCTCTCAGGAGACCTGGGAGAACTACGGCGGCCTCGACTTCGCGCCGCGCGCCGACCAGGCCAGCCGCTCGCAGCAGATAGCCGTCGCCGAGAAGGTCCTCGACGACCAGGGCCCGCGGGCGTGGCCGGTCTGCTCGGTCACCTCGGGGCTCACGGCGGACGACGCCGCGGCCGAGGTCGACCCCGGTGCGGCCCTGCCGACCCCGTCGGCGTCGGCCGGTGACTCCGGGAGCGACGACGCGGCGAAGGGCGACGCGAGCGACGAGCCGTCGGACTCCGCGTCCTCGGACGCGAAGGACGACTCCCGAGAGAAGAATCACGACAAGTCGGGCGATACCGCAGGTAACGCCACGGATGTCGCTGAAGCTGACAAGTCCGGCCAGGACGGCTCGACTTCGACCCCCGACGAGTCCTCCCCGGAGGCCTCGGGCGGCTCGGACTCCGCCACGCCGCCCGCCGCCGGCCGGCACCGCGGCGGCGCCGCTAAGGACGACACCGCCGGCTCCTCGCGCGCCGACGACGGCGCGGGCCGCCACGCCTCGCGCGGTGACGAAAACGGTCGTAAGGCCGCAAATCCGGACGAAGATACCTATACGGTGCGCGCCGGTGACAACCTCTGGGACATCGCCGACACCCATGACGTGGACGGCGGATGGGCCGCTCTGTACGCCGGGAACAAGGAGGCGGTGGGTGCCGACCCGGACCTCATCCTTCCTGGTCAGAGTCTGGATCTTGGGCTCGAATCGGGCGAAAAGTAGCGGCAGTTCGGGCTGAATGTCCGCTTTGGTGAGAGTGAGAGATGGGTCTCAAAGGCCCTGATCGTCTTTGAAATTAGGGCGATCCGCTGCTTACGGTCATCACCGCTCGCCACAGCGGGCCCCGTCGGATGTCACGCCGAATCCTGCCAATGTCCGTACGGGAACAGTCGTCGCGTAAGCGCCGTAGGCAGGAGCGGGGGACCCAAGGTAAGTGCCGGTCCCGGCCGTTGAGAGACGGCCGGACGACCGGCTTGGGGTTAAGTCGCACGCAAGACGTGCGACCGGGCACTCATCCGGCCCGAACCCGACAGCTCACCTCGTAGGCGTCGGTGAGGGGATCTCTCGATGCTGTTTTCCAGCAAGGGCAAGCACCGCCGCCCGTCCAAGGCCGTCCGTGTCGCCACGCTCGCCGGTGTCACCGGTGCCGCTGTCGCCGTCCCGCTGATGGGTGCCACCGGTGCCTCCGCCGCCACCGCCTCCGAGTGGGACGCGGTCGCGCAGTGCGAGGCCGGCGGCAACTGGTCGATCAACACCGGGAACGGCTACTACGGCGGCCTCCAGTTCTCCTCGTCCACGTGGGCCGCGTACGGCGGCACCGCGTACGCCTCCACTGCCGACAAGGCCTCCAAGGCGCAGCAGATAGCCGTCGCCGAGAAGGTCCTGGCCAGCCAGGGCAAGGGTGCCTGGCCGAGCTGTGGCGTGGGCCTCTCCGCCGCCTCGACCGGCTCCGCCGCCCCCGCGCCGGCCGCCCCGCAGCCGCAGGAGCGCAAGGCCGAGCAGCCGACCACCCGCAGCCAGGAGCGCACGACGCCCGCCGCTCCGAAGCAGGAGTCGAAGAAGACCGTCGAGACCCCGGCCGGAAAGAAGGTCAAGAAGGGTGACGGCGAGTACAAGGTGAAGGCTCACGACACCCTCAGCACCATCGCCGAGACGCACCACGTCAAGGGCGGCTGGGCGAAGCTCTTCAAGCTGAACAAGGACATCGTCGAGGACGCCGACCTGATCTACCCGGGCCAGCAGCTCCACCTCAAGTAGGCGACACGGGCCGGCGGCTCCGCCTCGAGCGAGTCGTAGCGAGTAATAGAGGAGAGCCGCAGCCCTCAGGCCGCTCGGGTACCGGCTTTCGGCGGATGGCCGGTACCACGCAAGGTCCCCAAGGACTCCCCGCCCCGGGTGCGCATTCCCCCGTCGCGCCCGGGGCGGGGCTTTGGTGTGTGAGGGGTCCTGGTTTTTCGTCCGTTGTCGGCCGGGGCTTTTTGTTCCGTTCGGAAACAATTCGCTCTCGGTTTTGTCCACGGGCCGGTCTGTCGTCCGGCTGATGGCCCGGAGCCGGATAGGCTCGTGTGTTGCCGGACCAAGCGGCCCGGCGTAGTTGCGTCACATCCCAGAAGGAGATGCTCGTGCCGTCCATCGACGTCGTCGTAGCCCGGGAAATCCTGGACTCCCGAGGCAACCCCACGGTCGAGGTCGAGGTCGGCCTCGACGACGGCAGCACCGGTCGTGCCGCTGTCCCGTCCGGTGCGTCCACCGGCGCGTTCGAGGCCATCGAACTCCGCGACGGTGACCCGAACCGCTACCAGGGCAAGGGTGTCGAGAAGGCCGTCCTCGCTGTCATCGAGCAGATCGGCCCGGAGCTCGTCGGCTACGACGCCACCGAGCAGCGCCTGATCGACCAGGCGATGTTCGACCTGGACGCCACCGACAACAAGGGCTCGCTCGGCGCCAACGCCATCCTCGGCGTCTCCCTCGCCGTCGCGCACGCCGCCTCCGAGGCCAGCGACCTGCCGCTCTTCAGGTATCTGGGGGGCCCGAACGCGCACCTGCTGCCCGTCCCGATGATGAACATCCTCAACGGTGGGTCGCACGCCGACTCCAACGTCGACATCCAGGAGTTCATGATCGCGCCGATCGGCGCGGAGTCCTTCTCCGAGGCCCTCCGCTGGGGCGCCGAGGTCTACCACACCCTCAAGAAGGTGCTGAAGACCAAGGGCCTGTCCACCGGCCTGGGCGACGAGGGCGGCTTCGCCCCGAACCTCGGCTCGAACCGCGAGGCCCTCGACCTCATCGTCGAGGCCATCAAGCAGGCCGGTTACGTCCCCGGCGAGCAGATCGCGCTCGCGCTCGACGTCGCCGCGTCCGAGTTCTACAAGGACGGCAAGTACGAGTTCGAGGGCAAGTCCCGCTCGGCCGCCGAGATGACCGAGTACTACGAGGAGCTCGTCTCCGCGTACCCGCTGGTCTCCATCGAGGACCCGCTGTACGAGGACGACTGGGCCGGCTGGAACGTCATCACCGAGAAGCTGGGCGACAAAGTCCAGATCGTCGGCGACGACCTCTTCGTCACCAACCCCGAGCGCCTCGCCCGCGGCATCGAGGAGGGCTCCGCCAACGCCCTGCTCGTCAAGGTCAACCAGATCGGTTCGCTGACCGAGACCCTGGACGCCGTCGAGATGGCCCAGCGCAACGGCTTCAAGTGCATGATGTCCCACCGCTCCGGTGAGACCGAGGACGTCACCATCGCCGACCTCGCCGTCGCGGTGAACTGCGGCCAGATCAAGACCGGCGCCCCGGCCCGCTCGGACCGCGTCGCCAAGTACAACCAGCTCCTGCGCATCGAGGAGATCCTCGACGACGCCGCGGTCTACGCCGGCCGCAGCGCCTTCCCGCGCTTCAAGGGCTGAGCCACACAGGCTTCGGTAGAAGCGTCGTACGTACGTCCCCGCACCCGGTCCCGTACCGTGTGCGGGGACGTACGCACGTAAAGGGGAGGCGCGAAGATGGCCGGGAGAGTCCGGGACAGGGACCGTGACCGGTTCTCCACCGCGACCCGGCTGCGTCTGCTCGGCGAGCAGACCGCCGAGCGCGTCTACCGCTCCCAGACCAGACGCCAGGCCCGCCGCTCCCGCCTCACCGGCCGCGCGGCACTCCTGGCCCTCGTCCTGTGCACACTGGTCGTCGCGCTCGCCTACCCCATAAGGCAGTACGTCTCCCAGCGCGGGGAGATCGCCGACCTCCAGCGCCAGCGGCAGGAGGCCCAGAGCAGGGTCGACCGGCTGCGCGACGAGAAGGCACGCTGGCAGGACGACTCGTACGCCGAGCAGCGGATCCGCGACCGGCTCCACCTGGTGATGCCGGGCGAGACCGGCTACATCGCGCGCGACCCCGACGCTGTGAAACGCACCCGCTCCGAGCAGGGCGCGGCGGGCCGGCCCTGGTACTCGAACGTCTGGGACGGCGTCGACAAGGCCGACCGCCCCGACAACTGACCCGCCACACCGAAGCCCGAAGCCCGAAGCGCCGAAGTCTCCACCCCCTGAAGTCCGCAGTACCTCTGAAGTCCGCAGTACCCCACCGAAGTTCACTGAAGGAAAGCCCCCAGGCATGGACACGCCCCCGCCCCAGACCGAGCCGACCACGCCCACGGACGCCGACATCCAGGCGTTCAAGGAGCAGCTCGGCCGCCCGCCGCGCGGCCTGCGGGCCATCGCGCACCGCTGCCCGTGCGGCAACCCGGACGTGGTCGAGACGGCCCCGCGCCTCGAGGACGGCACGCCCTTCCCGACGACGTACTACCTCACGTGTCCGCGGGCCGCGTCCGCGATCGGCACCCTGGAGGCGAACGGCGTCATGAAGGAGATGACGGAGCGTCTCTCGACGGACCCCGAGCTCGCGGACGCGTACCGCAAGGCGCACGAGGACTACATCGCGCGCCGCGACGCCATCGAGGTCCTGGAGGGCTTCCCGAGCGCGGGCGGCATGCCGGACCGGGTGAAGTGCCTGCACGTCCTGGTCGGCCACTCGCTGGCCGCGGGACCGGGCGTGAACCCGCTCGGCGACGAGGCGATCGCGATGCTGCCCGAGTGGTGGGCGAAGGGCCCGTGCGTGTCGGCCGCGCCCGAGGAGAGCGAGTGACCCGGGTCGCCGCCGTCGACTGCGGCACGAACTCGATCCGTCTGCTCGTGGCCGACGCCGACCCGGTGACGGGTGAACTCGTCGACCTGGACCGCCGGATGACGATCGTGCGGCTCGGGCAGGGCGTGGACCGCACGGGGCGGCTCGCGCCCGAGGCGCTGGAGCGGACCTTCGCGGCCTGCCGCGAGTACGCCGAGATCATCAAGGCGCACGGCGCCGAGAAGATCCGGTTCGTGGCCACGTCCGCGTCCCGCGACGCCGAGAACCGGGACGACTTCGTGCGCGGAGTCATGGACATCCTGGGCGTCGAGCCCGAGGTCATCACCGGTGACCAGGAGGCCGAGTTCTCCTTCACCGGCGCGACGAAGGAGCTGACGGGCCGGGCCGACCTCGACAAGCCCTACCTGGTCGTGGACATCGGCGGCGGCTCGACGGAGTTCGTCGTCGGCGAGGACACGGTCGTGGCCGCGTACTCCGTCGACATCGGCTGCGTCCGTATGACGGAGCGCCACCTGGTGGGGGAGGACGGCCAGATCACCGACCCGCCGACGCCCGCCCAGATCGAGGCGATCCGCGAGGACATCGTCGAGGCCCTGGACCTGGTCACGCAGCTGGTCCCGCTGACCGCGGCCCGCACGCTCGTGGGCCTCGCCGGCTCCGTGACGACGGTCGCGGCCCTCGCGCTCGGCCTGAGCGAGTACGACTCGGTGGCCATCCACCACTCCCGCATCTCCTACGAGCGGGTCGCCGAGCTGACGGACTGGCTGCTGACGTCCACGCACGACCAGCGCTCCTTGAACCCGGTCATCCACCCGGGCCGCGTCGACGTCATCGCCTCCGGGGCGCTGGTACTGCGCCTGATCATGGAGTGGATCGGCGCCAAGGAGGTCGTGGTGAGCGAACACGACATCCTCGACGGCATCGCCTACAAAGTGGCAGAAGACATCGAAGCGGGCCGAAAGGGTGACTGACCTGCGGTGATGTACGACCAGTGGCCCCGGTTCAT
>NZ_JBWKIS010000006.1:0-441094 GCF_056432625.1 Streptomyces sp. NPDC045026
CCACCGAAGTGGGCCGGGGTTGTCAATCTGGCGTTGACTTTTGGCACGCTGTTGAGTTCTCAAGGAACGGACGCTTCCTTTGTACTCACCCGAGAGACTCTCTCAGGCTTTCCTCCGGGCAGTTTCCCTTCGGTCTTGCGTTTCCGACTCTATCAGACTCTTTCGTGTCCGATTTCCTCGGTGCCTTTCAGGTTTCCGCTCCAGCCTTTCGGCCTTTCGCGTTTCCCTTTCCGGCGGTTCCGACTCTATCAGATCCTTTCGGGCCTGATTCCCAGTCAGCAGGGCTTGTCTTCCCGGCTGTTGGGCCGTTCCGACGTCCCAAACTTTAGCGGATTTCCCCGGCGGCGCCTAATCGGGCCGCCACACCGAAATCGAATTGAATTCGGGCACGCCGAATTCGATCCCGGAGGGAGATCGTGCTGGTGATGGGGTTGCCGCTTCAGCGGCGGAGGCGCTGTCGCAGAACCGTTACAGCTCCGTGGCAACTCGAAGAACCTTACGTGTCCAGGAGGGGCATGTCAACACCATCCTGGCAACTTCTTTTAGTCGAGGTCCGTGAGACGGCCGCCGGCGTCCGGCTGGGCGTCCTCCACGCGGCGCAGCAGGCGGGTCAGGACCTCACCGAGCACTCCCCGCTCGTCCGAGGAAAGGTCCTGGAGCAGGTCCTCCTCGAAGCCGGAGGCGAGGCGCATCGCCTCGAGCCACTTGGCGCGGCCCTCGGTGGTGAGCTCGACGATGACGCGTACCCGGTTGGACTCGTCGCGGTCGCGGGTCACCAAGCCCTCGCCGACCATGCGGTCGATGCGGTGGGTCATGGCGGCCGGGGTGAGGCCGAGGCGCTTCGCCAGGTCGCCGGGGCCCATGCGGTACGGGGCGCCGGAGAGGACGAGGGCCTTGAGGACCTCCCACTCGGCGCTCGTGATGCCGAGGTTGGCGGTCTGGCGGCCGTAGGCGACGTTCATGCGCCTGTTGAGGCGGCCGAGCGCGGAGACGATGTGCTCGACCTGGGGGTCGAGGTCCTGGAACTCGCGCTGGTATGCGGCGATCTGTTCGTCGAGGGTCGGCTCGCTGTCGCCGGGGTTGTCGCCCATGGCCGCAGTATGGCACGGACCGCTTGGCATTGAAGTCCTTCGGTGTGTATTGTTTAGATCCTAACTTTAGCTTCGAAGTCTTCACTTCTAACTCCTAAGGCAGGTGAAAGTGACCAGGGCGATGGGCGCAGCGATGCGTCGGATCCAGGTGGGCAGCGCGCTGAGTTCGTTCGGCGTCGGGTTCACGGTCCCGTTCCTCTATGTGTACGTCGCTGAGGTGCGAGGTCTGGGGGCTGGAGCGGCGGGCATCGTGCTCGCCGCCTTCGCCATGGCCGCTCTGGTCGTCCTGCCGTTCACCGGACGGGCCATCGACCGGCGCGGTCCGGTGCCCGTCCTGGTCGTCGCCACGATGGTGGCGGCGGTCGGTGCCGTCGGGCTCGGGCTCGCGGGCGGTCGGACGACCGCGATCCTGTCGGCGGCGGTGCTCGGTGCGGGCACGGCCGTGATCCAGCCGGCGCTCGCCACGATGATCGTGTGGACGTCCACACCGGACACCCGTACGCGCGCCTTCGCGATGCAGTTCTTCCTGCAGAACCTCGGCCTGGGCATCGGCGGGCTCATCGGCGGCCAGATCGTCGACGAGAGCCGCCCGTCGAGCTTCACCCTGCTTTTCGGCATCGAGGCCGTGATGTTCCTGGTGCTCGCCGCGGTCGTGGGCTTCGTACGGATGCCGTACGCGCCGACGATCGGCGGGGCCGTGCCGAAGGGCGGTTCCGGGGCGGGCGGCGGGCTGCGGGCGCTGCTGCGGCACCGGGCGATGGTGCAGCTGTGCGTCCTCGGGTTCGTGCTGTTCTTCGCCTGCTACGGGCAGTTCGAGTCGGGCCTGAGCGCGTACGGCATGGAGGCGGCCGGGATCTCCCCGTCGACGCTGGGCATCGCGCTCGCCGCCAACACCGCGATGATCGTGGTCGCGCAGTTCGCGGTCCTGAAGTTCGTCGAGCGGCGCAGGCGGTCCCGGGTGATCGCCGCGGTCGGGCTCGTGTGGGCGGTCGCGTGGCTCGCGGCCGGGTACGCGGGTGTGGGGCACGGCAGCCAGGCCATGGCGACGGCCGCGTTCATCTCGACCTACGCGCTGTTCGGTCTCGGTGAGGCGATGCTGTCGCCGACCGTGGCCCCGCTGGTCGCCGATCTGGCGCCGACCGGGATGGTCGGGCAGTACAACTCGGCGTTCGCGCTGGTCAAGCAGTTGGCTCTGGCCGTCGGTCCGGCGGTCGGGGGGCCCATGGGGGCCGCGCTGCACGGTCCGTACATCGTGACGTTCGTGCTGTTCTCGCTGGGGATCACGTTCCTCGCGGTGCGGCTCGGGCGGCATCTGTCGCCCGTGCAGGACCAGCCGTCGCTGGCGAAGTCCCGCATCGTGGCGGAGGGCGGGGCTCCGGTCGAGCCGGCGCCCGCGGCCGCTTCCGTCTGAGGCGCGTCCGGACTACGGCGTGCGCGGCAGGGCGAATTCGCACCAGACCGCCTTGCCGCCGCCCGGGGTGCGCCGGGAGCCCCAGTTCGAGGCGATCGTGGCGACGATGGCGATGCCCCGGCCCGCCTCGTCGGCGGGTTCGGCGCGGCGGCGGCGCGGGAGGTGGTCGTCGCCGTCGGTCACCTCGATGATCAGGCGGCGGTCGGTGCGGCGGAGCCTGAGGCGCATGGGCGGGGTGCCGTGCTGGAGGGAGTTGGCGACGAGTTCGCTGGCCGCCAGGACTCCCAGGTCGTGCAGCTCGGGCGAGAAGCGCCAGCTGGCGAGGACCCCGGAGGCGAAGGCACGCGCGCGTGGAGCCGCTTCGACGCCGCCGAGGAGTTCCAGGGCTGCGTTGCGGAACAGCTCTCCGTCGGGTCCCGTGCGCGCCGGGTGCTGGAGGACGAGGACGGCCACGTCGTCGTCGTGGTCCGCGGTGACGCCTGCCGCGCGGATGAGGCGGTCGCACACGACCTGGGGCGTGCCGGTGGCGCCGGCGAGCGCGCGCTCCAGGGCCGCGACGCCCTCGTCGATGTCTTCGTCCCTGCGTTCGACCAGGCCGTCGGTGTACATGACGGCGGTCGAACCGGGGCCGAGCGGCACCGATCCGGAGGCGTGCAGCCAGCCGCCGGTGCCGAGCGGGGGTCCGGTGGGCTCCTCCGCCCGGTGGATCGTGCCGCTCTCGTCGCGTACGAGGATGGGGAGGTGGCCGGCCGACGCGTACACGAGGCGGCCCTCGTTCGGGTCGTGGACCGCGTAGACGCAGGTCGCGATCTGGTTGGCGTCGATCTCGATGGCGAGGCCGTCGAGGAGCTGGAGCACCTCGTGCGGCGGCAGGTCGAGGCGGGCGTAGGCGCGGACCGCGGTGCGCAGCTGGCCCATGACGGCGGCGGCGCGCACCCCGCGGCCCATGACGTCGCCGATGACGAGGGCGGTGCGGCCGCCGCCGAGGGTGATCACGTCGTACCAGTCGCCGCCGACCGCGGCCTCGGTGCCGCCCGGCTGGTACGTGGCCGCGATGCGCAGGTCGTCGGGCTGCTCCAGCTCCTGGGGCAGCAGGGAGCGCTGGAGGGTGACGGCGGTCTCGCGCTGCCGGCGCTCGCTGGCGCGCAGCCGCTCGGCGGCCTCGGCGTGGTCGGTGACGTCGGCCGCGAAGACGAGTACCCCTGAGCCGCCGGCCCCGTCATCCGCACCGTCTGCACCGGCTGTGGCACCGGCCGGCACCGTCACGGGCGTGCACGTGAACGTGTACGAGCGGCCGCCGGCCACCTTGCGGGACTTGACCGTGCGCGGCTTGGCGCTGCGCAGGACCTGGTCGAGCAGGGGCAGCAGGCCGAGTTCCTCCAGCTCGGGCAGCGCCTCGCGCGCGGGTGCACCGGCGGGGCGGTCGCCGAAGGCCGCGACGTACGCGTCGTTCACGTACGCGATGCGGTGGTCGGGGCCGTGGACGAGGGCCACGAGAGCGGGGATGCGGTCGAGGACCTCGCGTGCGGGCAGCCCGTCGATGCCGGCGCCGGGCGTGGGCGCGTCGTCGTCGGAAGGGTGTTCGTGGCGGGCGGCGGGCACGGCGCCTTCCCCTCGCTGGCTTTGGGAGACGCCATGGTCGGACCGCGCTGCCGCGCGGCGCTGCGTTCCGGGGAGCCGGGCGCTCCAGCGCGTGAAGTTCACTGTGGGGAAAGCCTCGTGAGGTCGGGTGGGGTCTCCCCTGCCCGGCCGGGAGACCAGGAGTGCGGGGAAGGGCAACGTGGCGGTCGGTCCGCCCACGGTCAGGGGCCGGCCAGGGTCAGGGGCCGGGGGTCATGGGCCAGTCTGACCGACCGGACCGACATCCGTCAGACGCCGGTCCTTGAGGGGGAGTTCCTTGGTCCGGTCAGGTCGACCCCTTCGGGTCCTTCGGCGGGTTCGCCGGGGGGCTGCCCGGCGGGTTTGCCCCGGCCGCGAGTTCGAACTCCGCACGCGGGCGTTCGAGCGAGCCGAGGGAGACGATTTCGCGCTTGAAGAGCCCGGTGAGTATCCATTCGCTCAGGACACGGGCCTTCCGGTTCACGGTCGGCACCCGGCTCAGGTGGTAGACGCGGTGCATGAACCAGGCAGGGTAGCCCTTCAGCCTGCGTCCGTAGACGTGGGCGACACCCTTGTGCAGGCCGAGCGAGGCGACCGAGCCGACGTATTTGTGCTCGTAGTCCGTCAGGGGCTCGCCGCGCAGGGAGGCCGCGATGTTGTCGCCGAGGACCGTGGCCTGACGGACCGCGTGCTGGGCGTTGGGCGCGCATTCCTTGCCCTCCTCGCCGGCCGTGATGTCGGGGACGGCTGCCGCGTCGCCCGCGCCCCAGGCGTGCGGGGCGCCGTCGACGGCGAGCTGGGCGGTGCAGGTGAGGCGACCGCGTTCGTTGCGCGGCAGATCGGTCGCGGCGAGCAGGGGGTGCGGTTTGACGCCCGCGGTCCACACGACGGTGCGGGTCGGGAAGCGGGAGCCGTCGTCGAGGACGGCGACGCGGTCCTCGCAGGATTCGAGCCGTGTCCGCAGGCGTACGTCGATGTTGCGGCGCCGCAGTTCGCTGACGGTGTACCGGCCCAGCTCCTCGCCGACCTCGGGGAGGATGCGGTCGCTGGCCTCCACGAGGATCCATTTCAGGTCGTCCGCGGTGACGTTGTGGTAGTAGCCGGCGGCGTAGCGGGCCATGTCCTCGAGCTCGCCGAGTGCCTCCACACCGGCGTAACCGCCCCCTACGAAGACGAAGGTGAGGGCCGCGTCGCGGATGGCGGGGTCGCGGGTCGAGGAGGCGATGTCCAGCTGTTCGATGACGTGGTTGCGCAGGCCGATGGCCTCTTCGACGGTCTTGAATCCGATGCCGTGGTCGGCGAGGCCGGGCACGGGCAGGGTGCGCGAGACGGAGCCGGGGGCCATGACGAGCTCGTCGTACGTGATCTCGACGGCGCCGGTGCCCTCCTCCTCGGTGGCCAGCGTGGTGAAGGTGGCGGTGCGCTTGCCGTGGTCGACCGACGTGACCTCGCCGACGATGACGTGGCACCGGCCGAGGACGCGGCGCAGCGGCACGACGACGTGGCGCGGCGAGATGGATCCGGCGGCGGCCTCGGGCAGGAAGGGCTGGTAGGTCATGTACGGGTCGGGGGTGACGACGACGATCTCGGTCCGGCCGCTTCTCAGTTCCGGTTTGAGTTTCTGCTGGAGGCGCAGGGCGGTGTACATCCCGACATAGCCGCCCCCTACGACGAGGACGCGCGTACGCGGGACTTCCGGGGCCGTCCCCCGGGAAGAAGCAGTCTTCGGCATCGGCACCATCCCATGACGCATCGGCCACTTGAGTTTGTCCACAGCCCCGGCAAATTGTGTGACCGGCGGCGGAGACGGCCGCCGGGTGGGCGAATTGCCGGAGTACGGGGAATATCCGCAGGTCAGCGCACATGTAGCGGGTGAGGTGCGGGGGTGCAATCGGGGTGGAATCGTCGCGTACTCCGTTCGTGGGGCGCTCCGTGCGGAACCTGCCCCTTCTGAATTGACTCCGGCTCAACTATGTTCGTGTGCTGTCGGGGTGTCGGGGGATGCGCTGACGGATCCGTCGGACGGGTCCGTGGAACTGGCTTGTTCCTCACGCCCCGGTTGCCAATGGCGGGGAGAGTCTCCGGGGGGAGACGTCATTACCGGGGGAACACATATGCACATTCAGGACTCTCAATGGACTTCTGCAGCTTCCGCTTCGGCCGTGGCCGGCGGACCGGCCACCGCAGCGGGCGGTAACGGGCGCGGCATGGGCGACAGTTCACGGGCGGCGCCGCTGCGCGTTGATGCCCAGCGCAATCTGGAGCACGTGCTGCGCGCGGCGCGCGAGGTCTTCGGCGAGCTGGGGTACGGCGCGCCGATGGAGGACGTGGCGCGGCGGGCCCGGGTCGGTGTCGGCACGGTGTACCGGCGCTTCCCGAGCAAGGACGTACTGGTGCGGCGCATAGCCGAGGAGGAGACCTCCCGGCTGACCGACCAGGCGCGGGCCGCCCTCGGTCAGGAGGACGAGCCGTGGTCGGCGCTGTCGCGCTTCCTGCGCACGTCCGTCGCCTCGGGCGCGGGGCGGCTGCTGCCTCCGCAGGTGCTGCGCGTCGGCGTCGCCGACGAGCGGGCCGACGCGGGCGCGGTCCGGGACGAGACGCGGGTTCCGCAGCAGCGGCACGCCGTCGTCCCGCCCGAGCTGCGTCTCGTGGAGCAGCGGCCTGCCCCGGTCGCCGAGGCGGTGCCGG
This sequence comes from Streptomyces sp. NPDC045026, assembly GCF_056432625.1. NCBI lineage: Bacteria > Bacillati > Actinomycetota > Actinomycetes > Kitasatosporales > Streptomycetaceae > Streptomyces > Streptomyces sp. NPDC045026. The sequence continues at coordinate 6,790 of NZ_JBWKIS010000006.1, forward strand.
CCGACGACGCGGGCGCCGCGGAGCTGCTCGAGGTCGTCGGGCAGCTCGTGGACCGGGCGCGCGCGGCGTCGGAGCTCCGCGCGGACGTGACGGTGGCGGACGTGCTGCTGGTCATCGCCACGGCGGCGCCTTCGCTGCCGGACCCCGCACAGCAGGCCGCGGCCTCGTCGCGGCTTCTGGACATCCTGCTCGAAGGGCTCCGTTCGCGGCCCAAGTAGGGGCCCGCGCGGGCGCTCACGCAGGGGCCCGAGTAGCCGCCCGCGTAAGAGCTGGGCGGAGTTGGGCGCGCGCCGGGGGCGGTGCGGGGTTCTGGGCGTGTGATCGACGTCTGGGGTGCCGCGCGGGTCGTCGGTGCGCGCTGCGTGCGGGGACGGGTCAGGTGTGGGGGTCGGCCGTGGGTGGCGCGTGTGCGTCGCGCGCGGCCAACTCCCGTTTTTGACAAGTCCGTTGACCGCTACCCGTACGAGTGAAAGCTAGTGCTTCGTTGTACTAAGTCTCCACGGATGAGTGGTTGACGAGGACTGGCAGGCGGTGTGGGCCGCCCGTGTGGCACTCTTTCCCGCGTGTTCGGGTCTGAGTGTGCGGTCGGGGGCTTTCCGCGATGAGCGTTGACGGGCGGGACGAGCCACTCGAGAGCAGTGGTGCGGGCGACACCGGGACCGGCGGGCTGCCCGCGCGGCAGGTGCCGAGCCAGGGCGGTCCACTCCGGGGCGGGTCACCGGGCTCCGGCCCCTCCAAACCCTCAGCCGTCTCCGTACCCTCACCCAGCTCCGAACCCTCACCTCCCGACGCCGACCCGAGCGTCCCGCAGCAGCGCGAGCCCGGTGTGGATTCGGGCACGTCCGTCCGGCCGCCCCCGCGGGCAACGCCTCCGGCGGACGCCGACCTGATCGCCCGTATGCGGTCCGGCGACGACACCGCATACGAGGAGCTGTACCGCCGGCACTCGACCGCCGTCCACCGCTACGCCCGCACCTGCTGCCGGGACGGGCACACCGCCGACGACCTCACCGCCGAGGTGTTCGCCCGCATGCTGCAGGCCGTGCGCGGCGGCAGCGGGCCCGAACACGCGGTGCGCGCCTATCTGCTGACCACCGTGCGCCGCGTCGCCGCGGGCTGGACGAAGTCGGCGAAGCGCGAGCATCTGGTCGAGGACTTCGCCGTGTTCGCCCAGCAGGCCGCCCGCTCCAGCGAGGTGTCCGACGACGACACGCTGGATCTCGGTGCCGACGTCCTCGCGATGCACGAGGCCGAGCAGTCCATGGCCATGCAGGCCTTCCGTTCTCTCCCGGAGCGCTGGCAGGCCGTCCTGTGGCACACCGAGGTCGAGGACGAGTCGCCCAGCGAGGTCGCCACGCTCTTCGGCCTCGACGCCAACGCCACACGCGTGCTGGCCAAGCGCGCCCGCGAGGGCCTCAAGGAGGCGTACCTCCAGGCCCATGTGAGCACCACCCTCACCCAGGACGAGGAGTGCGCGCGCTACGCCGACCGGCTCGGCGCGTACGCCCGCGGCAGCCTGCGCACCCGGGCCGAACGGGGGCTGCGCAAGCACCTGGAGGAGTGCGCCAAGTGCCGGCTCGCCGCCGGTCAGATCAAGGAAGTCGCCAGCGGGATCCCCGGTGTCGTGCCGGTCGCGGTCATCGGCTGGTTCGGTGCCGCCGGGTACGCGAAGGTGGTCGCGCTCATCGGGGGCGGCGCCGCGAGTGCGGCGGGCGCCGGTGCGGCGGCCGCCGCGGGCGGGGGCGCCGCGGCGTCCGAGGGGCTCGGCGCGCCCGTGAAGGCGGGTATCGCGGCCGGTGTGGTCGCGGCGGGCGTGGCCGTGGCGGTGGCGATCGCCCTGGCGGGCGACCCGCAGAAGCCCAAGCCGGAGGCGCACAAGGAGAAGCCGGCGGTCTCGCAGCCCATCACCCCGCCGAAGCCGACGCCTCCCCCGAAGCCGAAGCCCGAGCCGCCGGCCCCCCAGCCGACGCCTCCCCCCGAGCCCGCGCCGAAGCCGACCCCCACTGCGAAGCCGACGCCGAAGCCCACACCCAAGCCGACGCCGCCTCCGAAGCCGGCGCCCAAGCCCACTCCGAAGCCGCCCCCTCCCCCGCCCGCCCCGGCCGTCTACCAGCTGAACCAGCTGACGTACGCCGGACTCGGCGACGGCACGAAGCCGGAGATCCGGCCCGGCGCGAGCAGCTGGGTGTGGCAGCGGTGGGGCCTGCGCATCGCGGACAAGGAGTACGCGAACGGGGTCACCGTCCACTCGAACTCCTCCGTGACCATCGACCTCAACCGCACGTGCACCGCGTACGACGCCTTCGCCGGTGTCGACGACATGACGCTCGGCACGGGCGCGGTGCGGTTCTCCGTGTACGCGGACGGGGTGCGCCTGTGGAAGTCGCAGGTGCTCAGGGGTGGGGACCCGGCCGTTCCCGTTCATGTGGATCTCGCGGGGCACAAGGCGATCCGGCTGGTCACCGAGCCGCAGACGAGCTTCGACTCGCTCGCGGTCGGGGACTGGGCGGAGTCCCGGTTCACGTGCCGGTGAGTTCCGGCCGATGCGTGAGTGGTCCTGGCTGAGGCGTGAGCGGTCCTAGTCGAAGCGGCGGACGCGTTCCGTGAGGAACGTGACCGCCTCGGCCGCCGTGTGCCCCGCTCCCGCGGCGCGCGCATCGGCGTACTTGTCGGCGCCCAGCGCTGCGGCCGCCGCCGCTCCCAGCGCCTCGATCTCGGCGCGTTCGGGCAGCGGGCGCTCGGCGCCGCCGAGCCAGCCGTCGGACGCGGCCACCAGCCGTACCGCCCCCTCCGTGTCGCCCAGCTGGGCCAGGAAGAGTGCCCCACGGCCCGCGAGGCCCGCGTTGACGATCTCCGCGCAGCGGTTCTCGACCGCGTACCACAGGGCGTCGGTGAGGACCGCGAGGCCGCGCGCGGGCCCCGACTCGGCCGCGGTGATCCGCGCGTCGACACCCCGTACGGCCGCCGTGAACTGCGCCGGCGGCGTTCCGCGCGACGACTCCCTGGCCGCCTCGTCGCACAGCGCGCGGGCCCGTGCCACCTCGCCGTCCTCCACCGCCATGATCGCGTTCAGGAGGTGCACGTACGCGTGGGGGTCCGGCACCCCGTACCGGTCGGCCTCTCCGCTCGCCTCGGCCAGGAGCTTGCGGGCCGCGTCGTGTTCGCCGGAGCGGTAGGCGATCTCTCCGAGCCGGGCGATGAGGAAGGGTGCCTCCGCGTAGGCGCCCACCTCGTAGGCGAGGCGCAGCGCCTCCTCGAACTCGCCCTTCGCCTCGCCGAACCGGCTGCGCGCGATGGCCGCCTCACCGGCCGCGCTGCACACCTGGGCCCGCATCCACCGGTCCCCGACGCGGCGGCTGATGGCCCGCAGTTCGGCGACGTCGTCGTCGACGCCGGTGAGGTTGCCCGGCCCGTCGACGGCCGTGTGCGTACGGAACATGAGGGTGACGCCGATCTCCCACTCGCCGCCGTACTCCCGGCAGTTGGCGACGGCCAGGTCGAGGGCGGCCCTGACGCCTTCCGGGTTGTCCAGGAAGTGCACGGTGAACGGCCAGATGATGCCGGGGAAGCGTGCCCCCGCGGGACCGGACCGCGCGAAGACGTCGCGCACCCGCATGAGGTATTCCCGGTCGGCCTCCCCGCGCAGGGCGCTCTCGGGTTCGGACTGGGCCACGAAGAAGATGTGCAGGAGGCGCAGCTCCATGAGAGGCCAGTACAGCGGGTCGTCCTCGTCCGCCAGGTCGCCCGCGGCGGGGAACGTCCGCCCGTCGGACCGGGGGGCCCGGCAGTCGGAGGGGGCCGGGCGCTCGGGGCGGGGCGTCGGGAGCAGCTGCTCCAGGATGTGGCCGACCCATTCGGCGCCCTCCTTGCGGTAGTTGCGCAGCCACCAGAACCAGCCGGTGGCGAGGGCGAGTCCGACCGCGGATTCGGTGTCGCCGGTGACCGTGGAGCGGTGGAGGGCGGCGCGGAGGTTGTCGAGGTCCGTCTCCAGGCGGTCGATCCACGGGAGTTGTTCGGCGGAGCGCAGGAGCGGGTCGGCCTTCTCGGCGAGGGCGCGGAAGTAGGCGGTGTGGCGCCGGCCGGCCTCGGTGCGCAGCTGCGGTGTCTCTGCGGCGCGCTCGGTCGCGTACTCGTGGATCGTCTCCAGCATCCTGTACCGCATGCTGCCGTCGCCCGGGGTGGCCACCAGGAGGGACTTGTCGACGAGCGCGCCGATCAGGTCCGACGCCGGTCCGGTGCAGACGGCCTCCGCGGCTTCCAGGTCCCAGCCGCCGGCGAAGACGGACGCCTCGCGCAGCACCGTGCGCTCCTGCTCGTCGAGGAGGTCCCAGGACCAGTCGACGACCGCGCGCAAGGTCTGCTGGCGGGGCAGAACGGTGCGGCTGCCGCTGGTCAGGAGGCGGAAGCGGTCGTCGAGGCGGTCCGCGATCTGGCGGGGTGTGAGGAGTCGGAGGCGGGCGGCGGCCAGCTCGATGGCGAGGGGCAGGCCGTCCAGGCGGCGGCAGATCTCGGCGACGGCCTCGGGGTCGCCGTCGACGTCGAAGTCGGGCCGGACGGCGCGGGCGCGCTCCGCGAACAGGCGGTGCGCCGGGTCAGGCGGCAGAGGTTCGACGGGGCGCACGGACTCGCCGGGCACGCCCAGGGGTTCGCGGCTGGTGGCGAGGACCGTGAGGCCGGGGCAGTGGGTGAGGAGGGTTTCGGCGAGCGCGGCCGCGGCGCCGATGACGTGTTCGCAGTTGTCGAGGATCAGGAGCAGGCTGCGCTGGGCGCAGTGCTCCACGAGCAGTGCCACGGGGTCGTCCTGCGGCGCGGAGTGCTCGCTGGTCATCAGGACGGTCTCGCGCAGGCCGAGGGCGCTGACGACGGCGCCGGGCACGGCCTCGGGCTGGTCGAGCGGGGCGAGCTCGGCGAGCCAGGCGCGGGGGTGTTCGGCGGCGGCTTCCTCGGCGAGGCGGGTCTTGCCGGAGCCGCCGGGTCCGGTGAGGGTGACGAGGCGGGCCGCTTGCAAGTCTGAACGGATGGCGTCGAGTTCGGGTTCCCGGCCGACGAACGAGTTGAGGCGGGGCCGCAGATTGCCGTCGCGCTGCGGCTGCCGCGGCGGTGCCTGGCGGCCGGGGGCGCGGGCCGGGGTGAGCAAGTCGGCGTGCAGGGCCGCCAGTTCGGGACCGGGGTCGGCGCCGAGGCCGTCGGCGAGGGCGCGGCGGGCGCTCTCGTAGGCGGCGAGCGCGTCGCCGCCACGGCCCGCGTCACGCAGGGCGCGGATGAGGAGGGCGTGCAGCGGCTCGTCGTACGGGTGGGCGTGCGTGAGTTCCGTCAGCTCCGGTACGACGTCCGCGGCGCGGCCGAGCCGCAGATCGGCCTCCACGCGCGCGCGTGCCGCTTCGAGGCGCTGGGCCTCGAAGCGGGTCGCGGCGGTGCGGTCGGCGAGGTCGGCGAGTGCCGGGCCGCGCCACAGGGCGAGCGCGTCGCGCAGGGTGCGGGACGCGGTCGCCGGGTCGTGGGCCGTGAGGGCGGCCGTGCCCTCGCGGACGAGGCGCTCGAAGACGTACAGGTCGACGTCGTCGGGGCGGGCGGCGAGGCGGTAGCCGCCGCCCGCCTCGGAGGTGACGGCGTCCTTGCCGAGGGCGCGGCGCAGCCGGCCGACGAGGGCCTGGAGTGCGGCGGTCGCGTCGGCCGGTGGCTCGTCGGCCCAGACGTCGTCGATGAGCGCGTCCGCGGGGGCGGTGCGGCCCGCGTGCAGCGCGAGTGACGCGAGCAGGGCGCGCAGCCGCTGTCCGCCCACGGGCAGGGGTGTGCCTTGATCGTCGTACGCCTCGGTGACGCCCAGGATTCGGTACCGCACTGGTCCATTCTCACGGTCGGGGCGGGCTCAGTCGCGCGGATTCCGGTTCGGGGAGTTCGAAGACAGCCCCCAGGGGTGCGGCTCTTCAGCGCCCGGCGCCCAGTGCGCCCCGCTGCGGTGCGACGCTCCCGGTGGGGACGGCGCGCTGGCGGGCCGGGGTGCCGGTCCAGCAGGTGCCGCGGCGGGCGATGAGGCGGCGCAGCCAGAGTTCGAGGGAGACGAGGTCGGCGAGGCCGTCCAGCGGCAGGGGTTCGCCGTCGGCCGCCGCGCGCAGGGCCTTGCGGACCACGCGGGCCTCGATCAGGCCGGTCTGGGCGAGGAGCGGGGTGTCGAAGAGCTGGACGAGGTGGTCACAGGAGACGCGCAGGCCGGTGCGGGCCGCCGCGGCGGACGAGGCGTGCGAGGGTGCGCCCCAGCCCGGCGGGAGTTCGCTGACGCCGGCGCCTTCGAGGACGGTACGCAGGATGTCGGCGCGGGCGCCGGGCCTGACGCGGAGAGCCTCGGGGAGGGCGCGGGCGGCGCGTACGACCTGGTTGTCGAGGAAGGGGGCGTGCAGGCGTTGGAAGCGGACCTCAGCGGCCTGTTCGAGGACGCGCAGGTCGGCAGCGTGGCGGGCGAGCGCGGCGCGGGCCCGGAAGGTGCCGGGTCGCTGCCCCGGTCCTGGCCCCGGACGCGTCGCGCCGTCCTGGAGGCGAACCGATACTTCAGCGAGGGCCTCGCCCGTCAGCCAGCGCGCGGCGGGCCCAGGTCTCGCCCAGGCGAGGGCCGCGAGCGATGCGCCGACGGCGCCCGCTTCACCGACCGGATCGTCGAAGTTCCGCTGCAGCAGCCGCTCCGCGAGGCTTTCGATGCCCGCCCTGTACGGCGTGCGGGCCAGCTTGCGCGCCGCGCCGTACACGCGCGCGGGCACCAGCACGGAGCCGCCGTCCGCCTTGGCGAGCGCGGCGACCGGCTTGACCATGTGCCGCCGGCGCCGGTCCATGAGGAGGTCGGCGAGGCGGGCCGGGTGCGCGTCGAGGACCTGGCGGGCGCCATAGCCGGTGAAGTGGTCGGCGCTGCCGGAGAGGAGGCGCGTGCGGTGGCGGGCGGCGGTGATCAGGGAAGGGCCGGGCTCGTCGGTGAGGGGGCCGTCCAACTCGGCGTAGGGGAGCGCCTCTTCGCCCGCGGTGACGACGATGTGGTGCAGCCGCGGGTTCGCGGCGATGGCGCCCGCGCGCTGGAGTTCGGCCTCGCGTCCTTGGGCGCCCGCGGACAGGTCGTTGAAGGTGACGGCGAGGAGGCGCTCGCCCGCGCCCGTGCCGTGGCCGAGGACCGTGCCGGGCAGTCCGGGCAGTCCGGCCGCCAGCAGCGCGAGGGTTCCGGACGCGGGTCCTCCGGAGAGGTCTGCGCCGATGCCGGGTACGGGCATGCCGCGGGCCGCGCGCCGCTCGGCGGGGCCCATGCCGGGGACGGGTCCCGGGTCGATGTCGGCGCCGGGGACGTGCCGGGGCGCGGCGAGCCGGGCGCGTACGGCCTCGACGAGCGCGTCGCGCAGGGCGTCCACCGCGCCGGTGGGGTCCGCGGAGGGCGCGGCGACGGCGAGCGACGCGACCGGTTCGTAGCCGGCGATCTCGCGGGCACCGGCGCGCAGGATCAGCGCGTGGCCCGGCGGGATGCGGCGTACACCCTGGTACGGCGTCGAGTCGTGCAGGGCTTCCGGCACGTCGGGGGCGGCGAGCAGGGCTGCGAGATGGCCGATGTCGAGGTGGGCCTCGATGAGGTCGGCGAGCGGCAGGGCGGCCGTCGCGTACGCGGTGCCGCCGGCCCAGGGGGTGTAGAACACGGGCCGCGCGCCCGCCAGATCGCCGGCGATCATGAGGCGCCTGCCGACCTGGACGACCGCGGTGTAGCTCCCGGACCAGGCGGTGAGGTGACGCAGGGCGCCGCCGCGCGCGGCGAACAGGCCGACCCGCAGCTGCTCGTCGGTGGCGCCGCAGGTGCCGAGCACGGCGATTCGGGTCTGCTCGTCGGCGCTGACGATCCTGACCTCGTCCGGGCGCCAGTCGCCGACCGCCCACAGCGGATCGGGGTCACCCCACAGGAGCTGGGAGCCCACGGGGTGGACGGTCTCCCCGTCGGGTCCGGTCGAGCCCGCGGACCCGAACCGCACGGGCCCGGCGGCGGTACTGCTCCACCCCACCAACCACCGCATCGCCGCCTCCACAGGTTGTGGACAGAACCTCGTCAGAGGAATCAGAGGGAATCACAGGAACAGAGTCCCCATGCTGCCACGAAGGAGGCGTACGGGAGGGGCGACCGGGCGGCACGTGCGCCACCGAATGCGCCCCTTTCGAGCGGCAGTTGAACCCCCCAAGGGCCGCTCGGAGGCATCGGTGACGCCGCACGGCACCGTCGATATTCGGCCAAATCGACTGTGGATGGCCAGACCTGGGCACACCACATCGGCCACGGCGCGCAACGCACGGTCCGGGAGGCGCCCTGCACCTCCCGGACCGGTCCGCCGCCCGCGGGGATGAAGGCGGCGGTGTCCCCCAGCCCGCTGGATCCAGTACAGCGGGCCGACCCACGCACCATCCATGGAAGCGCTCCCCCCATGGCCGCAGAAGAGCGCACACCCGGGCGCACGGCCACACGGGCGGAGCACACCGTGCCGGCACCGCCCCGGACACGTACTCCCGTGCGGACAATATTCCCGCCATCCGGAACTATGCCCCTTAACGCTTGGGATCCGGCGAACTACGCTGGGTGTACGAATGCCGCGCGGTTATGCCACTGCGGCAGCCGGCTGTGTCGAGGGGTGGCGCATGTCCAGGGAGCAACGCGGGCCGAACGAGAAACTCGGCACCGTTCTCGCCCTCGCGGGAATCAGCAACGCAGGCCTGGCGCGACGGGTCAACGACCTTGGCGCGCAACGCGGTCTGACGCTTCGCTACGACAAGACCTCGGTGGCCCGCTGGGTCTCCAAGGGCATGGTGCCGCAGGGCGCGGCGCCGCACCTCATCGCCGCCGCGATCGGCCAGAAGCTGGGCCGGCCCGTGCCGCTGCACGAGATCGGCCTGGCGGACGCGGATCCCGCGCCCGAAGTGGGCCTCGCCTTCCCGCGCGACGTGGGGGCGGCGGTGAAGTCGGCGACGGAGCTGTACCGACTCGACCTCGCGGGCCGCCGCACGGGCGGCGGCATCTGGCAGTCGCTGGCCGGATCCTTCGCGGTGAGCGCGTACGCGACGCCCGCCTCCAGATGGCTGATAACGCCGGCCGACTCGTCGGTCGCACGCGATGCCCAGCCACCGGAGAGCGGCGGGGACAACACGCCGCAGAAGGTCGGCCACAGCGACGTCCGGAAGCTGCGCGAGGCGGCGGAGGACGCACGGCGCTGGGACTCCAAGTACGGGGGCGGCGACTGGCGTTCGTCGATGGTCCCCGAGTGCCTGCGGGTCGAGGCGGCCCCACTGCTGCTCGGCGCGTACTCGGACGACGTGGGGCGCGCCCTGTTCGGGGCGAGCGCCGAACTGACGCGCCTGGCCGGGTGGATGGCGTTCGACACGGGCCAGCAGGAGGCGGCGCAGCGCTACTACATCCAGGCGCTGCGGCTCGCGCGCGCGGCGGCGGACGTGCCCCTGGGGGGCTACGTACTGGCGTCGATGTCCCTCCAGGCGACGTACCGCGGGTTCGGCGACGAGGGGGTGGACCTCGCGCAGGCCGCCCTGGAGCGCAATCGCGGGCTGGCCACCGCCCGGACGATGAGCTTCTTCCGGCTCGTGGAGGCACGCGCGCACGCGCGCGCCGGTGACGCGCACGCCGCGGGGGCCGCGCTGCGGGCCGCGGAGGGCTGGCTGGAGCGGGCGCGCGACGGGGACCACGACCCGTCGTGGCTCGGCTTCTACTCGTACGACCGCTTCGCCGCCGACGCCGCCGAGTGCTACCGCGACCTGAAGGCGCCCCGCCAGGTGCGGCGCTTCACGGAGCAGGCGCTGTCGAAGCCCACGGAGGAGTTCGTGCGCTCGCACGGGTTACGCCTCGTGGTGTCGGCGGTCGCCGAGCTGGAGTCGGGCAATCTGGACGCGGCGTGCGAGCAGGGCACGCGGGCGCTGGAGGTGGCCGGGCGGATCTCGTCGGCCCGGACGACCGAGTACGTGAAGGATCTGCTGCACCGCCTGGAGCCGTACGGGGACGAGCCGCGCGTGGTGGAGCTGCGGGAGCGGGCGAGGCCGCTCCTGATGACGCCGGCGTAGGGCCTCTCGTTTGGATCAGGCCGGATCAGGGAGCGGGGGCATGGGGGTGCCCCCTGCTCGAGCGCAGTCGAGAGCTTGGGGGAGTCGGCGAGTGACGACAACGCCGCAGATGTGCGTGCCAGACCCCGCGAGCCCGGCGTGATCCAAACGAGAGGCCCTAGGGCAGCAGTGTGAAGGAACCGGTGCAGCCGAAGGGCCACCGCCCGGGTTTGAACGCGTTGTCAGTGGCGCAGTGCAGTATCGGGGGCGGGAGGTGAGGCACGGTGACGACGAGCGGGTACGACTGCGATGTGCTGGTGATCGGCGGCGGGATCGTCGGTCTGTCGACGGCGTACGCCTGCGCGCGCGCAGTGCCGGGCACCCGGGTGACCGTCCTGGAGAAGGAGCACGGCCCCGCCAGACACCAGACGGGGCGCAACAGCGGGGTCATCCACAGCGGTGTGTACTACCGCCCCGGCTCGCTCAAGGCCCGCTTCGCGGTGCGGGGCGCGGCCGAGATGGTCAAGTTCTGCGAGGAGTACGGCGTCGCGCACGCGGTCACCGGCAAGCTGATCGTGGCCACCGAGCGCGACGAGCTGCCCCGCCTGCACGCCCTGGTCCAGCGCGGCCGGAAAAACGGGATTCCGGTGCGGGAGCTGGGCCCCGCCCAGATCGGCGAGTACGAGCCGTATGTGCGCGGCCTCGCCGCGATCCACGTGGGCACGACGGGCGTCGCCGACTACGTGTCCGTGGCCCGGCATCTCGCCGAGGCCTCGGGCGCGGACATCCGGTACGGCGCGGAGGTGGTGCAGATCGACCGCCGCGCGGAGCGTGGTGTCGCGGTGCGCACGGCCGCCGGGGACGTCGTCCGGGGGCGCGTCCTGGTGAACTGCGCGGGGCTGCACTGCGACCGGATCGCCCGGCTCGCGGGGGACGACCCCGGCATGCGGATCGTCCCCTTCCGGGGTGAGTACTTCGAGCTGGGCCGCCCCGAGCTGGTGCGCGGCCTGGTCTATCCGGTGCCGGACCCGGCGTTCCCCTTCCTCGGCGTCCATCTCACGCGCGGCATCGACAAGAGCGTCCACGTCGGTCCGAACGCGGTGCCCGCGCTGGCCCGCGAGGGCTACGACTGGTCGACGGTCAGACCGCGCGAGCTCGGCGCCACGCTGGCCTGGCCCGGCTCCTGGCGGATAGCGCGCCGGCACTGGCGGTACGGGGCCGGGGAGCTGCGCCGCTCGGTGTCCCGGGACGCGTTCACGGCGGCGGTGCGCAGGCTGCTGCCCGCGGTGACCGCGGACGACCTGGTGCCCGCGCCCGCCGGCGTCCGGGCGCAGGCGGTCCTGCGGGACGGGACCCTGGTCGACGACTTCCTGATCCGTGAGGCCCCGCGCACGGTGCACGTGCTGAACGCTCCGTCCCCCGCGGCGACGGCCGCGCTCCCGATCGGCCGCGAGGTCGCCCGGCGGGCCCTGGCCGCGCTCGGGCAGCGCCCGGACACGTAAAATCGCCTCACTGTGTCTGAGTCACCCCACACCCCTGAAGCCCCCGGTCCCGCACGCGCCAAGGGCGAGCCGCGCTTTCCCGACGGGCCGGCGCCGGACCCCGCCGGTTCGCACTTCGAGCGGCGCATCCGCAGTTTCCAGCCGCGCCGCAGCCGCGTCACGACCGGCCAGGCGGACGCCCTCCAGCGGCTGTGGCCCGCGTGGGGCCTCGACATCGACGGGCAGCGCGTCCTCGACCTCGACGAGCTGTTCGACGGCAGGAAGCGCGTCGTCCTGGAGATCGGCTTCGGCATGGGCGAGGCGACGGCGCAGATGGCCGCCGACGATCCCGACACCGGCATCCTCGCGGTCGACGTGCACACCCCGGGCCAGGGCAACCTCCTGGGCCTCGCCGAGCGGAACGGCCTGACGAACGTCCGGGTGGCCAACGGCGACGCGATCATCCTGCTCCGCGAGATGCTCCCCGCGGCCTCCCTCGACGGGCTGCGCGTCTACTTCCCCGACCCCTGGCCGAAGAAGCGCCACCACAAACGGCGCCTGATCCAGCCGGAGTTCCTCAGCCTCGCCAAGGTCCCCCTCAAGCCCGGCGCCCTCGTGCACTGCGCGACCGACTGGGAGCCGTACGCCGAGCAGATGCTCGAAGTCCTGACCGAACACCCGGACTACGAGAACGCGCAGGCCGACGGCGGATACGCGCCCCGGCCCGCGTTCCGCCCCCTCACACGCTTCGAGGGACAGGGCCTGGACAAGGGCCATGTGGTCCACGACCTGCTCTTCCTGCGCGCGGAGCACGCACCCCAGTCCCCACCGGCCACCGCGGCGGACTGACACACCCCGTCGCGGCCGGGCCCGTCGCTCGTTAGGGTCAACGCTGTGGCGACCTATCCCTCGTATCCGAATGCGTTTCCGCACGCGCAGCCCGGAGCAGGCGCTCCGGGGCCCGGCACGCTGCGGCATCCGCGCTGGTGGGAGCGGAAGGCCGTGCACGCCTGGGCGCTCGTCTCGCTCCTCGCGCTCTCCGGCCTGGTCATCCTCGCCCTCGTGCGGGAACAGACCGGCACCAAGGGGTTCCTGGTCGGGATCTGCCTCGCGGTCCTGCCCGTCCCGCTGCTGATAGCCGCGTTCCGCTGGCTGGACCGGGTCGCACCCGGACCCTGGCGGAACCTGCTGTTCTCCTTCGCCTGGGGCGCCTGCGCCGCCGCGCTCATCGCGATCGTCGCGAACAGCTTCGCGACGCACTGGATCGCCACCAACTCGGCCGACCCCGCGAACGCCGACACCCTCGGCGCGACGGTCATAGCGCCCATCGTCGAGGAGTCCGCGAAGGCCTGCGCGGTCCTGCTCATCTTCCTGTTCCGCAGACGGGACTTCACCGGGATCGTCGACGGCATGGTGATCGCCGGGGTCACCGCCACCGGCTTCGCGTTCACCGAGAACATCCTCTATCTGGGCAACGCCTTCGGCACCGACCAGCTCAACAGCGGCACCGGCATCGCCTCGGTGACCGCCGCCACCTTCTTCGTACGCATCGTCATGTCGCCGTTCGCGCACCCCTTGTTCACGGTGTTCACCGGCATCGGCTTCGGCGTCGCGGCCTGGACGGCGCCCGACCGCGGCCCGGTGCGGCGCGTGTTCCTGCCCCTCGCCGGGCTGCTGCTCGCGATGGGCATGCACGCCACGTGGAACGGCTCGTCGGCGTTCGGCCGCTTCGGGTTCTTCGGGGTCTACGCGCTGTTCATGATGCCCGCGTTCGGCCTGGTGACCTGGCTCGCGATCGGGACCCGTCAGCGCGAACTGCGCACGGTGCGCTCCGAGTTGCCCGCGTACGCGGCGGCCGGCTGGGTCGGCCAGGACGAGCCGTTCGCCCTCGGCTCGATGCGCGCCCGCCGCCTGGCCCGCGAGTTCGCGCAGCACCACGGCGGCAAGGAGACGGCTCGCGTCGTCGCCCAGTACCAGCAGTACGCGACCTCGCTCGCGCTCCTGCGCCACCGCGGGCGGCGCGGCCGGGCCGGCGCGGACTATGTCGTACGGGAGCGGAAGCTGCTCGACGAGCTGTGGGCGCGGCGCCACGCGGCCCGCCCCGCCCTCGCCTACGCGTCCCGCGCCACCGCACCCCCCGTGTTGTGGGTGCCGCCGATGTACGCGGGGCCGGTGTACGCGGGGCCGGCCGCCCCGTTCCCCGCGCACAGCGCGCACAACCCGTACCGCTACTGAGAACGAACGCCTGCAGGGCTTGCGTCCGGCTCCGTCCGGGTCAGGCGGACGCCTCGGTGAGCTTCGAGAGCTCCGCGTCCGTCAGCTCCAGCTCGGCCACGGCCACCAGTGCCGGCAGCTGCTCCACGGTGCGCGCGGACGCGATCGGCGCGGCCACCGTGGGGCGGGACGCGAGCCAGGCGAGGGCGACGGTCGCGACCTCGGCGCCGTGCGCCTGCGCCACCTCGTCGAGGGCCTTGAGGACCCGCAGTCCGCGCTCGGTCTGGAGGTGCTTGCCGGCGCCCTCCGCCCGCGCGCTGTCGACCTCGGCGCCCGGCCGGTACTTGCCCGTCAGGAACCCGGACGCCAGGGCGTAGTACGGGACGGCCGCGAGACCGCTGCGCGAGGCGACCTCCTGGAGCCTGCCCTCGTAGGTGTCACGCGAGACGAGGTTGTAGTGCGGCTGGAGCGCCGCGTAGCGGGCGAGGCCCTCGCGGTCGGAGAAGTCCAGGGACTCCTGGAGCCGCTCCGGGGTCAGGTTCGACGCGGCGATGGCGCGCACCTTGCCGGACGTCACCAGCTCGTCGAGCGCGGTGATGATCTCCTCGACCGGCACGGACGGGTCGTCGAAGTGCGTGTAGTAGAGGTCGATGTAGTCGGTGCCGAGGCGGCGCAGGGACTCGTCGGCGGCGGACTTGATGGTGTGCGCGGACAGGCCCTTGAAGTCGGGGTGGGCGCCGACCTTGGTGGCGATGACGACATCGGAGCGGTTGCCGCGCGCGGCCAGCCACTTGCCGATGACGGTCTCGGACTCGCCGCCCTTGTTGCCCGGGACCCACGCCGAATACGCGTCGGCCGTGTCGACGAAGTTGCCGCCGGCGGCGGTGTACGCGTCGAGCACGGCGAAGGACTGCGCCTCGTCGGCGGTCCAGCCGAACACATTGCCGCCGAGGGAGAGCGGGAACACCTCGAGGTCTGACGAGCCGAGCTTGCGAAGAGAAGTCATGACCACCCACAACACCGATGTGGATCAAGATATTCCGGGCATGCCGGACCGACAGCCCTGACGTCGGGGGGTTGCCGTCAGGACCGCCGGGGTTCGGAGGGTACGAGCCTCAGATCGTCAGGCCGTTGGAGCGCAGCCACGGAGCGGGGTCGACCCCGGTCGCCTGGCCGCCCGGGTGGACCTCCAGGTGGAGGTGCGGCCCGGTCACGTTGCCGGTGGCGCCGACGCGGCCGATGATGTCGCCGCTGGTCACCTTCTGGCCGGCGCTCACGTTGAGCGACGACTGGTGGCAGAACCAGAGCTCGGTGCCGTCCGGGAGCTCCAGGACCGTGCGGTAGCCGTAAGCGCCCGCCCAGCCGGCCTCCTTGACGGTGCCGGAATGGATCGCCTTGATCGGCGTACCCGTCGGAGCGGCGAAGTCGAGACCTGTGTGGTAGCCGGAGGACCACATCGAACCGGGCTGACCGAACGTGCCGGTGATCGTGTACGAGGCGACCGGCAGCGTGAAGCTCTTGGCGAGCTTGGCGAGGCGCTCGGCCTCGGCCTTCTTCTTCGCGGCCTCCTCCGCCTTCTTCTTCTCGGCGGCGGCCTTGGCGGTGGCGGCGTCCCGCTCCTTGGCGGCGTCGTCGGCGGCCTTCTTCGCGGCGGCCTGCTCGGCGGCTGCGGCCTCGGCCTCGGCGGCCTGGTCCTGCTGCTGCTCGGCCTGCTGCATGATGCGGGCGCGCAGGGCCTCACCGGCGGTCGTGCCCTGCTCGGCGTCCGCGGTGCTGACACCGGCTTCGGTCAGCGGGCTCGCGGAGGCGCCGGACGAGTCATCGGCGCCGTCGGATATCAGCGCGCCCACGCCGGGCAGCGACTTGGCGTCGGGCAGCGAGTCCTTGACGGCCGAGAGGTCGGGCATCGAGATGTGTACGGGGGGCTTGCCGCCCTGCGCGGTGGCGATGCCGCCCGCGCCGACGGCCGCGATCACGCCGACGCCGAGAACGGTGGAGCTGCGCGCGAGACCGCCGCGCTGCTTGGCTACGCGGTGCCTGCCGCGTACGGGGCGAATGGACTCCTCGGTGGGGTTCCACTCCTCCCAGGTCTGCTCGTCCGCCGGGCCGAAGGCTTCGTCGATCGGCGCGTAGGAGAACTCTGGGGCAGGCCGGTTTGACGCCACTGGGGCGCGCTCCTTTCCTTCCTTCTCGCCTACCGGGTTAGCTGACGGGTTCGGAGCAGGAAGGTCTCCTACCGACGCCTTCCGCAAGGAAAGACGTCCGATTCACCCCAAGTTGGTGGTTCCCCGGCTCCCTTGCGGGATTAGGCGCGTGCGCACGGAGCCATCTCTTGTGACGGCTGGGACGACCGCGCTGCGTTATCGAACGTTAATAGACACCAGGGCTCGATTCCAAGCTGTTCCGACTGATCGTTAACGCCTTTGGCCTGGACTTATCGGGGCACGAGCGGGCGGAATCGGGCGAGTTGACCGGCCGTCGGAGCGGGCCGCCCATCTGACGGTTTGTCAAATGTTATGCGCAGCGACGCCGTTCGACTACGGAAGGTGAAGGCGGCGGTCACCGCTGCTTCACTGCTGCTTCACGGCCGCCTCACCGCGAGCAGCGCCATGTCGTCCGTCGTGCCGCCCCCGGTGTGCCGGCGGACCTCGGCGGCGAGCGCGGCCAGCAGCGGATCGGGCCCGGAGAACATCCGCCCGGCGAGCCGCGCCGCCGGGTCGTAGAACGTGCCGTGCACGTCGCGCGCCTCCGAGAGGCCGTCGGTGTAGAGCAGCAGCGTCGCCCCGGACGGGAACTCCGTCTCCGAAGCGCGGTCGGGCCAGGTGCCGAGCTCGCCCATCCCGAGCGGCAGCGCGGCCTCCGGCGCCGACAGGACCTTGAGCGCCCCGTCGCCGCCCAGGAGCAGGGGTTCCGGGTGGCCGCGGTTGATGACCCGTACGAGGCCGTTGCCGTGCGGGATCTCGGCGAGCACGGCCGTGGTGAAGCCCTCGGTCTCGTCGAGGCCGTTGCGCCGCATCCCCTCCCGCGCGAGCGCCCGCTCCAGACGCTGCGCGACCGCCTCCAGGGTCGACTCCTGCTCGGCCGCCTCCCGGAAGGCGCCGATGACGACGGCCACGGCGGCCACCGCCCCCATGCCCTTCCCGCGTACGTCGCCCACGACGAGCCGTACGCCGTGCGGGGTGTCCTGCACCGCGTACAGGTCACCCCCGATGAAGGCGCCTGCCTGGGCGGCCTCGTAGCGGGCGGCGATCTCCAGGCCGCCGATGCGCTCCGCGGGCTCGGGCAGAACGGCGCGCTGGGCCGCCTCGGCGATCTGGCGCACGGAGGTGAGCTGCTCACTGCCCCGCCGCACGACGCGGTTCATGACACAGGCGAGGACGGCGACGGTCACGACCGTGACGAGTTCGGTGACGGCGTCCGTGTCGTAACTGCGGGTGTATCTGAGATGCACCCCGAGTACGACGGCGACGGTCGCGAGACCGGTCAGGAAAGTGCCACGGGGCGAGAAGAACGGGGCGGCGACCAGCGGGGCCGCGGTGAACAGGGGTACGCCGGTGAACGTCGACGGCGTGACGTAGTCGTAGATCGCCCCGACCACGATGAGGAGCACGGGCAGCAGACGGACGAGGAACCGGGCGCGGGACAGGCCCTGCTCCGTCTCTCGCCTGTGCCCTCCTCGCTGCCCCACAGCTCGTCTCCCGCCACCGTCCGCGTCGGTCCCGCGTCTGCGCACGTCATCGGGCCCCACCCCAGAGTTCCCCCCGAACAGGCGGCGGGCGACCTGGTGGGACCGACCGGGTGAAAGGGGCCCGAGGCGGCGGATCGCGGAACGCTGAGGAACCGATTCGCGTTCTGTCGCCGTAATGGCGTAGAGTCGTGTTTACCGACGCGGGGTGGAGCAGCTCGGTAGCTCGCTGGGCTCATAACCCAGAGGTCGCAGGTTCAAATCCTGTCCCCGCTACTGAAGGCCGAAGGCCCGGAACCAATGGTTCCGGGCCTTCGGTGTATCCCGTATCCCCTCACCTGTTGAATTACAGGTCGAACTCGTGCGGGGGCAGGTCGAGCATCAGGCAGGCCTCGCGGACGACGGCCTGCTCGGTCTTGTCGAAGTCACCGTCGGCGCCGCCGATGACGATGCCGATCTGGATGACCGCGCGCGCCTCGGCGGGCTTCTTCTTCGCCTTGGCGATCTCCTGGAGGACGCTGACCTTGCCGAAGGCGAAGTCGGCGGTCAGCTTGTTCAGGTTCGCGTCGAAGCGGCTCTGGAGCTGGTCCGCCGGGAAGTTCTGCAGCACCTCGTTCGTGGAGATGAGCTGGGCCACGCGGCTGCGCTCGGCCGGGTCGACCGTGCCGTCGGCCGCGGCGACCAGCGCGCACATCGCCATACTCGCGTCACGGAAGGCGCCGCTCTTCAGGTCGTTCTTCTTCGCCATCAGCTGCGTCTGCATCGTCGACGCGGACTCCTTGAAGCGATCCCACAGGGCCATGACTCTCCTCGTTCGGCCTTACTGATCTTCTACAGCGCTGTAGAAACTAGCGGCGAGCGGCAAAAGTTCCGCCCCTAAACTGAACCCCCAGAACCCACCCCCAGAACGCCTTGCACCCCTTGAAGGCCTTGCACCGCATACGGGGGAGCCTTTCGCGGTCCGATGAACGGGAGAAGACGACGGTGACGACACCCGAGAATCCGTGACGGCGCACGAGAGTGACCGACACCGCCCCGGACCCCGTCGCCGCCCCGCCCGCCGGCCGTACGACGCTCCAGCTCCTGCGCTCCCTCGACAGCGGCCCACGTGGCCTCACCGAGGCGGAGGCCGAGCGGCGCCTGGCCCGCCACGGCGAGAACGTCCTGCCAGGAACGCGCCCCCTGTCCTGGCCCCGCCTCGCCGCCCGCAGCCTGCGCGACCCGTTCACCGGCGTCCTGCTCTGCCTCGGCCTCGTCTCGGCGACCGTCGCGGCCTGGGGCACCGCCTGCGTGATCCTCGTCCTGGTCGGCGTCAGCTGCGTCCTGCGCTGTACGGGCGAGCGCCGTGCGGACAGTGCCATGGCGGGCCTGCGCGACCTGGTCGCGACGACGGCGACCGTGCTGCGCCGCCCCGGCGACGACGGAACCGCCTCACCGGCCGAACGTGAGCTCCCCGTAAGCCAGTTGGTGCCCGGCGACGTGGTGCGCCTCGGCCCCGGCGACCTGATCCCCGCCGACGTGCGCCTCCTGCGGGCGCAGGGCCTGAGCGTGCAACAGGCCGCGTTCACCGGGGAGTCGGTGCCGGTCGACAAGCGTCCGGTGGACCTGCCCGCGGACGGCGAGTCGACGCAACTGTGCTTCCAGGGCGGCAGCGTGGCGTCCGGGAGCGCGAGCGCCGTGGTGCTCGCGACGGGTGCCGGAACCCGCTTCGCAGCGGCCCACGGGACGGTGGGCGCACGGCGTGGGGCGAGCGCGTTCGAGCGGTCGGTGCACGGCATCTCCTGGACCCTGATCCGTTTCATGCTGCTGACGCCGCCGCTGGTCCTGATGGCGGGCGCCGCGCTGCGCGGCCGGGGCCTGGAGACCCTGCCGTTCGCCGTCGCGGTGGCCGTCGGGCTCACACCGGAGATGCTGCCGGTCATCGTCACGACGGCGCTCGCCCGCGGCTCGGCGCTGCTCGCCCGTACCCACGGCGTCATCGTCAGACGGCTCCCCGCGCTGCACGACATCGGCGCCGTCGACATCCTGTGCGTCGACAAGACAGGCACCCTCACCCAGGACCGTCCGGCCGTCGACCTGGCCCGCACCGACCCCGACGCGCTGCACTGGGCGGCCGTCTCCGCCTGGTGGACGCTCCAGCTCGCCGACCTGCCGGCCCCGGACGCGCTCGACGAGGCGCTCATCGCGCATGCGGACGCGGCCTTCACCGACGCGTACGACGGGATCACCGCCCTGCCCTTCGACTCCGTACGGCGCCTCGCCACCGTCGTCGTCCGGCTGCCCGGCACGCCCGGCACGGTCACGCTCGCCGTCAAGGGCTCCGCGGAGAACGTCCTGGAGCGGTGCGCCCTCGACGAAACGGAACGCGCGAGTCTGCTCGCCCGAGCGGCGGCGCTGTCCGGCGACGGGCTGCGGCTCCTCGCGGTGGCGACCGCCGAACGCCCCGCCCGGCACCGCGCGTACAGCACCGCCGACGAACACGGCCTCGCCTTCACGGGCTTCGTCACCTTCACCGACGCCCTCGTGCCGACCGCAGCGCAGGCCCTGCGCGACCTCGGCGAGCGCGGCGTCACGGTCAAGGTCATCACCGGCGACCACCCCGGCACGGCGGCCCGCGCCCTGCGCGATCTGGGGCTCGCTCCCGGCGACGTACAGACCGCGGACGCCCTCGACGCGCTCACGGACGCGGAACTGTCCCGCCTCGCCCACCGCACCACCGTCTTCTCCCGCTGCACCCCCGCCGACAAGGCGCGCATCGTGACGGCCCTGCGCTCCGGCGGACGGACGACCGTCGGCTTCCTGGGCGACGGCGTGAACGACCTGCCCGCACTGCGCGCCGCCGATGTCGGGATCTGCCCGCGCGACGCGGTCGCGGTGGCGCGCGACGCGGCGGACATCGTCCTCGCGCAGCCCGCGGACCGGCCGGGCAAGGACCTCACCGCGATCGGCCACGCGATCACCGCGGGCCGTCACAGCAGCGGCAACATCGCCACGTATCTGCGCGTCACGCTCTCCTCGAACCTCGGCAACGTGATCGCGATGCTCTCGGCGGGCCTCCTGCTGCCGTTCCTGCCGATGCTCCCGGCGCAGGTGCTCGCGCAGAACCTGTGCTTCGACGCGGCCCAGCTCTCGTTCGCCTTCGACCGGCCTGCGGCCGACGCGCTGCGCCGGCCCACGACGCTGCGCCCGCGCGACTTCCTGCGCTTCATCACCGGGTTCGGCGTCCTCAACGCCGCCGCCGACCTCGCGACCTTCGGCGTCCTCGCGCTCGCCCTGCACTCCACGGCGGGCGGGGCCGACGAGGCGGCGTTCCACTCGGGCTGGTTCACCGAGAACCTCCTGACACAGGCTCTGGTGATGCTGCTCCTGCGCACCGGCCGCGCCCCGCGCACCCCGGGCCCGGTCCGCTGGGCGGTCGCGTCCCTGACCGCAGTCGGCATCCTGCTGCCCCTGACCCCCGCCGCCCACCCGCTCGGCATGACTGCCCTGCCACCCGTGTACTACGCACTCCTCGCGGCGGTCCTCACCCTGTACGCGGCCGCGCTGACGGCGGTGAAGAGGCGGTACGTACGGGAGGCATGAGGGGCAACTGAGTTCGGCGGGACGGCGCAGCGGTGTGACGGAAGAGCCGCCCGTCGTGGAGTACGTGGTGTGAGGCGAGCGCGATCAGGCTTGTTGATGACGCCGCGCGAAGGCGGCAGCCATCAGCATGGCCAAGGTCGTGTTGTGGGCGGTCCAGAACAAGAGCTTGGCGTTCAGCCCGTTCACCGTCCGCAACTCCCCGTCCGTGTGACGGCAGAACGAGTCGGGCGGGTAGTACTGCGATACGGGAGTGCCGCTTCTGCCGCAGGGCGACGTTTCGGGAAACAGGAACGGCTGCGCCCGCTGCGAGAGGGCCCAGCCGACGAGGATTGTCAGCCATCCGGCCAGCAAGAACACGGCAACTATCCAGTGAGGGACCCTCGCTCGCTTCCCCAGCCTCCAGACCACCGAGGTGGGCACGACGACGACAAACGCAGCGAACAGCAAGATGATCACCGGCGAACTCCGTTCCTGGTTCGCTGTCTTCGCTGTGCCGCGGCAGTAGGAGGGGATGCCTCCCCAACGATCACTGGACGCTGCCGTCTTGAGGGCTCCGCAGCCTTCGCGTGCGACCGACGAGGAGCAGAGCCGAGCAGGCGACGGCGCAGACGAGCCCTACGTACATCAGGATCGGAACCCAGAACCACACCGCTTCGGTGCTGTACCCACCGGTCCAGTGGCAGGTGATCGACAGAGGGAAGCTGTCCACGCTCACCGAGGTCAGGACGTATTCGCTCCCGGCATCCACGTACAGGCCGCTGCCTGATTCGTCCCCGCACACGGCGAACGCGTTCGTGAAGGCAAGCCCGTAAACGGTTCCAGCCCCATAGGCGGCGATCGCCGCGGCGATGCCGATCACAGCCCAGCGCGCCTGCCGCGAGGGCTTCCTCCGGGACGCCCACAAGGCGTACGGGACTGCGCCGACGGCGAAGAGGAGGACGGTGATCGCGGGCGGGCCGAAGAACGCGACGAGGGACACTCCCCACCCCCAGGTCCTCAGTCCTAGGGCGATCCAACCACCGCGGAGATCGTTTCGCCAGGAGTTCTTCGATCGGCCTGCGTCTCGCCCGCCGAGCGCGGCCGGGCTGTACCCATGCGCACGCCGCCCCCTGCGTCCGTGCCTGCGTCAGGGTGCCGATGGGAAACAACGGAACCCCCGTTGACGCAGGTCAACGAGGGTTCCACCCCGGAGGGCTCCGGTAGACCCTGTGGGACTCGAACCCACAACCAATGGATTAAAAGTCCACTGCTCTGCCAATTGAGCTAAGGGTCCACGCGCCGACCCGCGCCGACGCATCCCCGAGCATAGCCCGCCGGGGCCGGGAGGCCGATCGGGTATCGGCCTCCGCGGCCTGTCGGATGTCACACGGGCGGCCGGGCGGCGCGCCCGCAGGTCACGGATCGACCGGTTCCGGCGCTCCCACTCGCCCCGCCTCACGCGCGGCGGTCCGCGCGTGCTCCGGGTTGAGGAACCAGTGCCGGGCCGACACCAGCCACCACACTCCCGCGAACCCGAGGACCACAAGGACCGCGATCGGGGCGTAGTTGAACGTCTCCCAGGTGACCGGCGAGACCTGCGGCAGCATGAACAGGACCGTGATGACGGCGACCCAGACCACCGCCACGATCCCGATCGGCCGCGACCACCTGCCCAGGTGCCAGGGCCCGCGCTCGAAGGCGTCGCCCTTGCGCAGCCGCAGCAGGGTCGGCACGACGTACGCGATGTAGAGGCCGATGACGGCGATCGAGGTCACGGCCGCGTACGCCGTGACGTTGATGAGGTACGGCAGTCCGAGCACGAGCGCGCCGAACGCGGCCAGCCAGACCGCGGCGACGGGGGTGCGGGTGCGTGGACTGACGGTGTGCCAGACGTGCGAGAAGGGCAGCGCACCGTCGCGCGAAAAGGCGTAGATCATACGGCTGTTGGCGGTGACGGAGGCCATGCCGCAGAAGAGCTGCGCGCCGATGACGACGAGCAGCAGCAGCTTCCCGGCGGTCGCCCCGAGCGCGTCGAGCAGGATCTGCGCGGGTGGCGCGCCCGTGGCCGAGCCGAGGGCGCCCTGGTACGACTGGATGGCGAAGGTGAAGCCGAGCAGCAGCACGAACCCGGCGATCCAGGACGTCCAGATGGAGCGCACGATGCCCTTCGGCCCCGCGGTGGACGCGTCGTGGGTCTCCTCGGTCATGTGCGCGGAGGCGTCGTAGCCGGTGAAGGTGTACTGGGCCATCAGAAGTCCGATCAGGACGACGTAGAACCCGCTGCCCCAGCCGGTGTTGTTGACGAACTTCGTGAAGACGAAGGACGCGGACTGGTGGCTGTCCGGCGCGAAGGCGAGGGCGCCGACGATGACGGCGACGCCGACGACGTGCCACCAGACGCTGACGCTGTTGAGCAGCCCGACGATGCGGACGCCGAAGGTGTTGAGGAGTCCGTGCAGCACGAGGATCGCGGCGAACAGCAGGATCGTCCGCCCCGGCGTCACCTCGAAGTCGAACTGGAGGTTCAGGTACGCGCCGAGGAAGGACGCGGCGCCGAAGTCGATGCCGGCGGTCACCGCGACCTGCCCGAGGACGTTGAACCAGCCCGTGAACCACGCCCACGCGGCGGCCGTCCGCGCGGGTGCGAGCCGGTGCGCCCAGAAGTAGAGGCCGGCGGAGGTCGGGTACGCCGAACAGATCTCCGCCATCGCGAGCCCGACGAACAGCGTCATCAGCCCGACCCCGACCCACCCCCAGGTGATCAGGGCGGGGCCGCCGGTGTTCATCCCGAACAGATACATCGTCAGGCACCCGGAGAGCACCGAGATGATCGTGAAGGAGACGGCGTAGTTGGAGAACGCCGACATCCTGCGCGCGAGGACCTGCGTGTAGCCGAGCTGCGCGAGACGTTCCTCGTCGGTCGAAGGCGGCGGTTGCTGCGCCGCTGGGTCACTTGTCATGCCCCCAGCGATTCCCGTGCCGGGGGCGGGGCATGCGCGAGCATTGGCCAAAAAATGCCCGCGGGTGAACGGCGGTACAGGAGCGCGAATAGAACGGCGGCACCGGAGCGCGGAAAAGAAAGAAGGAAGGCCCGGAGCTCGAAAAGAAGGAAGGGCCCGGGAGACGCGATCGTCTCCCGGGCCCTTCTCAGCTCAAGCAGTCAGGCTGTTCAGCCTTACCGCTGTTCAGCCTTACGACCGTCAGCCGTTGCGCTTCCAGCGCGGCTTCTCGTCGCGGCGGAACGAACCGCCGGTCGAGCCGGAGCCCGCACCGCGGTGGTCGTCACGGCGACCGGTCGGACGGTCGTGGCCGCCGGAGCGGAAGCCGCCGCCGGCGGGACGGTCGTCGCGACGGTCACGGTTGAACGGACGGTCGCTGCCGCGGTGGCCGCCGGAGGGGCGGTCGTCACGGCGGAAGCCGCCGCCCGAGGGACGGTCGTCGCGACGGTCGCGGTTGAAGCCGCCGCCGGAGGGACGGTCGTCGCGGCGGTCACGGTTGAAGCCGCCCGAGGGACGGTCGTTGTCACGGCGGAAACCGCCGGACGGACGGTCGTTGTCACGACGCTCGAAGGAACGGCCACCGCGGTCGTCACGACGGTCGCGGTCGAAGCCGCCACGGTTGTCGTCACGGCGGTCACGGTTGAAGCCGCCACCGGAGGGACGGTCGTCGCGACGGAAGCCACCACGGTTGTCGTCACGACGGTCGCGGTTGAAGCCGCCACCGGAGGGACGGTCGTCGCGACGGAAGCCACCACGGTCGTTGTCACGACGGTCGCGGTTGAAGCCACCCGACGGACGGTCGTCGCGACGGTCACGGCGCTCGTAGTTGCCCCGCTCGTCACGGCGCTGCGGACGCTGCTCGTACGAGGACGAACGCTCCTGGCGCTCGGCCGGCGCGGCGGTGGGCTGCTCCGGGACGGACGCCTCGGCGGCCTTCTCGGCAGCGGCGGCGACGGCGGCGGCGACGCCCTCGGCGTCCTCGCCACGCTCACGGGCGGCACGCGCGGTGAGGCGGTCGGCCTCCTCGCGCAGCTCGCCGGCGCGGCGCGTGGCCCGCTCCAGCTCCTTGGTGAGGGAGGTGACCTCACGCTCGGCCTGCTGCGCGGCGTTGCCCGCAGATTCGGCCTGGACCTCGGTCATGGACCGGGCACCGGTGATCTCGGCGACCTCCGGGTCGAAGGCAGCACCGCCCTGGATGATGTGGCGCGAGGCGTCGACGCCCGCGTCCTCCATGAGGCGGAAGATCTGGCGGCGCTGGTGCGGCAGCGACAGGGAGACGACGACACCGGACTTGCCGGCACGCGCGGTACGGCCCGAGCGGTGCAGGTAGTCCTTGTGGTCACCGGCCGGGTCCACGTTCAGGACCAGGTCGATGCCGTCGACGTGGATACCGCGGGCGGCGACGTCGGTCGCGACGAGCGCGTTGACGTAGCCGTCCTTGAAGTCGGCGAGGACGCGGGTACGGGCGCCCTGCGTCATGCCGCCGTGCAGCGCGTCGGCCTTCACACCGGCGTCCTGGAGCTGCTCGGCGATGCGGTCGGCGCCCAGCTGGGTGCGGACGAAGATGATCGTGCGGCCCTTGCGGGAGGCGATCGCGGAGGTGACCGGCGCCTTGTCCTTGGGCTTCACGATCAGGATGTGGTGGGTCATGGTCGTGACGGCGCCCTGGGCGGCGTCGACCTCGTGCGTGACCGGGTTGGTCAGGTAGCGCTTGACCAGCGTGGAGATCTCGTTCTCCATCGTGGCCGAGAACAGCATGCGCTGGCCGCCGGCCGGGACCTGGTCGAGCAGCTCGGTGACCTCGGGCAGGAAGCCCAGGTCGGACATCTGGTCGGCCTCGTCGAGCACCGCGATCTGGGTGTTCTCGAGCGAGCAGGCGCCGCGGTTGATGATGTCGCGCAGGCGGCCCGGGGTGGCGACGAGGATGTCGACACCGCGCTCCAGGGCGTAGATCTGGTTGCCCATGGACGTACCGCCGCAGACGACCTTCATCTTCAGGCCGAGGACGTCGCCGTAGGGCTGGAGGGCGTCGGCGACCTGCATCGCCAGCTCGCGGGTCGGGGTCAGGATGACGCCGCGGGGCTTCTTCTTCTCGGTGTGACCGCCGGCCAGCGTGGCCAGGAGCGGCAGACCGAAGGAGAGGGTCTTGCCGGAGCCGGTGCGGCCACGGCCGAGGATGTCCTTGTGGGCCAGGGCGTCCGGGATGGTCGCGGCCTGGATCGGGAACGGCGCGGTCACGCCGTTCTGCGCGAGCTTCCTGACGATGCCCTCGGGCAGACCGAGGTCGCCGAAGGTCAGGGTGGGCTCGGCAGGGGTGTCGGTGTCGGTGTCGGCGTCGGCCGAGGCGCTGACAGCGGCCTCTGCGACGGCAACGACGGTCACGTCCTCGTCGACGGCGAGAACCTGCACGGCCTCGTCGTTCTCGGGCATGACGGAGTGGTCAGAACTGGAAATGGACATGCGAAATGCGAAACCTTCCGGAGTCTCGGCACGCGCCCGTCAACTCCGTGAATTTCGCAATCGACCGCCTCAATGCGGTCCAGCCACGGCTGGGGAGAGAACGCGCCACGCGGCGCTCTCTTAACGGCGCCGGGCAAATGGGATCAAACGATCTACCACCATAGTCACCCACCACCCCCCAGCGCAAACCGATCCCCTGAGACCCCGCTCACATACGTCCCCGAGGTCACTCCTACGCAGGCATCCCCGCCTGCGGAGCCGGCTCCCGGACGATCCGCACCCGGGCCGACGCCTGCTCGTGCGCCGACGACGAGGGCTCCGCGGTGGTCGGGTCCGGAGTCGGCGGCGTGGGGGGGTCCGGGGTCGGCGTGGGCGTGTCCGGCGCGGTGCGCGTCGGGGTCGGCCGGGACGGCGGCGTGGTCCGCCCGCTCGCCGAGGGCTTCGCCGGGCCCGTGGCGCCCTTGGAGGGGCTCGCCGACGGGGACCCGGCCCCCGAGGCCGCTTCCGACGCGGTGCCGCCCGCCCCGGGCGACGGCGACCCGTCTGCGCCTTCCCGGCCCCCGGCCTGTGCCCCGCCGCCCCCGGGCACCACCGCGCCGCCGTCCGGCGCCGCCCGCCCGCCGTGCCGCCCCGCCGAGTGCGACGGAGCGGGCCCGCCCCCCTCGTGGGCGACGCTCATGCAGCCGGTGGCCGCCGCCGTGACGGCCACCACCGCCGCGGCCAGTCGAACCAGACGAGCCGGATGAGGGCGTACGGACAGCTGGCGCACGGGCGAGCACCTCCGGGGCGCTGAAAAGCTGAGGCTGGAGCTGGGGGCTGAACCTGAAACGGGAACGGGAACCGCCGGGAAACCGGCGTCACCTTCCCAACTCCCGTCCCCCGCAAGAGGACACGCCCGCTCACGGCCCGGCCGTCACCCGTATCCGAGGGCGTGCAGCCGCGCGTCGTCGATCCCGAAGTGGTGGGCGATCTCGTGGACCACGGTGATCTCCGTCTCCGCGACGACGTCCTCGCGGGACTCGCACATCCGCAGCGTGGGTCCCCGGTAGATGGTGATGCGGTCGGGCAGCACGCCCGCGTACCACTCGCCCCGGTCGGTCAGCGGCGTCCCTTCGTAGAGGCCGAGCAGCTCAGGTTCCCCGGCGGCGGGCTCGTCCTCGACGAACACCGCCACGTTGTCCATGAGCCGCGTCAGCTCCGGCGGAATCCGGTCCAGGGCTTCGGCGACCAGTTCCTCGAACTCCTCGCGCGTCATCTCCAGCACACGGCCATTGTCGGCCACCCGCCCGCAGATCGGCCTGTCCGTCCGGGCATACGGGACCATCCGCATGGGCATACGGGACCAATGGCCCGCGTCCCCGCTGTCGCCGCCCTGTCCGCCCTGCGGAACATCCCCTCCGCGGTCGGCCGCCACCATCGCGCCCGCCACCCCCGCCCCACCGGCGATCTGACGCTCCAGCCCCGCCCGTACCTCCGTGCCCTCGGCCTCGCCGCCGTCGTCCTCATGGGCGCCTGGCTCGGCCTGCTCGTCGTGGGGAACGTCCGCGTCCCGGTGGGCCCGATGGACACCCGGATGACGCTGCGCCCGTCCCTGACCGGCGGCACGAAGATCAACGTCTCGCCGCTCGGCTCCCTGGAACTCAAGTCGCACACGGCCCCCATCCGCCTCGACGTGGACGTCGACCGCCTCGACCCGGTCCGTTCCGAGGCCCTGGTCAACCACCCCGAGCGCCTCTCGGGCCTCCAGGACGAGGTCACGCGCGACATCGAACACGGCACCTTCGACCTCGCCCTGCGCTCCTGCGTCGCCGTCGTCTCCGGCGCCACCGCGCTCGGCCTCGCGGTCTACCGCCGCCCCCGCCGCGCCCTCGGCGCCGGCGGCCTCGCCCTCGCCCTCCTGGCGGCCTCGGGAGGGGCGGCGTACGCGACCTGGAACCCCAAGTCGGTCCTGGAGCCGAAGTTCTCGGGCCTGCTCTCCTCGGCCCCCTCGGTCGTCGGCAGCGCGCGCTCGATCGTCACCGAATTCGACGTCTACCAAAAGGAGTTGGCGCGCCTGGTGACCAATGTGACCAAGCTCTACGACGTGACGTCGACGCTTCCCGCGTACCGGCCGGACCCGTCCACGATCCGCGTCCTGCACGTCTCGGACATCCATCTGAACCCGGCCAGCTGGAAGATCATCTCCTCGCTCGTCGAGCAGTACGACATCTCGGTGATCGTCGACTCCGGCGACACGATGGACCACGGCTCGGCGGCCGAGAACCCGTTCCTCGACCCGATCAAGGACCTCGGCGCCCCGTACGTCTGGGTCCGCGGCAACCACGACTCGGCGACCACCCAGCGCTACCTCTCGCACATCAAGAACGTCCGCGTCCTCGACAACGGCAGGGCGGTCACCGTCGCCGGGCTGCGCTTCGCCGGCACCGGGGACCCCCAGTACACGCCGGACCGCGCGGTCAAGGCGCAGGGCGACCCGGCCGAGCGCATGGCCGGCATCCGGCTCGCCTCCGCACTGCGCGACCAGCGGGCGGCGGGCACGCCGGTGGACATCGCGATCGCCCACAACCCGACGGCCGCCCGCGAGACGGACGGCACGGTCCCGCTGGTCCTCGCCGGCCACATCCATCACGAGGAGACCGAGGTGATGAAACTCGGCACGCGGCTGCGCATCGAGGGCTCGACCGGCGGCAGCGGCCTGCGCGCCGTCGACGACAGCTCCCCCGACCCGGTGCAGGCGTCGATCCTCTACCTGGACCGCGACACCCGCCGCCTGCAGGCCTGGGACGAGATCGAACTGGGCGGCCTCGGCCTGACGACGGCACAGGTCAGCCGGCATCTGCCCAAGGAGAACCAGCCGGGCGCGACCCCCTCGCCGACCCCGCCCACGGGCTCGACCGCACCCGCTCCCTAAACCGTTTTGGCGATCCCTCCCCGCATCCCATATGCTTCTCACGTCCCCGACGCGCTGCGAAGCGCCCAGGCGGGCCAATTAGCCCTCATCGTCTAGTGGCCCAGGACGCCGCCCTTTCAAGGCGGTAGCACGGGTTCGAATCCCGTTGGGGGCACGCAACACCCTGTGCGACACTTGTGTCGCACAACAGCTTGGTCCTGTGGAGCAGTTTGGAGTGCTCGCCACCCTGTCAAGGTGGAGGCCGCGGGTTCAAATCCCGTCAGGACCGCTGCGATTCGTTCGCGAACCGCGTGGCTGGGTAGCTCAGTTGGTACGAGCGATCGCCTGAAAAGCGATAGGTCGCCGGTTCGATCCCGGCCCCAGCCACAAGATTCAGGCCCCGTCTCCGGACGGGGCCTGTTGCGTTTCCCTTGCCGATCCCCTGCCGGGCCGACCGGGCCCCGATGGCCGCGCCCGCGGCGAAGCCGCCATCGGACACAGCAAATCCCGTCAGGGCCGCTGCGATTCGTTCGTGAACCGCAGCAGCCGACAGCCCACCCGGCCGCCCAAGACGCCATCCCGAAGCCCCACCCACCCGATCCCAGCACCCGGCCACCACATCCCTGCCCGGTCTCCGGACGGGGCCTGTTGCGTTTCCCGTACGGGTCTCCGGCCGCGCCCGTCCCGAAAGCCCCGTCCGGGACGGGGCTTTCGCCGTTCACGGGCACAGACCGCCCCGCAGGGTCACGCCGCCGCGGCTCCCGCATGGGCCGGGTCTGTGGCGCGGCCACCCGGATGGCGGTGGCGCCAGACCCAGAAGACCGTGCTCGACAGCAGGGCCCACGCAGCGAGCACCAGGAACGGGAACACGTGCTGGTGCCCGCCGAAATACACGGCCGTGTGCTGCGCGTTCACCGAGGCGCCCGGCGGCAGCCACTGCCCGATGCGGCCGAGCACCGACGGCAGCAAGGGCCACGACACCGCGCCGCCCGACGACGGGTTGCCGAGGAGCACCATCAGCCCCCACGTCGGGATCATCGCCCAGCGCCCGAACAGCGTGTTGAACATCGTGAAGACCATCCCCGACGTGAACATCGTCAGCGCGAGAATCGCCCACGACTCGACGAACGGCAGATCGAGCGCGCCCAGCCACCAGTCCACGACCGCCGCGATCACGAAGGCCCCGAGCAGCGCGTACGCCACCGTGTACGCGATGCGCTCCAACGGGTTGAGGGCGCGCGCGTGCACACTCAGCTGGATCGCGCCGACGAAGCCGATGATGACCGCGGCCAGCGAGACGTAGAAGATCGCGAGGCCGCGCGGGTCGCCCTTCTGGAGCGGATTGACGTCCGTCACGGTGACCGGGACCCCGAGTCCGGCGCCGACCTTCGGGGCCGTCTCGGCGAGTACCTGCGCCACCGAGGCGCCGGAGGCGCCCGAGACCTCCAGCCCGACGCGGTCCCCCTGCCGTACGTCGAGGATCGCGAAGACCTTCTGCTGGTCCACGCCGTCGACGGCGGCCGCGACACTGTCGAATGGGTGCACCTCCAGTGACGCGTTCAGCTCCTTCTCCATGCCGACGAGGAACGCCCCGCCGTGCTTCGCGTTCGCCGCGCCCACCACGGCCGTGGGGATCCGGTGCGGCGTGGGGTTCGCCATCGTGTACGTGTACGAGCCGGCGAAGAGGCCCGCGGCGGCCGCCAGGATGAACACGAGGACGGTCGCGGGCAGGAACGGCGACTTCTTGAAGTCCTCCCAGCGCTCCCCGCGCGTGGGCACCCGCCCGTGCGCACCGTGCTCATGATCGTCGTCGCTCGGCTCCGGCATACGGACACGTTAAAACACCTATAACGGACCTTCATTGCCAATTGCCATGATTCCTGGCTATATCGGTCCACCTCAAAACCATTCGCCACCCGTTTCTCCGAGGTGAGATCCTGGAGGACGTATGTCTACGCAGCCTGCCCCCGTCCTCGGCACCCTCGCCCAGCGCCTGTCCGAGCTGTCCCTGCGCGATGCGCACCGGCTCGGCCGCAGGCTCGAAGGTGCGCGCCGCATCCGCAAGCCCGAAGCCCGGACCGCCGTGCTCGCCGAGATCGAGGCGGAGGCCGAGAAGGCCGAGGCCCGGACGGCGCAGCGTCGCGGCCGGTACGAGGCGCTCGAGATCACGTATCCCGAGCAGCTTCCCGTCAGCCAGAAGAAGGACGAGATCGCCGACGCGATCCGCGACCACCAGGTCGTGATCGTCGCGGGCGAGACCGGCTCCGGCAAGACGACCCAGATCCCCAAGATCTGCCTCGAGCTCGGCCGCGGAGTGCGCGGCATGATCGGGCACACCCAGCCCCGCCGGCTCGCGGCCCGCACGGTCGCCGAGCGGATCGCGGACGAGATGGACACCCCGCTGGGCGAGGCCGTCGGCTGGAAGGTCCGCTTCACGGACCAGGTCAACCCGGACGCCACGTTCGTGAAGCTGATGACGGACGGCATCCTGCTCGCCGAGATCCAGACGGACCGCGAGCTGCGCGCGTACGACACGATCATCATCGACGAGGCCCACGAGCGGTCCCTGAACATCGACTTCCTGCTCGGATATCTGGCGCAGCTGCTCCCCAAGCGCCCGGACCTGAAGGTCGTCATCACCTCCGCGACGATCGACCCCGAGCGCTTCTCGCGCCACTTCGGGGACGCCCCGATCGTCGAGGTCAGCGGGCGTACGTATCCGGTCGAGGTGCGCTACAGACCCCTGCTCGAAGAGGACTCCGACGAGGCCGACCGGGACCAGATCACCGCGATCACGGACGCCGTCGAGGAGCTCCAGGGCGAGGGCAAGGGCGACATCCTCGTCTTTCTGTCCGGGGAGCGCGAGATCCGTGACACGGCGGACGCGCTGGAGAAGAAGAAGTTCCGGTTCACCGAGGTCCTGCCGCTCTACGCGCGCCTGTCGCACGCGGAGCAGCACCGCGTCTTCCAGCGCCCCTCGGGCTCGCTCCGCCGCATCGTCCTCGCGACGAACGTCGCGGAGACGTCGCTGACCGTCCCCGGCATCAAGTACGTGATCGACCCGGGCACCGCCCGCATCTCGCGGTACTCGCACCGCACGAAGGTGCAGCGCCTGCCCATCGAGGCGATCAGCCAGGCCAGCGCCAACCAGCGCAAGGGCCGCTGCGGCCGTACGTCGGACGGCATCTGCATCCGCCTGTACTCGGAGGACGACTTCCTCGCCCGCCCCGAGTTCACGGACGCGGAGATCCTCCGTACGAACCTCGCCTCCGTCATCCTCCAGATGACCGCGGCCGGGCTCGGCGACATCGAGAAGTTCCCCTTCATCGACCCGCCGGACCACCGCAACATCCGCGACGGCGTGCAGCTCCTCCAGGAGCTGGGCGCGCTGAACCCGGCGGAGAAGGACGTCCGTGAACGCCTCACCCAGCAGGGCCGCAAGCTCGCCCAGCTGCCGGTGGACCCGCGCCTGGCCCGGATGGTCCTGGAGGCCGACAAGAACGGCTGTGTGCGCGAGGTCATGGTGATCGCCGCCGCGCTGTCCATCCAGGACCCGCGCGAGCGCCCCAGCGACAAGCAGGCTCAGGCGGACCAGCAGCACGCACGCTTCAAGGACGAGACGTCGGACTTCCTGGCGTTCCTCAACCTCTGGCGCTACGTGCGCGAGCAGCAGAAGACGCTCGGCTCGTCCGCGTTCCGCCGCATGTGCAAGTCGGAGTACCTGAACTTCCTGCGCATCCGCGAGTGGCAGGACATCTACACACAGCTGCGCACGGTCGCCAAGCAGATCGGGATCCATCTGAACGAAGATGACGCCCCGGAGCACCAGGTCCACATCTCGCTGCTCGCCGGCCTGCTGTCCCACATCGGGATGAAGGACGTGAAGGAGTCCACGGACAAGGACCCCAAGCAGCGCGGCGGGCGGAACGAGTACCTGGGCGCCCGCAACGCCAAGTTCGCGGTCTTCCCCGGCTCCGCCCTCTTCAAGAAGCCCCCGCGCTTCATCATGTCCGCCGAGCTCGTCGAGACGTCGCGGCTGTGGGCCCGCGTCAACGCGAAGATCGAGCCGGAGTGGGTCGAGCCCCTCGCCGAGCACCTCCTCAAGCGCACGTACAGCGAGCCTCACTGGGAGAAGGACCAGGCGGCCGTGATGGCGTACGAGAAGGTGACGCTGTACGGCGTCCCGCTCGTCGCCCAGCGCAAGGTGAACTACGGGCGCATCGACCCCGAGGTGAGCCGCGAGCTGTTCATCAGGAACGCGCTCGTCGAGGGCGACTGGCGCACGCACCACAAGTTCTTCGCGGACAACCGCAAGCTGCTCACCGAGGTCGAGGAGCTGGAGCACCGCGCCCGCCGCCGCAACATCGTCGTCGACGACGAGACGCTCTTCGACTTCTACGACCAGCGGGTCCCGGAGCATGTCGTCTCGGGCGCCCACTTCGACAGCTGGTGGAAGCACAAGAAGCAGGACGAGCCCGAACTCCTCGACTTCGAGCGCTCGATGCTCATCCGCGAGTCGGCGGAGGCCATCTCCAAGGACGACTATCCGGACTCGTGGCGGCAGGGCCCGCTGAAGTTCCGGGTGACGTACCAGTTCGAGCCGGGTGCGGACGCGGACGGTGTGACCGTCCACGTACCGCTCCAGGTGCTCAACCAGGTCACGCCCGAGGGCTTCGACTGGCAGATCCCGGGCCTGCGCGAGGACGTGGTCACGGAGCTGATCCGCTCCCTGCCCAAGCCGGTCCGCCGGCACTACGTCCCGGCGCCCAACTACGCGAAGGCGTTCCTGGAGCGGGCCGTGCCCTTGCAGGAGCCGCTGCCCACGACGCTCGCCCGCGAGCTCCAGCGCATGGTCGG
Organism: Streptomyces sp. NPDC045026; assembly: GCF_056432625.1. Lineage (NCBI taxonomy): Bacteria > Bacillati > Actinomycetota > Actinomycetes > Kitasatosporales > Streptomycetaceae > Streptomyces > Streptomyces sp. NPDC045026. The sequence goes on from NZ_JBWKIS010000006.1 coordinate 40,990, forward strand.
CGTCCCCGTCACCGCGGACGACTTCGACCTGTCCCGCGTACCCGACCACCTGAAGATCACGTTCAGGATCGTCGACGAGCGGCGCCGGACGCTCGCCGAGGACAAGGACCTGGAGGCGCTCAAGCTGCGCCTCAAGCCGAAGGCCCGCAAGGCGATCTCGCAGGCGGCAGCGGCCACGGCCGAGCGCTCGGGCGGCGAGTCCGTGGAGCGCTCGGGCCTCACCGACTGGACGATCGGCACGCTGAGCCGCGTCTTCGAGACCCGGCGCGCCGGCCAGCCCGTCAAGGCGTACCCGGCACTCGTCGACGACGGGGACACGGTCTCCGTCCGGCTGTTCGACACGGAGGCCGAGCAGCAGCAGGCGATGTGGAAGGGCACGCGCCGGCTGATCCTGCGCAACATCCCGGTCAACCCGGGCAAGTTCGCCTCGGACAAGCTGACCAACCCCCAGAAGCTCGCCCTGTCCGCGAACCCGCACGGCACGGTCCAGGCGCTCTTCGACGACTGCGCCATGGCCTCCTGCGACAAGCTCATCGCGGACTTCGGCGGCCCCGCCTGGGACGAGGAGTCGTACCGCAAGCTCTACGACAAGGTGCGCGCCGAGATCGTCGACACGACCGTACGGACGGTGGGCCAGGTACAGCAGGTGCTCGCCGCCTGGCAGGCCTGCGAGCGGCGCCTGAAGTCCACGAAGAGCCCGACGCTGCTCGCCAACCTCACGGACGTACGGACGCAGTTGACGGCGCTGATCCGCCCCGGCTTCGTCACGGACACCGGCCTGCGGCGCCTGCCCGACCTGGTGCGCTACCTGGTCGCCGCCGACCGGCGCCTGACGCAGATGCCGACGAACGTCCAGCGGGACACGTCGCGCATGGAGAAGGTCCACGAGATGCAGGACGAGTACGCGTGGTTGCTCGAACAGATGCCGCAGGGGCGGCCCGTGCCGCAGGAAGTCCTGGACATCCGCTGGATGCTGGAGGAGCTGCGGGTCAGCTACTTCGCCCACGCGCTCGGCACCGCGTACCCGGTCTCGGACAAGCGGATCGTGAAGGCGATCGACGCTGCGGCGCCGTAACGGGCCCGGCACGTTGAGTGAGTTCGACCGCCGGGCCTGCGCTGCTGTACAGTCTCATTTCGCAGCACAGCGCAACGCCAAGTGCCGCGAGCAAGGTCCTGTGGAGCAGTTTGGAGTGCTCGCCACCCTGTCAAGGTGGAGGCCGCGGGTTCAAATCCCGTCAGGACCGCAGTGAGATCGAGGCCCGTACCCCGCAAGGGATGCGGGCCTCAGTCGTGTACTCAGCACCAAGAGGCCGCGCCCGGGGCAGAGCCGCAATCAGACACAGCAAATCCCGTCAGGACCGCACAGAGAACTGAGGCCCGTACCCCGCAGAGGGTGCGGGCCTCAGTCGTGTGCGCGCACGTGCACATGGCCCCGCCCCGCGCGCTGCGCGCCTCCGTGCCCCACCCCCCGCCGTCTTGACGGCATCCCGCTCCCCCGGTACTCAGACAACAGGGATTCCCGACCCGGAGGTGGCGTATGGCGGCATCCGCCCGGCACGAGACGCGTGCGCTGCTGCGCGCCCACCTCTCCGCCGCCTCCGGCTACCGCCACCTGACCCGGCACTGCCCCATCTGCCACCAACTCCTGCGCCTCGCCCTGGAGCCCGGCAGAGAGGCCGCAGGAGGCCCGGAGAGGGACCGCGGGGCCGCGGAGGACGAAAGTCCCTCCACCGCGTGACCAAAGGCGCCGGACGGCGGCTCCAACTGGTGGGAGCCTGGGGGGAGAACGGCGGACACGGCCACGCGAATCCCCTCTAACCCAAGGGGCTCATCAGCAACAAGTGTTCGACCGTGTGACGGGTGTCACGGGGTCAGTTTTGGAAACAGCGTTTCTTACAGCCGCCCTACAACGCCTCAATTTAATATGTGCAATTGCACCACCCCCCAGGCCCTCCCCGGCACTCCCGGAGGCCCACCCCAGGAGCCCTCCGGCGAACGTCCCGGACGACCCGCCGAGCACCCCGTCGACACTCCGTGGCAGGCCGCCGCCGGCACTCGATCAGGGACCCACAGGGCCGCCCACAAAGCCACGCGCCGGCACGCCACGGACGGCCCCGCCCGCACGGATCCGCGCACAAAAAAATCGCGCTGGACCCGGCGGAGTCCAGCGCGATCGACGACGCACCCTTGAAGCATGAGCAGGCGTGGGCCCGTTGGGGCAGACCCGCGTCGTATGGAGCTATAGGTTGGGCGCGAAAAGGGCTGGGGGGCCCGGAACGCCCGTTTTATTCAGTTGTTCAGGCCTCGCTACGCTGCTGCGGAATGCCCGCGAGCAGAGCGCGGACCTCCGCCTCGCGGTAGCGGCGGTGCCCGCCGAGCGTGCGAATCGACGTGAGCTTGCCAGCCTTTGCCCAGCGCGTCACCGTCTTCGGGTCGACGCGGAACATCGTGGCGACCTCAGCCGGGGTCAGCAGCGGCTCGGCATCAGGGGTGCGAGCGGTCATGAGCGGCCTCCTCGGGAGAACCGAACCTTCTCGGTTCATTCCTCTAAATTCTGCACCTTGACCCGCGTTGCCCGAAATGGCGGACGCGAGTCGAGTCGGTTATAGGACGAACGGCTTGTCCTCGGCACTACAACTACACCATCCGTCCAGCCGCGTCGGCCAAACCGATGGAATTGCCCTCCCAGGTGTTCATCAGCGACGGAAGCCGATGGACCATGCCATAGCGGACAGTCACGCCACTGTGACGATCAGTCACAGTGGCGCCAGGAGTCACGAGACCCCCCATAGCGTGCAATGCTGAGATTTCCGGCTGAACGCGGACGAAAGCAGCCGGGCGGAGCCCTCCCCGGACTCCTTGTCCTATTTTGGCACGAGGAGGGGTGATGGGCGCAAGGGTGAGGTAAGTGCGGTCCATCACGCTTGAGGCAAAAGCCCGGATAGGGACCTACGTCCTCGCACGCCCGTCCGGTCAGTTCGCGAACTGCCGGTCCCGCACGGCCCGCCAGCGTTCCATCAGGCGCGCGTACGCCGCCTCTGCACCCTCACCGTCACCGCGTCGGAGCGCCTCGATCCCCTCCGCCACGTCCGCAGCGGAATGATCACCGTCGAGATCCTCCGCGGACAAAGCGTGCACCAGGCCGCCGTAGTCGAGCTCGACGAATGAACGCGGGTGGAACTCTTCGAGCCAGCGCCCCACGTCGACCAGACCGTCGATCAGCGGCCCCTCGTCCATCGTGTCCCGCAGCGTGCGCAGGCCCCGCGCGACCCGGCGCCGCGCCTGCACCATCGGCGTGCGGTACCGCAGCACCGGCGCCGCGCCGTCCACCCGGTCCGCGGCCCCCTTGCCGTACTCACGCTCCTCGTCCGAGACGAGCACGAACCAGTTCAGCGGGATCTGCCAGGTGGACGTGCGGATCCAGGGGCGGGCGTCGGGATTGCGGGCCAGCCAGCGCTCGTAGTCCGCGGCGGACTGCCGGCGCACCACCGGGGGGAGCACTGCGTCCAGCAACGGTGTCGGCAGGCGGCCCGGCAGCTCGTCCAGCGCCTGCCAGCCGCGCAGCCGCGTGCGCCACGGGCACACGCACACCACCCCGTCCGCCTCCATGACGAACGCGTCGTCGCTCTCGTGCACCGGCACGGGCACCGGCGGCGTCGGCAGCAAGTCGGCCAGCGAGCGCCGCAGTTCGTCCTGGTAGGAGGGGCGCTCGCGACGCCGCGCGTAGCGCTCCCAGTGGCTCCGCTCGGGCTCGGGGAACGCCGCGAGGGGTTCGTACACGCGTAGATACGACGCGTAGGGCACGGTCACCGAAGACACCTTGGGCACGGCTGCTCCCTCCCCCGGTCTGCGCCTGGAAAACACTGCAAATCGTCCCATGGCCGAAGGTGAACGCACCTGGCCGGACACGCGCGTACTCCGGGAGAGGGTGATCCTCGGCACTGCGCATCTGGCGGCTCGGCGCAGGCTCTAGTCTCTTGCCCAACGGGGCCCGCCACCCGCACGGGCACCGTCTCCAACCGCCGCTACCTGACCGGGAGTCACCACAGTGACCGACGTAACCGGCGCCCCTGCCGATGTTCTGCACACCCTGTTCCGATCGGATCAGGGCGGCCACGAGCAAGTCGTGCTCTGCCAGGACCGCGCCAGTGGCCTCAAGGCCGTCATCGCCATCCACAGCACCGCCCTGGGCCCCGCCCTCGGCGGCACCCGCTTCTACCCGTACGCGAGCGAGGCGGAGGCCGTCGCCGACGCCCTGAACCTCTCGCGCGGGATGTCGTACAAGAACGCCATGGCCGGCCTCGACCACGGCGGCGGCAAGGCCGTGATCATCGGTGACCCCGAGACGATCAAGAGCGAGGAACTGCTGCTCGCCTACGGCCGGTTCGTCGCCTCGCTCGGCGGGCGCTACGTGACGGCGTGCGACGTCGGCACCTACGTCGCCGACATGGACGTCGTTGCACGCGAGTGCCGCTGGACGACCGGGCGCTCTCCCGAGAACGGCGGCGCCGGCGACTCGTCCGTGCTCACCGCCTTCGGTGTCTTCCAGGGCATGCGGGCCTCCGCCCAGCACCTGTGGGGCGACCCGACACTGCGTGACCGCAAGGTCGGCATCGCGGGCGTCGGTAAGGTCGGCCACCACCTCGTGGAGCACCTCCTGTCGGACGGCGCCGAGGTCGTGATCACCGACGTGCGCGAGGAGTCCGTACGGCGGATTCAGGACAAGCACCCGTCCGTCCGGGCCGTGGCGGACACCGAGGCGCTCATCCAGACCGAGGGGATCGACATCTACGCCCCCTGCGCGCTCGGCGGCGCGCTCAACGACGACTCCGTCCCCGTCCTCACGGCGAAGATCGTCTGCGGCGCGGCCAACAACCAGCTCGCCCACCCGGGCGTCGAGAAGGACCTCGCCGACCGCGGGATCCTCTACGCGCCCGACTACGTCGTGAACGCCGGCGGAGTGATCCAGGTCGCCGACGAGCTGCACGGCTTCGACTTCGACCGGTGCAAGGCCAAGGCCGCGAAGATCTTCGACACGACGCTGGCCATATTCGCACGGGCGAAGGCGGACGGGATTCCGCCGGCCGCCGCCGCCGACCGGATCGCCGAGCAGCGCATGGCGGAGGCCCGTCGCGGCTGACGTTCGAGGCAGCTGGGAGCGGCCCGGCGGCGGATGCGGGAGACAAGACTCACGCCCGTCGGCGGGTCGCTCGCCAAGAAGAGGTTAAAATCGCAGCTGACCAGCGAGGACAGGGCGCCTTGCTGGTCCTGCGCCCAGGCGCGTCCTGCGGGCGACGTACCGTATGGCCGCGGGAGCAGGTACCGTGGAAGCCCTAAGGACGGGTCTCTCCGCGGAGAGCCCGTTCGAGATCATGAACGCGTGTCAAGACTCTGGGGCCGTCGAGCCCCGTCACCGAGGGGGTCGAGCCATGGGGCGCGGCCGGGCAAAGGCCAAGCAGACGAAGGTCGCCCGCCAGCTGAAGTACAGCAGCGGCGGGACTGACCTGTCGCGTCTGGCCAATGAGCTGGGCGCTTCGACCTCGAATCAGCCGCCGAATGGCGAGCCGTTCGAGGACGACGACGACGAGGAAGACGACCCGTACGCCCAGTACGCGGATCTGTATAACGACGACGAGGATGACGAGGACTCCGATGAGTCCGGTCCCTCGTCGCAGCGCCGCGGCGCTTGACCTCGCAGTCCTGCAGTCCAGCAGTAGTTCTTCGCAGTTCTCGTTTTCGTAGCAACTGCACTTCACCCGGTCCGGGGTGGTCACACGCCGGACCGGGTTTTGTGCTGCCCTGCGGGACTTACTTGCTGTAGTCACCCGTGAGCGCCGCGCCCGTGGTGTGCTGGCCGCGCTCGGTGATCTCACCGGCGACCCACGAGTCCACGCCGCGGTCGGCGAGCGTCGCGAGCGCGGAGTCCACCGCGTCCTGGGGCACGATCGCCATCATGCCGACGCCCATGTTCAGCGTCTTCTCGAGCTCCAGGCGTTCCACCGCGCCGGCCTTGCCGACGAGGTCGAAGATCGCGCCGGGCGCCCACGTCGAGCGGTCCACGGTGGCGTGCAGGCCGTCCGGGATGACCCGGGCCAGATTGGCCGCGAGGCCGCCGCCCGTGATGTGGCTGTACGCGTGGACGTCCGTGGTGCGGGTCAGCGCCAGGCAGTCCAGCGAGTAGATCTTGGTGGGCTCCAGGAGCTCCTCGCCGAGCGTGCGGCCGAGCTCCTCGATGTGCTGGTCGAGCCCCAGGTTCGCGCGGTCGAAGAGGACGTGGCGGACCAGCGAGTACCCGTTCGAGTGAAGGCCGGAGGACGCCATGGCGATCACCGCGTCACCCGTACGGATACGATCCGGGCCGAGCAGCCGGTCGGCCTCCACGACGCCGGTGCCGGCGCCCGCGACGTCGAAGTCGTCCGGGCCGAGCAGGCCCGGATGCTCCGCGGTCTCGCCGCCGACGAGGGAGCAGCCGGCCAGGACACAGCCCTCGGCGATGCCCTTCACGATCGCGGCGACACGCTCGGGGTGCACCTTGCCGACGCAGATGTAGTCGGTCATGAACAGCGGCTCGGCGCCGCAGACCACGATGTCGTCCATGACCATCGCGACGAGGTCGTGACCGATGGTGTCGTACACGCCGAGCCGGCGGGCGATGTCGACCTTCGTGCCGACTCCGTCCGTGGCGGAGGCGAGCAGCGGACGCTCGTAGCGCTTGAACGCGGAGGCGTCGAAGAGGCCGGCGAATCCGCCGAGACCGCCGAGGCCTGCGACCTCGGGGCGCTGCGTCTTCTTCACCCACTCCTTCATCAGCTCGACGGCGCGGTCGCCCGCTTCGATGTCGACGCCCGCGGACGCATAGCTGGCACCAGGTGTCTCAGACATGGCTTGAGAACTTTCGTGTCGTATGACGGGGGTCTTACGGGCGACGGAGGGCGTCGGTGGCGGCGGTGTTCGCCGGTCCTGCCGCGAGCTCGGTCTCCAGGAGCTGCTTGCCGAGCAGCTCGGGGTCCGGAAGGTCCATCGGGTACTCGCCGTCGAAGCAGGCGCGGCAGAGGTTCGGCTTGTCGATGGTCGTGGCCTCGATCATGCCGTCGATGGAGATGTAGGAGAGGGAGTCGGCGCCCAGGGACTTGCCGATCTCGTCGATCGACATGCCGTTGGCGATCAGCTCGGCGCGCGTCGCGAAGTCGATGCCGAAGAAGCACGGCCACTTCACGGGGGGAGAGGAGATCCGGATGTGGATCTCGGCCGCGCCCGCTTCGCGGAGCATGCGGACCAGGGCGCGCTGGGTGTTGCCGCGGACGATCGAGTCGTCGACGACGACCAGCCGCTTGCCCTTGATGACTTCCTTGAGCGGGTTGAGCTTCAGCCGGATACCGAGCTGGCGGATGGTCTGCGAGGGCTGGATGAAGGTCCGGCCGACGTACGCGTTCTTGACCAGTCCCGCGCCGAACGGAATGCCGGAGGCCTCCGCGTAACCGATCGCGGCGGGGGTGCCCGATTCCGGCGTCGCTATGACCAGGTCGGCCTCGACCGGAGCTTCCTTGGCGAGTTTGCGGCCCATCTCCACGCGGGAGAGGTACACGTTCCGCCCGGCGATGTCGGTGTCGGGGCGGGCCAGGTAGACGTACTCGAAGACACAGCCCTTGGGCTTCGCTTCTGCGAATCGGGAGGTGCGCAGGCCGTTCTCGTCGATGGCGACGAACTCGCCCGGCTCGATCTCGCGCACGTAGCTGGCGCCGCAGATGTCGAGGGCGGCGGACTCGGAGGCGACGACCCAGCCGCGCTCCAGCCGGCCGAGGACCAGCGGGCGGATGCCCTGCGGGTCGCGGGCCGCGTAGAGGGTGTGCTCGTCCATGAAGACGAGGGAGAAGGCGCCCTTGACGTCCGGGAGGATCTTGGCGGCGGCTTCCTCGATGGTCAGCGGCTTGCCGTCGTCGTCGACCTGGCCCGCGAGGAGCGCGGTCACGAGGTCGGTGTCGTTGGTCGCCGCGAGCTGCGTGTTGCGGCCGTTCTCCTTGGGGAGGGCCGCGACCATCTCGGCGAGCTGCGCCGTGTTGACCAGGTTGCCGTTGTGGCCGAGCGCGATCGAGCCGTGCGCGGTGGCACGGAACGTCGGCTGGGCGTTCTCCCACACGGAGGCGCCGGTGGTCGAGTAGCGGGCGTGACCGACCGCGATATGACCCTTGAGCGAACCGAGAGAGGTCTCGTCGAAGACCTGGGACACGAGGCCCATGTCCTTGAAGACGAGAATCTGGGAGCCGTTGCTCACCGCGATTCCCGCGGATTCCTGACCTCGATGCTGGAGGGCGTAGAGCCCGAAGTAAGTGAGCTTGGCGACCTCTTCACCGGGAGCCCAGACACCGAAGACGCCGCAAGCGTCCTGGGGGCCTTTCTCGCCGGGGAGCAGATCATGATTGAGTCGACCGTCACCACGTGGCACGCCACCGAGTGTAGGCGAGATCGACCACTGGTCCGAATTGGCGAACGTGATCCCGTGCCTGGTCGAGCCGGCGGGGCCCGCTCTCGAGGCTCTTGCCCGGGGGTGCGCGAGCCCTCACCGACCCGCTTTCGCCTGTCCCGCCCATTCGGCGTGATCATGGTGCTGACCTGGCTCTTCGTGTGCTAAAGCGGTTGCCGGGCGGGGCCGGGAGCCCAGTCGGCGGGCGGTGCGGGGTGGGGGGCGTCGGTGGGGGCGGCGCCGGGCGCGCACGCGCCGCCGAGTGTGACGGAATTCGCTGCGGGCCGCCTGGTCAGCCGCGGCCCGCTCCCGCCTCGGCGCCGGTTCCGTCGGGCGCCGTCAGCCTGAGGGTGCGGCCCTGGACCTCGTACGACAGCTTCTGGGCGAAGAGTTTCAGCAGGGCGCGTTCGGTGTCCATGCGCGGGCCCTGGCAGAGCATGCGGGTGGTGACGGGCCTGCCGAGCGTGAGGTGGCCGTCGCGGAACTCCGCCTTCGCGCGGAAACGGTTGCAGCCGAGGTCTCCGGTCACGGTGCCGTCCGTGCCATCCCTGCTGTCCCTGCCGTCCGTGCCATCCCTGCTATCCCTGCCGTCCGTGCCACCCCTGCCATCCGTGCCATCCTTGCCCTCCCTGTCGAAGGTCAGCTTGGCGCGGCCCGCGACCTCCTTCGGCAGCGAGGTCGCGACGTCGTCGGAGAGCAGGCTCGTGACGGTCCACTCGGTGCCGGTCAGCGGGGCCGGACGCTCCTTGACCAGGGCGATCGTGTCGCCGTCGTCGGTCGTGAGGGTGAGGTGGTCACCGTCGGTCCTGGCCTTGTTGCTGCCGCCGATGGCGCGGCCGAATGTCTTCTCGAAGTCCCGGTCCTTCTTGTCCATGCACATCGACATCGTCACGGTGGCCTTGCCGATACGGATCGTGTCCCCGTCGATCTCGGCCTCCGCGTCGAAGCTGTTGCAGCCGTTGTTGCCGCGCGCCCGGTCCGCCGAGGGGAACTCCACGTACGTGCTCCCGGGGGCCTGCGTCGTGGTGCCGTCGACGGTGACGCTCTCGACGTTCCAGCGGACGCCGGTGACGGGCGTACCCCCGACGGACACGGTCTGTGATCCGCACGCCGCGACGGCCGCCAGGGGCAGGAGCGCGGCGGCCAGGACAGTAATTTTCCGGGATTGCGTGTGCATGGCGATGGGACGGGCGGGGTGGGCGGATCGGTTCCACTTCCTCCGGAAGCCCCTCCGGGGGTCCTGCCGGAAGCCCCTCCGGAAGAGCTAGCCCATGAGGGGCAGGAGTCTGCTGAGATCAGCCCGTTCGCCGCTCGCGCTGACCTTCGCGTCGTCCAGGACGGCGCGCCACTCGACGCGTCCGGTGGCGAGGCGGATCCAGGTGAGCGGGTCGGTCTCGACGACGTTCGGCGGGGTGCCGCGGGTGTGGCGGGGGCCCTCGACGCACTGGACGACGGCGAACGGCGGGATCCGCACCTCGGTCGATGCGCCGGGCGCCTTCACGGCGAGGGTGTCGGCGAGCACCCGGGTGCAGGCGGCGAGCGCCTGACGGTCGTACGGGACGTCGAGGCCGGGCAGCGCGTCGTTCAGGTCGTCGGTGTGGACGACGAGTTCGACGATTCGGGTGACGAGGAAGTCGGCGAGGGTCATGGCGCCGGTTTGGGGCTCCCCTGCCCCAGCGCGGTCGAGAGCTTGCGGAAGGGTGGGCACGAGGCGGGTGCCGGGGGCCTCGGCCAGGGCCTTCTCGATACGGGCCGTGGTGCGCGCAAAGAGCTCCGCCGACTCCGCACTCGCGGCGAGTTCCCTGGTGCGTTCGGCGATGGCGGCGGACTTGGTCGCGGTCCCCGACGGCCATTCCAGCAGCGGGAGTTCATGCTTGGCAGGCTCCGCCATCTCCAGCACCCTGGCCACCGCGCCGACCACCATCGCGACGTGCGCCGCCAGTTCCCGCACGGTCCAGTCACCGAGCCGGGTCGGGGCGGCGAGCTGCTCCTCGGTGAGTCCCGCCACCGCTTCCCTCACGTGGGCGAACTGGGCGAGAACTGCCGTCCGGATCTTGGCAGGGTCGTACGTACGGGTGCGCTTCTTGGCCGGAGGCATGGCGATGAGCCTATGGCCTGCCGTCCCGGCCGACACGGAAGGTCGCGGAGTCGGGGAACTCGACGTCCGTGCAGCCACGGCGCTTCGTCACGTCCGTGACGTAGGCACGGAACACCTTCTCGTACGCGGGGGTCACGAGTCTCGCGTAGTCGAAGGCGATGGTCATGGTGTGGATCTGCGGCTGACCGTCACAGACGGAGGAGGCCCACCAGACCGTCCACTCTTCGCTGCGGCCCGCCTTGCCCGGTTCCGCGAGCTCCGGGGCCTCGTCGTATCTCGTGCTCCTGAGCTGGACGTTCTTCGCGTCCTCTCCGGAGTGGGTGTGGAAGGAGGCGAACCATTGCCCCGGGCGGGACTGCGGGCTGAGGAGGTCGAGTTTCCCCCCATGGGTCTGCCACAGGTCGGCCGCGCGGGTGTCGCTGAGCACGAGGCCGCACCGCTCGTCCCAGAGCTTGTCGTCCGTGCGGCTCTCCAGGACCTGGTCCGCGTACTGAGCCCCGCGGGCGAAACCGGCCCTGCGGTACCAGGCGCAGGTGCCCTCGGCATGCGAGACCGGGGTCGGTCCTTCGGCCAGGGCGGGTATGTCGTCCGGCGGGTCGGGCAGCCGTTCGGCGCAGCCCAGCCGCTCCGCGAGGTTGTTGGCGGTGAGCACGGCGGTCTCGGCGAGCGTGCTCCGGTCGTGGGCGGTGAGCTGGCCGTTCTCCGTGAAGGGTGGCCCTGGATCCATCAGCGCGGCACTGGCCCACAGGGCCTTGATCGGTGATCCGGCCGACCTGCCCTCGGGGCAGGGGAGTTGAACGGTGACGCCCGAGTCCGTGACCAGCCCGGCGATGCCGCCGCCGAGCGGCTGGGCGGGGTAGGTGTGGCCGGAGTACGAGTCGAGGATGTCGCCCACCGGGTCGTCGGCGATGACGGCGCTGTTACCCGGCACGGCACCCACCGCACCCGTGAAGAACCAGCGTTCACCGGTGTGGGTGCCGTACTTCTCGCCCGCCTCGGAGCTGAAGATCTCGCAGTCCTGCGGCAGACCGGCGCCGAGTTCGACCGTCCCCTCATCGGCCACCCGGTGCGAGATGGTTCCTCCCGCCGGGGAGAGCGCGAGTACGCGCCCGGCCGGGACGAGCCCCGCGCAGGCCGCGTTGATCTGGCGCCGACCCTCCCAGACCTGCCAGATCACCTGACCGCTCCAGCCGATGCCGGCCACCGCAACCAGACACAGCAGGACGTTCACAGACTTCTGCACACGTTCAGGTACCTGCACAGCTCCCCCGTACGTCGCTCCCCGTGCGCTCCATGCGCTCCATGCGCTCCATGCGCCGCCGAAGCTATCAGCGCCCTCGCCCGGCTGACGGCCACCGTCTGAAGACGACAGACGTCAGGCCCCACCCGGCTCCCCGGGTGGGGCCTGACACTCGTACGCAGAAGACCCGGTCTCAGGCCAGCAGCGCCGGGATCGTCGCCTCGTGGGCCTCGCGGAGTTCCGTGAGGGAGAGGGCGAACTCGCCCTGGAGGTGCACCGCGTCGCCGTCGACCACGCCGATGCGGGTGGCCGGGAGGCCGCGTGCGCCGCACATGTCGGTGAATCGCAGCTCCTCGCTCCGCGGGACGGCGACGACCGCGCGGCCCGCCGACTCGGAGAACAGGAACGTGAACGCGTCCAGGCCGTCGGGCACGATGAGCCGGGCGCCCTTGTCGCCGAGCATCGCCGACTCGACCACGGCCTGGATCAGACCGCCGTCGGACAGGTCGTGCGCGGCGTCGATCATGCCGTCGCGGGACGCCGAGATCAGGATGTCGGCGAGCAGCCGCTCCCGCTCCAGGTCGACCTGCGGGGGCAGACCGCCGAGGTGGTCGTGGACGACCTGCGACCAGGCCGAGCCGCCGAACTCCTCACGGGTGTCGCCGAGCAGGTAGAGGAGCTGGCCCTCTTCCTTGAAGGCGACCGGCGTGCGGCGGGCGACATCGTCGATGACGCCGAGCACGGCCACGACCGGCGTCGGGTGGATCGCCGCCTCGCCCGTCTGGTTGTACAGCGAGACGTTTCCGCCGGTCACCGGGGTGCCGAGGATCTGGCAGGCGTCGGCGAGACCGCGGATGGCCTCGACGAACTGCCACATGACGTCCGGGTCCTCGGGCGAACCGAAGTTCAGGCAGTCGGAGATCGCGAGCGGCTTGGCGCCGGTCGTCGCGACGTTCCGGTACGCCTCGGCGAGGGCGAGCTGCGCGCCGTGGTACGGGTCGAGCTTCGCGTAACGGCCGTTGCCGTCGGTCGCGATGGCGACGCCGAGCCCGGTCTCCTCGTCGATGCGGATCATGCCCGAGTCCTCGGGCTGCGCGAGGACGGTGTTGCCCTGCACGAAGTGGTCGTACTGCGAGGTGATCCACTTCTTCGACGCCTGGTTGGGCGACGCGACCAGCTTCAGGACCTGGGCCTTCAGCTCCTCCTTGGAGGTGGGCCGCGGCAGCTTGTTCGCGTCGTCGGCCTGGAGCGCGTCCTGCCACACGGGGCGTGCGTAGGGGCGCTCGTAGGTCGGGCCCTCGTGGGCGACCGTGCGCGGGTCGACGTCGACGATCTTCTCGCCGTGCCAGAAGATCTCCAGGCGGTCGCCGTCGGTCACCTCACCGATGACGGTGGCGATGACGTCCCACTTCTCGCAGATCTCCAGGAAGCGGTCGACCTTCTCCGGCTCCACCACCGCGCACATGCGCTCCTGCGACTCGCTCATGAGGATCTCCTCAGGAGAGAGCGTCGAGTCGCGCAGCGGTACGTCGTCCAGCTCGACGCGCATACCGCCCGAACCGTTGGACGCCAGCTCGCTGGTGGCGCAGGAGATGCCGGCGGCACCGAGGTCCTGGATACCGACGACGAGCTTCTCGGCGAAGGCCTCCAGGGTGCACTCGATGAGCAGCTTCTCCTGGAAGGGGTCGCCGACCTGGACGGCGGGGCGCTTCGAGGGCTTCGCGTCGTCGAAGGTCTCGGAGGCCAGGATGGAGGCGCCGCCGATGCCGTCGCCGCCCGTCCGGGCCCCGTACATGATGACCTTGTTCCCCGGGCCCGACGCCTTCGCCAGGTGGATGTCCTCGTGCCGCATGACACCGATGGCACCCGCGTTGACCAGCGGGTTTCCCTGGTAGCAGGCGTCGAAGACGACCTCGCCGCCGATGTTCGGCAGGCCCAGGCAGTTGCCGTAGCCGCCGATGCCGGCGACGACGCCCGGCAGGACACGCTTGGTGTCGGGGTGGTCGGCCGCGCCGAAGCGCAGCGGGTCCACGACCGCGACCGGGCGCGCGCCCATCGCGATGATGTCGCGCACGATGCCGCCGACGCCGGTGGCCGCGCCCTGGTAGGGCTCGACGTACGACGGGTGGTTGTGCGACTCGACCTTGAAGGTGACGGCGTAGCCCTGGCCGACGTCCACGACACCGGCGTTCTCACCGATGCCGACGAGCAGCGCGTCGGACTGCGGGGCCTTCTCGCCGAACTGGCGCAAGTGGATCTTGGACGACTTGTACGAGCAGTGCTCGGACCACATCACCGAGTACATGGCGAGCTCGGCGCCGGTGGGACGGCGGCCGAGGATCTCCACGACGCGCTCGTACTCGTCCTTCTTCAGGCCGAGTTCGGCCCAGGGGAGCTCGACGTCGGGGGTCTGTGCGGCGTTCTCAACGGTGTCGAGGCTCATGAGGCAGCGACCAGCTTCTTGAGGATCGAGGTGAAGAAGGGGAGGCCGTCGGTGCGACCGGAGCCGACGAGCGGCTCCACGGCGTGCTCCGGGTGCGGCATCAGACCGACGACGTTGCCCGCCTCGTTCGTGATGCCGGCGATGTCCCGCAGCGAGCCGTTCGGGTTGAAGTCCATGTACCGGAAGACGACGCGGCCCTCCGCCTCCAGCATGTCCAGCGTGCGCTCGTCGGCGACGTAGCGGCCGTCCATGTTCTTCAGCGGGATGTGGATCTCCTGGCCCGCCATGTAGTCGACGGTCCAGGCGGTGTCCGTGTTCTCCACGCGGAGCTTCTGGTCACGGCAGATGAAGTGCAGATGGTCATTGCCGAGCATCGCGCCGGGGAGCAGGTGCGCCTCGGTCAGGACCTGGAAGCCATTGCAGATACCGAGAACGGGAAGACCCGCCTTGGCCTGGTCGACGACGGACTCCATCACCGGCGAGAACCGGGAGATGGCACCCGCCCGCAGATAGTCGCCGTAGGAGAATCCACCGGGCAGGACGACGGCGTCGACCTGCTTCAGATCCTTGTCCTTGTGCCAGAGGGCTACGGGTTCAGCGCCGGCGAGTCGGATCGCGCGCTGCGTGTCCCGGTCGTCGAGGGAACCAGGAAAAGTGACGACGCCAATACGAGCGGTCACTTTTCTGCCCCCACCGCGAGTTCTTCCACCTTCACAGTGAAGTTCTCGATCACGGTGTTGGCGAGGAACGTGTCGGCCAACTCATGGATACGGGCGAGGACGGCATCGTCAACGGGCCCGTCAACCTCGAGTTCGAATCGCTTTCCCTGACGTACGTCGGAGATGCCCTCGAAACCGAGGCGCGGCAGTGCACGCTGCACCGCCTGGCCCTGGGGGTCGAGGATCTCCGGCTTGAGCATGACGTCGACTACGACGCGTGCCACTGGCACTCCCGGTGTGTGGTGCTGAGCAGGTCCCTTCAGACTACCCGGACAAAATTTCTACTCGCGTAGACCGTAGGAAGCTACGAGAGCCCGGTCACGTTACTGCAACAGCGCGGCGAACCCGTGGAAAATCCGGGGAAAGATTTCGGAGACCCATTGCCTCCGGACACGCGGGCGGATTTAGTCGGTCTTCACAATGCAATGCCAGGCAAGGTAAAAAGGAAATGGCGAAAGCGGGCAGTTCGCCTGTCCTTTGCCCCATAACAGCCGGACAGTCGACATCGGCGCACGTCAAGGCGTAGATGTCGCACGAAGGGACCGATATTCGTGGCGCAGCGTGTCGTAGTCACTCTCTCCGACGACATCGACGGCGGAGAAGCCGCAGAAACGGTCGTGTTCGGTCTCGACGGCAAGTCGTACGAGATCGACCTGAATCCAGCCAATGCCAAGAAACTGCGCACGGCCCTGGCCCCCTTCCTTCAGGCCGGCCGCAAGCAGACCGGCTCGGGCAAGGCCGGCTCGGGCAAGACCGTCAGGAGCTTCAAGCACACCGCGGTGTCCGCCGACCCGGCGGCCGTCCGCGCCTGGGCGCGCTCGCACAAGATGGACGTCCCGCCGCGCGGCCGCATCCCCAAGCGGGTCTACGAGGCGTTCGAGGCGGCCAACTGACCCCCTCCGACAGCCCGCAGAGCAGCCGACTTGCGCTGCACCCCTGTTGATCAGCTAAAGTCTGGAGCACGCCGAGGGGCGAGGCCGAAAAGCCGGACCTCACGGAGTCTTGCGGGTGTAGTTCAGTAGTAGAACATCCCCCTTCCAGGGGGAAGGCGCAGTGTGCAATTCCTGTCACCCGCTCTGCATCGCGTACCAACCACTCTTCGGAGTGCGGTAGGCTGGTGCTCGCGCCGATCGATGAGAGTCGATCGGAGGCAGTGCGAACGTAGCTCAGTTGGTAGAGCGCAACCTTGCCAAGGTTGAGGTCGCGAGTTCGAACCTCGTCGTTCGCTCCAGTTGAAGGCCCCGGTCCATCGGACCGGGGCCTTCTGCATGTCCGCCTCTCTCGTCGCCGGACGATCCCGTGTGGCCGTACTCGATCTGGAGATGCCGACGCCGACGGTGTGAAGGCCGCCACAGTGCTGCGCGGTGAACTGCCCGCGTGCCGGGTCGTGATCGTGACCGGTCACGGGTGCCCGGGGCATCTGAAGCGAGCCCTGTCCGCCGGGGTGCATGCCTTCGTGCCGAAGACCGTGAGTGCCCAGCGGCTCGCCGAGATCATCAGGGCCGTGCACGCAGGAAGCCGTTATGTGGAACGGGAGTTGGCGGTCGACTCGATCGCCGCGGGCGGCTCGTCGCTGACCACGCGCGAGGGCGAGGTGCTCGAATTCGCCGCCGCCGGGGCGCCGGTCGCGGAGATCGCGGAGCGCGCCGCGCCCTCGCAGGGAATCGTACGGAACTGTCTGTCGTCCGCCGTCTCGAAGTTCGGCACCGGCAACCGGCACTCGGAGGTGCGGCTCGCACGGCGCGGGGTTGGGTATAGTTGCTCTCGCGCCACGGCGCAGTGCGAACGTAGCTCAGTTGGTAGAGCGCAACCTTGCCAAGGTTGAGGTCGCGAGTTCGAACCTCGTCGTTCGCTCCACAGAAAGCCCCCGGCACCTCAGGTGCCGGGGGCTTTCGCGTATCCGCGGCGCCGTGGTTACCAGCTGACGCCGGTCAGGCGCTCGTACGCCTCGATGTACTTGGCGCGCGTCGCGTCCACGACCTGCTGCGGAAGGGCCGGCGGCGGCTGCTCGCTCCCCCGGTCCCAGCCCGACTCGGGGCCCGTCAGCCAGTTCCGCACGTACTGCTTGTCGAACGACGGCTGGGCGTGGCCCGGCTCCCACTCAGCGGCGGGCCAGAAGCGGGACGAGTCCGGGGTGAGGACCTCGTCGCCGAGGATCAGCGCCTCGCCGTCGAAGCCGAACTCGAACTTGGTGTCCGCGAGGATCACGCCGCGCTCCCGCGCGATGTCCCGGGCCCGGCCGTAGACGGCGAGCGTCATCCGGCGCAGCTCGGCGGCGGTCTCCGCGCCGACCTGGCGGGCCGCCTCCTCGTAACTCACGTTCTCGTCGTGCTCGCCGACCTCGGCCTTCGTGGCGGGCGTGAAGATCGGGGCGGGCAGCTCAGAGCCGTCGGTCAGGCCCTCGGGCAGGGCGAGACCGCAGACCGTGCGCGACGCGTTGTACTCGACGAGGCCGGAGCCCGTCAGATAGCCGCGGGCCACGCACTCGACGGGGACCATGCGCAGCGACTTGCAGATGAGGGTGCGGCCCTGCCAGTCGGCGGGGGCGCCGGGCGGCAGCTCCGTCGACAGGACGTGGTTGGGGACCAGGTCGGCGAGCTGGTCGAACCACCACAGCGACAGCTGCGTGAGCACGCGGCCCTTGTCGGGGATGGGGGTGGGCAGTACCCAGTCGTAGGCGGACATGCGGTCGGAGGCGACCATCACGAGGTCGCCCGCCTCGTTCCGGTACAGGTCCCGCACCTTGCCGGTGTGGAGGTGTACCAGGCCCGGCACCTGCTGGGGTTCGGGCTTTTCGACGAATCCGGACACGGTTCCTCCCCGTGGATATGTACGAGTACACCTGATTCTCGCTCATACGGGGATGAGTTTTGGCCACGGGTCCGGCGGGCGGCAGCGGCGGGGACGGGTCGGGGCGCGGCTGGTCAGTCGCGTTTGCAGATCCGGTCGAGGAGGTTGGCCGTCGCGCGCTGGATCCGCGGGTCGACGTGGCCGGGGCGGTCGAGGGCCGGGGACCAGGCGAACGTGCCGGACGCGAAGACCAGCGATCCGGACGGCGCCCGGTAGAGGGAGGTCTCCTGGTGGCGCGGCGCCCGCTCGCTGTCGCGGTAGGGCGAGTGGGCGAGCAGGATGCGGTCCTCGTGCTCCGGCAGCGCGGTGCGCGGGAAGTAGCGGTCGGCCTCGCCCGCGACCAGGCCGTCGATCTCGTCGCCCTCGTGCGCCCCGGTGGCCTCCCACAGCCAGTGGTCGGCATTGCGTACGACGAGGGGGTGCGGCTCCGGGACGCGGCCCGCGTACTGGATGCCCATGAGCTGCTGCTCGGGGCGGTCGATCTCGCGCCACAGGGCGGACTTCCCGGGCGCTCTGCGCTTGTGGCAGGTGAGCAGCCGGTCCGGCACGCCGGACGGGGACGGGCCCAACTCCACCTGCCAGTACATGGTGTTGGCGGAGAGGAACACGAGGGAGGTGCCGTGCTCCCGGGCCACTTCCGTGGTGCGGCGCATCGGCGTCGACCAATACTCGTCGTGTCCGGGGAAGACGAGGCCCCGGTAGCGGGTCGGGTCGATGCGGCCCGCGTGCAGGTCGCGGGCGTCCGCGTACGCGAGGTCGTAGCCGTACCGCTCGGCCCAGCGGATGAAGTCGTAGGCGTGGCCGACGTGCAGGGGGAGGCCCGCGCCGGCGTACGGGCGGTCGAAGGAGACCGTCGTCGCGGCGTCGCCCTCGCCGAGCAGTCGGCCCTCCTCGTCCCACGCGTGGTAGAGGCTCGCCCCCGTGTGCCCGTCCTCCGGATAGAGGTTGTACGCCTGCCAGGTCACGTCCGGCAGGAGCAGGAGGAGGTCGGCGGGGCGGCTGTCGCGGACCGTGAAGGGAACGTGCGAGCGGTAGCCGTCGACGGTGGTGAGGACCGCCACGTACGCCCCCACGTTCCAGAACGACGGGATCTGCAGGCGCCAGGACAGCCACCAGTGGTGGCAGGAGACCGTGCGGTCCGCGGTGAGCGGGGGCGGCTGGACGATGCCGGAGAGCCGCGGACTGGTGACGATCTTGCTGGCGCCGTCGCCGCCGTAGTGGCCGATGCGGTAGATGTCGACGCTGAACTGCTGGGGCGGGTCCACCGTGATGTGGAAGTCGATCGCCTCGCCGGGCGCGGCCGCTCCGGTCGACGTGAAGCCCTTGATCTGGCGGTGCACGTCGTCGGCCATGCGGGGGCCGCCGGTGCGGGGGCTCGGGATGTTGGCCGCGATGTTGCTCGCGCCGGGCTGGGGGACGTGGTCGACGTACCAGGGGACCACCTGTCCCGTGTCGTCGAAGTAGTGCTCGGTGCCGCGCAGCCATGGCAGCGGACCCTGGCCGAAGGGATCGCTCACGGCGTGGGCCAGCGCTCCGGACTCCCAGCGGCGGATGGTGCGGGGTGACCGCGCGTTGTCCGGCCGTCCGGCCTTCTGCCCCTCCCGTTCCGGCCCCATGCCCGCTCCCCTCCCTCGCTCCCCCGAGCCCTCGTGCGCCGTCTGTCAGCGACCGGCCCCAGCACATCACATTACGCACGCACTCCGTCACCGTTCGTCGCGAATTGACGTGAACGGAACCTGAGCCTCCGGAGGTTGGGGGGTCGAGGGGGCGGATGTGAGGGGTGCGGGTGTGCCGCGTTTTCCGTCGCGTCCTACACGAGGCGGACCGGCTTCTCGGGGCGGATGCCGAGGCGGGTGAGCCAGGCGCGCAGAGGCTCCGGGTCTCCCTCCTCCACGAGACTGAGCACACGCGGGATCAGGTCCTTGGCGCGCTCGCCGTCGACCAGGAGCGAGGGGCCGTCCAGCCAGTCGAGACCGGGGGCCGCTCCGGCCGTGTCCACGGCGGCGCAGCACACCATCGCCGTGACGTGATCGGCCACCAACTCCCGTCCTGTACGCGGTGGTTGGAGCGGGAAGAGCGGGAGCATGCCCTCGTCCCACAGTGCCTCGTCGGGCCCTTGTCCGGCGGCGGGCACGGGTGGGGCGGGGCGCTCGCTCTCCTCCCGGGCCGACTCGGCACTCAGGCCGGCGGCGAGCAGAGCGGTGGGGGTGTCGTCGCGGTCCTCGGGGTCCTCGGGGTCGTCGTCGCGTGCTTCGGCGGCGTCCTCGCGAGCTTCGGGGGCGGGGGGGTCCGAGTCGGGGACGGTGGGGTCCGAATCGGGGACGGTGGGGTCGGCCGGGGCTACGGAACCGGCGGGGTCAGCCGGGGCCACCGGCTCTTCGGAGTCCTCGGCCCCTACGGAGTCCCCGGCGCGCGTCGCCGTCGCGAGGTGGTCCATCACCCGGGCGAGTGTCGGGCCCTCCGGGTGGTCGGGGGACGCGGGATCAGCACAGCCGCGTACGCCGAGTGCGTCGAGGACACGGTGGAGACGCGCCGCGTCCATACGCCACTTGCGGTCCACGACTTCGTCCGGATACTCCTGCCAGTCGACCGGCGCCCAGTCGGGGCCCGGCTCGGCGGGGCCTCCGTGGAACAGCCGGGCCGCGAGCAGCGACGCCGCCTCGTCCACCAGGCCCGGCTCCTCCAGCAGATCGCAGGCGGGCCGCTCCCCGAGCCGGGAGGCGAACCCCTCGGCGAGGCGGTCGCGCCGGGACAGCTCGGTGAGAGCGGCCACGACGCCCACGTCCAGGCGGGAGGGCCAGCGCCCCATGCGCCAGGCGGGCAGCGCGACCCGGGTGAGGAGCCGGTCCCAGCCCGCGTAGGCCAGGCCGACCTGCTCCTGGGCGATGATCCGCACGCCGTAGTCCACAGTCTGTGCGCGCTCGGCGGCGGCCGCCGCGACCCCGCGCTCCATCTCGCCCGCGTACTCACGGCAGCTGCGCAGCAGCAGGCGCGCGACCCAGCCGACGCCGCCGAGCACCACCCGCCCCAACGGTCCGCGGCCGGGCGCCGACGCGACGGCGACCGCCGCGTCCAGGCCCCGCACGAAGCGGCGGGCGGCCGCTATGTCCGGGTGCGCCGACGGTCCCGTACCGGCGACGACCGGGGCGAGGACGGCGCGCAGCTCGCCCACGCGCATCCACCAGAGGAAGGGGGAGCCGATGACCAGGACCGGCGCGGCCGGAACCCGGCCCCGGCCGGCGCCGCCGGCCCGGATACCCACGCCGTCGGCGTCGCGCGGGATCCGGCCCTCGTCGTCCTTGGGTCTGGGCGGTCCGTGCGCGGGATGCGTACGGTCCTCCAGCCAGCTGTCGCAGTCCGGGGTGAGCGCTATGGCCGAGGGGGCCGGGACGTCGAGCCGGTCGGCGAGATCGCGCACCAGGCGGTAGAGATCGGGGGCCCGCTCCTCGTCGATCGGCACCGTCGGGCTGACGGCCGGGCGGGCGCGGGCCACCACGAGGGCGATGCCCGCCGCGGCGGCCAGGACGACCAGGGCGACGACTGTGACGATCCACCGCGCCGTCCGCCAGCCGTCGCCGACCATGTGCCCGGTGGCGGCGCCCGCGGCCAGCACGACCGCGAAGGCCGCGGGCAGCAGGGCGACGGCCAGTGCTCTGCCGCGGATTCGCAGCACCGCGAGAGCCCGGGAGCGCGCGGACTGCGCGCCCATCTCCGCACCCGTACCGGACACGACCGATGTCACCCCCTGCTGCCTATGTTGCCTGCACCCATGGCTCTGTCCATGCCCCCACTGTGGCATCCGTCACTGACATCGCAATGCCGGTGGGCCAAGTGCCGGAACGCTTTCGCCGCACCCTAGTTGGGGCACACGGCATCGTCAGCCGGATGGGCGAGCGGTCACTCGATGGAATGGCTTTGGGTAGAGGTGGATGACATTCAGGCCCCTGATCCGGTCCGGATCAAGGGCCTGAGGTTCACGCAGGTGAGGCTTTGGGTCAGGCCTCCTCGGCCGCCTTCGCCGCGATGTCGGTGCGGTGCTGCGAGCCGTCGAGACCGATCCGCGAGACCGCCGCGTACGCGCGCTCGCGGGCCTGCGTGAGGTCCGAGCCGGTCGCGGTCACCGAGAGCACGCGGCCTCCGGCGCTCACGACGGCGTCGCCGTCCCGCTTCGTGCCTGCGTGAAGGACGTACGCGTGCGGCGCATCCTGCGCGGCCACGTCGGAGAGCCCGGTGATGGGGTCGCCGGTGCGCGGCGTCTCCGGGTAGTTGTGGGAGGCCAGGACCACGGTCACGGCTGCCTCGTCGCTCCAGCGCAGGGGCGGCAGGTCCGCGAGCGTGCCGTTGGCCGAGGCGAGGAGGACCCCTGCGAGCGGGGTCTTCAGGCGGGCCAGGACGACCTGGGTCTCCGGGTCGCCGAACCGGGCGTTGAACTCGATGACCCGTACTCCGCGCGAGGTGATCGCGAGCCCCGCGTACAGCAGGCCGGAGAAGGCCGTGCCGCGGCGGCGCAGTTCGTCGACGGTCGGCTGGAGGACCGTCTCCATGACCTCGTCGACGAGCTTCGGGTCGGCCCACGGCAACGGCGAATAGGCGCCCATGCCACCGGTGTTGGGGCCCGCGTCACCGTCGAGCGCGCGCTTGAAGTCCTGCGCGGGCTGGAGCGGGACGACGGTCACACCGTCGGTGATCGCGAAGAGCGAGACCTCGGGGCCGTCGAGGAACTCCTCGATGACGACGCGGTCGCAGGCGTTGGCGTGCGCGCGGGCGGCCTCGATGTCGTCGGTCACGACGACGCCCTTGCCGGCCGCGAGCCCGTCGTCCTTGACGACGTACGGGGCGCCGAAGGCGTCGAGCGCCTCGTCGACCTCGGCCGGGGTGGTGCACACGTACGAGCGGGCGGTCGGCACGCCGGCCCCCGCCATCACATCCTTGGCGAAGGCCTTCGAGCCCTCCAGCTGTGCGGCTTCCCCGGAGGGGCCGAAGCAGGGGATGCCCGCGGCGCGTACGGCGTCGGCGACCCCTGCGACAAGGGGTGCCTCCGGGCCGACCACGACGAGGTCCGCGGCCAGCTCACCGGCCAGCCGGGCCACGGCCGCGCCGTCGAGGGCGTCGACCGGGTGCAGCTCGGCGACCTCGGCGATTCCTGCGTTGCCGGGCGCGCAGTGCAGCGCGGTGACGTCGGGATCGAGGGACATTGAGCGGCACAGGGCGTGTTCGCGGGCACCACTGCCGATGACGAGGACCTTCACGCCAGCCAGCATAGGCGGCGGGCCGGTGTGCTCTTGTACGGGCCGCCGAGCGCGGGGGCGGCGGGCGTTCGTGTGTTTCTCCATGGAGCGGGGCGCCGGGGGTCAATCCGAGGGCGTTTCGAGGGGCTGAGCCGCGTGGGCAGTGGCTGTGCTGCGTGGCCCGTGCTGTCCGGTCCCCGCTGTCCGGTCCCCGCTGCGAGGCCGCCTACTCGTTCGTGAATTCCTCGACGACCGTCGCCCCGAGCTCGCGGACGATCAGGTCGTGGCCGGAGAGGACCCCCGACTCGTCGAGGTCGGCGTCGTCGTCGGCCGGGATGTCGTCCTCGATGGAGACCGGGGGCGGCTCAGGGGCCGCCGGTCTCGGCGCGGGGGCGGGGGCGGATGCCTGCGGAGCGGACCGGTCCGGGGGGCGCGGCGCGGCCGGGGCCTGTGTCTGCGGGGCCGGCGGGCGCGGCGGAGCGGGTGCCGCGGGGGCACCACCGCCGCCCTGACCCGCGTAGCCACCGCCCTGGCCCGGGTAGCCGCCGCCCGCAGCGGGGGGCGGAGTCTGGCCACCACCGCCGCCCGAAGGGTCGACGACTGCCTCGACCTTCCAGTGGACGCCGAACTGCTCGGCCAGCGCCGTCCGCAGGACCTCTTCGCTGCCGCTGCTCGCGAAGTTGTCCCGCGCTCCGGCGTTCAGGAAGCCGAGCTGGAGGGTCGTGCCGTCGAAGCCGGTCACCTGCGCGTTCTGGCTGAGCAGGATCCAGGTGAAGCGGCGCTTGTTCTTGACCACTTCGAGGATGTTCGGCCACAGACTGCGCGGGTCGAGCCCACCGGCGGCGGGCGGTGCCGCGGCGGGGGGCTGAGAGGGGGTCTGTGGCTGAGGCTGGGCGGGGGGCGGCGTGGGCGCCGCGGCGGAGGGCTGGCCCCCACCGGTGCCTCCGCCGGTGGGCGCGGCCGTGGGCCAGCCGCCGGGGCGCCTGCCGCCACCGGCGGGGGCGGCGGTGGGCCACGCGCCGGGTGCGGCCCCGGCGGGCGGCGCCGCGGGTGCGGGTTCGGCCGGAGCCACGGGGGCGGCCTGAGCAGCGGGGGCCTGGGCAGGCGCGGGCGCCGGGGCAGGAGTGGGAGTGGGAGCAGGAGTGGGAGCAGGAGCAGGAGTGGGTGCAGGAGCAGGCGCGCTCTCGCCGCCGGGGCCGGACCCCCGCACCGCCGAACGGGCAACGGCCGGGCCGCCCCCCGGAGGAACCTGCGCGACGGCGGCCGCACCGGCGTGGGCGTCGGGCGCGGGAACGTACCCCATGGCGGGGCCGGAGCCCTGTCCCGCGGGTACGAAGTGGCCGCCGCGCTCCAGGCGGTCGAGCCTGGCCATCACGGAGCGGGCGTCGTCGTACGCGGCGGGAAGCAGCACGCGCGCGCAGATCAGCTCGAGCTGGAGCCGGGGCGAGGTGGCGCCCCGCATCTCCGTGAGCCCCTCGTTGACCAGGTCGGCGGCGCGACTGAGCTCGGCGCCGCCGAAGACTCCGGCCTGGGCCTGCATCCGCTCCACGACGTCCACAGGAGCGTCGATGAGGCCCTTCTCGGCCGCGTCCGGGACGGCGGCCAGGATCACCAGGTCCCGCAGCCGCTCCAGGAGGTCGGCGACGAACCGGCGCGGGTCGTTGCCCCCCTCGATGATGCGGTCGACGACCTCGAAGGCGGCCGCGCCGTCTCCCGAGGCGAAGGCCTCCACGACGGAGTCGAGCAGCGACGCGTCCGTGTACCCGAGGAGCGACGTCGCCATGGCATACGTCACACCGTCCTCGGCCGCGGCGGCGAGCAGCTGGTCCATGACGGACATGGAGTCACGCACGGAACCGGCGCCGGCCCGCACGACCAGCGGCAGCACGCCCTCCGCGACGGGGATGTCCTCCTTGCCGCAGACCTCTCCGAGGTAGTCCCTGAGCGTCCCGGGCGGCACGAGCCGGAAGGGGTAGTGGTGCGTACGCGACCGGATGGTCCCGATGACCTTCTCGGGCTCCGTCGTGGCGAAAATGAACTTGAGATGCTCCGGCGGCTCCTCGACGACCTTCAGGAGCGCGTTGAACCCCGCCGGCGTGACCATGTGGGCCTCGTCGATGATGTAGATCTTGTACCGGCTGCTCGCGGGCCCGAAGAACGCCTTCTCGCGCAGGTCACGGGCGTCGTCGACACCACCATGGGAAGCGGCGTCGATCTCGATGACGTCGATCGAACCCGGCCCGTTCCTCGCCAGGTCACGGCAGGACTGGCACTCGCCGCACGGCGTCGGCGTGGGTCCCTGCTCGCAGTTCAGACACCGCGCGAGGATGCGCGCGCTCGTCGTCTTGCCGCAGCCGCGCGGGCCACTGAACAGGTACGCGTGATTGACCCGGTTGTTCCGCAGCGCCTGCTGCAGCGGGTCGGTCACATGTTCCTGCCCGATGACCTCGGCGAACGACTCCGGGCGATAGCGGCGGTAGAGCGCGAGAGACGACACGTATACGAGGTTATAGGCGCCCACTGACAACCACGGCCGCCGCTGACAACCAGGGCCGCTCCTGACGACCACGGCCGCCGGGGGCGAACCGCCCCGGAACGCAAGACGCCCCCCACGCACCCGCCAGAGCCGACCTACCCTTGCTGCCTTCCGGCCCTGGGGGAGTTCAGTCAGATAGCGCCACGTGAGGGGCTGGGCTCCACAGTAGCTGATGCCCGGCCGGAATCACGAGCCCGGTCCCCGGCCCGATCACCGCCCCCGGGTTCGCCCCGGATCATGTTCGCGAGCACCCCCCAACGTCTTGTATTGTTTGCGGCGGAGGATTCGCCTAGTGGCCTAGGGCGCACGCTTGGAAAGCGTGTTGGGGGCAACCCCTCACGAGTTCGAATCTCGTATCCTCCGCCATTGCTCTCACCGGGCAATACGTTGAAGGGCCCCACCGCTTGCGGTGGGGCCCTTCGGCGTTCCCTTCGGCGTTCCGTGATTCGGCAGTGGAGGTCCTGACATGGCCAGTAAGTTCACCGAGCTCGCGATCGACTGTGCCGATCCCGACGGGCTCGCCCGGTTCTGGTGCGCGGTCCTTGGCTACGAGGTGCAGGACGAAGAGGACGGAGTTGTCATCATCGGCTCCCCCGAGGTGCCCGAAGGCAAGAACCGCCCCGGCCCGGTGCCACCGGCGTTGACCTTCGCGCGCGTGCCCGAGGGCAAGGTCGTCAAGAACAGGCTCCACATCGACGTCAACCCGACCGACAGGGAGCAGGACGAAGAGGTCCGCCGCCTGCTCGACCTGGGTGCTCGGCACGTCGACGTCGGCCAGGGCGATGTGAGCTGGGTCCTGCTTGCCGACCCGGAGGGGAACGAGTTCTGCGTCCTAGCGGGGCGCCGCCCCTGACCGGAGCGCGTACGACGTTTCCCCGGCTCGGGGTTCTTCGTTCCCGGCTCAGGGTTCTTCGGGTTCGGCGACGCGGAGTTGTGCGGCCTCGGTCATGTTGTCGCCGCAGACGGCGCGGGCCATCGCCGTGCGGGCCGCTTCGGGCTCCAACTCGGGAGGCACGACCAGGAGGACGAAGTAGTCCCCGTCTCCGCGGGTGACGAGGGCGGTGCCGTCGCCGATCTCGTGGGCGTCGAGATGCACGACACGGTCGTCGATGATCAGGCGGGTCGGGAGTTCTTCCCAGGCGGCGGAGTCGAGTCCGACGCGGGCGATGGGGCCGATGCGGGAGGTCAACTCCGTGATCAGCACGGGCAGTTCGGCCGTGATGTCATGGGAGCGGGGCCACCACGCGCCGTCCAGGAGACCTTCGCGGGACTGGGTGGTCTCCAGGCGCGGCAGGGCCGCCGCGGGTTCCGCCTCCCGAGGGGGCGCGTCCGGCACAAGCGTCGAAGGCTGGTGGGGGGTGTCGGATTCAGCCATGGTGGTTCGCCCGCCTCGGTCGTACGGCCGACGCCCACGAGCCACCGTACCGATGTCGGCGCGGGCGATGACCGGCGCGATGCCGTCGTAGCTTCACGGTACCCCCGGGGGCCACGCCCACGCTCGTCACGGAAGGCCGCGACCGCTCCCGGGCGCGGCCCCGGGGGTACGGTTAAAGCAGCGGAAAGCGGGAGGTGACGGCCATGGAGGCGATCATCCTCATCGGCGCCATCGTCCTCGTGACCCTCCTGGGCATGCGCCTGATCCACCGGATCAACGCCCGGCACGACGCACGCATCGCTTCGCACCACTTCAGCGATGCCATGCCGGGTGTCGGCAGACGGAGCCGCAAGCACCACCGGCCCGTCCCCGCAGACCCGTCCGCCCCGGCCGACCACAGCTGACAGGGACGTACGACGTACGTCACGTCAATGCTCCTGCCGCGGCGCCAGGTGTTCCACCACTTCCGTCAGGTCGCTGACCGCCTGTTCGATCTTCTGGCGGACGCTCTGCTGTTCGGTGACGATCGCCGCGAGCAGCAGCGCGGTGAGCGCCGCGGAGCCGTTGAGGGCCTGGAGGTTGACCATGACCTCGAAGAGGGTGTGGTGGGCGAACGGGCCGGCGTGGTCGGTGGCCGCCGAGATCCCCAGTACGGACACGAACAGCACGCACGGCGCCGCCCCCGCGAGCTGGAAGCGCAGCGCCGCCCAGGTGAGCAGCGGGAAGACGAGGAAGAGCAGGGCGAGCGGGCTTCTCGTGGCCACGGGTGTGATGAGGGCCGCGGTGACCAGCAGAGCCACCGCCTCCGGCCACCGGTGGGTGTTCCAGGGGGGCTTGGCCCTGCTCAGCGCGATCAGCAGCGGGGTGCCGACGAGTACGCCCATCGCGTCACCGGCCCACCACGCCGCCCACACCGGCCCGAACACGTTCCAGGCGAGACGGCCGGTGAGCGCCAGCACGCCCGCGCCGACGGTGGCGCTGAGCAGTATCGGCAGCAGTCCGCCCAGGAAGACCAGGGCGACGCCGTCCCGCAGCCTGTCCAGCTCGACGCGGAAGCCCGCCTTGCGCAGCAGCACGTAGGCGCACATCGGGGCGAGGGTGTTCCCGGCGACGATCGCGAGGTCGGACAGCTGGAAGGGGTTGATCGATTCGATGAGTAAGAACGCGCCGAGCGCGATGCCCGGCCAGACGCGCAGGCCCATCCAGAGCAGGCAGGTGACGGCGACGCCCGTCGGGAGCCAGAGCGGGGTGACGACCGCGCCTTCGAGGGCGATCCGCTGCCACAGGCCGAGCCGTCCGGTCGCGTAGTAGGCGGCGGCGACGGCGAGGATTCTCAGCAGGGCCTCGGAGAGGCGTCGGAGTTCCTCGGTGCGCACCACTGGATCACATAATCACTCCCGTCCCGCTGCGGAGCGTGACACGCGCTGCCGGGGGACCGCTGTCACCCGGGCAGGACGGGTGGCGGGTCGTGGCACAGGACGAGTACCGCGGAGTCGTCCTGGTGGCCGGTGCAGTCGGCGACCTCCATCACCGCAGCGGCGAGTTCCGCGGCGTCGGCGCCCGCCTTGGCCGCGACGACCCGGGCCACGCGCTCCAGGCCCGCCTCGATCGGGAACTTGGGCCCTTCGACCACGCCGTCGGTGACCAGGACGTACGCCCCCGCCGTCGAGAGGTGGCGCCGGGTGACCGGGTACTTGGACCCGGGCAGCATGCCGAGCGGCAGTCCGCCCTCGTCCGCCGAGACGCCGTACCGGCCGTCGACCGTGGCCCAGATGGCGGGGACGTGGCCGGCGCGGGCGGACTCAAGGACCCAGGTCGTCGGGTCGAAGCGGATGAAGCTGCAGGTGGCGAAGAGTTCGTGGCGCATCGACAGCAGCAGGTCGTTGGCCTGGGCGAGCGCCTCGCCCGGGTCCGGGGCGAAGGCGGCCACGGCGCGCAGGGCGATGCGGATCTGCCCCATGAAGGCGGCGGCCTCGACGTCGTGGCCCTGGACGTCCCCGATGGAGAACCCGAGGGCGCCGTCAGGGGTGGCGAACCCGTCGTACCAGTCCCCGCCGATTTCCAGGCCGTGGCGGGCCGGCGAGTAGCAGGCGGCGGTCCGCAGTCCCGGCAGGGCGGGCAGCGAGACGGGGAGCATTTCGTGCTGGAGGGCTTCCGCCAGTTCGACCCGGGCGTGCTGGAGTTCCGCCCCGGCGCGTGCCTGTGCGGCAAGGAGGCCGAGCCTGGTCAGCAGGTCGTCGGCGCTCTCGTGCTGGCTGGGACGCGTCATGGACCGCTCCGGGTACGGAAATCCCCCGCTTCATCATATTTCCGTGGCCTGCCCACCGCCGCTCAGCTCCTGGACCTCGCCGTACGTCGGCGCCGCCGCGGGGCTCGCGTCCCGGCCCGCCCGTACGTCGAGCGCGGCCGTGACCGCGGCGCCGAGTGCCGCGCGGAACAGGAGCGAGCCGAGGCTGACGCGGCGGACGCCCAGGGCGCCGAGCTCGGGGACGGTGGGGCCCGTGGGGGAGTAGAGGATGTTCAGGGGGATGCCGGACGGGCGCAGGTGTGCCACGAGTTCCCGGATCGCGGCCGGGTCGCTCAGGCCCGGTACGAAGACGCCGTCGGCGCCCGCCCGCCGGTAGGCGTCGAGCCGGTGCCGGGTCTCCGGCTCCGGCGCGGTCCGCGGGTCCGGGAGCCAGTACGTGTCCGTGCGGGCGTTGACGAACAGGTCCGGTACGGCGGCCTTGACCGCGGCGATCTTCGCCGCGTGGACGGGGGCCGGGGTGAGGGTGCCGTCGGCCCTGCCGTCCTCCAGGTTGATTCCCACGGCGCCCGCCCGCGCCAGCTCACGGGCGAGGCCGGCGACCGCGGCCGGGTCGTCGCTGAACCCGCCCTCCGCGTCCACGGACAGCAGGAACGCTCCCCCGCCCAGGCCGCGGGCCAGGCGCAGGGTCTCCTCGCGGGTGGCCGCGGCGCCGTCGGGCAGCCCGGCCGCGGCGGCCACGCCGAGGCTCGTCGTACCGATCGCGGTGAACCCCTGCCCGGCGAGCGCGGCGGCACTGGCGTGGTCCCAGGCGTTGGGGAGGAGGAGGGGGCTGTCGGGGTCGTGGTGCCGGGCCTTGAAGGCTTCGCAGGCTTCGCGGGCGGGCCGGTTCATCGGGAGGTCCCTTCGAGGGGGCCGGCCGCCGGGGCCGGGCGGGGGTCCGCCAGGGCCTGCCGCACGTCCTCGTACCGGGCCGGCCGGTGACAGCCGTACTGTCCGTGTGTCATGCACCGCACGCTAGGCGCGCAACGGTTCGGCGCCGGCCGAAGCGTCGGGAGCGGCGGGCGCCCCTCAGTCGTTGACCGCCGTCAGGAGCACCGCCGCGTCCGTGACCGCACGCAGTCCGTGCCGCTCCTGCGGAAGCGCGTGGAGCCGGCCCTCCGTGAGCGTCACGTCGCCCGAGGCCGCCGTCAGCACGACCTCGCCGCGCAGCACCTGGAGCGTCGCGGCGGGCGGCGCGTTGTGCTCCTCCATGATCTCGCCCGCCGCCAGGGCGATCACGCTCTGCCGGAGCGTCTCCTCACGGAGCAGGAGGTGCGCGCTGCGGCCGTGGGGGGAGGTCCGGGCGGCGGCGACGTGCTTGTCGGCGAGAGCGCTCAGGTCGTACGTCGTGGTCATGCTTCCAGCGTCCCCCGGGGACCCGGCCCCCGCCACAGGCACGAGACGTCTCCGCGGTCCCGGACCCCGCCACGACCGTGTGCAGCCCCTACCTGCCGCAGTGCTCCGCCACCAGGTCCGCGAAGGCTCTCGCCAGCGGGGTCAGCGTGGACCAGCGCCGGACCGCCCAGCCGACCGCGAGCGGCGGCAGGTCCGGTACGGGGACGAGGACCGGGCCACCCACGCGGTCGGGGTCGCGCCGGCCGGGCAGTTCGGGGACGAGCGCGTGGCCCAGGCCCAGTTCGGCGAGGTGCACGGCGGTGGCCCAGTCGGCGACGCCCGCGTCCGACCCGGCCGGCCTGACGATCCCGAGCCCGGTGAAGTGCCGGTCGAGGTGGGAGCGCGACGTGGACTGTTCGGGCGGCCTGATGAGGTGGGCGGCGGCCAGGTCGTCGGGGTCGATCCGGGTCCGGCCGGCCAGCGGATCGTCGGGGCGCACCGCGAGGACCCACGGGAGTTCGACGACGGGGCGCTGCTCGACGCCGCGTTCCGGCGCGCCGATGGTGACCCACGCGAGGTCGAGGTCGTGCGCGGCGAGCGCCTCGTGGGCGCTGTGGCTGGAGCTGACCGTCTGGAATTCCAGGCTCGCCCGGGGGTGGCGGCGCCGGAAGCCAACGATGGCCTCGGACATGAAGTGGCGCACGGTCGTCGCGCCCGTGGTGACGCGCACCGCGCCGCTCTCGCCGTGGGCCAGGTCGCGCAGGCGGCGCACCGCGACGTCGATACCGCCGATGCCCTCGGCGGCGGCGGTCCGCAGGATGCGCCCGGCGGGGGTCGGCAGGACACCGCGCGCGTGCCGTTCGAGGAGACTGACGCCCACCTCCCGTTCGAGGCGCCGGATGTGCTGGCTCACCGCCGACTGCGTACAGGACAGGTCGCGGGCGACCGCGCTGAGGCTGCCCGCCGCGCACACGGCGACGTAGACACGGAGATCGTCGAGGGTCACGGCGCCAACGTAGCCATCCCGCCACCCCCAAGCCAGCCCTTGGAACTCTCCAAGGAATGGCGAGGATTGACTTGGATGTCAGGCTCCGAAACGATCTCGGGCGTGGATGCACTTGAAGCAGTGGCCATCGGAGCGGCCGGTGTCGCCGCCGGCGCGATCAACGCGGTGGTCGGCTCCGGAACGCTCATCACCTTCCCTACGCTCCTCGCATTCGGCTATCCGCCGGTGCTCGCCAACGTGTCGAACAACATCGGCCTCGTACCGGGCGTGCTCAGCGCCGCGTACGGCTACCGGCGCGAGCTGAAGGGGCAGAAGAAGCGGCTCCTCCGGTTCGGCACGGCCTCGCTGATCGGCGGGCTCACGGGCGCGCTGCTCCTGCTGAAGCTGCCCGCCGACGCGTTCACGGCGGTGGTGCCCGCCCTCATCCTGGCCGCCTGCGTCCTCGTCGTGCTCCAGCCCCGGCTCAGCCGCTGGTCGAAGGAGCGCCAGGCCACGGCGACGCGCACCGACGGCGGCGTGCCGATGTGGTTCGGGGTGCTCGGGACAGGCGTCTACGGCGGCTACTTCGGCGCCGCGCAGGGCGTGCTGCTCATGGGCATGTTCGGCAGCTTCATCCACGACGACCTCCAGCGCCTCAACGCGGCGAAGAACGTCCTGGCCTCGATCGTGAACGGGGTCGCGGCGGTCATCTTCATCGCCGTCGCCGACGTCGACTGGGCGGCGGCCGCGGTGATCGCCGTCGGCTCCACGCTGGGCGGCCTGACCGGCGCGAAGTTCGGCCGCAGGCTGCCCCCGGCGGTCCTTCGCGCGGTGATCGTCGTGGTCGGCGTCACCGCCTCGGTGATCATGCTCGTACGAGGCTGAGCCTGCGGGCTGTCAGCGCTTGATCAGCGCTTGAGGAACGCGATCCGGGCCCGCTTCTCCGGAAGGAACACCTCCGGCAGGTCGATCTCCGGGAGCACGATCTCGGGGCCGAGTTCGAAGCCGGCTCGCTCAAGGAGTGCGACCGCCTTCGCGTTGCGCGCGTCGGGCTCGACCACGATCCGCCGCTTGCCGTGCCCTTCGAGCGCGTACGAGACGAGGACGGTCATGAGCGCTCCGGTGAAGCCGCGCACGGCGCCGTCCGCGGCCGGGGCGATCAGGAAGTGCACGCCGATGTCACCGTCCTCAACCTCGTAGCACTCGCTGACCCGGTCGGCCTCGGGCTCGTACGTCTGGAAGAGCGCGACGGGCTCGCCGTCGAGGCGGACGAGGTGGGCGTGGTGCGTGGTGAGCGAGTCGAGGTGCTCGTACGTCTCCCGCACCTGCTCGCGGCTCGCGCCCTCCATGCCCCAGAACCGGGCGCGCTCCTCGCGCACCCAGCCGTGGATCACGTCGAGGTCGGCGGCGGGGTCGACCGGGCTGACGCGGACGGTGCCGAACCCTTCGACGGTCTGCTCGTACACGCGGGGCTCCTTCTGGTGGGGGTGGTCTTCTCCGGTGAGGCGGGTCCAGTCCGTGACTACGGGGACCAGTTCGCCCCGCAGCCACAGGGGGAGCTGGTCGCGGCGGTGCGGCGAGCCGGGGATTCCGGAGGCGCCGAGCGGAACCACCCACAGGCTGTTCGCACGGTCGGCGACGTCCCACACATAGCGGGCGGCCGGGCCGCGGGCGCTGAGGTCGGTGACGCCGGGGACGCTCGAGGTGGACAGGACGCAGTCGTGGTCGCCGGACAGGCCCGGCCTGACCTCAGCTCCGTCAGCTCCGTCATCTCTGCCATCTCCGTCATCTCCGTCATCTCCGTCAGGGAGTGCCCGCCAGGCGGCGAGCCGGTGCCGGTCGCCCCAGGTCTCCCCCGTCTCCGTGGCCCCAGCGACCTCCTCGACCGCCTCGCGGACGACCTCCTCCCGGTCCACGTCCGGGAATTGGCCGGTCGTCAGCAGCGCCTCCAGGGCGTACGCGATGCGCGGCGCGAGGGCCAGCCACGGCCGGAAGATCTCCGGGTACGCCTCCCCCATCCCCGTGAGCGGTGCGAACGCGGGGTGCGCGGCCAGCTTCCGTACGACCACCGCTCGCACCCGCGCGTACGCGGCAGCGTCCGCGCTGTCCGCGTCCATGTGCCGGTCCCAGGCGAGCAGCCGCTTCCTCAGCGCCTCGGCTCCGGGGCCGAGGCCGGCTCCGGGGCCGAGGCCGTCGAGGCGGGCCACGAGGTCGAGCAGGGGACGGGCGGAGGCGAGGCGGGTGTCGGTGTGGACGGCGGCCATGCCGGGGGCCGTCCACTTCTCCCCCGCGTCGAGCAGCTCCCTTATGCGGTCCGCCCGGTGCGGCGGCGCGAACTCGATGCCGAGGGGCGCGGCGAGGCCCCGCTGGTTCGCCATGACGGCGATGGTGCCGACGGGCTCGCGGGGCAGTTCGCGCAGGCCGCGCCAGGCGTGCCGGGGCTCGTCGGCAGGGACGACGCGGAGCAGGTTCTCCGGGTCGCGCTCGGGCACGGCGCCCGCGACGCGGTGCAGGAGACCGCCCTCGGTGTCGGCGGCCTGGACGACGTTGACGGGCTCGGCCCAGCGGTCGAAGGCCCGGTCCACATCGGCGACGGTGCGGGCGCGGAGCAGGGCGGGCAGCGCCGAGAACCCCAGGTCCTCGCGTACGCGCGGTGGCTGGCGCAGCGCGATGCCCTCGCCCTCGTCGGGTCCGCCGATGACGACCGTCCCGCGCTCGGTCTCGACGACCTCGACCTCCTGCGGCCGGGCGCCCGCCACCTCGAAGGTCTCCACGCTGCGGAACGCGGGTCGCCACCCGTCGGGCCCGAGCGCCTCCACGCCGCCGTCCGGGAGCCGCCGCAGCCGCTCCCGGTACAGGTCCTGATAGTCCGCCATCGCGTTGGTGATCGCCCAGGCGACGGTGCCGGTGTGACCGAAGTGGCCGATGCCGGGCACGCCGGGGACGGCGAAGCCCACGACGTCGTACTCCGGGCAGGCGAGCCGTATCTGCTGGTAGACGCCCGGGTCCTCGATGTAGCGGTGCGGGTCGCCGGCGATGAGGGGGCCGCCGGTGGCGGTGCGGTCGCCGGTGACGAGCCAGCCGTTGCTGCCGGAGGTGCCGGGGCCGTCCATGGCGAAGAGGCCGACGGCTGTGGGCCCGACGCGGCGTACGACCTCGTCGCGCCAGAGCTTGCCGGGGAAGCCGGCGAACAGGATGTGCGTGGACAGCCAGATGCCGAGGGGGGTCCAGGGCTGCCACCGGCCCGGTTCGAGACCGGCGCGGGCGAACTCCGGTGCGGTGTCGCCGAGTTCACGCAGTCCGGCGTCCACCCCGGCCACGTACGCGCCGAGCCAGCCCCGCGTCTCCTCGTCGAGCGCGCGGTAGCAGCGCCGGGCCGTGTCGTCGATACGGGCCTGCCGGGCGAACCGGTCCCAGCCGGCCGACTCCGCACCGAGGAAGGCGGCGGACGTGCCCTGCGAGCGGTGCCGCTCGACCTCGATCTGCCAGGCCCGGTCGGTGGCGGCGTTGTAGCCCTGGGCGTGGACCAGTTCCCGCGCGCTGTCGGCACGGAGGTGGGGTATGCCCCACTCGTCCCGGTAGACCTCGACGCTCACGCTTTCCCCGCCCCGCCTTCACCCGCCTTACAGATTAGGGCAGCCTAACCTAAGCCAGAATGGGGTGCGCCCCGGCCCAGGCCGCGCGATCATCGACTCATGGACGTCACCCTGCACCTCGCTCAGGAGCCGGACGCCGACGCGCTCCTCGGTCGCAGCCCGCTGGCCGCGCTCGTCGGCATGCTGCTCGACCAGCAGGTCCCCATGGAGTGGGCGTTCGCCGGCCCGCACACGATCGCCCAGCGCCTGGACGCCGACGATCTCGACGCGCACGAGATCGCCGCGTACGACCCCGAGGCCTTCGCCGAGCTGCTGTCCGCCAAGCCGGCCGTGCACCGCTACCCCGGCTCGATGGCCAAGCGGATCCAGCAGTTGTGCCAGTACCTCGTCGAGCACTACGACGGGGACGCGAGTGCCGTCTGGGAAGGCGTCAAGGACGGCAAGGAACTGCTCAAGCGCCTCAACGACCTGCCCGGCTTCGGCACGCAGAAGGCCCAGATCTTCCTGGCCCTGCTCGGCAAGCAGCTCGGGGTGCGCCCCAAGGGCTGGCGCGAGGCCGCGGGCGCGTACGGCGAGGCGAAGTCCTTCCGGTCGGTCGCCGACATCACGGGACCCGAGTCGCTCACGAAGGTGCGGGCGCACAAGCAGGAGATGAAGGCGGCGGCGAAGGCGGCCAAGGCCGCGGGGAAGTAGGACCCGAAGCAGGACCCGAGGCAGGTCCCGCCGCGCGTCAGCACACGCCGCGCCCCGTAGCCCATGAGGGCGGATCTCGTCCGTGTCGATCGTCTTCGGGTCGCCACCGGGGGACATTTACGTCCATGAGCACGCGCGCCTCCCCAGCGGGCGCGGGCCGCCGCACCGCGCGCCGGCCCGCGTGGGCCCGGACGTTGCTCGTCCTCCTCACCCTGCTCGGCACGGCATTCGCGTCCGCGGTCCCGTGCGCCGCGGCCGCGCACGCCGCGTCCTCCCCCACCGAACCCGGCGAGCTCCACCAGGACGCCCCCGACAACGCGCTGCGCCTGCCGACGGGGCACGCCACTCGCCTCCCCGCCGAACGCGCCACCCCTGCGCCCCCCGCGCTCCCTTCCGCGCCTCCCGCGCGCCCCCGTGCGCCGCGCGCCACCCTCAATGCCCTGAACGTCCTGCGCTGCGTCGTCCTGCGCTGCTGACGGCGCGGTTCCGCCCTCCCGGCGGACCGATCCGGCACACCCCCCACGCACGACAAAGGACGACACCCTCATGCCCATCGACCCTTACGCGGTCCTGCGCGCCCTCCTGCGCGCCGAAGCGGTCCGCGACGGACGCCCGGCACGCCCCGTACGCCCCGCACCCGAGACCCCGAAGCCCACGCCCCCGGCCGACGACAAGACACAGGACACGGACCCGCGGGACCGCGCCTGAACCGCCCGCACGACGATGGTCCCGGCCCCGCACCCGCGGGACCGGGACCACCACCGAGACCGTTACCTCCGCCGCGTCTACCTCCGCCGCGTCCCGAACAGCGACCGCGAGATCTCCCGCCCCAGCTGCGTACCGACCGACCGGGCAAGCGACTTGAAGATCCCGCTGCCCACCACCTGTTCCACGACGGACTCGTCCTGCTTGACCTTCCCGCGCCCACCGGAACCCCGCGCCGCGGCCTTCTCGGCCTTCTCGGCCTTCGCCGCCTGTACCGCCTGCGCCTCGGCGTCCTTGCGCGCCTGCGTCTCGGCCTCCTGGGCCGTCAGCTTCTCGTACGCGGACTCACGGTCGACGGCGGTGGCGTACCGCGCGTACAGGACCGACTCCTTCACGGCCTTGTCGAGCGCGGCCGCGTCGATGGGTCCCATCAGCGACTCGGGCGCCCGCAGCCGGGTCGCGGCGACCGGCGTCGGCGCGCCCTTCTCGCTCAGCACGGTGACCACGGCCTCGCCCGTACCGAGCGAGGTCAGCAGCTCCTCCAGGTCGTACGCGGAGTGGGGGAACGTCTTGACCGTCGACTTCAGCGCCTTCTGGTCGTCGGGCGTGAAGGCGCGCAGCGCGTGCTGCACGCGGTTGCCGAGCTGGGCGAGGACGTCGGACGGCACGTCCTTCGGCGTCTGCGTCACGAAGAACACGCCCACGCCCTTGGACCGGATCAGCCGCACGGTCTGCGTGATCGCCTCCAGGAACGCCTTGGACGCGCCGCTGAACAGCAGATGCGCCTCGTCGAAGAAGAAGACCAGCTTCGGCTTCTCCACATCGCCGACCTCGGGAAGGTCCTGGAAGAGATCCGCGAGCAGCCACATCAGGAACGTCGAGAAAAGGTGCGGCTTGTCCTGCACGGCGGGCAGTTCGAGTACGGAGACCATGCCGCGCCCGTCCGGTGCCGTGCGCAGCAGCTCGCTGCTGTCGAACTCGGGCTCGCCGAAGAAGTCGCCCATGCCCTGCTGCTCGAACGCGGTCAGGGCGCGCAGGATCACCCCCGCCGTCGTCGTGGAGAGGCCGCCGATGGTCTTCAGCTCCTGCTTGCCCTCGTCGGAGGTGAGGAACGTGACGACCGCGCGCAGATCCTTGAGGTCGACGAGTTCGAGGCCCTTCTGGTCCGCGTAGTGGAAGATCAGGCCGAGCGACTGCTCCTGCGTCTGGTTGAGCTGGAGGCACTTGGAGAGCAGGACCGGGCCGAAGCTGGTGATGGTGGCCCGCAGGGGGATGCCGGGGCCGATGCCGCCGAGCGCGTAGAACTCGCAGGGAAAGCCGGTCGCCCGCCACTCCTGACCGACCTCCGCCGACCGCTGCGTCACCCTCTCGCCCGGCACGCCCGGGGCCGAGATGCCCGAGACGTCGCCCTTGATGTCGGCGAGGAAGACGGGGACGCCCTGCGCGGCCAGCTGCTCGGCGACGAGCTGGAGCGTCTTGGTCTTGCCGGTGCCGGTGGCGCCCGCGACGAGGCCGTGCCGGTTGAGCATCCCCAGCGGAATCCGGATCTGCGCGTCCGGCAGGCACTGCCCGTCCCACACGAGGGCGCCGAGGTCGAGGGCGGGCCCGGCCAAGGCATAACCGGCGGCGATCTCCAGGGCGGGGGCGGGGAGTGCGGGGGCGGTCGAGACGGATTCGGGAGCGGTCTCTCCGGGCGTCAACCCGACGCCCGCGTCTACCCCTGATGAAGGCTTCGCATTCGCCGGCCCGGCCGGGATCGGCTCGCTGTCACTCATTTCTGGCCCCTGTCCCCGGATTGAGTGTTCCCGGTTTGCCCATATTTAGGACGTCATTTCCCAGCCTCGCACTCCGTCTCCATGGCTGCGCCCGGAGAGCAGGGCCCGGTAGGCTTTCCGTGTGATCTTCAAGCGCATCGGAAACGGCCGGCCGTACCCCGACCACGGCCGGGAAAGCACCCGGCAGTGGGCGGACGTCGCGCCGCGCCCGGTCCGCCTCGATCAGCTCGTGACGACCAAGGGCCAGCTCGACCTCGAGACGCTCCTCGCCGAGGACTCGACGTTCTACGGCGACCTCTTCGCGCACGTCGTGAAGTGGCAGGGCGACCTGTACCTGGAGGACGGCCTGCACCGCGCCGTGCGCGCCGCGCTCCAGCAGCGCCAGGTGCTGCACGCCCGCGTCCTCGAGCTGGGCTGAGCCGCGGGCCGCGGCGCCCGCGTTGACCCTTTCGGGTAGTCCCCGGCGCGGACCAATGATCATTTAGTAGGAATCACCGCCGGGGCGCACTACGCTGCGCCCATGAGCATGCTCACTCCCCCCGGCATGGGCGGCAAGTACCGCATCACGGGAGACAAATATCCGCGTATGCGCCGGAGCCGCGGGCGCAGCAGGATCGTGCTCGCCGTCGTCGCCTCCGTCGTGGCGGTCGGCCTGATCGGCTGGGGCACCCTGCAGCTGATCGACGTCTTCACCGGCGGCGGCGACAAGGCCTCGGCCGCGGGAGCCACCGGCGACTGCCGGACGAAGACCTCCGCGTCCCCCGGCGCCTCCGCGAGCCCGAAGATCCTGCCGAAGCCCGGCCAGGTCACGGTCAACGTCCTCAACGCCACGCCCCGCAGCGGCCTCGCCAAACAGACGGCGGACGAGCTGAAGAAACGTGGCTTCGCCATCGGCGACGTGGGCAACGCGACGAAGGCGTACGACAAGAAGGTCAAGGGCCCCGGGCTGCTGCTCGGTGCCAAGGCCGCCACCGACGCGGCGCTGCCGGTCCTCGGCACGCAGCTCGCCGGCGCCGAACTGAAGACCGACACCCGCGCGAAGCCGGCCGAGGTCGACCTGATCATCGGTACCGCGTTCAAGCAGCTCACGACGAAGGCGGACGCCGACAAGGCCCTGGCCGCGCTGACCAAGCCCTCGCCGACGTCCGCCACGTCGAAGAAGCACTGCTGAACTGAACCGCTGAACCGAACGGGTCCCGTACGGGGCCGGGGTTACGGGGACGGGGTGGCTACTCGGCCGCCCCGTACATCCGGTCGCCCGCGTCGCCGAGGCCCGGGACGATGTACCCGTTCTCGTTGAGCCGCTCGTCGACCGAGGCCGTCACGACGGTCACCGGCGTACCGGCGAGGTCGCGCTCCATGATCTCCACGCCCTCGGGGGCGGCGAGCAGCACCACGGCCGTCACGTCGTCCGCGCCGCGCTTGATCAGCTCCTGGATCGCCGCGACGAGCGTGCCGCCGGTGGCCAGCATCGGGTCGAGGACGTAGACCTGGCGCCCGGACAGGTCGTCCGGCATGCGCGTCGCGTACGTCGACGCCTGGAGCGTCTCCTCGTCGCGCACCATGCCGAGGAAGCCCACCTCGGCGGTCGGCAGCAGCCGCACCATGCCGTCGAGCATGCCGAGACCGGCCCGCAGGATCGGCACGACCAGGGGCCGCGGGTAGGAGAGCTTCACACCGGTCGTGCCCGAGACCGGGGTCTCGATGTCGACCAGCTCGGTGCGCACATCCCTGGTGGCCTCGTAGGCGAGCAGAGTGACCAGCTCGTCGGCGAGGCGCCGGAAGGTCGGGGAGTCGGTGCGCTTGTCGCGCAGCGTGGTGAGTTTGTGCGCCACCAGCGGGTGGTCGACGACGTGGATCCGCATGTCCTCAACAGTAACCGGGTCCGGGCCGCCCTCGTGCTGGCATCAAACCCGCCATCGGAGGGAATGCGGAAAGGACCGACTGGGGTGGTGTGCCTATGCCGGATCAGGGACAGCACGACCGGGGACAGGACCCGGAGCCGGAGGACGGCGAGGACGAGCGCAGGCGGCGCCGAGCCCAGTTCCTGGGGGAACTCGCGGAGGCGCGCGAGCTGCGCGACCGGGTCCGGCCACGCCGTGCCAGGGCGGCACGAATGCGGCAGCAGATGCGCATGCGTACGTTCCGCTGGTGACGCCGCGCGAACACAGCGGGCGGAAGACCTCTCCTGAAGCGATGGTTTCTGCCACGATTCCGATTGGGCGGGGCTCGGAACTGCACTCCCCGCCTCCCCAGTCCGCCGGGGGGATCCCCAACCGGCACACCTGAGACCAGTGGGAGAGTCACGGTGTACTTCGCCGCACTGCTCGCGCGCACCGAAGACGGGTGGGAAGCGAGCGATACAGAGCTCGACGACGTGGAGGCCCTGTCGGACCTGACCGACCTGGCCCGTGAAGCCTCGGCCGGCGGTGCCGAGGACGACACAGTGCTCGTTTTCATCGAACAGGAGGACGCCTGGTTCGGCGTCGTCCGCGTGGACGGTGAGGAGGACCCTCGCATCTACGTCTCCGACGCGGCCGCAGCCGCCCGGAGTTCGTACGGCGAGATCCTGCTCACCGACGAACTGCTCGGCAAGGATCCCGACCAGGACGAGCTGGACGCCCTGGATCTCGACGGGACCGAGGACGGCGAGCCCGACCCGCCCGACGAGGACGAGGCGGGGGACGACGACGCGGCGGATCCCGACGCGGAGGCCGTGCCCCCGGGCCCGATCGGGGACCGGCTGATCCTCGCCGACCTCGGAGTCTCCGAGAAGGAGCTCCTCGCCCTCGACCCCAACGACGCCCTCAGCGAGATCGCCGAGGTCCTGGGAGCGGCGGAGGTCCTCGAAACGGTCCGATAGGTCCCGCCCGTCCACCATTCATCCACTACTCCACGACGATGCCGGTGCCGGTCGCGGTCGGCTACATTCCGCCCGTGAGCACCACAGACCAGGCACCGGACCCCGTACGCGACCCCTGGCGGCAGGCCATGCGCCTCGCCGTCCGGGAGGCGCGGCTCGCCGCCGAGGGCGGTGACGTGCCCGTCGGGGCCGTCGTGCTCGCCCCGGACGGCACGACCGTGCTCGCCTCGGGGCACAACGAGCGCGAGGCGACCGGGGACCCGACCGCGCACGCGGAGGTCCTCGCGATCCGGCGAGCGGCCACGGCTTTGAGGGATTCAGCGGCGCGCAGCGCCTCCCGCACGAGTGGCGGTGGGAGACGGGCGGGCGAGTGGCGGCTCACGGGGTGCACGCTCGTCGTGACCCTGGAGCCGTGCACGATGTGCGCGGGCGCCCTCGTCCAGTCCCGGGTCGACCGGGTCGTCTACGGGGCGCGCGACGAGAAGGCCGGGGCGGCCGGATCCCTGTGGGACGTCGTCCGCGACCGGCGCCTCAACCACCGCCCCGAAGTGATCGAGGGCGTACTCGCCGACGAGTGCGCGCAGCAGCTCACGTCCTTCTTCCGGGACCGCTAGCCGGGACGCCGCAGCGCCCTCCGGACGGGCCTGTGACGGGTCTCCCGGATACGGATTTCGGACCACGGCCCAACTTGGGCTAGGATCTCTCTCGGTAGCGTGTCCGAGCGGCCGAAGGAGCTCGCCTCGAAAGCGAGTGTGGGGAAACTCACCGAGGGTTCAAATCCCTCCGCTACCGCTGACAACGCCCCTCTTCCCCGGGTCACCGGAGAAGAGGGGCGTTCTGCATGTCCGGGCGCGCATGTCCCGCCGCACATCGGAGGATTGGGGCGGGGGAAGAGCGGCGGCGCGGACCCGACCCCGCACTCGGGGCCCTGTCCCTGCCCGCCGGATTCCTGCCGGATCCGCCGGGCCCACCACCCTTCCTGTTCCCGGCCGCACGCCGCACGGACCGGCAAAGGGCCTCGGCCTCAGGGCCGTTGGACCTTGAAAACCGGATAACCAGCTGAACAGACGTCCGGGATACACTCACGCCCGGCACAGGGATCACACGGGACACGGGCAAGGGGAGGCCAGAGCGTGGTGCAGACGAAAAAAATAGGTCTCTTCGTCGTCGTCGTGTTCGTCCTCTACGTGATCATCACGGACCCGGCCAAGGCCGCGGACTACGTCCAGATAGGCTTCGAAGGCGTCTCGTCCGCTGCTCAGAGCATCGGCGACTTCATGACCTGGGTCGTCAACGGCGGCGGAAGCTGAGCGACCTGTAAGCGTCTGCAAGGAGTGCCCGTGATCCGCCATCTGGTCCTCTTCAAGCTCAACGAGGGCGTCCAGCGCGACGAGCCCCGCGTCGTCGAGGGCGTCAAGGCCTTCCGCGCACTCGGTGAGCAGATCCCGGAGCTGACGTTCTGGGAGTGCGACTGGAACATCACCGACCGCCCCATCGCGTACGACTTCGCCATCAACTCGGCGGTCGAGGACACCGATGCGCTCAAGCGGTACATCGAGCACCCGGCCCACCAGGCGGGCGTCGCGCAGTGGCGCGAGTTCGCCACGTGGGTGATCGCGGACTACGAGTTCTGAGCCGATCGAACGGTAAATCGGCCCTTCACCGGAACGGTGAAGGGCCTTTCGGCGTCTTATGCCCCAACTTGCCCTTCAACACGTAGTTATGCGGTGCTTGCACACAGTGCACATGTCTTGTGATGCTATGACCGCTTTTGACGGATGAGTTGACGGACGAGCTGACGGAGACAGAGGTGGCGTTGACCGTGCCGGCCAGTACAGCGCCTCAAGCACCGCCCGCGAAGAGCCGGGGCGCCGACACCCGTGCGCTGACCCAGGTCCTCTTCGCCCAGCTCAAGGACCTGCTGCCGGGGACCTCCGAGCACACCAGGGTGCGCGCCGCCCTCATCGAGGCCAACCTCCCGCTCGTGCGGTACGCGGCGGCCCGCTTCCGCAGCCGCAACGAGCCGATGGAGGACGTCGTCCAGGTCGGCACGATCGGGCTCATCAACGCGATCGACCGCTTCGACCCCGAGCGGGGCGTGCAGTTCCCGACGTTCGCGATGCCGACCGTCGTCGGCGAGATCAAGCGCTACTTCCGCGACAACGTGCGCACGGTCCACGTGCCGCGCCGGCTCCACGAGTTGTGGGTCCAGGTGACCGGCGCGACCGAGGACCTCACCACGGCGTTCGGACGCACCCCCACCACCGCCGAGATCGCCGAGCGCCTGCGCATCGCCGAGGACGAGGTCCTGGCGTGCATCGAGGCCGGGCGCTCGTACCACGCGACGTCACTGGAGGCGGCCCAGGAGGGCGACGGGATGCCCGGCCTGCTCGACCGGCTCGGCTACGAGGACCCGGAGCTCGACGGGGTCGAACACCGCGATCTCGTACGGCATCTGCTCGTTCAGCTGCCCGAGCGTGAGCAGCGGATCCTGCTGCTGCGCTATTACAGCAATCTGACGCAGTCACAGATCAGCGCGGAATTGGGCGTTTCCCAGATGCATGTGTCAAGACTGCTGGCCAGAAGCTTCGCGCGGCTCAGATCCGCAAACAGGATCGAAGCGTAACCGGAACGGGTGGAGTGCCTTTCCCGGCACTTCCCCGCCGAAATACGTCAGTTCCCCGCCACACCCCCCTTTTCCTGCACGGATTCACCCCATCCATGTCGACATGTCACTACAGCGTGTTGCCGACATGTGACATTCTGCTGGAACCGCGTTTGCCGCAGCCCCGCCTCCGGTATTCAGGTGGAGGCTGCGTTCCTTCCAGACGGGAGCGTCCGCCGCGACCGTCCGCGACCTCAAGGGGGTGGCATGTCCGCAGTCCAGGGCAGCTCGAAGGTGCTCACGCTCAGCAAGAGCGCGTCAGCGCCCGACGTGCTTCAGAGCCCGCCTGTATCCGGGGCTTCCGAAGCCATCGACACCCGCACCCTGTCCCGCTCCCTCTTCCTGCGGCTCGCCGCACTCGACGAGAACAGCCCCGAGCGTGGCTACGTACGGGACACCCTCATCGAGCTGAACC
This sequence comes from Streptomyces sp. NPDC045026, assembly GCF_056432625.1. Lineage (NCBI taxonomy): Bacteria > Bacillati > Actinomycetota > Actinomycetes > Kitasatosporales > Streptomycetaceae > Streptomyces > Streptomyces sp. NPDC045026. The sequence continues at coordinate 85,259 of NZ_JBWKIS010000006.1, forward strand.
TCCCGCTGGTCCGGTACGCGGCGGCCCGCTTCCGCAGCCGTAACGAACCGATGGAGGACATCGTCCAGGTCGGCACGATCGGCCTGATCAAGGCGATCGACCGCTTCGACTGCGAACGCGGCGTCGAATTCCCGACGTTCGCGATGCCGACGGTCGTCGGCGAGATCAAGCGCTTCTTCCGTGACACGTCCTGGTCGGTGCGCGTGCCGCGCCGGCTCCAGGAGCTGCGGCTCGCGCTGACCAAGGCGAGCGACGAGCTGGCCCAGAAGCTGGACCGCTCGCCGACCGTTCCCGAGCTGGCCGTGGTGCTCGGCGTCTCCGAGGACGACGTGGTCGACGGACTCGCGGTGGGCAACGCCTACACCGCCTCCTCCCTCGACTCCCCGGCGCCCGAGGACGACGGCGGCGAGGGCTCGCTCGCGGACCGCCTCGGCTACGAGGACACGGCCCTGGAGGGCGTGGAGTACCGCGAGTCGCTCAAGCCGCTGCTGGCCAAGCTCCCGCCGCGCGAGCGCCGCATCATCATGCTGCGCTTCTTCGCGAACATGACGCAGTCGCAGATCGGCGAGGAGGTCGGCATCTCGCAGATGCATGTGTCGCGGCTGCTCACGCGGACCCTGTCGCAGCTCAGGGAAGGCCTGATCGCCGACTGACGCACGCCGTGCGGCGCCGGTGCCGTTGACGGGGTTCCGAATTGACGGACCGTCAGACACACTGGCGCGATGCGACGAGCATCGATACGCGGCCGCCGAGGCGCCCTGACGGGTGCGACGGCGGCCGTGGTCTGCCTGGGCGGTCTCCTTGCGGCGTGCGGGAGTTCCGGCGGCGGGGACGGTTATGTGGCGGTCGGCGCGGCCGGGGCCACGCCCGAGCGGACGCCGGGGCGCACGGTGGCGCCGACCGGTGACGTGGAGCTGGTGCCGCTGGACGGGGCCGCCTCGGATCCGCCGGAGACCGCGGGTTCGGGTACCCCGGGCAGCGGCGGAATCGACGGGGGCGGCGGGGGCGGCGACAAGTCCCCTGGTGGCGGCAGTTCGGGGGACACGGGCGACGCGGGCGGAACACAGACGCCTGCCGGCAGTGGTTCCGGGGCGCCCGAGGGGTCAGGGACCGACGGGTCGGGGCAGCCGTCCACCGGCACGGGCGGGTCCGGCTCCGGGGCGACGACGCCGTCCGCCCCGGGTACCGGCACTCCGAGCACTCCGAGCGGGCCCGCCGTCCTGAAGACCGGGGACCCGGAGCGCAAGGCCACGGACAAGCGGTGGTGCGAGGACGTGACCCTGAACATGGTCAACACCGGTGGTTCCGCGGTGCGTTCGGGCACGGTGACGTTCGGGACGCACATCATCGGCGCCCTAGGCATCGACTGGGCCACTGTCGAGTCCACCCAGGACCTCCCCGTGCCGATCGACGCGGGGAAGCGGAAGAAGAAGACCTGGACCGTGTGTGTCGACGCCTGGCGGGTGCCGCTCGGCATGCACGTGGAGACGCGGGACGTCTCCGTCGAATGGAAGTGAACGGCTCTCCGGCGAGAGCCGAAGGGCCGGAAGCCTGAAAGACCTACTTGAGGGCCAGCCAGGCCACGCCTGCCACGATGACGACGGCGAGCACGATGCCGAGGATCAGACCGGCGCCGGGTCCCGACTTCGCCGGGGCTGCCTGCTGGCGCGACTGCGAGGCCGGTTCGTCGACGAAGGCGCGGAACATCTGGGTGCTCCCCGCGGGGTCGTAGTTGCCTTCGGGGGCCGGGCCCTGGGGGTTGTGTGCCATGGGGAAGGACCCTAGCGAATCCGTGCGGGTGACGCCACACCCATGTTGAGCTGCGGCTTTACATGTGCAACCCCTCCCCTTTACCGGGTTTTTATTCTTCTGCACCCCTTTTCGTTTGCCTGCGGCAACCAACTGTCTCTATGGTTGCCCTAAGCAACGAACGTAGGAGGTGCCGTGGCCGAGCAGAGTCAGTACGAACAGCTCGCCCGACAGTTCAGTGCCTTCGGTGCCGTCAAACGAGACCTCGCGCGGTCGCTGCCGCACGACTGTCCGGCCGGTTCGGCCGCGGTCCTCATGCTTCTCGCCCAGTACGGCGAGATGCGGATGAGCCGCCTGGCGGAACTGCTCGCCGTAGACATGTCCGTGACCAGCCGCCACGTGGCGCACGTCGCCGAACGCGGCTGGATCGACCGGTCGCCCGACCCCGCGGACAAGCGCTCCCGCATCCTCAGCCTCACCGACCAGGGCGTGAAGCAGATCGAGCTGCTCTCCGAGCGTTCGACCGAACTGCTGGCCTACCGGTTGAGCGACTGGTCCGACGACGAGGTCGGACAGCTGATCGCGATGATGAGCCGGCTCCGCGACAGCTTCGGCGACTGCCGTTACACGCCGCGACTCGCGCAGGCGGTTCCGGATGCCACCGAAAAGACCACCCGTACACCCGCGTAAGCAAAGGAACCCCATGGCAACAACCACACCGGCAGGTGTGCGGGGCAGCCACGCCAAGCATGGAGGCTCAGCCCCCGGCAGCGGCACTCCGATGACGCACCGGCAGATCATGGAGGCGTTGTCCGGGCTGCTGCTCGGCATGTTCGTCGCGATCCTGTCGTCGACGATCGTCACCAACGCCCTTCCCGAGATCGTCGGCGACCTGGGCGGCGGCCAGTCCGCCTACACCTGGGTCGTCACCGCCTCGCTGCTCGCGATGACCGCGACGACGCCCCTGTGGGGCAAGCTCGCCGACATCTTCAGCAAGAAGGCGCTCGTCCAGATAGCCCTGATCATCTACGTGGGCGGCTCGGTCGTGGCCGGCCTCTCGCAGAGCCCCACCATGCTGATCGCCTGCCGCGTGGTGCAGGGCATCGGCGTCGGCGGCCTGTCCGCCCTCGCGCAGATCGTCATGGCCGCGATGATCTCCCCGCGTGAGCGGGGCCGTTACTCCGGCTACCTCGGTGCGACCTTCGCCGTCGCCACCGTCGGCGGCCCGCTGCTCGGCGGTGTCATCACCGACACCTCGTGGCTCGGCTGGCGCTGGTGCTTCTACGTCGGTGTGCCGTTCGCGATCATCGCGCTCATCGTCCTGCAGAAGACGCTGAAGCTCCCCGTGGTCAAGCGGGACAACGTGAAGGTCGACTGGGCCGGTGCCTTCTTCATCACCGCCGCGGTCTGCACCCTGCTCCTGTGGGTGACCTTCGCCGACGACAAGTACGACTGGCTCTCCTGGCAGACCGGCGCGATGGTGGGCGGCGCTGTCGTCCTCGCGCTGATCTTCATCTTCGTGGAGACCAAGGCCGCCGAGCCGATCATCCCGCTGCGGCTCTTCCGCAACCGCACCATCACGCTCGCCTCGATCGCCTCGCTCTTCGTGGGTGTCGCGATGTTCACGGGCACCGTGTTCTTCTCGCAGTACTTCCAGCTGGCGCGCGGCAAGTCGCCGACGATGTCCGGCGTCATGACGATCCCGATGATCGGCGGCCTGTTCATCTCGTCGACCGTCGCGGGCCAGGTCATCACCAAGACCGGCAAGTGGAAGGCGTGGCTGGTCTCCGGCGGCGTGCTCATCACGGCGGGTCTCGGCCTGCTCGGCACGATCCGCTACGACACCGCCTACTGGCACGTCGCGATCTACATGGCCCTCATGGGTCTCGGCATCGGCATGATGATGCAGAACCTCGTGCTCTGCACCCAGAACCAGGTCGCCCCGCAGGACATCGGTTCGGCCAGCTCTACGGTCACCTTCTTCCGCTCCCTCGGTGGTGCGATGGGTGTCTCGGCGCTCGGTTCGATCATGTCCACGCGCATCACGCACTACGTCAAGGACGGCCTCGCCGACCTCGGCCCCAAGGGCGCTGCCCTCGGCCACGGCGGCACCGGCGGCGGTGCCATCCCGGACCTCGACAAGCTCCCCGCGCCACTGCGCACGATCATGGAGAGCTCGTACGGGCACGGCATCGCGGACGTGTTCCTGATCGCCGCTCCGATCGCGCTGCTCGCGCTCATCGCCACGCTGTTCATCAAGGAGATCCCGCTGCGTATGACGAACTCCCAGGCTGCTCCGGCCACCGAGGCCGAGGCCCCCGCGGCCGCGGCTGCGGAGGCCGTCGCCCCCGAAGCCCAGGAGCTGGTTCCGGCCATGGCGGCCGCCGTCTCCGAGCCCTCTTCGGACGGCGCGACCCAGCGTCTCCAGGCGGTCGCCACGACGGCGGGCAGTGTCCCGGCGACGGCGTCCACCGGTGGCGGCACCCCGGTCCGCGGCTTCGTCCGCGGCTCCGAGAGCGCCCCGGTCCCGCGGGCGGCTGTCACGCTGATCTCGCTCGGCGGACGTCAGCTGGGCCGCGCGGTCTCCCAGGGTGACGGCGCCTACGGCCTCGACGCCCCCGGCGCTGGTTCGTACGTCCTGATCGCCTCGGCCGACGGCTACCAGCCGCAGGCCTCCACGGTCGTCGTCGGCGAGGAGCCGGTCGCGTACGACATCCTGCTCAGCGGCACCAGCGGCCTGAGCGGCGTCGTGAAGGCCGTGGACAGCAAGCTGCCGGTCTCCGGCGCCATGGTCATCGTGACCGACGTCCGCGGTGACGTCCTCGCCACCGGGATCTCCGGCGAGCAGGGCGAGTTCACCTTCGCCGAGCTGGTCCCGGGCGCCGTGACCGTGGCGGTCACCGCGGCCGGCCACCGCCCGCTCGCGCTGCCCGTCGAGGTCGGCGGCACCGGGGTCACCCGGGTCGAGATCGCGCTGCACTCCGGTGCGCAGGTCGCCGGCGTGGTCCGGGCCGCGGGCGGTCCGCTGAACGACGCGCGGGTCACGCTCGTCGACGCGGCGGGCAACGTGGTCGCCACGGCGACGACCGGTCACGACGGCGCGTACGCCTTCACCGACCTGGACAGCGGCGATTACACGGTCATCGCGACCGGATACCCGCCGGTGGCCACCGGCCTGGCGGTCAACGGCAGCGGCGCCGAGGGCCACGACATCGAACTCGCCCACCCCGGCGAGTGACGACCCCGGGCGGGGGCGCGCTTCGAGCGGAGAAGCGCCCCCGCCCGGTAGTGGGAAAAGGACCCCGGAACCGGTGGCGGCACTACGGCAGGGGACGGCCGGCCGCCACCGGACCGGGGTCCGGTCCGTTTACGGACCATCGACCAAGGGGCCTCAGCCATCGATCGAGGACCCCAGCGGCGGGCGACCACGCCCGCGAGAGCGGCGCCGGTTTTCCGGCGCAAGGGAGAAGCATGGGACTGAGCGCGCGGATCCGTACCAGGGACGGATGGGCTCTGCCGCACGCCGTCGTGACGGTGACCGACATGACGGGTGCGCAGGTGCTGCGGGCCGAGGCCGACGACGAGGGGTCCGTGCACGACGCGGTGACCCTGACCCCGGGCCCGTACGTGGTGATCGTGACGGCGGTCGGTTACGCGCCGACGGCGTCCACGGCGATGGTGACGGCGAGCGGCCGTGCCGACGTCGGCACGGTGGTCCTCGCCCGGCAGGGCGGCGCCGAACTGCCGCCGCCCGGACCGTGGACGATCGACCCGGTGCACTCCTCGGTGGGCGCGGTCGCGCAGCACCTCGGCATTTCGAGCGTGCACGGCCGGTTCACGGAGTTCGGCGGCCGGATCGAGATCGCCCAGGACGTGGAGAAGTCGCGGGTGGAGGCGGTCATCAAGGCGTCCTCCATCGACACGGGCAACGGCATGCGGGACGGGCATCTGAAGACGCCCGACTTCCTGGATGTCGAGACGTTCCCGGAGATCACGTTCCGCTCGACCGGCCTGGAGCCGGCCGGGTCCGACCGCTGGACGGTGCACGGCGAGCTGACGCTGCACGGTGTCGTACGGCCGGTGGACCTGAACCTCAGCTACCTCGGCACGGGCGCGGACCCGTGGGGCGGCACGCGGGCGGCGTTCCGGGCGACGACCGAGCTGAAGCGCGAGGACTTCGCGATGAACTACAACCAGGTCGTCCAGGCGGGCATCTCCGCGATCGGCACGACGCTGAAGGTGGAGCTGGACATCCAGGCCGTGCAGGGAGACGCGCTGCCGCAGGTGTGAGCGGGGGTTCGAGCGCGGTTCAGGTCGTAGGGTGCTGGACATGGCACCCAGCATCGCGACCAACACCCGTGTCTCCCTGGACGAGTTGCTCGACTTCGTCCGCCCGCGCCACCGCGCGCTCCTGCTGACCGCCCGCGCCGACGGAACCCCGCAGGCATCCCCCCTGACCTGCGGGGTCGACGACTCCGGGCGGATCGTCGTCTCCACCTATCCCGAACGCGCCAAGACCCGTAACGCCAAGCGGAATCCGCGGGTGAGCGTGGTCGTCCTGAGCGACGACTGGAACGGCCCGTGGGTGCAGATCGACGGCACCGCGGAGGTCATCGACTCACCCGAGTCGGTCGAACCGCTCGTCGAATACTTCCGCAACATCTCGGGCGAGCACCCGGACTGGGACGAGTACCGCGCGGCGATGGTCAAGCAGGGCAAGTCCGTCATCCGGATCACTCCGGAGCGATGGGGGCCCGTGGCGACCGGCGGATTCCCGGCGCATCTCGCGTGACGTTCCAGCCGGACGCGTGACGTTCCAGCCGGAGGCGTGACGTTCCAGCCGGACGTGTGACGTTCTAGCCGGAGGCGTTCCGCTGGGCCGCGACCATCGTCTCGATACCGGCCACCAGCAGGTCGAGCGCGACCTGGAAGTCGGCCTCGCGGATCTCCTCGACCTTGTGCCCCTCGGTGCCCGCCATCAGCGCCCGCGCGTTCTCGTAGTCGTCGGCCATCTCCGGGGCCAGTTCACCGAAGGCGCCCATCGCGTGGTGGTAATACTCGTCCTGGGTCATCCCGGCGTCCGCGCAGCGCTGCACGAAGTGGCCCTCGATGGTCCCGTACCCGTAGACGAACTGGAAGACGGCCGCGATCGCGCCCCGCTGGCCCTGCAGGGTGAGGCCGGTGTCCTCGATGATGCGCTGCACCTGGCGCGAGAACGCCAGCGAGTGCGGGCCGATGTTGAGGAAGTGGCCCGTGAGCGGGGAGGTCCAGGGGTGGCGCACCAGGCTCGCGCGGTACACACCGGCGAGCTGCCTCAGCGGGGTGCGCCAGTCCCCGTCCGGCGCCGCGGGCTCGGGCAGTTCGAACTCGCCGAAGACGTGGTCGAGGGCCAGCTCGAGCAGGTCGTCCTTGGTGTCCACGTACCAGTAGACGGACATCGCGGTCACGCCGAGCTCGGCCGCGAGGCGCCGCATCGAGAACTTGGCGAGGCCCTCCGCGTCGAGGAGTTTCACGGTGGCGGCGGTGATCCGCTCCCGGTCGAGCGTGCTGGGCGCCTCGCTCCTGCGGGTACGCGGCGTCTTGCCCTCCAGCCAGACGCTCGTCCGCGCCGGACGCTCCGCGCGGTCGGCTGCCTTCGCCATGGCGCACCTTCCCAAAGTCCTCGTACCGGCCCGGTCGTGGTGGCGGACCGGAATGGCCTGGTCCGCCACCACCGATGCTAAGTGCAGCTACGCCGCGGCCTTCACCGCTGAGCCTGCCCGCTCCGCCCTCCTGAGCAACGCCGCGGCCAGCAGGCCGCCCACGAGCACGGCGACCGCGCCGACGAGCTGGCTGCTCTCCAGTCCTGAGGAGAACGCGTCGGCGATCCGCTCCCGCTCCGCCCCCGACTTCGCCGCGGCGAGCGCCGCCGGGAGCGAGGCCGCGGAGACGGATACGAGCGCGGCGAACCGGGAGTTCAGCACGGCGCCGAGTACGGCCACACCGAGACCGTTGCCGAACTCGGCGAGCGTGCCGTTGACTCCGGCACCGACGCCCGCCTTCTCCGGCGGGATCGCGCTCATGATGGCGTTCGCCATGGCGGGCATGGCGATGGAGATGCCCGCGCCCATCACGACGAGGCCGAGCAGCATGCCCCCGTACGAGTCACCGCCGAGCAGGGCGATCGCGCCGAGACCGGCCGCGAGGCACGACATACCGGTGGCGATGGTCGTGGGGGTACCGAGCTTCGGCAGGATGCGCGCACCGACGCCGCTGAGGTTGAGGACGACGACCGTCAGGGCCATCGGCGCCGTGCGCAGACCGGCCTCCAGCGCCCCGTAACCGAGCACGAACTGGAGGTGCTGGGTGAGCAGGAAGAGCGAACCGCCCATGCCGAAGGCGACCAGGATCGCGCCGGCGACGGCCCCGGTGAACTGCTGGTTGCGGAAGAAGTGCATGTCCAGCATCGGGTACGGGATGCGCAGCTCCCACACGACGAACGCGGCCAGGACCACGAGGCCGACCAGCGCGGAGAAGCCGACGTGCGCGGACGTCCAGCCGTGCTGCGGGCCCGAGATGATCGCGTAGACCACGCCCGTCATGCCGACCGTGGACAGGAGCGCGCCGACCAGGTCGGGGCGGTCGCCGAGCCGGTTCTTGGACTCGGGGACGAGCGCGATGACCGCGATCAGGCCGATCACCGCGACCGGGATGTTGACCAGGAAGATCGCGCCCCACCAGAAGTGGTCGAGCATGACGCCGCCGATGAGCGGCCCCGCGGCGAAACCGAGGGAGTTCACGGTGGCCCACAGGCCGATCGCCCTGACCCGCTCCTTGTCGTCGAAGATCTGCACGACGACGGCGAGCGTGGTGGTCATCAGGAGCGCGCCGCCGACGCCCATGCCGGCCCGCGCGGCGATCAACTGCCCGGTGGACTGGGCGAGTCCGGCCACCAGCGATCCGGCACCGAACAGGACGAGCCCGGCCGCCAGCATCTTCTTGCGCCCGTAGCGGTCGGCGGAGCTGCCCGCGGTGAGCAGGAGACCCGACTGGACCAGCGAGTACGCGTTGATCATCCACTGGATGTCGGAGGTCGAGGCGTCCAGTTCCCGGGTGAGGGAGGGGATCGCCACGTTCAGGACGGTGTTGTCGAGCAGCACGGTGAGCTGAGCGAGGCAGATCACGCCGAGGATCAGCCAGCGATGGGGGTGGCCGCCGCCGGTGGCGGCCGTTGAGTTCTCGGCGGTCGTCGCCGTCATGATCAGGTTCCCCTATACGGTGTACGTCTAGTGACGTCGTACACCGTATAGCTGCCTCTGTGTGGCGGCCAAGTCGTTTTTCGGCACCGAACACCCGCTAGCGTTCTCCCGCCTGAAACCTGACGAGTGAGGGGTCGGATGTCCAAGCACCGCCGCACACCGCACGTTCTGCTCGCCGCCGGACTGCTGGGGGGACTCGCCGCCGCGCCGCCCGCGCAGGCCACCGGGGGACCGCCCCCGGTCCCGCTGCGCATCGCCACGTACAACATCCACGCCGGTTCCGGCATGGACAACGTCTTCGATCTCGACCGGCAGGAGGAGGCGCTGCGCGCCCTGCACGCCGATGTGATCGGGCTCCAGGAAGTCGACGTCCGCTGGGACGCGCGCAGCGAGGGGCGGGATCTGGCCGAGGAGTTGGCGAGCCGGCTCGGCATGCACGTGTCGTTCGCGCCGATCTACAGCCTCGACCCGGTGGAGGAGGGAGGGCCGCGCCGCGAGTACGGGGTCGCGATCCTGTCCCGGTATCCGGTCCGGGGCGCCGTCAACCACGAGATCACCCGCCTGTCGACGCAGGACCCGAACCCGGTCCCGGCGCCCGCCCCCGGCTTCGGGGAGGTCGAGCTGAAGGTGCACGGGGTGCCGGTCCAGGTGTTCGTGACGCACCTCGACTACCGGCCCGACCCGTCGGTACGGGTCGCGCAGGTCGCCGACACGCGCAGGATCATGGCCGCGGAACGTACGTCGTCCAGGGACCGCCAGATCCTGCTCGGCGACTTCAACGCGGAGCCGGACGCGCCCGAGCTCGCGCCGCTGTGGAAGGAACTGACACCGGCCGACCCGGGCGCGTACACCTTCCCGGCGGCGGATCCGGTCAAGCGGATCGACTACGTCGCCGTGGGTGAGGGGGTCCGGGTACGCGACGCGGCGGTGGCCGAGACTCTCGCCTCGGACCACCGCCCGGTAGTCGCCGATCTGTCGCTGACGCGTAAAAGCCGTTAGCTCTTGGGTTGTCAGCTCTTGGGCTGCGTCAGGTCGTAGAAGGTCGCGCTGCCCACGGTGACCTTCGTGTAGTTCTTCTCGACCCAGGACTGGATCTTGGAGGCGGAGCCGCTGCCGCCGCCCATCCCGCCCATGCCGCCACCACCGATGAAGTAGTGGATCTTCCCGTCCTCGACGTAGCTCTTGAACTGGGCGAGCGTCGGGGACGGGTCACTGCCGTTGAAGCCGCCGATCGCCATGACGGGCTTGCCGGTGGAGAGCTGGTAGCTCGCCGCGTTCTGCGAGCCGATGGCCGCGGCGGCCCAGGTGTAGTCGTCCGCGTTCTTCTCGACGAGGGCCTTGGCCTTGGCACTGACCTGGGCGCCGTTGAGAAGGCCGCCCATGCCGCCGCCACCCGTGCCGCCCATGCCGCCGCGCTCGCCCGTGCGGGCGCCGCCGGGGAGGGTGCCGGTGCCTGTTCCCTGCTGCTTGCCGTTCCCGGTGCCCTGGCCCTGGTTCTGGCCCTGCCCCTGACCGGGCATGCCACCGGCCGGGGGCTGCCCCATGCCGCCGGCCTGCTGGCCCTGACCGGCCTGCTGGCCCTGGCCGTTCTGCCCGCCCTGACCGTTCTGCTGCCCCTGGCCCGGCGGCTGCATCCCGCCGCCGCGCATGCCGCCTTCGCCGCCAAAGCCACCGGGGCCGCCGCCCCGGCCGCCCATCACGCTCGCCCCCGCCGGACCGGCCGTCACGATCGACCCGCTGTGCCCGGTGTCGAGCGTGCTGATGGTGTACGCGGTCGGCCCGGCCAGCGCGGTCACGAGGCCCAACCCGGCCGCACCGAGCGCCAGTCGACGGTTCAGCCGGCCCGCGACGGCGAGACCGAGGCCTGCCGCGACGCCGCCGACGAGAATCGCCCAGCGCAGCCACGGCACATAGTCGGGCGTCCGGTTCAGCAGGACGTACGACCACACGGCCGTCACCGCCACCGTGCCGCCGAGCGCGGCGGACGCCGTGAACCTGGCCCGCTCCTCCCACAGCACGCTCGCGCCCATGCCGACGAGCGCGGCCGCGTAGGGGGCGAGGGCCACCGTGTAGTACTGGTGGAAGATCCCGGCCATGAAGCTGAAGACAGCCATGGTCATCACCAGCGAGCCGCCCCACGCGAGGAACGCGGCGCGGGCCGTGTCGGTCCGCCGCGCCTTCCACGTGACGACGACCCCGGCGACGAGCAGCAGCAGCGCGGCCGGCAGGAGCCAGGAGATCTGGCTGCCGATCTCGGCGTTGAACATCCGGTTGATGCCGGTCTCGCCCCACTGGCTGCCGCCGCCACCCATGCCGCCACCGCCGCCGCCGACGCTGCCGGTCTCCTCGCCGTTGATCCGGCCGAGTCCGTTGTAGCCGAAGGTCAGCTCAAGGAACGAGTTGTTCTGGGAGCCGCCGATGTACGGGCGCGAGGACGCGGGCCACAGCTCCACGATCGCGACCCACCAGCCGCCCGCGACGACCATCGCGAGTCCGGAGAGGAGCAGCTGTCCGATCCGCTTGAGCGGCCTGCCCGGCGCGAACACCGCGTACAGGACGGCCAGCGGCGGCAGGATCAGGAACGCCTGGAGGGTCTTCGCGAGGAACGCGAGGCCGACGGCGACGCCCGCCCACACCAGCCACTTCGTCCGGCCGTTCTCCATGCCGCGCAGGACGCAGTAGACCGTGACGGTCATCAGGAGCGCGAGCAGGGCGTCCGGGTTGTTGAAGCGGAACATCAGGGCCGCGACGGGCGTGAGCGCGAACGCCGCCACCGTGAGCAGCCCGGCCGCCGCGCTGAACCGGCGCCGCACGGCCGCGTACAGGACGCCCGCCGTCGCCACGCCCATCAGGACCTGCGGGACGAGGATCGCCCAGGAGCTGAGGCCGAAGATCCGCACCGAGAGCGCCATCGGCCACAGCGACGCCGGGGGCTTGTCGACGGTGATGGCGTTGGCCGAGTCGAGCGAGCCGAAGAACATCGCCTTCCAGCTCTGGCTCCCGGCCTGCACGGCCGCGGAGTAGAAGGAGTTGGCGTAGCCGGAGGCGCTCAGGTTCCACAGGTAGGCGATCGCCACTACGAGGAGCAGGCCGAGGAACGCGGGGCGCGCCCAGCGCGGGTCGTCGGCCCGGCCGCGCCAGACCCGTGCGAGGAGCGGGGGCTGCTTGGCACGGCCGTGTCCCTGGCCCTGCACGGCCGCTGCGGCCGGGGGCGGTGGCAGCGCGGGTGCGCCTGCGGGGAGATGGGGCAGGGTCATCGTCCGGTCCTCAGTTCATGGTCGTACGTAGATCGGGAGGCGTCCGGCGCACCGGTTACGGGCGGCGGCGCGGGGGCGGTCGGCTCGGGGAACACCCAGGCCCGGAAGAGCAGGAAGCGCAGCACCGTCGCCGCGAGGTTGGCGGCGACGAGCACCGCGAGTTCCGTGGAGTGCGCCGGGTCCGCGGAGGCGGCGCCGAGCGCGGCGAGCGAGCCGCTGGTCAGGGCGAGCCCGATCGCGAACACGACGAGTCCCTGCGCCTGGTGGCGGACGGCCCGGTCGCGGCCGCGGACGCCGAAGGTGAGGCGCCGGTTGGCGGCCGTGTTGGCGACGGCCGAGACGAGGAGGGCCAGCGCGTTGGCGACCTGGGACCCCGTGAACGTACGGAATCCGGAGTAGAGCAGCAGATAGACGAGGGTCGACAGGGCGCCCACGACACAGAAGCCGACCAGCTGGCGGGCCAGCCCCCTGGGCACGCCCGGGACCTGGCGGTCGCGCGGGTCGTCGCCGAAGGGGCGGGCGAGCCGGTCCAGGGGGAGCGCGCCGACCGCGAGCGCCTTGCCCACGCGCCACACGCCCTTGAGGTCGTCGGTGGCCGTCTTCACGATGTGCACCGTCGAGTCCGGGTCGTCGACCCAGTCGACCGGCACCTCGTGGATGCGCAGCCCGGCCCGCTCGGCGAGGACGAGCATCTCGGTGTCGAAGAACCAGCCGGTGTCCTCGACGAGCGGCAGCAGGACCCGCGCCACATCGCGCCGGATCGCCTTGAAGCCGCACTGGGCGTCGGAGAAGCGGGCCTGGAGGGAGCCGCGCAGGATCAGGTTGTAGGCGCGCGAGATGAATTCGCGCTTCGGCCCGCGCACGACGCGTGAGCTGCGCGCGAGACGCGAGCCGATCGCCAGGTCCGAGTGGCCCGAGATCAGCGGCGCGACCAGCGGCAGCAGCGCGTTGAGGTCGGTGGACAGGTCGACGTCCATGTAGGCGAGGACGGGTGCGTCGGACGCGGACCAGACGGTGCGCAGGGCGCGCCCGCGGCCCTTCTGCTCCAGGCGTGCGTGCCGCACCTCGGGGAGCGCGGCCGCCAGGGCGGCGGCGACGTCCGGGGTCGCGTCGGTGGACGCATTGTCCGCGATCGTGATGCGGAAGCGGTAGGGGAAGGTCCCGACGAGGTGCCGGTGCAGCCTGCGCACGCAGGGACCGAGGTCCCGCTCCTCGTTGTAGACCGGGATCACTACGTCCAGAACCGGTGCATCGCCCACGCCGGCCGGGAGGTGCTCCCGTGCCGGCAGCACCCCCAGGGAGGGGTCGGTGCCCGGAGAAGAGTCGGTTCGCATGACACCGACATTCGCCAACTGCCCTGTCAGGCCAGTGTGGTGAGACTGTGGCCCGCCTGTGAGTGCGTGACGGGTTCGCCACAGGCCGGCAGATGGACGGTGAAAACGGTCCGGCCGGGCACGCTGTCGACGGTCACCGCGCCGCCGTGCGCGGCCGCGACGGCCTGCACGATGGCGAGGCCGAGACCGGTCGAACCGTGGGCCCGGGAGCGGGAGGTGTCGCCGCGCGCGAACCGCTCGAAGACGTGCGGGAGCAGCTCGGGCGGTATGCCGGGACCGTTGTCCTGCACGTCCAGGCAGACCCACGGCCCGTGCCGGTGCACGCGCGCGGTCACGGTGGTGCCCGGTGGCGTGTGCGTACGGGCGTTGGCGAGGAGGTTCACGAGCACCTGGTGGATGCGCGGCCCGTCGGCGAGCACGAGGGCGGGGTCGTCCGGCAGTTCGAGCCGCCACGCGTGGTCCTGGCCGGCCGCGCGGGCGTCGCTCAGCGCGTCCACGACCAGCGGTGACAGGTCGGTCGCCTCGTACGACAGGGGGCGCCCGGAGTCGAGCCGCGCGAGCAGCAGCAGATCCTCGACGAGTCCGGTCATGCGGTGGGCCTCGGACTCGATGCGGCCGAGCGCGTGCCGCGTGTCGGGCCCGGTCTCCTCACGGCCGCGCCGGGTGAGTTCGGCGTATCCGCGGATCGAGGCGAGGGGGGTACGCAGCTCATGGCTGGCGTCCGCGACGAACTGGCGGACGCGCGTCTCGCTCTGCTGGCGCGCCTCCAGCGCTCCGTTCACGTGGTCGAGCATGCGGTTGAGCGCGGCGCCGACCTGGCCGACCTCCGTGCGCGGGTCGGCCTCGGTGTCGGGGACCCGTTCGTGGAGGGCCACTTCGCCGCTGTGCAGGGGTAGTTCGGAGACGCGGGTCGCGGTGGACGCGACGCGGCGCAGGGGACGCAGGGCTACGCCGACCATGGCGGCACCGGCGAGTGACGCGGCGACGAGACCGGCGGCGGTGACGCTGAGCTCCACGACGACGAGGGTGTTGAGGGTGTCCTGCACCTCGGCCTCCGGCAGACCGACCATGGTGTTGCCGCCCGGCTTCGAGGAGACCCGGTAGTCGCCGAGTCCGGGCACGCTGACGCTGTGCGTCCCGCCGTCCTGCGGGGCGCTCTCCAGCGCGGTGATCTGCGCGGCCGTCAGCGGGACGACCGGGTTGTCCCGGTCGGCGACGCTCTGCGCGGCCTCGGTGATGCTTCCGTCGGACCCGACGAGGGCGCCGATGGTGCCCGGTCTGCTCGGACCGGCGAGAAAGTTCAGGTTCTGCGCCTGCCGCTCCGGGCCGGGTCCGCCCGTGGACTGGACGACCGCGCCGCGCACCTGCTTGTCGAGCTGGCCGTACAGATAGGTGTGCAGCGAGATGGTGGTCACCGTTCCGATGACCGCGCACACCAGGGCGATCAGCGCGACAGCCGTGATGACGAGCCGCTTGCGCAGGCTGCGCGGCTGCCGCGGCCTGCTCATGACGCGACGGGAACGGCGGGCTTGATGAGGTACCCGGCGCCGCGCCGCGTGTGGATCATCGGCTCGCGCCCGGCGTCGATCTTCCGGCGCAGGTACGAGATGTACAGCTCCACGACGTTGGCCTGGCCGCCGAAGTCGTAGCTCCAGACCCGGTCCAGTATCTGCGCCTTGCTCAGCACCCGGCGCGGATTGCGCATCAGGTAGCGCAGGAGCTCGAACTCGGTGGCGGTCAGATGGATGCCGTCCCCGCCGCGGGACACCTCGTGGCTGTCCTCGTCGAGCGTCAGGTCACCCACCACGAGCACGGACTCGCTGCGCCGGTCGGCGGCGCCCGAGCGGCGGATGAGCCCGCGCAGCCGGGCGACGACCTCCTCCAGGCTGAACGGCTTGGTCACATAGTCGTCGCCGCCGGCCGTGAGCCCGGCGATCCGGTCCTCGACCGCGTCCTTCGCGGTCAGGAACAGCACCGGCACGTCCTGGTGCTCGCGCCGCAGCCGGCCGAGCACGGACAGGCCGTCCATGTCGGGCAGCATCATGTCGAGCACGATGGCGTCGGGCCGGAACTCGCGCGCGGTCTGCACCGCGCCCATCCCGTCCCCGGCGCTGCGGATCTGCCAGCCCTCGTATCGCAGGGCCATGGAGAGCAGCTCGGTGATCGACTGCTCGTCGTCCACGACGAGGACCCGGACGGGGCTCCCGTCCGGCCTCAGCAGTTCGGTACGCCCCTGGGGCGAGGTCGTGGTCATGGTCCACACCCTGCGCGCCCGCTCTGAGAACCGGCTTTCCGCAACCTGTGAATTCCCTGAGAAACGCACAGCGGTCTCTTAGGAACGTCAGTCCAAGGGGTTACGCCAAGGGGTCAAGGCCGAACAGCCGTGCCCCGTTCCCGTGGCACACGGCCCGCAGCCACTCCTCCCCGAGACCGAGCCGCTCCAGGGCTTCCAGCTGGTGGATGTAGGGGTACGGGATGTTGGGGAAGTCGGTGCCGAGCAGGATCCGGTCCCCGAGATCGCCGAGCCGGGCCAGCTCGGCGCGCGGGAACGCGGCAAAGCGCTCACTGAAATCGGTGAACGCCATCGTCGTGTCGAGGCGCACCTGCCCGTACCGCTCGGCCAGGTCGAGGAAGTCCGTGTACTCGGGCATCCCCATGTGGGCCACGATCACCGGCAGGCGCGGATGCCGGGCGAGCAGCCGGGCGACCGGCTCGGGCCCGGTGTGCTTGCCGGGGGCGGGCCCGGAGCCGCAGTGCATGACCACGGGGATACGGGCCTCGGCGAGCATCCCCCACACGGGGTCGAGCAGTTCGTCGTTCGGGTCGTACGCCCCGACCTGCACATGCGCCTTGAAGACGCGCGTGCCCGCCTCAATGGCCTCGCGCACGTACCGGTCGGCGCCCGGCTCGGGGAAGAACGTCGACGTGTGCAGACAGCCGGGGGTCCTGCGCGCGAAGTCGACAGCCCACCCGTTGAGCCACTCGGCCATGCCCGCCTTGTGCGGGTAGAGCATGGACGTGAAGGCCTCGACCCCGAACTCCCGCAGCCGCGCGAGCCGTTGCCCCTCTTCCTCCCGGTACGCGATGGGCCAGGCCATCCCGGTCAGCGGCCCCGCCGCGTCGAAGTACTCCCACACCTTCTTCAGGACCCGCTCGGGCATGAAGTGCGTGTGCACGTCGACGAGCCCGGCCAGGCCGTGCCGCTCCCGGAACCGGGCGACCTGCTCCGCCTCACCGACGCCAACCGTGCTGGAGTCCGCACCGCCCTCCGCGCCGTGCGCCGCGCTGCTCTCCGCGTTACTCTCCGCGCTCAAATCCGTGGCTCCGCTCGACCTTGGCGACATGGAGGGAGTAGCTCTCGTACCACTCGGCGCGCCCGCGCCGCTGGGCCTCCCGGTGCTCCCCGTTCCCGGCCCACTCCTTGAGCCCTTCCTCGTGCCGGAAGTAGGAGACGGTGATCCGCAGCCCGCCTTCCGAGACCGCGGAATCCTCCCCCAGGAACCCCGGTATCTCCCTGACCAATTCCGACATCCGCTCGTCGGTCGCCCCGTACCCGTTGTCTCCGGGCGTGCGCACCGAGGTGAACACGGCGGCGTAGTAAGGCGGTTCGAAGACGGGCACGGGCCGGACGGTACTGGCGAGACCGGGACTGCCCTCCGGCCCGACAGGCGCTACTCCGTGATCACTCATGTCCTCACGATGCGGCCCGGCGACGGACGGTGTCCACCCCCATTGCCCTACGGGAAGCGAGACTTGACCTTCCGGTCGACGAAGGCCGAGGCACCCACCCCTACCTAGAACAACCCACCCCTTCCTAGAACAACCCACCCTGCACCGCGGGAACCTCCTTCACCAGTTTCACCGGCACGGAAGACACCACGTCCGCCGCCGCTCTCTCCGCCTTCCCCAGCGCTTCGAGCTGCCACCCGGCGAGCAGCCGGGTGTCGACCACGAGCCGCCGCCCTCCCCCGAGCTCTCGGCCTCGCTCAGGCAGGGGAGACCCCATTCGCTCCACGAGATGCAGATCCGGCCCCGCGGCGGCCACCAGCGTCCCCACGACCACCCCGCCCTCGACCAGCTCGCTCACGACGACCCCCACGCCCCCGAGCCGCCCACTCCCTGCCTGACCACCTGCCTCGCCACCTGCTCGGGCTGCTCCGGCTGCTCCACCTTCGATCCCGAATGCTCCGCCTTCGATCCCGAAGACCTCCGCGTGATCGACCACGTCGCACGGCAGCCGCTCCAGAGACTCGGGCCACCCGGCGAGCGCGACGGCCGTGGCATGCGCCGTGGCCAGCTCCCCCGCCCGCTCACCGGCCGAGGGCAGCACCGCCCGGACGGCCCGCTTCTGCGCATACGGAATCCGGTCCGGAACGCCGAGCGCACTGCGCAGCAGCTCCTCGGCCCGCCGCGCCGCCATGAGCGGCCCGCGCCCCAACCAGGTGAACGCGACGGCCCCTTGTTCGAGCAGCCGGGCGGACCCGCGCCCGACCCCGGTGATCCCCACCTTCACCATCCCGCTCCCGAACCAGGCGAGATACACGTGGTACGGCCTCGGGTCGTCCGTCATGGTGTCCGCGGCGACGGAGTGCGCGCGGTCGATGCCGGCGCACTCGGCACACTGCGCGCGCGTCCCCCGCCCGGACAGCACCGCACCCACCGGACACGGCGTACGACGCCCGCCCCGCCACACCCCGAGACATCTGCGCCCGCCCACGGCCCGGAAGGCCAGCACGTCCCCGAAGACGAGGGGACTCTCGCGCTCCCCCTTCCCCTCCCCGTACCACCCCAGCGCGGGCCCGCCCCCGACCCGCCACCGCACCCCGGTGCACCACCACGTCATGCTCAGGACGCTACTCCGGGGCACTGACAGCGCCGGGGGCTGCGGTCCTTTCCTGCTGTTCGGGGACGCGATCGGGGGTATCGGATACGCCCCGCTCACAGCAGCCCAGAGGCCCTGTGGATTCCTCCACAGGGCCTCTGGCCAGGGCCGGTTTCTGATGTTCGTCGATGAGGTCGGAGGCGTGTTCGACGGCGTGTGCGGGGTCAGAAGCAGCCGGGTCCGGTGGCGGGGCTGAAGCAGGCGTTGGTGCCGGGGCCGCCGTCGTTGGTGTTGGTGCCGGGGCCGCCGAAGAGGGCGTCGTTGCCGGGACCGCCGAAGAGGGCGTCGTTGCCGTTGTTGCCGTTCAGGTTGTCGGTGCCGTTGCCGCCTTCGATGCGGTCGTTGCCGTCGCCGCCGGACAGTACGTCGTTGCCGTCGCCGCCACAGATGACGTCGTTGCCACCGCGGCCGTCGACCACGTCGTTGCCACCGAGAGCGAAGATCACGTCATTGCCGGGAGTGCCGATCAGGATGTTGTTGCCGTTGGTACCGGTGATGGTGGCCGTGGCAGTCGCGCAGGTGGGGGGCAGCGGCTCGTAGGTGATGGTCACCTGCGCCGGCCCCGCGGCCGGAGCGGAGGTACCACCCGTGGGGACACGGTTCGACGCACCACCGCCGCCACCGGGACCGTAAGCGGGAGGAAAATCAATACGGTTGCAGCCTCCGCCGCCGCCTCCACCGAACCAGCCGCCCCCGCCTCCGCCCGCCCCGAAGCTGCCTCCGCCGGTGCCGCCCGCACCGCCCGTGCCCGGAGTGCCGGATGTACCGGCGTAGGGGCATACGGCTCCGCCTGCGCCGCCGGCTGTCTGGGTTCCGCCGCCGCCGCCCTGGCCGCTGTTCGTTCTGCTGCCGCCGGCACCCCCGGTGATTCCGGCGTTTCCGCCGGTGGCCTCCGGGTTGAGGAGGGAGGAGTAGCCGCTTCCGCCGCCTCCTCCGCCGCCCGCGACGATGAGGCGGGGGTCGGTGCCGGGGACGCCGGTCAGGGTGCAGCCGGGGCCGGCCGAGCTGCAGGTGCGGACGTCGCTGGAACCGCCGCCGGCACCGCCCTGAGTCCCCCCTCCGCCGCCGGCGCCCCCGCCCGTGCCGACGTTGACATAGAGGGTGGTAGTGCTCGGCGGCACCGTGACGGTGCCGGTGACGGTGGCGCCATTGCCTCCTGTGCCGCCACTGGGACCGTTTTGGCCTGCGGCGCCTGTGGCGGTGACGGTCAGTTGGGTGACGCCGGACGGGACGGTGAAGGGCTGGTTGGCGCCCGCGTTGAAGGTGACCGTCACGGGCGCCGCCGCGGCGGGCGTGGCCGTGGGCACTACCAGTGCTGCCGGTAGCGCCACCGTGGCGAGCAGCACGGCAGCACGCCTGGCCGTGCGCCGCCGCTCACCCGCGGCTCCCGCGCCACGTCGAGGGAACATGGCATGGTGCAGGGTCGGTCTCACGATGGGGACTCCTCGACAAAGAGCGCGGCACTCAGAACGTGCCGCGGACGTCGGTTGGGGGTGCAGGCCCCTGCCGGGACCGCCCGACGATCAAGCCACACGCACTCTGCGCGGACCTCCAGACACACCGTCATACCGCGCGCGTTCCACCGACCAGCCGCTGGCCGCCCCGAACTCGGTCCTGTGCCGCGGATGATCTCACTCGCCGGTGTGGATTACCGCTTAGGAGCGAGGTGGGGCGATCACTGGCGTGACCTGCGGAGTCCTACCTGGGCCAAGTCCACTGACCACCACCGGGGTTGCTCCTGAGTTCCCGTGAGTCCCGCTCGTTCTGGCACGGGAGTGGCACAGTCACCAGCCACGCCGGATCATCGCTATTACGTGCTTCACCTGCACGGGCATGACCCACAGCCACACGGGTCCATCAGACGATTCGCACTCGATCACCAAGGCGCCGTCCGGGAGCCACAGCATCTCGCGGAAGGTCATTTCACGTGTGCGGACGCACTGCAGGTCTGCCGGGAGTTCACGCAGCCGCGTCCACGGCCAGCGAGGTTCCCATCGGAACTCTTCAGCACTGGCTTGCGTTCGGCCCAAGTTCCATCGGTGACTCAAGTCCGGCCGCTTGGCCCCGATCGGGAAGAGGGCTGGCTGCCCCTCATTGACCCGAGCCATAGCCTGTTTCGCTCGCCTACGGACAACCACAGTCCCGAGTAGCACGCCGAGGGCGCCGCAGATCGCCGAAAACATGCGCGAAGTAAAGCAGGGCGTTGACTCTCGGCCAATAGGTCCAGGCCAGCTTTTGACACAACCTCACCGCCCGCCCTCCCCAGCTCCCATCCCGTCCGCCACGATGTGCCCGCGGCCGGGAACGGCGCCCTCTCCCACCCGGTGCCGGCCGATCCCCCGCCGGAGGCATCGTCTGTGACCGTGGGCCGAAGCCGTCGGGTGCTCGACTCATGACCTCCTGGCCTATCCACAGTGGGCGGGCGTCGGCGCAGCGGGGCGGAGCGGGCCGAAGGCAGGAGCGGCAGCCCCAGCAGAGCCGGGAAGCCCGCCCGGCGGAGCGGAGCGCAGCCGGGTGCTTGACCCGGATGTTCGCCCTGGACCCGGCGTGCCGGCCTGCGTGTGATCCCTCTTCGGAACACCCGGCACACGTGCAGCTCACTCTTGGTCGCGCTCAAGGTGCACCCGAAGGTGACACAGCGCATCCTGCGGCACTCACCGATCGCCATGACGATGGAGGTGTACGCGGAGGCGAGCGAGGAAGAGGTGCGCTCGGCGATCGACATGCTGTCCGGCGCGATGGGCGGTACCGGCTGACCCGGTTGCTGTACTTCGCTGCTGTACGCCCAGGAAACGCAAGAGGCCCCGGATCTCTCCGGGGCCTCTCACCTGTGTGCACTCGGCAGGATTCGAACCTGCAACCTTCTGATCCGTAGGATCGGGCAGCTTGTTGGGAGGGTGGTCGGCCGACGTCCGGAGCGATTGTCGACGATGGTGATCATCGGTCTCTATGTGCCGCCGTTGCCGTCAGGGTTGCCGTCAGCTCTGAACGGTGGCACCGCCCCGGCGCTGTGTGGTGCGCACGCTCCCTAGAGCATTTCGGGAGGGACGGGCTCCGCGGTACCGCGCCGCGCCACGAACACGAGCTCCCTGCCCGGCCGGTCGGGTGCGTCGCGTACGTCCTCGACGACGAAGCCGTGCTCGTGCAAGTCCCGCTCGATCTCCGTACGTTCGCGGAAGCGCAGTGTCGAATCCGAGGTCAGTACGCCCCCGTCTGCAGCGAACACGTGCGTACCCCGGAAGCTCACCAGCGGCAGGCTCACGTCCGTCAGCTCGGTCCAGGTCTCGACGTGGCCGAAGCCCGGGATGTCCGTCATACGGTACGTGGTCTCGCGCGACCACTCCGCCCACTCCTCCCACACGCGCTGCGCCGGATCGCGTGTCTCGAAGACAAGCCGCCCGCCGGGCCGCAGTGCCTCGTACGCGCCGCGCAGCGTCGTACGCCACGCCTGCGGATAGGCGATCGCTTGGGCGACGTTCCCGGTCATCGTCACCAGGTCGATCTGCATGGGCGGCAGGTCCCCCGCGTCGCCGTCGAGCCAGCGCACCCGCTCCGCACCCGGCTTGCCACGCGCGACGTCGACGGACGCCCGCGCGGGATCGATCCCGGTGACCGTAATCCCGCGCTCGGCGAGCAGCAGCGCGAACACGCCCGTACCGCACCCGATGTCCAGCACAGACCGCGCCCCGAACTCCTCCGCAATCGCGAGATACGCGTCGAGATCGCTGCGGTCCGGATGAAGTGGGTCGTAGATGGCGGCGAGGCGCGGATGCCCGAATTTTGCGTCGACCATGGAGGCGAACGTATGGGGCCCCGAGCCCGCGCGGCCACTGCTTTTTCGGGTTACGGCGCCAAGCGGGCGCAGCGAAGTGCGCCGCTGATCCCGGCGCCCCTATCGGGCACGGCCGTACCGCAGTGAACCTCGGCCAGACCGCTATTGGCCGAACATGCGGTCTTGACGGCCCCCACCGGTCGAGTGATGGTCGTGCAATCCACTGCAATCGGATCGACGCGGGGAGAAGCCATGCGCTTGCGTTTCCTGGGGATCATTCCGAACACCCCGGACACCGACTCACCAACGATCTGGCTTGATGAGGAGACGGGCGATCTGCTGATCCAGTCCTACAAGGCCATGGAGAACGAGGTGAAGGCATGCCAGGAGATCGGCTCGATTCCCGGTCACTCCACGGCCGTTCCGGACCACGAGACGATCATCCGGCTTCCGAAGGTCATGCGGCAGTACCTGCCGCCTCACGACAGCGAGTAGAGCGATGACGAACCCCGTACTTGAGGGGCTGGCCAAAGCCCAGCACTCCGCGGTGCACCTGGAGATGCGTGACGCCTACCAGCCAAGCGACCCCGAGTTCATCGCGTGGCAGAACGGTAAGCGGCTGGACCGAGCCGACCGGTCGTCGTGGTGGCGCCCGTTCCTCGACGTGGTGGTGGAGACGACGGGACGCGGGGTCGAGATGCGGCGTGCGCGGATCGTCTCGGAGCCCGTGACCGACTACATCAAGTACGAGTACGACGTGACGTTCCCGAATGTCTCGGCGGGTGAACTGGTCCGCTGGCTACCCAGGCGCCAGGCGGCTGACATTGCTCTACCCGGCACCGACCTGTGGATGTTCGACAGGTCGTCGGTGCTGTTCACCTACTTCTCCGGGGTCGGGGAGGTGATCGACCGGGAGTGGCGTATGGAGCCGGCCGTCGTGGGCCTGGTCGGCTCGGCCTTCGAAGCGGTGTGGGAACGGGCGACTCCGCACGAGGAGTACAAGCCGGTCTGACGCACCATGGCTGTCTCAGGATCATCGAGTGTTCAGCAGGCCCGACAGGTCCTTGCCGACCGTCTACGGGAGTTGTGCAGGGACGCCGGGCTGGATGGCAAGGGCCTCGCTGCGGCCTGCGGCTGGCACCCTTCCAAGGTCTCCCGGATCTCAACCGCGAGGACCGCTCCATCTGCCGATGACATTCGCGCGTGGTGTCGAGCCTGCGGCGCTGAGGAACAGACGGCGGATCTGATTGCCTCCCTGCGGGCCGTCGAAGGCATGTGGGTGTCGTGGCGCCGAATGGAGCGTGCGGGACTGCGACGTGCCCAGGAAGCCCGCTTGCCGCTGTACGAGCGCACTCGTTGGTTTCGGGCGTACTCGCCTGGGCTGGTGCCCGGCCTGGTGCAGACGTACGGGTACACGGAAGACGTGCTGAGGGCCGTTCAACGAAGGCGGGTACAGATCGACGACGTGGCCGATGCCGTCGCCGCACGCATGGAGCGTCAACGTGTCGTGTACGAGGGGCAACGGCGTTTCGCGTTCCTGGTTGAGGAGTCGACCTTGAGCAATGGGCTTGGGGGCGCCGACACACAGGCTGAGCAGCTTGAGCATTTGCTGACTGTCGCAGCGCTGCCCAACGTCAGCGTCGGTGTAATCCCCACGAGTCTTGGCCGAGCACGAATGCCAGTCGAGGGGTTCTGGATCTTCGACACTGCACAGGTGAACGTGGAACTTGTTTCTGGCTACCTCACGATCACGCAACCCAGCGAGGTAGTCATGTACGCCGACACGTTCAACGCGCTGGCCAACATGGCGGTCCACGGGGTGAAGGCCCGTGCTCTGATCACCAGGGCCCTTGGGTCGCTCGCGTAATCGGTGCGCAATCGCGTGCAATCGGCTGTGAGTTGGGAGACGTGGGTTCCTAGCGTTGTCGCCATCAGGACGACGCGAAGGGTTCACCGATGACCAACCCAACGACGTATCCCAGTCCGGCCGTTGAGCTGCCGCTGACGCTCGAAGGCGACCCGCCCCCAGCAGAGGGCTGCGATGTGTGCCAGGCGCTCAGCGCAGAACGCCGTGAGGCACGGGCCAGGGGCGACCTATCCAAAGCCTCAGACGTGAACGTGGAGATCAGGCAGCACCCACACAAGACGAGCCGGAGGGGCGCGTGATCCCCATGGCGCAGTACAAGAGCGCACGCGCTGAGGCCGACCACGTCGCGGGCCTCATCCGTGCCGCCTTGATCCGGGCTGGCCTCTCGGAAGACGACGCGTCGCGGGTGCGTGCTCTGGTCACCGGAACGGGCCGCGTGTACGTGGAAGTGGGTGCGCTGCGAATGGCCGCAGCGACCAAACTCCTGGAAGCCCTCCCGCTGGCGCGACCAGTCCCGGAGCACGCCAACGACGGCCCCAAGCTCCCCGCTGAGAGCTTCTGATCCTCCTGGGAGCGTGAGTCAGCAACCACGGACGTTGCCATCGTGGTCTGCATGGTCACCATTTTGGCCGTTGGTGCGGTTCAGGCTTGGTGGCGGGTGTGGGCGCGGTGGGTGAGGTCCTGTAGGAGCACTGCCAGGAGGCGGGCTAGTTCCTGCTGTTCCGGTGGAGTCAGGACCTCGATGATGCCCTGCTCGTAGTTCAGCAGGCCGTCGACGGCGTTCTCCACAGCGTGGTGGCCTTCGGGGGTCAGTTCCACGGGCACGATGCGGGTGCCAGGGTGCGCGGCCAGCTTGCGTACGAGTCCCTGCTGCTGGGCTCGGTCGACTCGCTGGGTCACTGCTCCCGGCGTGATCAGGCAGCGGCTGGCGAGCTCGCGGGTGGAGAGGCGGTAGGGCTGGCCGGAGCGGCGCAGGGTGCTGAGCAAGTCGAGGGTGGCGGCGTCCATGTCGACCTTGGTGAGTACGCGACGGCGTTCGTCGTCGAGCAGTTTCGAGGCGTGGCGGATGCGAGTGAGGATGCCGATCGAGTCGACGGGGAGCCCTGGCTTCTCGCGCCGCCAGGCTTGGGAGATCTCCTCGGCGCGGTCGATGGGGGGGCGGTCCGGCGTGGTCATGGTGGTAGTGTCCCACGCACGTTTAGAGCTAAACGAGGAGTGGAGATGCGCCAGATCGTCGTCACCGGTGGTGGCACCGGGATCGGCCGGGCAATTGCCGGAGCCTTCGCCGCGCGGGGTGACCAGGTAGTGATCACCGGCCGCCGCAAGGACGTACTGGAGGAAACCGCCGCGCAGCTGGGCCCCAGAGTGCGCGCGGCCGCCTTCGACGCGAGCGACCCCGCGCAGGTCCAGGCCGCACTCGACACCTTGCCGATCCAAGTGGACGTCCTGGTCAACAACGCGGGGGGCAACACCGACATCGGCGCCGAGCCGCCGGTAGGGCTGGTCGGAGTCGCTGCGGCGTGGCGTGCCAACCTCGACGCCAATGTGCTCTCGTCAGTCCTGGTCACCGCCGCGCTGCAGCCGCGGCTGGCCGCTGGCGGCGCCGTGGTCAGCATCAGCTCCATCGCGGCCCACCGGGGCGGATCTGGTTCCTACGGCGCCGCCAAGGCTGCCGTCGAGGCATGGAACCTCACCCTGGCCCAGGAACTCGGCCAGGACCAGATCACGGCCAACATCATCGCCCCGGGATACATCGAGGCAACCGACTTCTTCCGCGACGGCATGACCCCGCAGCGCCGCGCCAACCTGCTCGCCCAGACAGCCAACGGCCGGGTCGGCACACCGACCGACATCGCCGACACCGTGCTGTTCCTCGCCTCACCGGCAGCACGACACATCACCGGACAGACCCTGCACGTGAACGGCGGTGCCCTGGCAGGACGCTGAACACCGAGTCGCTCCCGCCGCAATTCACCGTAGCGATCGGTTGACGGCCCCACATCCAGCCCCGTCAGGCTGCTACCTGGGCCGACGGGAGCCAGCCACCCGCCCCAGCAGACACTCGCCCGGCACCCAGGACCGATCCCGCTGACCGCGACCGTCCGGCCACTTGTCCGTTACTCACCCATGCTCCTAGCTCCCTCGCTGGCCAGTGCTGAACCCTGACTGCCGGGGGGACGGCGGGCGCTCCCGACCGGATCAGCCTTCGAGTAGGGACAGGGCAAGCCCCGGCTGAGCTGACGTGTTCAGGCTCGCCCCTGTCCGCCCCTTCGCTGGAGTGCCGCCCTCGCTTAGCGGTGAGGGCGTCCGCCAGCCAACCCCGTCCGTGTGTGCCCCTGCGCATGGGTAACGCCCCGTCCGGCGACGACGAGCAAAGCACTGCCGGGCGGGGCTTCTGAGCGCCGCAGCCGACAACGCGGCCGGCCGTAGCGGCTTTGGCCGGTGTCCTGTTCGGGTTGGGGTCGGGCATGGTCAGGGGGCCGTACGCTGGCCCGGCAACTCGGGCAGGCTGTGGACCTGCCCGGAATTTGAACGAGTGGCCCCCTGTCCTTGCCCGACGCGGGCCCCGGCCCGAACAGGTGGGTAAAGCCGCGTAGGCCGGCCGCCCCGACCACGGGGCCCCAAGCACCCGCAAGCGGGCCATCGCGGATTGCTCTGCACCAGGTCAAGCTGGGCGCACTCGTCCGCGATCGGGCTGCCTCGGTGGTGTTCTCGCTGCGATGGACCGTGCTGCGTGACTGCGGCACGGTCGAGTCCTGTACCGATTCTGGTTGCACGCTCTTCGGGCTTGCGGCGCGAGCGGCGGGGGCGTCGCAAAGCGGGGCGGCAGACAGGAGCGTGCGGCGGCACGGTCGCCGCGCCGCGCGGCCCGCGTCAGCGGGCCGCCTTGATTCAGTAAAGAAACTTTGGACGCGCCGCTTGCCGGAGCTGCTTCGGCCCTGCCGCCGCGGATCGCAAGGGCGCCGCCCGCCTCGTTCTGTTCGTGGAAACCCTTGCTCGTCCTCGACTCCGCTAAGTCGTGCCTTTTAGTGGCTATTTGCAGTAGTTCAGCATGGCCTGTGCGCGAGGTCGCAGAAATCTATCCACAGGCGAACCGTTCAAAGATGCTTTCGGGCGCCAACAGGCGCCCAGTCGCGAAAAGTTATCCACAGCCGGTTCTCGTGATTCATTACGCCCAACGGGGTCGACGACTCGCGCATAACGGTTGAAAAGGGGTGATGTGCTGAGCGTCATCAAGAAGGGGAGAGTCCGACAGTCACGTTTCGGGCCGCTGCGCCCCTTGGGGGAATGACCACGGGGTGCCGGTGGGCCTGTAGCGCAGAACAGAAAGGAGATGGGTGCGATGCATCGGAAGGACCGCGCAGGCAGATTTCTTCGCCTTTCTTCACCGCAGGGCGGGAGTTCGCCGAATGCTCTCCCGTACTGCGGGATCGGGCCTGACCCAGACCCTCAAGAACAGGCAGATTGCCAGTGGTGGCCGCGATGGTGACTTACCGCGCCACCTACCACGGGCCTTGGTGCCGAACCGTGATCACGGTCGGGCTCATGTGGCGAGTGAGGTGGTGAGCCCTCGGGGCTTGCATGACGGAGCAGACGAACGACAGCGAACGACAAGGGGGGCACGTGGACGCGCAGGAACAGAGGATGATCGCGGCCGAGATCGCGGAAATCATCGTGGAAATCGCGGAGTTGAAGCGACTGACTCTGGAAGTGGCAAAGAACCTGACGGCTACTTCCGAGGCTGCGTGAAGGCAGCGATCTGCTGGAAGATGCCACGCATTTCCTCGACCTGGTCCTTTAGCTCACGCACCTGCTTGGACAGCTCCAAGTATTCGGCGCTGTGTAGCTGTTCCTGCCGGCCTTCTTCCTGCTCCGCGGCGGAAGGCTCCGGTGGGAGAGGGTCCGCAACGAAGTTGCCGCGGCCAACCGCCGTGCGAATCAGTCCCTCGTCGACTAGCACGCGCAGTGCGCTACGCGCGGTCATGTTGGCGAGGCCGTACGCCTTCTGCAGGTCCCGGGAGGACGGAACACGTTCGCCCGGCTGATACTCGCCGCTCCTGATCTTGCGGCGCAGATCATCGGCGACCTGCCGGTACGCCGGATTCCTGGCCGCTTCGACAATGGATAGCCCGTAGTCGAAGCTCTCGCCTGAAACAACCATGCTCCGAGAGTAGCCCGCTTAGCGCACCTATCGCACTAGTCCCGCCAGGGCAACGCCAGCGCCTCTCCCTAGCGAGCTAGCGGTGCGCCAGTGAATTTAGTGGTTGACGCACTGGCGGTCCGTCGTGCACCATCGAGCCTGTCGAGACCGAACACGCGGTCGTCGAACACCTCTCCAAGGAGGCACGCCCATGCCCATCCGTGTTGGTTTCGCCCCCGGCGCCGTGCTCATGACGGGCACCGATGCGCAGCTCAAGGTCAACCCGGAGACCCACGCCCCGCAGACCGATCGGGAGACGAACGCCTCTCTCTTCACCGTCCAGTTGATGCTCATGGAGGAGGGCCGCGCAGAGCTGCTCAAGGTGACCGTTCCGGAAACCGGCCTGCCCAACGGACTCAAGCCCGGCGTGATGGTCACCGCCCTGGACCTTTTCGCCAACCCGTGGGCGCGGATCTTCAACGGCAACCTGTCGCAGGGCGTTGCCTATCGCGCCTCGGCCCTGACCCTGGTCCAGCCCGTTACCCCGGCTGCGGCGCCGGTGGCCGAGCAGCCCCCGGCAGACCTGGCGGCCGAACAGCTGAAGCAGACCAGGAAGGCCGCGTGATGCGACTCGGCACCTGCGCCTATCCGCTGGCCAATCCAGCGGCTGAAGGGGGACTGCCTCTTCTGCCGCTCACGCTCCTGCTCCGGGTCGCTGCTGCGCTGGTCGCGCACGGCTACCCGCCCCCGGCCTACCGCGACGACCTCTGCGAGCTGGAGCTGTCGCTGGCCTTGTTCATGTACCCCGGCCACGAAAGGAGGGCGGCCGCATGAGTCCCACCGAGATCGCCGGTCTCGCCCCGATTGCTGCCGGGGCGGGCCTGGCCCTCTTCCTCGTCCTGTTCATCGTCAATGTCGTCCGCTACGTGCAGGCCACCCCTGGCATGCGCCGCAGCATCTGGCTGGCCGTCCGTATCCGGTTCCGCTGGGCCAGGCTCGCGCAGATGGCAGGCCTGTCCGTCACGGACAAGAAGCCCACGTTCTCCGCGCAGATCAGCCAGGAGTTCAGCAGCGACAAAACGCGCAAGATCGAGCCGCGCGTCCTGGTCCCCAAGATCAAGGTGGTGCCGGACGAGTACGGGGTCATCGTCACCGCCACGTGCCTACCCAAAGTGTCCCTGGAGGAGTTCCAGAAGGCGGCCCGCTTCCTGGCTGACGCCTGGGGCTGCGTGCGTGTCTCTGTCACCCCTGCCGACAAGCCCGGACAGGTCACCGTCCGGGCCGTGCGGGAAGACCCGTTGGCCACCGCGACGACCCATGTCCCCACCGGAGAGCCGCCCAAGGACGTCACCCGCTGGGAACTTGGGCTGGACGAGTACGCCATCCCCGCCATCGTCTCCCTGGAGAACGTGCCGGGCATCACGGTGGCCGGCGGCACGGGCAAGGGAAAAACCTCGCTCCTCAACCGTCTGCTGTGCGACTTCGCGCCGTCCCCTCTTGTGCAGTTCGCCGTGATCGACGGCAAGGCATCGGCACCGGAGGAAGGTGACTATGCCTCGATCGCCCCGCGCCTGTTCCGCTTCGTCGGCGACGACCTGAATGCGGCGAACGCCTTCCTGCGGGAGATGGTTGACCTGCGGCGGCGCCGTGTCGCCTTGGTCCGGACCGTGTTCGGCACCGCGAACATCTGGCACCACGGGCCGCGCCCCGACTGGCCGGTGGTCTTCCTCATCGTGGATGAAGCGCACACCTTCCTGCGTGACTACAAGGGCAGCGATCCCGAGACCAAGAAGCTCGCGGCCCTTGCGGCGGAGAACGCGCGCCTGGTGGAGGACCTGGTGAAGAAGGGCCGCTCCGTGGGCCTGGTCACCATCCCCACCACACAGAAGCCCACCGGAGACGCGATCCCCACGTTCATCCGCGACATCTGCCCGGTCGGGCTGTCCTTCGCACAGCGCACCACGGATGCCGCCGTGGCCGCGCTCGGGGACGACATCCGGGACTGGGAGGACGCCAACCCTGTCAACCTCCAGCACCCCTCCTACGTCGGCGTGCTGGTGATGCGAGCCGATGACCGCCCCGGCTTCATCCGGGTGCGCACCCCCTACGTCTCCGACGCGGACGCGGCCCGCATCGCAGCAAGCAGCAAACACCTCACTCGCGACCCCATCGCCCTGCTGGCCAGCCTCGACGGCGGCCCGAACCTTCGCAAGGGCTACCCCGACGACCCGGATGTGGTCGGCGCCCTGGTCGCATGACGCCGCCTCGCTCCCAAGATTGTTGAAAGGAGGTGACATATACATGGGTGAAGAACGGGTGACGCAGCGGACCGTAACCGTCGTCATGGCCACCATCGCCCTCCTTGCGTTCGTATTCAGCTTCGGCAACGTGCGGTCCCTGGCGCTGCGCCTGGGCGTGCCCCGCCCCATCGCCCCACTGATCGCCCCCATGGTCGACCTGTCGGTCGTCGGCCTCCTCGTGGGCCTGCGCTACCTGTCCCTTCGGGGAGTGGACGCGAAAAAGCTCAAGGGCGCGACCCGGCTCATGCACCTGTCCGGGCTGCTCACCCTCGCACTGAACATCGCCGAACCCATCGCTGCCGGACACTACGGCCGCGCCGCCCTGGACGCAGTGGCACCCCTGCTACTCCTCGGCTGGGGAGCGGTCGGACCGCAACTGCTCCGGCACTTCCACACCCTCGCCCCTGCCACCGGCCCCGTCACCGAGCCTGCGCCGGACGCCACCCCTGTCCCGGCCCTGGTTCCCGACCCAGCCCCGGCAGCAGGCGAGTTGCTGCCCACCGTCGACACCCCGGCCGAACCCCCGGCCCCGGTCATTCAGGCCGACGCCCCGGCCCCCACCCCGGTCCAGGCTCCGGCCGTGTCAATCCCGCCCGCCCTGGTTGACGCGGCCCGCTCCATCGCTGACCAGCACCAGGCCGCCCACGGGCAAGCCATCACCCCGGCGCAGCTGCGAACCCGCCTCGGCGTCTCCCTGCCGCTGGCCACCGCCGCGCACGCTCAGCTCTGAACCTGAGCACCCCGCCGGCCTTCCACCCGGCGTGCCTCCCGACCGCTGGCCCCTGGCCACGGTTTCCCCTGCCCCGAGCCGCACGCGTGGCCACCCCTGCCCTCGTGCGGTTCGGGGCCCAACTCCCGCACGCTGCATAGAGAGGAACGCCACCCCCATGACTACGGACCTGGACCTGACCCACGTGGCGGACCCAGCCGTACGAGACCTCCTCCAACTCGTACAACTCCACGACTTCAACCGCGTACAGGCACAGATCGAGCACCTGGCCGGATGCGCCCAACCCATCCAACTCACCGGATACAGCGCCACTCTGAACGGGGTCACCGGTGAAGCCCTGCACGTCTTCACCACCGACGACGAACCCAGCGGCCGCCTCCTGGTCTCCTGCGGCAACCGCCGCGCCTCGCGCTGCGCGTCCTGCTCACGCACCTACGCGGGCGACACCTTTCACCTGATCCGCGCGGGCCTATCCGGCGGCAAGGAAGTCCCGGAATCCGTAGGAACGCATCCGCGGGTGTTCGCCACCCTCACCGCCCCCTCCTTCGGCCCCGTCCACAACCGGCCCGGCGGCGGCGCCAAGCGTCGAGCCTGCCGCTGCGGCGAGTGGCATATGAAGGAGGACCCCGCTTTGGGCACACCCCTGGACCCCACCACCTACGACTACGCGGGCGCCGTGCTGTGGAATGCCCACGCCTCCGCCCTGTGGGCCCGCTTCACCACCTACCTGCGCCGCCAGATTGCCGCCCGCCTCGGCCTCTCACAGCGCGGCCTGGCCGACGTCCTGCGCGTCTCCTTCGCCAAGGTTGCCGAGTACCAAAAGCGCGGCCTCGTCCACTACCACGCGGTCATCCGCTTTGACGGACCGGACGGCAGCACCACACCCCCGCCGGCCTCCGCCACGACCAGCCTCCTCATCGACGCCGTACAAGAGGTCGCCACACGCGTCAGCCTCACCCTGGAAACGGACGCGGTCGGGGAGCGGAGATTCACTTGGGGCAACCAGATCGACGTACGGGAAATCAGCGGCTTCGGCAGCGAAACCGAACTCACCGACCAGGCTGTTGCCGCCTACGTCGCCAAGTACGCCACCAAAGGCGCCGAAGACTCCGGCACCGTCGACGCTCCCGTCTTCTGCACCATGTGCCAAGGACGCGGGCGACGGGCAGGCGGCGACTGCCGCGCCTGCCACGGAACCGGGGAAGGCGTCCGCCTGCGGTTCCTTGCCATCACCCGGCACATGCGGCAGATGGTCCGAACCGCCTTCGAGCTCGGACGGCTTGCGGAGTTCGCCCACCTCAAGCTCTGGAAATGGGCCCACATGCTCGGCTTCCGGGGCCACTTCTCCACCAAATCCCGCGCCTACTCCACCACCCTCGGCGCACTCCGCGACGTACGCCGAGCCTGGCGTCAGGCAAAGGCACGCGCCCACCTCGGCCTGCCAGAGGGCGATACAGACACCAGTCTCGTCACCGAATCCGCCTGGGCCTTCCTCGACATCGGCTACAGCCCCGGCGAAGAACTCCTCGCCGCCCAGGTCCGCCACGAACGCGCATGGGCTCGAAAGCTCAAGGCGGAGGGAGGTGATCACGAATGACAACCGCTGTCCTGACTGTGGCCCAGGTCGCCGAACACCTCCACATCAGCCGCTGGAAGGTCCACGACCTGATCCGCTCCCGCGAACTCGCCTCCTTCAAGGTCGGTCGCTGCCGCCGCATCAGCGAAGCCGCCGTTCACGACTACGTCTCCCTCCGCACAGGACAGGAAGCCGCCTGATGGCCAAGCCGAAGAAGAACGCCAACAACGAGGGCACCATCTACCAGCGCAAGGACGGCCGCTGGGAGGGCAGCGCCTACGTCCTGGCGACCGATGGCACATACAAGCGGCGCAGCGTCTACGGCAAGACCTGGGATGAAGCGCACGAGAAGCTGACCAAGCTCAAGGCCGACTCCCTCAACGGCCTCCCGGTCGCCACCAGCAAGATGACGATCGCCGAGTATCTGGCGTATTGGCTGGCGAACGTTGCCCAGGGCAAGGTGCGCAGGACGACGTACGTCAACTACGAGTCCCTCGTCCGCAACTACGTCACCACGGAATTCGGCAAGAAGAAGCTGGTCCGTCTTACCGCTCGCGACATACGCGCATTCCTCGCCAAGACGGCCGCCACCTGCCAGTGCTGCGCGCAGGGCAAGGACAGAAAGCGACTGGAGCACAAGCGGCGCTGCTGCGCCCTTGGCAAGTGCTGCAAGAAGCTCGCCTCGGACCGGACCGTGCGCTTCCTACTGGTGATCATGCGTGCCGCTCTCCAGCACGCCGTGCGTGAGGACGAACTGCCCCGCAATGTGGCCCGGAACGTGGAACTGAGCATGGGAACGAAGCGCGAGATCGAACCGCTCACGGCCAAGGAAGGGCGTCAGCTACTGACGACGGCCCGGGAAAACCGGCTATGGGCCGCCTACGAGCTGGCGGTCCGCATCGGTCTGCGGCGCGGTGAACTGCTGGGACTGCGCTGGTCGGACGTGGATCTCCACGAAGGCGTCCTCACTGTCCGGCAGGCTCTACAGCGAGTCGGCGGCGAACTGCTGATCGTCGCGCCGAAGACGCAGCGCTCGGCCCGTCGCGTGGCCCTGCCGTCCGAGTGCGTGACCGCCCTCCGTGCTCAGCGCGCCCAGCAGATCGCCGACCGGAAGGGAGCGGGCGACGCCTGGAAGGGGACCGGCCATGGCCTCGTCTTCACCACCAGGAACGGGACCCCCATCGAGCCGCGCAACCTGAACCGCTCCTTCGAGGCGCTGAGCACCCGGGCCGGCGTCCGCAAGGTCCGATTCCACGACCTGCGCCACACCTGTGCCTCGCTCCTCCACGAACAGGGCGCCGACGCCCGCATGATCATGGAAGTCCTCGGTCACAGTTCGATCCGCGTAACCATGGACATCTACACCTTCGTGCGGCTCGACTCGCAGCGCTCGGCGTTCGATCGCGTAGGGGATGCCCTGAGGGGTGACGGCAACGGCCCGGACGATGACGACGGTGCGGCCGGTGTCCCGACAGCCGTCTGATTCGCTCCTGAAGGCGGTTGCCGTCAAACACTGCCGTCAAGACAAACGCCAGAGGCCCTGTGGATCGCTCCACAGGGCCTCTGGTCTGGTGTGCACTCGGCAGGATTCGAACCTGCAACCTTCTGATCCGTAGTCAGATGCTCTATCCGTTAAGCTACGAGTGCTTGTTCTGTTTTTGTCTCGGTCCCGGCCCCTTCGGCCCGTTCCCGGCGACAGGAAGAACATTACATGACTGCCGCCGTCATGTGAAATCCGTTTGCCGCACCCCTTGTGAGCTGGGCAAACACCGTCTTGCAGGTCCGAAACGCCGAAGCCCCGGTCCATGCGGACCGGGGCTTCGGATCTTGGAGCGGAGGCGGAGGGATTTGAACCCTCGATGGGCTTGAAGGCCCAAACCGCATTAGCAGTGCGGCGCCATAGACCGGACTAGGCGACGCCTCCAGCACAACCTCCCGCGCGAGCGCGAGTGGTGCGTCCAGATGATGACACAGCATCGCGCCGTGTCACCAATTGGCCCCCACGGTACTAGGCGTCCAGGCCGGAGAGCAAAGCCCTTCTGTTCGTCCTCGTGTCCCGGGCTCGCCCTCGCGTCCCGGGGCCCACCGCAACATCGCGGGCCGCCCGGCGTTAGACGCGGTGGAGCCGCGCGGGACGGCGCGACTCCTCGGTCTCCTCCAGCCTTCTCCAGCCTTCTGCGGTCTTCCTCTTCTTCTCCGGTCCCCTCCAGTTTCTTCTCACTCATTCGTGGAGCCCCTCATGTCGCTGCGCCGCATCGCCCTCACCGCCGCCTCCGCCGCCGCGCTGTGCGCGGTCCCCGCCACCGCCCACGCCGACACGGGTCCGCTCGGCCTCCCCCAGCTGTTCGCCAAGCCCGCCGTCCAGGACCAGCTACGCGTCACCGTCACCGACGCGGGTGACGGCAGGGACGGGACGTACGAGCTGGAGTGCGGACCCTCGGGCGGCACCCATCCGGAACCCGCGAACGCGTGCGCGCGGCTCGACGAGCTGTCCGCGAACGGCGGCGACCCGTTCGCGCCGCGCTCGCCGGACGCCCAGTGCACGATGCAGTACGGAGGCGCCGCGACCGCCCGCATCACCGGAACGTGGCACGGCCGGCCCGTCGATGCGACGTACAAGAGGACCGACGGCTGTGAGATCTCGCGGTGGCAGGGGCTTGTTCCCGTATTGCCCGCGACCGGTCGGTGAACGAGGGCGGGCCATTGTGTGGGGAAAGTGCCGAGGTGTGGCGCGGCGGCCGGACACCCCGTGACCAGGCATATGCCCACGCATGCCCCGCCATCAAGCGGCCGGGGAGAGCCACGCCCCCACGCGTCTTCATTCCAAGGGCACATCTTCCGCGTGCGACCTCCCTCTCATCCGGCGCCGCGACCGCAACCTCTGCCCGTAGACTCCCTCCCGTGACATGCCGCGAGCCACGTAGGAAGATGGCTCGCGCGGTCGGCAAAGTGCGGTAATCAGGGAGGAAGCGTCGTCGTGAGCAGCAGGCCATCCCGAGGCGCTGCTCGCCTCGCAGCCATACTCGACGCGCTCCCGGACGCGCTGGTGCTGGTCAACGCCAACGGGACCGTCGTCAACGCGAACACCATCGCCCTGGAGGCCTTCGAGACCCCGGGCACTGCGCTCGTGGGGCGCGGACTGCTCGATCTGCTGCCCGAGTTCGACTCGCGGCTCATCCCCGGATCGATGCGCAGGCCCGACACGACGGACGAGCGCGGGCGCACCAAGCCGACCCGGATGATGGCCCGCCGCACCGACGGCAGCGAGTTCCCCGTCGAGGTCACCAGCGCCAATCTCGCCGACGGCCGCGACGCCGTCGACGGCTACGGCAACAGCTCGTACGGGTCCGGGTCCTACGGCGGCGCCGCCGAACTGCTGATGCTCGTCGTGCGCGACCTGTCGGGGACCGTCGACACCGAGGCCGAACTCGCCCGTTCACAGCGCCAGACCGAGATGATCCTGCGCGCCGCCGCCGAGGGCGTCGTCGGCACCGACACCGACGGCCGGATCGTGCTCGTCAACCCGGCCGCCGCGCAGATCCTCGGGTTCCGCGCCAGCGACCTGGGCGGGCAGGAGCTGCACCCCCTCGTCCTGCACTCGCGCGCCGACGGCGAGCCGTTCCCGTACGAGGAGTCCCCGCTCGCCGACACCCTGCGCTCCGGGCGCAAGCACCGGGTGCGCGGGCAGGTCCTGTTCTCCAAGAGCGGTGCACAGGTGCCCGTCGACATGACGACGGCGCCCGTGCGCGACGGCGACCAACTGGTCGGCGCCGTGATGACGTTCACCGACCGGCGGCCCTACGACGAACTCGTCGCGGCGCACGCCGAAGAGATCGACCGGCGCGACAAGGAGACGGAGCGCGCCACCGCGGAGCACGCGGAGACACTCGCGCGCGCCGTCGAGGAGCACGCGGCGCAGACCGCGCGGGCCGAAGAGGAGCACGCCACCGAGCTCGCCACGATCACGGAGCAGCACACCGAGGAACTCTCCGCGGAGAAGGACCGGATCGCCGCGCTCGCCGAGCGTGAGAAGGACCGGTACGAGGCACTCGCGGCCCGGCACGAGCAGCTCCTCGCCGTCCTCGGCCAGTCGCTGCGCGGCCCTCTCGACGAACTGCGCGGCCAGCTCACCACCCTGGCCGCGGACGACGCCGGCCAATTGTGGCCCGAGGCCAACCAGATCCTGCACCACCTCGCGGCCGGCTACACCCGCATGACCACGCTCGTCGACAACGTGCTCGGCTACCAGCTCCTCGACTCCGGCGACGCGCAGCTGACCCGTACGAAGGTGATGCTCGACGCGGTCGTCGCCGCGGGCGTCGACGGGGCGGTCGAGCTGATCGGACCCGGTCGCGCGCAGTTCGCGGTGCACGCCCCGCCCATCGAGGCCGAGGTCGACGCGGCGCGCCTGGCCACCGCGCTCGCCCACCTCGTGGCGGACGTCGCAGGCATCGACGCCACCGGCAACGCGCGCGTGGGCATCGTTCCCACGAGCGGCGTCGGCGGATACGTGGACTCGACGATCGTCGTGGCCGCGGCGCTGCGCGGTGAGAGCGTCCGCATCGAGGTGCGCGGGCCCTACACGGGCGGCGACCCGGTGCACGAGCCCATCGTGCGCGGCATCGTGCGGGCGCACGGCGGTGTGCTCCAGACGCACGAGGTGCCCGGGATGAGCGGCAGCGCGTACGTACTCGAGGTGCCGATCGGGGGCGGGGCTGGGGCGGTTCCGGTCGCTGATCAGGTGGGGACTGTCGGGATGCCCGGTCCCGGTACGGCCGTCGAGGTCGCGTCGCAGGCCCCTCCCGCCGGTGCGGAGGCGCTCGCGGAGGCCGGTGCGGGGCTGCCCGAGCAGGCGTCGGGCACGCGCGGCGGACGGCGGCGGGCCCGGCGGGCTTCGGGCGCGTCGGTGGACTCGTTCCTGGAGAGCGGTGTCGCGGGCGCGGTGCCGGGTGCCGATGAGGCTGGGCAAGGTGGCGGTGGCTCGGAGGCTGCCGCTCCGACCGGGCGGCGCAGGCGGCGGTCCGAGGAAAACGCGGCGAACGCGGCGGACGCGGCGGCGGGTACGCCCGCGATCACTCAGGGGCAGCTGCCGGCGCAGGCCACGCGGACTCCGGCCGGCGGGACGCCTGCGGGTGACACGGGGGCCGGGACCGGTACGGGACGTCGGCGAGGGCGGCCCAATCCGGCCGAGGCCGCCGTTCCGACGGGAGCCGGTGCTGGTTCTGGTGCCGGTACGGGTGCTGGTCCCGGTGATGGTCCTGGTGCCTCCGAGGGTTCCGTGATGACCGCTGCCGAACACGCGGCCGGATCCCCCGCCTTGGGCGAGACCGTGCCGCCGCAGGGTGTGCCGGTCGGAGCGTCCTCGGGCCGGCGGGCACGGCGCAACTCGGAACAGGCCGCGCTGCCTGCCGGTGGTACGGGTACGTCGAGCGCTTCGGGTACATCCGGCGCTTCGGGTACGTCGGGGGCTTCCGATGCGGCCCAGGCCGGGCAGAACGTGCCCGCCAGTCGTCGCGCGCGCCGCGCTCTCGGCAGCTCCCCGGAGCGGGAAGCCGAACAGGGCGGCGCAGCCCGCACCGTATTCGCGCTGCCGCCCGCGGAGGCCGACCGGAAGACGCCCGAGCCGGGCACCGCCACGGGCACCGACGCAGATACGACTACGGGTGGCACCGGTACGAGTGCGGGTGCCGGCACGAGTGCGGGTACTGACGGCGAGCGGCACGACGTCGCGCAGCATCACCCCGCCGACGACCACACTCCGCCGCAGCCCCACCCTGTCCAGACGGTTCCGGGGGCGCGCTCCGCGCTGCCGCCCGAGAACGGCGCCAGGCCCCGCGCCGCGCAGCCCCTCCCCGCAGAGGCCCCCTCGGCCGACCCCAACTCGACTCAGGGCCGCGCCATAAGCGTACGAACGCTGGGGCAAGGCGTTCCCTTCGGCCGTCAGATCGCCGAGCAGCAGCGCTCGCCGCGGCCACAGCCGCCCGCTCCCGGCACGGCCCAGCCGCTGCCGAGGCCGGCACTCCCGAACCAGCAGGCGAGCCCGCCGCCGAATGCGCAGCCCAACGCGCAGGCACCCGCGGCGTCGAACCGAGCGAACCAGCCCAGCCAGGCCAACCCGGCGACGGGCAGGCAACCCGGTCCACAGGCGAAGCAGCCGTCCGGCACGCAGGGCGGCACGCAGGGCGGCACGCAGGGCGGCGCTCAGAGCGGCGCTCAGAGCGGTCCGAAGACCGGGCAGCAGCCCGTTCAGTCGGCCGGCGGTAACCCGTCGCTCCAGGTCCCGCTGCCCCCTCAGGTCCCGCAACCCGCGGCGGCCCCGCAGGACCAGACGCAGCACACGCTCGGCGGCTCCGGTCGCCGCCGCAGGCTGTCCACCCGGCCGGACCCCGCCGGCGCCCAGCCGGAGACCGCGGCCCGCCCGCACCCGCAGGCCCCGGCACAGCCCTCGGCGGCACAGCCGAAGGCTCAGCCGAAGACGCCGTCCGGCCAGTCCCA
Organism: Streptomyces sp. NPDC045026; assembly: GCF_056432625.1. Lineage (NCBI taxonomy): Bacteria > Bacillati > Actinomycetota > Actinomycetes > Kitasatosporales > Streptomycetaceae > Streptomyces > Streptomyces sp. NPDC045026. The sequence continues at coordinate 124,600 of NZ_JBWKIS010000006.1, forward strand.
GCCCGGTCAGCCGCAGTCGCTGCTGTCGTCGTCATCGGAGGGGCGCGGACGTTCGTACGCGATCGGTGCCCCCGACCAGGACGCCGACGAGGGGCCCGAGCCGCTGGACGGGCCCGGTGGCGCCGTCGAGTTGGCGATCCGGCCCCAGCCGCAGCCGATGGACGACGAACTGCCCCCGGAGCCGCTCGACAACCCGCGGCGTCTCCTGGTCTGGCCCGCGCCCGACGCGACCACGCAGCAGGCCCTGAGCGACCGCGGCTACCGTCCGGTGACCGTGCACTCCCGCGAGGAGGTCGACGCGCAGATCGCGGCCTTCCCCGCCGCGCTCTTCGTCGACCCGCTGACCGGACCGATCACGCGCACCGCGCTCCAGTCGCTGCGCCAGGCCGCCGTGGCCGCCGAGGTTCCCGTCCTGGTGACGGCCGGGCTCGGACAGGCGACGCGTGAGGCCGCGTACGGGGCCGATCCCGCCGTCCTGCTGAAGGCCCTCGCGCCGCGGGACAGCGAGCAGCACCCGTCGCGCGTCCTGCTCATCGAGGAGCGCGAGGAGATCGCGCTCGCGCTCACCGCGACGCTGGAACGGCGCGGCATGCAGGTCGCGCGGGCGGGTTCCGACGCGGACGCGGTGACACTGGCCGCGCAGATGCGGCCGAACCTGGTGGTGATGGATCTGCTCCAGGTACGTCGCCGGCGCGCCGGAATCGTCGACTGGCTGCGCGCGAACGGCCAGTTGAACCGCACGCCTCTCGTCGTCTACACGGCCGCCGTCGAGGAGGCCGAGCTGCCGCGCCTGGCTGCGGGGGAGACCGTCCTGTTCCTGGCGGAGCGGTCGACGAGCGACGAGGTGCAGGACCGGATCGTGGACCTGCTCGCGAAGATCGGCACCAACTGAGCACCCGCGGCTGACAAGCCCTGCAACCCCTCAAGCTTGCAACTGAGGATGCTGCGACCGGCATACATACCCACAACTGACAAACAGGGGCGGCCCGTTCGGGCCGCCCCTGTTTCACGTGAAACGCGCCGCTGAGCGATGCGATCAGAGCCGCGTGATGTCCAACTGCCCGTCGGCGTACTGCTTGCGCAGCACCTTCTTGTCGAACTTGCCGACGCTCGTCTTCGGCACCGCCGTGATCACCGTCCAGCGCTCCGGGAGCTGCCACCTGGCGACCTTCTCGCCGAGGAACGCGCGCAGGGTCTCGAAGTCGGCGCTCGCGCCGTCCTTCAGGACCACGGTGGCGAGCGGGCGCTCGCCCCACTTCTCGTCGGGGACGGCGACGACGGCCGCCTCGGCGACGTCCGGGTGGGACATCAGAGCGTTCTCGAGGTCGACGCTGCTGATCCACTCACCGCCGGATTTGATGACATCCTTGGCGCGGTCCGTGAGAGTGAGGAAACCGTCGGGGCTGATCGTGCCGACGTCGCCCGTCTTGAGCCAGCCGTCGTCGCTGAACTTGTCGGCGGGGCGCAGCGGTTCACTGTCGGGGCCCGAGTAGTACGCGCCCGCGATCCACGGCCCGCGGACCTCCAGCTCACCGGCCGTCTCGCCGTCCCAGGCCAGCAGTTCGCCGCCGGGACCCGAGAGCCTGGCCTCGACGCCGGCCGGGAACCGGCCCTGGGTGAGGCGGTAGGCGAACTCCTCGTCGGTGCCGACCGCACCGGCCGGCGGACGGGCGACCGTGCCGAGGGGAGACGTCTCCGTCATGCCCCAGGCGTGGCAGACCCGCATGCCGAGCTCGTCGAAGGCCTTCATGAGCGAGGGCGGACAGGCCGCACCACCTATGGTGACCTGCCCGAGCGAACTCACGTCACGGGGCTTCGCGGTGAGCTCTGCGAGCAGGCCCTGCCAGATGGTGGGTACGGCCGCCGCATGCGTGGGGCGCTCGCTCTCGATCATCTCGGCGAGCGGCGCGGGCTGGAGAAAACGGTCCGGCATCAGCATGTTCACGCCGGTCATGAACGTCGCATGCGGCAGGCCCCACGCGTTCACATGGAACTGCGGCACCACGACGAGCGAGGTGTCCTCGTCGGTCAGGCCCATGGACTGCGTCATGTTGACCTGCATGGAGTGCAGATATATCGAACGGTGCGAGTAGACGACGCCCTTGGGGTCGCCAGTGGTGCCGGAGGTGTAGCAGAGCGCGGCGGCCTGACGCTCGTCGAGCTGCGGCCAGTCGTACGTCACCGGCTTCCCGGAGACGAGGTCCTCGTACTCGTGGACCTGGGGGCGCGCTCCGTCGAGGAGCGAACGGTCGCCGGGCCCGGAGACGACGATGTGCTCCACACCCGTCAGGGACGGCAGGAGGGGCGCGAGCAGCGGCAGCAGGGAGCCGTCGACGATGATCACGCGGTCGGCTGCGTGGTTGACGATCCACACCAGCTGCGCGGCGGGGAGCCGCAGGTTCAGGGTGTGCAGTACGGCGCCCATGGAGGGGATCGCGAAGTAGGCCTCGACGTGATTCGAGTTGTTCCACATCAGCGTTGCAACGCGGTCGTCGTCCACGATGCCGAGGTCGGCACGCAGAGCGTGCGCGAGCTGGGCGCTGCGGTCGCCGATTTCCGCGAAGCTCCGGCGCTGCGGCCCGCTCTCGCCGGTCCAGGTGGTCACTTGGGACGTGCCGTGGATCGTCGACCCATGGGTCAGGATCCTCGAGATCAGCAGTGGTACGTCCTGCATCGTGCTCAGCACGGCGTCCTCCCGGTGGGCGCTACGGCGCAGTAATGTTCCGCCGATTCTCACCGCATACCAAGTGGTATGTCACTAGCCCCGGGAATGATCGATCAGTCGGTCGTCCCGGTCAGCCCTTGGCCGGGCGCAGTTCCGGGTCCTCGCGGAGCTTGCCGAGGGCCCGCGACACCGCACTCTTGACCGTGCCGACGGACACCCCGAGCACCTCGGCCGTCTGAACCTCGCTCAGGTCCTCGTAGTACCGCAGGACGACCATCGCCCGCTGCCGGGCCGGCAGCTTCATGATCGCGCGCCACATCGCGTCGTGCAGGGCCTGGTTCTCGGCCGGGTCGGCCGCGGCCACGGTCTCCGGCTCGGGCAGCTCGTCGCAGGCGAACTCGTCGACCTTCCGCTTCCGCCACTGCGACGTACGCGTGTTCAGCAAGGCCCGGCGCACGTAACCGTCGAGCGCCCGGTGGTCCTCGATACGGTCCCAGGCCACATACGTCTTGGTGAGCGCGGTCTGGAGCAGGTCCTCCGCGTCGCACGGATTCGCGGTCAGCGACCGGGCGGTCCGCAGCAGTACGGGCTGCCGCGCCCGCACGTACGACGCGAACGACGGGTACGACTTGTGCGGCCCGTGCGGCGCCGAATGGGCGGCCGGCGCGTACGGCGTCGGGTGGGAAGAGTGAGGCGTCATCGCGGCTCGCGGCGCGCTGCGCGTCGCGGCATCCGATGCACTGGAGCAGACAGGCGCCATGGTTGCGGTCATGGCTCCACGCTAGGAGCGCCCCCTACCCTCGCGGATCGGCCGCAGGTCCCGAAGCGGTGTCCGCCTCAGGGTGTAGGAGGGGTGGTATCCCCACCTCCTGTAGGTGGAGGACGCAGCACGCACCCCTGAGGGTTCATCCCTGAGAGCCATTCCATCGGCTTCCTTCCGCTCTGCCACTCCCGCGGGCCCAAGCAGGTCAGCGGATGCGGGCCACCGGCGCGTGCACCAGATTCCGGTCGATGACGAGGGTCCGCCCGCCGTGCCGCTCCTTCACGTTCCCCGCGTACTGGTGGATCCTGCGCTGCGGACTCCAGGCTGACCGGGCCAGCACGGGCTCTCTGGAGAGCCGGGGCCGCGTGTGCCAGCGCGCGAACCAGATCACCGACGGCAGATCCCGCACCCCCGCCCGCGCCGCGACCTGCATGTGCCGCACTCCGGAGTCGGCACTGCTGTAGAACCCCGGCATGTACCCCTTCCCGCGCACCTGCCGGTCCCAGCCCCGCACAAAGGCGAGCGTCGTGCGAGCGCACTTCTTGTGCCGGTACCTGTACGCCTCCATATCGAGATAGAGCGGGCTGCCCGACCGGATGCCGACGGCCCGCGCCCTGCGTACGGCGTCCCGCCCCTCCCGCACGCCCTGGCTCCATGCATGACGGCCGATGCGGGAGCCCTTCTTGCGTCCCCCGACGATGCACGGCGACTGCGAACCGACGTACACCGGCAGCACCCGCCACCCCAGCCGCTGCACCCCGCGCATCCATCGGTGCCCGAGCCGGGGCTGGTGACGACAGGCCCGCCCACGGCCTCCGTAGTAGACGCCCACCGCCCCGTACTTCGACGCCCGCCACCTCCGCATGGTGTCGAGTGACGGCGCCATGCAGGTGTCGAACGCCAGCCCGCGGAAGATCCGAGGCTTGGAGAGGGAGGGGAGCAGGGGTTCGAGAGAGGAGAGCAGGGGTTCGGAGGAGGACAGACCGCCGGCGGGGGTCTGGACGGGGACCGGTGCCGGTGCTCGGTCGCCGAGTGCAGAGACGTCGCCGAGTGCAGAGACGTCGCCGAGTGGGGAGGGGTCGTCGAGTGCGGAGCCGGGGAAGGTGGCGAGGTCGGGCAGCCCGAGGCCGGCCGGGAGGTCCGGGTGGGCGCCGGGCGTCGGAGACGGCTGGGGGAGGCCGGGTTCGGTCCGCGCCGACGCGGGTAAGGCGGTCAGCGCCATCAGGAGCAGCACTAGGCCCACGACCAACTTCCGGCGGTGACTACGGCGAGTGCGGTGCATAGGGCAAGTGCGGTGCATAGGGCGAGTGAAGGGGCCGGGGTGCGGACCGGGCCCGGGACACACCCCGCGTTCAGCCGTCCGCTCTCAGAATCAGACCCGATGTGGGGACGCCGGTCCCCGCGGTCACCAGGGCCGTGGCGGCGCCTGCTATCTGGTTCACCGCCGTGCCCCGCATCTGTCTCACGGCCTCCGCTATGCCGTTCATCCCGTGCAGGTACGCCTCGCCCAGCTGCCCGCCGTGCGTGTTGAGCGGGAGCCGCCGCTCCGCCACGAAGTCCGCCCCCTCACCCGGCTCGCAGAAACCGAACTCCTCCAGCTGCATCAGCACGAAAGGCGTGAAGTGGTCGTACAGGATCCCCACGTCGATCTCGCCCGGAGCCAGCCCCGCCGACCGCCACAACTGCCGTGCCACGACCCCCATTTCGGGCAGGCCCGTCATGTCGTCCCGGTAGAAACTCGTCATCTGCTCCTGGCCGCGCCCCGCCCCCTGGGCGGCCGCCGCGATCACGGCGGGACGGTGCGGGAGGTCGCGGGCCCGCTCGACGCTGGTGACGACGATCGCCTGCCCGCCGTCGGTCTCCTGACAGCAGTCGAGCAGCCGCAACGGCTCCACGATCCACCGTGACGCCGCATGGTCCTCCAGGGTGATCGGCTTCCCGTGGAAGTACGCCGCCGGATTGGTGGCCGCGTACGCGCGGTCCATGACGGCGACATGACCGAACGCCTCCGGGCCCAGGCCGTATCCGTGGAGGTAGCGCTGCGCCGCCATCGCCACCCACGACGCGGGTGTGAGCAGCCCGAACGGCAGTGCCCAGCCGAGCGCCGCCCCCTCCGCCGACGGCTCCCGATGCTGCACCCCGGAGCCGAATCTCCTGCCCGAGCGCTCGTTGAACGCCCGGTAGCAGACGACCACTTCGGCCACCCCGGTCGCCACGGCGAGTGCGGCCTGCTGAACGGTGGCGCAAGCCGCACCGCCGCCGTAGTGGACCCGGGAGAAGAAGGAGAGGTCCCCTATCCCCGCCGCCTGTGCAACGGTGATCTCAGGACTGGTGTCCATGGTGAAGGTGACCATGCCGTCGACGTCCGCGGGGGAGAGCCCGGCGTCGTCGAGCGCCGCCCCCACCGCCTCCACCGCGAGCTTCAGCTCGCTGCGCCCGGAGTCCTTGGAGAACTCGGTCGCCCCGACCCCGACGATCGCCGCCCGACCGCCGAGGCTGTCCTTCCCCCGCACACTCATGCCGGCCTCCCCGACACCGGGGTACGGGAGGTACCGGAATGCGCACTCGGGAGGGTCGGGGGGTGGGGACAGCTCGCGAGGCTCGGGAGGGTGACCGTCACCGTCCCGGTGACATGCTTGCCCAGCCCGTTGGCCCCGACGATCCGCACCACAGCCGTGGCACCCCCGCCCTCGGACCCGCTGCCGCTGCCGCTGCCGCTGCCACTGTCGCTGTCGCTGTCGCTGTCGCTGTCGCTGTCGCTGTCGGCCCCGTCTTGGACCTCAGTCACCGTCCCGGTCAACACCATCGTGTCTCCTGGATAGTTGGGTGCGCCCAGCCGTATGGCGACCTTGCGCAGGACCGCGTCGGGGCCGAAGTGATCGGTGACGTAACGGCCGACCAGTCCGTTCGTCGTCAGGATGTTCATGAAGATGTCGGGGGAGCCCTTCTCCCTGGCGAGCTCCGCGTCGTGGTGGACGTCCTGGTAGTCACGGGACGCAATGGCCCCGGAGACGATCAGCGTTCGCGTAACCGGGATCTCCAACGGCGCCAGCTCCGCGCCGACCTTGACCCCCACAGAAACTTCCGCCATCGCTGCCTCTCCCTCCGTCCTCACTTCCGCGCCCACGTCATCCCCGCCTCCTCCGTATCGGCCCCCTCGCCACCGGCGATCACGTCGCCCAGCTCCGCGAGCAGTTCACCTCCGCACCCCAAATACGCGTCGAGCTGTCTGCCCCACAGGAAATGCCGGTGCACGGGATGCTCCAGGTCGGCACCCATGCCGCCGTGCAGATGCTGTCCGGCGTGCACGACCCGTCTGCCCGCCTCCGACGCCCACCAGGCCGCGGTCAGCGCATGGCCGGCGTACGGCAGCCCCTCGTCCCGTCGCCATGCCGCCTCGTACGCGGTGACGCGAATGGCCTCCGTATCCATATAGGCATCGGCCGCCCGGAGTTGGACCCCCTGCTTCGCGGCAAGCGGTCTCCCGAACTGCTCCCGCTCGTTCGTGTACTCCACGGCCCGCGCCAGCGATCCCGCACAGACCCCGGCCTGCAGCCCCGCGAACGCGGTCCGCGCCATCGCCAGCACGTCGTCGTACGCACCGGGGCCGCCGAGCCTCTCCGCCGGCGCCCCGTCGAGAACGAGCCGGCCCGCCGACCAGGGCGCGGTGAGCTCGACCTCATCGCAGCCGGCATCGCCCGTACGCACTCTCCACAGGCTCCGGTCGGCCGTCGCCACCAGGACCCACGACGCGTCCCGGAGCCACGGCACCCAGGGCACCACCCCCGTGAGCCGCCCCGCGCTCCCGCCCCTTCCTGCCGCCACCCCCGACTCCACCACGTCGACCCGCACCCCGGCCTGCGCAGGCAACGCTCCCGTGGCCACCTCCGTCCCGTCCCGCAGCCCCGGAAGCAACCGGTCCCGCTGGTCGGAGGTGCCATGTCCCGCCACTGCGAGCAGCCCGTACACGCAACTGGCGGCGAACGGCACCTGCGCCGTCGTCCTGCCCTGCTCCTCCAGCATCAGCACGAGCCCGAGCAGCCCGGTCTCCTCCACCGCCCCCGGCAGACCGGCCGAGCCGAGCGCCTTCCACAACTCGGTGTCCGTGCCGGTGCCGGCCGCCGCGAGGCGCTCGGGTGTCGACAGGTCACCGAAGATCCGTGCGGCCAGACCGACGGCGTCCGCCTGGTCCTGCGTAGGTGTGAAGTCCATGTCAGCGCTCACCTCCCACAACGCCACCCGTGCCCCTGCCGGCGCCGTTGTCACTGTCACCGTCACCGTCACCGTCACCGTCACCAGCCCGGAAGACCGGCAGCTCCAACTCCTCATCCACCCGGAGGAATTCGAGCCTCACGGGCATCCCTATTCGGACCTTGTCGTACGGCACCCCGACCACGTTGCTGATGATCCGGACGCCTTCGGCCAGCTCGATCAGGCCCACCGCGTACGGCGGGTCGAAGGCGGGGAAGGGCGGGTGGTGCATCACCACGTACGAGAAGACGGTTCCTTCGCCGCTCGCCTCGACCGTGCTCCAGTCCTGCGAGGCGCACGCGCCGCACCCCGGCAACCAGGGAAAGCGCAGCGTCCCGCACGCCTCGCAGCGCTGGATGAGGAGGCGGTGCTCGCGGACCCCTTCCCAGAACCCGGCGTTGTCCCGGTTCACCACCGGGCGAGGCCGCCGGGCCTGCTGCTGCCCTGACCCCACCGCCTGCTCTGCCCGCGCCGCCGGGGCGTACTTGAGGATCCGGAAACGATGCGTCCCGGCGAGCTCGCCGTCCGCCCTGACGTCCATGCGCGTCGTGACGAAGTGTCCCGTGCCCAGCTTCGTCGTCTTGCGCTCGGACACCGACTCGATCACCGCGTCGAAGGTGATCGCGTCACCGGGCCGCAACGGACGCAGATACTCCTGCTCGCAGTCGGTGGCGACGACCGAGGTGTACCCGGCGCCGTCCAGCAGCGCGAACAGCTCGTCGTAGGCGCCGCTGCGTCCTTGATGCCCGGAGAGCCCGCCCATCGTCCAGGCCTGGAGCATGGTCGGCGGCGCTATGGCGTCGGGCCCCTCGTACCGGGGGTCGGTGTCGCCCATCGCCTCACACCAGTGCCTGATCATCGGCTCGTTGACCAGATCCTTGCCGACCCCCGCGGTGGCCGCGGGCAGCCCTTCGAAGGCCTTCAGCGCCTCGTACACCATGTCGCCGGTCACCGCCGCCCCCTCCGCATCCCGAGCCGCATCGTCGCGACGATCTCCCGCTGCACCTCACTCACGCCGCCCCCGAACGTATTGATCTGCGCCGCCCTGTTCATCCGCTCCAACTCCCCCTCCGCCGTACCACCCACGGCACCACCACCGGAATCACCGCCCGACCCCGCACCGGCCCCGCTCCCGAACGCCCCCGGCGACCCGGCTCGGACCAGCGCCGCGGCTCCCGCGATCTCCTGACACATTCGGTACACCTCGACCGCCGATTCGGTTCCCATGACCTTCACGCCGCTCGCATCGCCCGGCGCGAGCCGCCCCGCCCCGACGTCCCCCACCAAACGCCAGTTGAGCAGGCGCGTTGCCGCAAGACGGGCATGTACCTCGGCCAGCCGCGACCGCACCCACGGCAGGTCGATCCGGCGTTCCCCCGTCACCGGATCGGGTGAACGAACCGCTTCGAGCACCGCCGCGTAGAAGTCCTCCGCCTGCATCCCGATCGCGGCGAGCGCGACCCGCTCGTGGTTGAGCTGATTGGTGATGAGGCCCCAGCCGCCGTTCTCCTCCCCGACAAGATTCGAGGCAGGGACGCGGATCCCGTCGTAGTACGTGGCGGTGGTGGTCAGCCCGCCGACGGTTTCGATGGGCGTCCAGCTGAAACCGGCGGCGTCCGTCGGCACGAGGATGATCGAGATGCCCTGGTGCTTGGCGGCTTCGGGTTCCGTGCGGCAGGCCAGCCAGATCCAGTCGGCGTTCTGCGCGTTCGACGTGAAGACCTTCTGTCCGTCGATGATCCAGTCCTCGCCGTCGCGGACCGCCCGGGTCCGCAGCGAGGCCAGATCGGTCCCCGCCGAGGGCTCGCTATACCCGATCGCGAAGACCAGCTCGCCCTTGAGGATCCGCGGCAGGAAGTACGCCTTCTGCGCCTCGGTCCCGTACTTGATCAGGGTCGGTCCGACGGTGTTCAGGGTCACCATGGAGACGGGCGCGCCCGCGCGGTAGGCCTCGTCGAAGAAGACGAACTGCTCGTCGGGGCCACGGCCTTGGCCTCCGAACTCGACGGGCCAGCCGAGCCCGAGAAGGCCGTCGGCACCGATGCGGCGCAGCAGGCGCCGCTGGGCCGTTCGGTCGTCGTGGCCGGGCGGCCCGTCCGGCATCAGTTCCCGGAAATAGGCGCGCAGTTCGGCGCGGAGTTCATGCTGGCGCGCGGTGGGGGCGAGGTGCACGGCGGCGGCCCTCCCGGACCTCGTACGAACAAGGGTCTCTGACCGTCTGCTTCTGATGGAAGCTTTCTGACTGACCGTCAGATTCGGTACGACTGTCCGTCAGGTTCGGTACGGGTGTCAAGGGATCAGCACGCGCGCGTGAAGGGCCGCCCAGTTGCCGCTCGGTGCCCGAAAACGCCTGTGCGGCGATGCCGAAGCACCGCCGCACAGATGTCACGCACCCCTGGGAACGACCCCCGCCGACAGGAGCCGGCGGGTCACCAGAGCTTGGTGAAGTTCACCGCGATGTTCTCGTTCGACTGGTCGATGGCCGTGAACGCGGAGCCGTTCACCTGGGCCGTGTTGTTCTGGTTGGAGGCGCCGGAGCCCACCGCCTGCTGCTGCGAGGTGGACGAGTTGCCGTGGTTGTTGCCACCGACACCACTGCCGCTCACGGTCGCCACACCCGCGTTCGATCCGTTGCCCGCGAAGGACCCGTTGTCGGCCATCGCCACCCCCGAGAAAAGGGCTGCCGCGAGGGGCAGGGCGGCGACGGCGGCGAGGGCGCGGGCGGTACGGATGTGTGCCATGTCAATTCCTCCAAGAAGCGTAACTGCTGGTTGCTCCAAGGCAGTTGGCCGACCGCCTCGGTCGTTGCTCACGACGTCGCGAGATCAGAATTGCCCACCGAATCCCCGTCGAACCAGGCCGGAAGGCGGTATTCCCCCGCAAGCGTGAGGACATGTCGATAAACATGCTTCACACCCTTAAAGGCCCAGCTCAGCCCGGATTGCATACGGCCGGCGCAGGACAGGCCAGCCATCGCAGGGGATGAAGCGTTTCGGCACATTTTTGGTAAATACGCTCCACCCGGGCGAGCCCCTCTTCCTTTACTCGAACATTCGTACGAACATAGAGGCATGGCCACCACCGACCGGCATGCCGTGCCCCTTGCGACCCTGGCCCTCGCCCACGCCCTCTCCGCCGCCGAACGTGGTCTGGCCGTGATCCCGCTCTCCCGCACGAAGCTCCCCGCTCTGCGCTCCCCACACCGCGACGAGCCCTCCCCCGCCCCGTGCCACGGCGAGTGCGGCCGCCCCGGCCACGGCGTGTACGACGCCACGACCGACCCGGGCCGCATCCGTGACCTCTTCGCGGCGGCGCCCCGCGCCACCGGCTACGGCATCGCCTGCGGACTGCCCCCGCACCACCTCATCGGCGTCGACCTCGACACCAAGTCCGGTACGGACTCCTCGGCCGCACTGCGCGAACTGGCGCTGCGCCACCTCTTCACGATCCCGGACACCGTCGTCGTGGCCACGCCCAGTGGCGGCCGCCACGTGTGGCTCTCCGGACCACCGGACGTCGTGGTCCCCAACTCGGCCGGACGGCTTGCGCCCGGCATCGACATCCGAGGCGCGGGCGGCTATCTCGTGGGCCCCGGATCTCGCACGGCGCAGGGCGTCTACAGCGCGGTCCCCGGGACCGCCCACCTGCCTGTCGCGCCCTGCCCCTCGGCACTCCTGCGCCTGCTCACACCCCCGCCACGCTTGCACCACCCGTCACCGGCACATGCGGGCCAACACGGCCAGGGCCTGGTCCAGTTCGTGCTCGCGGCACATGAGGGCCAGCGCAACACCCGCCTGTTCTGGGCCGCTTGCCGCGCCTACGAGAGGGACCTCGGTGACAGCCTCACGAACGCCCTCGTGGAGGCCGCGACCCGCACGGGCCTGACGGAACGCGAGGCCCGCTCCACGATCGCCTCAGCGGCCCGGATGACCCAGCGGAACGGCACGGAGGCGTAGGCCAGGAGGCCCCGTACACGAAGCCGCCCTCCCCAGGGGCACGCGTAAGGGGCGCACGCCATAGCGAACGCCCCTTACCAACACCTACCTGTGCAGGCAGTCGTCATGTGCGCAGGTCGAGCAGCATGACGTCATAGAGGTCCGGGCCCTCCCACGGCCGTGCCTCACCGATCTTGCGGTAGCCCCACGCTCGGTAGGCGGCCGAGGCCGCCTTGCTGTCCGGGTGGACGTTCAGCAGCACCCGCTCGGCCTCGATGCCGTCGAGCAGGGTCTCGTGCAGGCGCCGTGCGACACCCTGCCCGCGCCACGGTCCGCGCACGGCAAGTTCCATGAGGCCGAAGGTGCGGTGACCGTCCTCGCGCCGCAGGTCGTCGGGGACGGGCTCGGTCAGCTCGTCCCACCACCCTGGGCCAGGTTCGACCGCGTAGCCGTACGCCATGCCGACCGGTTCGTCATCCTCGGTATGGGTCACGGCGCCGCGAAAAGTGCGTCTGCGGGTCTGGAAGCGAAAGCGCCGGAAGACGGCCGTGACGTCGTCGGCGGCCTCGTTGTACGGCGGTTCCGCGAAGACGTCGGCATAGACGAGCCTGAACGCGTCCACAGCCTGCGCCGCGGCCGAGCCGTCCATGCGCTCCACCGTGATGGTTCCCTGCGGCGTCATGCGGTGCCCCCCTCGGACGCTCTCGCGGATGCGCTCGCCACAGTCCCGGGCACTCACCACAAGTCCCGGACAGTGGCACCCAAGCGGCCGGTCGCGACCCTGCTCAGCCCGCCGCCGTGCCCCTCCCGTGCCCGATCGAGCGGGGAACAACGAGCAACAGAGGTATCCCACGGAGACGGGAAACGGCGAAGGCTCCTGCCCAATTCCTCTGGTCAGGAGCCTTCAACCTCTGCGGTGGGTGTGGGATTTGAACCCACGGTGACTCGCGCCACGACGGTTTTCAAGACCGTTCCCTTAGGCCGCTCGGGCAACCCACCCTCGCCCCGTCGTTGACCGGCGGAGCGAGGACCAGGGTAGCGGGTTCGGCCGGGAGTTCGGTCAGCTGTCGCCCTTGCGCTCACCGAGGACGACCTCGACCGTGTGCTCCGCGCCGCCGCGCTTGTACGTGATCTTGACCGTGTCGCCCGGCTTGTGCGTCCAGATCTGGCCGATCAGGGTCGGACCGCTGTCGATCACCGTGTCGTCGAGCTTGGTGATGACATCGCCGGGCTTCAGGCCGGCCTTGTCCGCCGGACCGTTCGGCGTGACCGCGGACGAGCCGCCCGCGCCCTGCTCGGTGATCTTCGCGCCGTCACCCTGCTCGTCCAGCGCGACCGAGGCGCCGATCACCGGATAGACCGGCTGGCCCGTCTTGATGAGCTGCTTGGCGACATTCTTCGCCTGGTTGATCGGGATGGCGAAGCCGAGGCCGACGGAGCCCGACTGGCCGGAGCCTCCGATGCCACCGCTGGTCGCGGGCTGGATCGCCGAGTTGATGCCGATGACCGCGCCCCGCGCGTCGAGCAGCGGACCGCCCGAGTTGCCCGGGTTGATCGAGGCATCGGTCTGCAGCGCGTTCATGTACGACGCCTTGCTGCTGCCCGAGCTGTCGCTGGAAGCCACCGGGCGGTTCTTCGCCGAGACGATGCCCGTGGTCACCGTGTTCGACAGGCCGAAGGGCGCGCCGATCGCGATGGTGGAGTCACCGACGGCGACCTTGTCCGAGTTGGCGAGCTGCAGCGGCTTCAGGTTCGACGGGGCGTTCTTCAGCTTGATGACCGCGACGTCGTAGCCCTGGGCGCGGCCGATCACCTCGGCGTCGTACTTCTTGCCGTTCGAGAACGTGGCGGAAAGCTTTCCTCCGTCGGCTGCGGAGGCCACCACGTGGTTGTTGGTGAGGATGTGGCCCTGCGTGTCGTAGACGAAGCCGCTTCCGGTGCCGCCTTCGCCGTCGCTGCCCTCGGCCTCGATGGTGACGGTGCTCGGCAGGGCGTTCGCCGCGATGCCGGCGACCGAGGAGGCGTCACGCTTGAAGTCGGCCGGGTTGTCCGAGGCGGAGACCGTCGTCGAGCCCGAACCACCGTCGTCGTTGCGCTCGGCCGCCCAGTAGCCGATGCCGCCGCCGACACCGCCGGCGATCAGGGCCGCCGCAACCACCGCGGCCAGCAGCCCGCCGCGCCGGGGGCCCGGCTTGGGCGCCGGAGGCTGGTAGGCCGCGCCCCAGGAGTGTCCGCCGCCACCGTCCGCGTACGAGGGAACGGTGGGCGGCGGAGGCGGCCAACCTCCCGCGGCCGCGGGACCGGGCTGCCCGCCGGGTCCCGGCGCAGCCCCCGAGGCCGCGCCGGAACCCTCGTGCGCCCCCGGCCCCGCGCCCTCGGCCGGCATCACCGCAGTGGGCGCGTCGGCGGGCTCCGGAGGCGGAGCGGAACCGGCGGGATCCGGGGTGGGTGCGGGAGTAGCGGGAGATTCCACCGGCACGGGAGGTGCGGACGGGGCCGGGGGTACCGAAGTGCCCTCGTTCTCGGTGCTCACAGCTCTTCTCCTCGATCCACGGCTGTACCGGCTGATTCCGTCGGCATTGCTGTTTGTATGTGGTCAGCTTTTCCCACGGGACGTCAGGGCACCATAAGGCGTTCCTGTGTGTCCGGTGCCATCCTTTACGCCGGGCGAAACGGACGCATCCGCTGGGCGGCCCGGCGCCTCGCGATGGCACCATGACGCGGTGACTCTCGCACGACAGCAGCAGATCCAGGTCGTCGCCCACCGCGGAGCCTCCGACGAGGCCCCCGAGCACACGCTGGCCGCGTACAGAAGGGCCATCGAGGACGGTGCCGACGCCCTCGAATGCGATGTACGACTCACCGCGGACGGCCATCTCGTCTGCGTGCACGACCGCCGGGTCAACCGTACGTCGAACGGGCGAGGAGCGGTATCGGCCCTGGAACTGGCGGATCTCGCCGCCCTCGACTTCGGCTCCTGGAAGAACAGCGAGGCCGGTCGGACCAGCACGGAGGGCCCCGACTGGGAGGACACCTCCGTCCTGACCCTGGAGCGGCTGCTCGAACTGGTCGCCGACGCGGGCCGCCGTGTGGAGCTCGCCATCGAGACCAAGCACCCCACCCGCTGGGCCGGCCAGGTCGAGGAACGCCTGCTGATGCTCCTCAAGCGGTTCGGCCTGGACGCGCCTGCCGGAGCGCCGGACACACCGTCCCCGGTGCGTGTCATGAGCTTCTCGGCCCGCTCCCTGCACCGCATCCAGGCCGCGTCCCCCCACCTGCCGATGGTCTACCTGATGCAGTTCGTCTCCCCCCGCCACCGCGACGGCCGCCTCCCCAAGGGGGTGTCGATCGCGGGCCCGGGCATCCGGATCGTGCGCAGCCACCCTGGGTACGTGGAGAAGCTCAAGCGGGCGGGCCACCAGGTGCACGTGTGGACGGTCAACGAGCCGGAGGACGTCGACCTGTGCGTCGGTCTCGGCGTCGACGCGATCATCACCAACCGGCCCCGCGCCGTTCTGCGCCAGCTCGGAAGGGGCTAAATCCGGCCACCGGCCTCACAGGGAGTGCTCCGGCGCGTTCGCTCCGTATTCGATCGTTACGAGTGCGTCACTGAGCGTGGATTGGCCGGTTTCCGGTCCAGCCCATTGGGGCATTCACACCGTGGCGTGGGGCGAAGGAGGTCTCGGGGGTGGCGTTGGTGGTGGCACAGGAGGTGCCCACGTCGTCGAGCATGGCCGTACCCCATGGCCCTGCGGGCGTGGGCGAAGCAAGACACCGGATGCGTGATCAGCTGCGCGTCGGCGGGGTTTCGGAAGCGGTCATAGACGATGCCGTACTGATCCTGTCCGAACTGCTGAGCAACGCCTGCCGGCACGGCAGGCCGCTGGGCGACGACATGGCCGGGGACGGCGACGTCCGGGCCGCTTGGAGGGTCGACGCGCGGGGCTGTCTCACCGTCGAGGTGACGGACGGTGGTGGTCCGACCCGCCCGGTTCCGGCCACGCCCTCGGTCACCGCGCGGGGCGGCCGCGGGCTCAACATCATCTCGGCGCTCGCCGACGACTGGGGCGTACGTGACGACGCCTCCGGTGAAGTCACCGTCTGGGTGGTCGTGCACAAGGACGTGCGCTCCGAAGGCGAAACACAGGGGCAGGGCGCCTTCGCTACGCGCGTGGCGAGCAGCGCGACCGCGGGCATGTCCGACCTCGATTTCGCGGACGCCTTCGACGACTTGGGCTGAATCCCGCTCCGGCCCGAACGGCCCGGCCTGGTCCCCGCCCCCGGCCGTACGAGGGGCTAGGCTCGCGGCCGTACGTACGAGAGCCGTAACCGGGAGACACCCAAGATGGCCAAGAAGCGCCCCCAGACCAAGGGCAAGTCGCACGTCAGCAGTGGGGAGATCCCGGTCGTCGGCGCCCGTGAGCCCTGCCCCTGCGGGAGTGGCCGCCGCTACAAGGCCTGCCACGGCCGTGCCGCCGCCCACGCGGTGACCGAGCTGGTGCAGCGCCCGTTCGACGGTCTCGCAGGAGAGGGCGACTGGATCGCGCTGCGCGAGCTGGTGCCCGCCGCGACGGTGAAGCTCACCCTCAAGGAGAGCCTGCCGGACGGCGTCCCCTCCGTGACCCTCGCGACGGTGCTTCCGATGGCGTGGCCCGCGCTGCGCCGCGACGACGGTTCGATCCTGCTCGGTCTGCAGAACGACACGTCGTCCGGCGACCTGAGCCGCGACCTCGCCGACACTCTTCAGCGCGCGCTCACCGCCGAGCCCGGCACGCCGGTGCAGGCGCGCCGCGCACCCGCCGACGGCCCGCGCATGCAGGACCTGCTCGACCCCGAGGCCGTCTTCGAGCCGGTCGTGCACACGGGGTTCGAGTTCTGGGTGCCCGACTCGGAGAACGCGAGCCCGGACGTCGCCGCCTCCCTGGAGCGGGCCAACGCGGCCGCCATCGCGACCGTGAAGCTGTCCGGTGTCGACGCGGCGTACTGGTGCGAGACCCCCGACAAGAACCACCTGCGCTGGGTCATGCCGTACCCCGAGGAGCAGCTGCTCGACGCGCTCGCCCGCCTGCACGCGGCCGGCACGTCCTCGCTCGGCGAGGGCACGCGCCTGGTCGGCTCGTTCCGCGCGCACGGCCTGACCGTTCCGGTCTGGGACCTGCCCACCGGGGTGAGCGCCGAGGATGTCGAGAAGCCGGCGGCCGAGTTCGCCGAGCGGCTCACCACGGCGCTCGCCTCCGAGGCGCCGCTGACCGTCGACGAGCGGCGGGCGCGCGGCGGCCTCACCAACCGACAGGTGACACTCAGCTGACCGACCGGTCAGCCACAGGGAGACCTCGGAACGGGTGACTCCGGTCACAACTCCCCGTAGCGGCAGGTAAATCCGCATACGAATAGCCGAGATCGAATTTGCTAACGGCCGATCTCTTGTTACCGTTCGAGTAGCCCGGTTGCTGGTGCATCCCCCGTCGCCAGCAACCGGGCCCTTGTCTTTCCGGGGCCTTCCGGGGTTTCCCCGTGGGCCTGAGCCCGGGAAATCGTCCCGTTCGCTCAGCGGCCGACCGGCGTCGACGCGTTGCTTCCCGACCTGAGCAGCAGCGGTCCCGCGCCCCCTGCTTCCGCGAATTCCGCCACCGCCGCGTAGGCGCCCGCCTCACCCGAAGTGCGCTCCCGAGGCGTGTCACACGTCCCCGGTTCGTCCTGAGCACCCACCGCACAGTGCATCTGTACGGTGCGGCCGCCCGGCGCCATCAGGGTCAGGACGGAACTCAGCGGCCCCCCTGTCGCGTTCCGGTAGTAGACCCTCGCCCACGTGTCCCCCCGCTGGGTCAGTACGCAGGTCTGCGCCTCGATGCCGTCGGGAGAAGCGAGTTCGGGTCCGCACCGTGCCGTCGTGGTGATCCCGAGACCGCCGAGGAGGGAGGTGCCCTGCGGCCGCCCGTGGGACCGTCGCGCCTTGCCGTCCGCATCCGTCGCCGGAGTGCCCGCCGGGTCGCTCGTGGTCGCGCCCGGTTTGTCGTCGACCTTGTCGGCGCTGCCGGCCTCACCGGTGGGCAGTTCGCCGGAGTTGAGGCCGTCTTCCGCGGCGGTGCCGTCGACGGGGCCCGCGGAGGCGCCCGCCAGCGGGAGGAGAACGGTCAGGACCACGACCGCGAGAAGACCGAGCAGACGAAGGCGCGAAGGGGGTCTCCCCTGCTCGAGGGTGTTCGAGACCTTGGGGAAGGAGGGCATGCGCCGAAGATATCGGCGCCGCCCTTTCGCGCCCCTCGCCGCGCGCCCAATTCCCCTACAACTCGGGCGCGCTCACACCCGTACGAGTGAGGGCATCCACCACCGCGTCCACCACGGCTTCCACATCGGGCACCCAGGGCGCCGCGGAGCCGGGCAGCGGGGCGCGCTCCCAGCGGACCTGGCCGAGTCCGGTGTCGGACGGAGGCAGTGCCAGATAGCCGCCCTCGCCGTGGAAGCGCAGGGATCCCGGCACCCAGTCCTGGGCGTAGAGGAGCTCGCCCAGCTGCTCCATGGAGTAGGGCGCCACGAGGATGAAGAGGCGGTCCCTGTTGGCGACGACCGGGCCGAGCCTGATGTCCGTACGGTCGAGCGCCTTGAGGGCGCGGGCTCCGGCGACCGAGGGGAGACTCACGGCGCAGGGGGCACGGCCGCCGCTCGCGCCCGCACCGGCCCCCGTGGCCAGCACGATCGGCGCGGTCGGACGGTTGGTCCACCACCAGCGGATCATGCGCTCGTCCGTGGTCGCGGCGAGCAGCCCCGGGTCGAAGGGGTGCGCACCCGGCACCGTGCACTCCGGGTCGGGGCAGGCGCAGCTGACGCCGTCACGACGCCCTGCCCCCGCGAGCCCCACGCCCGGGAGCACGGGCCATTGCCATGCGGTCGCGAAGGTCAGGGCCGCGCTGAACTGATCAGACTTCCCGTTGTTTCGCCTGGACAGGAGCCTGCGTCGCCTTCCGAGGATCTCGCGCATGAGCGCTCGTTCCTTTCCGTAGACCGAAGAGAACGCTGTGGGCCACATCACACAATGTGTCGATCACTTCACTGAGCGTACGTACTGGGAGCGCCGCACCCCAGCCTTGAGCAGGGGGAACCCCTATAGTCCGAGCGCCGGCCGCGTACTTGAATAGCCTGGCGTGGGGTGGCGGCGCCTGGCGTTTGCCGTCGCGCGTGGTACTCGCCGTCTCCGCCACGGGAGGATGGGGCACGGTCGTCGGTGGTTAGGACGCCCGGGTCCGTCGCCAGGTTCCGGGTCGATCCCAACTACCCCTGGCCTTCTCCGAGTACGTACCCATCACGACCGCTGTGACGCTCTGTCGAACAACGCCAGTCGACCGCAATATGCCTTTACCCGAGGCGGTTTTAGGCCAAGTTCGATCAGAGATCACTAATGCCGCACGGGCCTCCTGGACACCAGGAATCCCAGCAGGACAATGCTGGACATCCCCTCATCAGTGAGTGTAGATGTGGAGACACTGCTGGCGGCGCAGAATCACATGGGGGTTTGCGATGCTATCGAGCAATACGCACCGGTCGGAAAGCCGGACGCCATGACAGCCCCGCACCTTCCGAAAGTGGCTGGAATCGATTCAACGGTTCCCCCACCGGCACACACTGTCGCGCCCGCGTCACCCGCGCCCGCGCCCCCTTCCTCCCCCGGAACGCCCGGCGTCCCCGGAGCCCCCGACGCCCCCGGAGCGCTGATCCAGGACCGGCTCGCCGGCTGGGTCTCCGACCTCACCACGCTGCACGAACTCACCGAGCGCCTGGCCAGGACGGCCGTCCTGGACGAGGCCCTGCACGAGGTGCTCCGCGCCGGCGCCGCCCTCGTCGGCGCGCGCCGCGGACTCGTCGTCCTGGAGCCCGCCGACGGCCTGGGCCCCGACACCACCGTGGGACTCGGCCTGGCTCGCGCCGACCTCGGCCACATCGAGACGGTGCCGCGCGGCGCGACCTCGTACGGGAGGATCCTCGACCGCGCGGACGGGACCGACGAGCCCGAGGTGCACGCGGACCTGCTGTCCGAGGACGGGCTCGACCCGCGCCACCGTGAGGTCGCCGGCCGGCTCGGCTACGCGGCGAGCTTCGCGCTGCCCCTCGCGACCGAGGCGGCGGGCCGGCTGGGCGCCGCGGTGTGGCTCTACGACGAGCCCGCCGAGCCCGTCGAACGCCAGCGCCATCTCGTCGGTCTGTACACGAGCTACGCCACCGAACACCTCGCGCGCCTGCTCGAACTGGAGCGGGCGCGCACCAAGTCCCGCACCCTCGCGGAGGAGTTGCTGCCGCCGCGGCTCCCGCGGGTCGCGGGCGTCCAGCTCGCCGCCCGACACCGCACTGGCCCGCGCGGCGGCGGCGACTGGTACGACGCGCTGCCGCTGCCCGAGGGCGCGCTCGGCCTGGCCGTCGGCTCCGTCACCGGCTGCGGCGCGAGCGCCGTAGCCGCGATGGGCCGGCTCAGGGCCAGCCTGCGGGCGTACGCGGTGATGGAGGGCGAGGACCCCGTCGCCGTCCTGTCCGATCTGGAGCTGCTGCTCCGGCTGACCGAGCCCGCGCGCAGCGCCACCGCCCTCTTCGCGTACTGCGAGCCCGCCCTGCGCAAGATCGTCCTGGCCGGGGCCGGGCACAGCCCGCCGCTGGTGATCGGCGAGAGACGCACCGAGTTCGTCGAGACGTCCCTGTCCGCGCCGCTCGGCATGCTGGCCTGCTGGGAGGCGCCAAGCGTCGAAGTCAGCCCGGAGCCCGGCGAGACGGTCCTGCTGTACACGGACGGCCTGCTGCACCGCACGGGGGACCCGATGGACCGCGCCTTCGCCCGCCTGCACGCGGCGGCGTCCGGTGTCCCGCGCACGATCCGCGACGACCCCGGCGCGATCGCCGACCACGTCCTGCACACCGTCCTGCCGGACGGACTCGACGCCGCCGACAGCGAAGAGGACGTCGTGCTGCTCGCCGCTCGCTTCGAGTGATCCGGTGACCGGCGGCGACCGGTGATCCGGTGACCGCGGCGGTACACCCCGTAGCCCTTGGTGTAACAGGTCTTCCGGCCCTGGGCCCCCTTCCGTACGACCGTACGATGGAGGGGGTCCATCGTTGTACCCAGGCCGCACCCAGGCCGATTCCAGGGCCGTATCGAGGAGGAAGACGTGTCGGAGGAGCTCACCCCGGAGAACCCGGAGATCGCTCAGACCGAGAGCGACGAGCCGATCAAGCAGCGCAAGAACGGCCTGTACCCGGGCGTGTCCGACGAGCTCGCCGAGAGCATGAAGTCCGGCTGGGCCGACACGGAGCTGCACGGCCTCGAGCCGATCGCGCAGGCGTCCGAGACGGCCGCCCGCCGCGCCGCCCTCTCCGCGCGCTTCCCCGGTGAGCGCATCGTCGTCCCCGCGGGCAACCTCAAGACCCGTTCGAACGACACGGAGTACGCCTTCCGCGCCTCCGTCGAATACACGTACCTGACCGGCAACCAGACCGAGGGCGGCGTCCTCGTGCTTGAGCCGACGGTCTCCGGCCACGACGCGACGATCTACCTGCTGCCGCGCTCCGACCGCGAGAACGGCGAGTTCTGGCTGGACGGCCAGGGCGAGCTGTGGGTCGGCCGCCGCCACTCCCTCGCCGAGGCCGAGCAGGTCCACGGCATCCCCGCCTCCGACGTGCGCGAGCTCGCCGGCCGCCTGGCCGAGGCGACCGGTCCGGTCCGCGTCGTGCGCGGCCACGACGCCGGCATCGAGGCCGCCCTGACCGACAAGGTCACCCGCGAGCACGACGACGAGCTGCGAGTCTTCCTCTCCGAGGCCCGCCTCGTGAAGGACGCGTTCGAGATCGGCGAGCTCCAGAAGGCCGTCGACTCCACGGTCCGCGGCTTCGAGGACGTCGTGAAGATCCTCGACAAGGCCGAGGCCACCAGCGAGCGCTACATCGAGGGCACGTTCTTCCTGCGCGCCCGCGTCGAGGGCAACGACATCGGCTACGGCTCGATCTGCGCCTCCGGCCCGCACGCCTGCACCCTCCACTGGGTCCGCAACGACGGCCCGGTCCGCTCCGGCGACCTGCTCCTCCTGGACGCGGGCGTGGAGACGCACAGCCTCTACACCGCCGACGTGACGCGCACGCTGCCGGTCAACGGCCGCTACACCGAGCTCCAGAAGAAGATCTACGACGCCGTGTACGAGGCCCAGGAGGCCGGTATCGCGGCCGTCAAGCCCGGTGCCAAGTACCGCGACTTCCACGACGCCGCGCAGCGCGTGCTCGCCGAGAAGCTCGTCGAGTGGGGCCTCGTCGAGGGCCCGGTCGAGCGCGTCCTGGAGCTCGGCCTCCAGCGCCGGTGGACGCTGCACGGCACCGGCCACATGCTCGGCCTCGACGTCCACGACTGCGCCGTCGCGCGCACGGAGACGTACGTGGACGGCACGCTGGAGCCCGGCATGTGCCTGACGGTCGAGCCCGGTCTGTACTTCCAGGCCGACGACCTGACCGTGCCGGAGGAGTACCGCGGCATCGGCGTCCGGATCGAGGACGACATCCTCGTGACCGAGGACGGCAACCGGAACCTCTCCGCCGGTCTGCCGCGCCGCTCGGACGAGGTCGAGGCGTGGATGGCTCAGCTCAAGGGCTGAACCACGCCAGCGACCACGCGCGCGTAGAGACGCATAGAGATGCGTAGAGACACGTAGAGACGCGTTTGCGAAGTGGCCGGGCACGGCGTGACGGTGCCCGGCCACTGTCGTGCCCGGAGGGGGAGGTCAGGCCGAGACCAAGGGTGCGTCCTCGCGCCACTTGAGCACCTTGTCGAAGCTGACCACCGCGCCGCCCCTGCCCGGTCTGTTGACGAAGTGGACGTGGTCCGCGAGCTCCTGGATGAGACAGAGTCCACGGCCGTGCTCGGCGTGGTCGGGGGCGGGCTTGAGCAGGGGCGTGCCGCCGCCGCGCAGGGCAGGGAAGCCGGGACCGGAGTCGGCGACCTCGATGCGACAGGTCTCGCCTTCGAGGTAGGCCGTGACCCGGTACGCGCCCGCCGGATCGTCGGGGTCCGGGTCACCACCGTGCTCGACGGCGTTGGCACAGGCCTCGGTGAGGGCGACGGACAGGTCGTACGAGATGTCGGGGTCCACGCCCGCGGTCTCCATCGTGTCGATCAGCAGGCGCCGGGCGAGCGGGACGCTCGCGGCCTCGCGGCGCAAGTGCAGAGACCACCAGATGCTCATGCTCCAGCCTCCAGGCCGCGGCTCGACATACCGATACGTATTGCCGCAACGGCCCCTGTGCAATCGCGTGCTTCGCGTGATATCGCCCATACGGCGGACGCGCGGAGCGGTAGCGGCGGTGTACAGAGTCGGCTTCAGCGGTGCGTGAGTCGGGTGCAGTAATACGTGCCAGTCGGGTTCAAGGGGCGGGGCGGAAGATTCCGGACCTTGTGGACCTGCCGTATGAGGCGGGTAAGCCCAGTGCAATGATGAGCCCGCCATGTCTGACCCCCACCAGCGCGAGGCGCATACCGGAACTGATGTCCGGCTGCTGAGGGCCGCGGTGTTCACCGCGGTCTGCGTCGCGTTGTCCGCGGCCGGACATGTGCTCGCCTCGTGTGCCACGGTCCCCCTGTGGACGCTGGGCGTCGGGTTCCTCGCGGTGTTCGCCGTCGCGGCGCCGCTCGCCGGGCGCGAGCGCTCGCTGCCGGGCATCGCCGCTGCTCTCGCGGTCGGACAGACCGGTCTGCACACCCTCTTCGGAGTGGGCCAGCACGGCACCATGACGATGGCGCAGACCACCCAGGAACCCTCGGTCGTGGAGCGCGCGGCCCGGCTCATGTGCGGCACGGGCATGGCGGCGATCAGCCCCGCGCAGGCGCAGAAGATCCTCTCGGACGCCGGCGTCGAGCCCGGTTCCGGAACGACCATGCACCACCACGTCGCCACCGAAGCGGCCACCTCCATGCCGCTGCTGCCGTCCCTGCCGATGCTGCTCGGGCACCTGCTCGCCGCGGTCGTCGCGGGCTGGCTGCTGCGCCATGGAGACCTCGCGCTCGGCCGGCTCGTCCGCCTCTCGGCGAACTCGGCGCATGGAGTCGCCCAGGGGGCGCTCGTCCGTTCCCTGCGCGCCGCTCTCGCTCTCGTACGCGCCCTCAGGGCCGGTCTGCCGGGGGCTGCGGAAGCGGCGCCTCATGTGGTGCCCACCGAGCTCCTCGCGCCACTGCCCCTGCGCACGACGGCACTTCAGCATTCGGTGATCAGGCGCGGCCCGCCCACGGGCGACGCGTTCCGTCTCGCTGCCTGACACGACACACGTACTCCACGCGGGGCCCTCGTACGGGTTCCCGCACAGCGCGGAGAGGTGTCGTGCGGCACGCGCGCGTGCCCCGTTCCCGGTGCGCGCACTCACCGTTCGCCTGATCCCGCTGAACCCGAGTGGAGTGGTTTCTGCCATGAACAAGATTTCCCGCGTCTCCGTCGTCGGCGCCGCCGCCGCGTCCGCCGTCCTGGTGCTCTCCGTCCCCGCCTTCGCGCACGTGAGCGTGCAGCCGGAGGGCGTCGCCGCCAAGGGCGGATACGCCGTCGTGAACTTCAAGGTGCCGAACGAGCGCGACGACGCCGCGACCACCAAGGTCGAGGTCAACTTCCCGACCGACCACCCGCTGGCCTCGGTCATGCCCGAGCCCATCCCCGGCTGGACCGCCAAGGTCACCAAGTCCAAGCTCGCCAAGCCGCTGGAGATGCACGGCGAGAAGATCGACCAGGCCGTCTCCCAGGTCACCTGGACCGCCGACGGCTCGGGCAAGGACAAGGGCATCCAGCCCGGCTTCTTCCAGAAGTTCCCGCTCTCCATCGGGCAGCTGCCCGAGGACACGGACGAGCTCGTCTTCAAGGCGATCCAGACCTACGACAACAAGGAAGTCGTGCGCTGGATCGAGCCGCAGGCGAAGGGCCAGGAGGAGCCGGAGAACCCGGCGCCCACCCTGGAGCTCTCGGCCGCGACCGAGGACCACCACGGCGGCGCCGCGGCCGACGACAGCGCCAAGTCGGATGACGACAGGGCGGCCACGGCCTCTTCGTCGGACAGCTCCTCCGACGGCTCCTCCGACAGCGACACCACCGCACGCGCCCTCGGCATCGCCGGCATCGTCGTCGGCGCCGCCGGCGTGGCCTTCGGGGTGCTCGCGGGACGCCGTCGTACCAACAGCTGAACCAGCCGCTGGTGTGCACCGGGGCCGGCGCAGGCCCCGGTCCTCCACGGCCGCCGGCCGACCCCGGTGCACACCGGCCTGCCTCACATCTGGGACATTTTTCTATGCGCTCTCCCCGTAAGACCCCGCACACAGCTCCTCGCCGGACCCTCCGCAAGAAGACGCTGCTCGCCGCCGGGCTCATCGCCGCGGCGTCGCTCACCCTCTCCGCCTGCGGCAGTGGCGACGACAGCAACAAGCCCGTGGCCGAGGTCTCCGCCGAGACCGGCTCGAACAAGGCCGCGACCGTCCTCGACTCGCCCTTCAAGAAGCCGGACCTCGTCCTCACGGACACCCACGGCAAGAAGTTCGACCTGCGTGAGCAGACCAAGGGCAAGCCCACGCTGATCTACTTCGGCTACACCCACTGCCCCGACGTGTGCCCCCTGACGATGAGCAACATCGCCGTCGCCAAGAAGGCGCTGCCCAAGGCCGAGCAGGACAAGCTCCAGGTCGTCTTCGTCACCACCGACCCGGACCGCGACACCGCGCCCGTCCTCGGCAAGTGGCTCAAGGCTCAGGACCCCGACTTCATCGGCCTGACCGGCGACTTCGCCACCATCCAGGGCAGCGCCCGCACCCTCGGCATCTCCATCGAGCCGACGCAGAAGGACAAGAACGGCAAGCTCGTCTCGATGCACGGCACCCAGGTCATCGCCTTCTCGCCGAAGACCGACGCCGGGTACGTCCTGTACGGCGAGGATGCCACCGTCGACGACTACACCAAGGACCTCCCCAAGATCATCAAGGGGGAGCAGCCGTGAGGCGTACCCCGCTCGCCCTCGGCGCGACGGCGCTGGCGGCCGGCCTCGCCCTCACGGCCTGCGGCTCGGGCGACTCGTCGGCCCCGTCTTCCTCCGGCAAGCCCGTGGTCAAGGTCGGCGGCGCGTTCATACCGGCGCCCGCGGGCGGCGACATGGCAGCCGGTTTCTTCATCGTGCACAACAGCGGCGGCGCCGACACGCTCACTTCGGTGACCAGCTCCATCGCCCAGCAGGTCACCCTCCACTCCACCAAGGGCGGGGTGATGAAGGAGCAGAAGTCCTTCCCCGTCCCGGCCGACGGCGAGCTCGACTTCGAACGCGGTGGCAACCACCTCATGTTCGAAAACCTGAAGCAGACGCCGAAGGAGGGCGACAAGGTGTCCGTGGAGCTGCACTTCGCCAAGTCCGGCACCGTCACGGTGACTTTCCCGGTGAAGGCCGCCACCTACAACCCGACGGCGAAGTCGGCGAAGTCAACCAAGTCAGCGATGTCGGCGCACTCGTCGATGTCGTCGATGTCGTCGCACACGCCGCACACTTCGCACTGAGGGGCTGACCGTTCGTGAAGACCATCGCTCCCCGCTTCCGGCACCTTTTGCTGCTGCTCCTCGCCGTCACCGGCGCCCTCCTCGCCGGCGCCGCGCCCGTCTCCGCGCACGCCGCGCTGACCGGGAGCGACCCGAAGCAGGGCGCGGTGGTCGAGCAGGCCCCCACGCGGGTGTCCCTGACCTTCTCCGAGGAGGTCGCCATGTCCGCCGGCTCCGTACGGGTCCTCGACCCGGCCGGAAAGCGCGTCGACACCGGCAAGACGACCGACCTCGGCGGCACGACCTACGGCGTCCCCCTCCACTCCGGGCTGCCCGACGGCACGTTCACCGTCGCCTACCAGGTCGTCTCGGCCGACAGCCATCCCGTCTCCGGGGCGTTCACCTTCTCCATCGGCGCCCCCTCCAAGACCACCGCGGTGCTGCCCGACCAGACCGCGGGCGGCGGCGTCGTCGGCGGGCTCTACGGCGTAGCGCGGTACCTCTCCTACGGGGGGTTCATCCTCACCGTCGGCGGCGCGGCCTTCGTCCTCGCCTGCTGGCCGCGCGGAGCGGGCGTACGCCCCGTGCAGCGCGTCGTGGTGGGCGGCTGGATCACCCTCACCGGCGCGACCCTCGCCATGCTCCTGATGCGCGGCTCCTACACGGGGTCCGGCGCGGTCGGAGACATCTTCGACCTGACCCTGCTCGGGCAGGTCCTGCAGACCAAGTCGGGCGCGGCCCTGGTGTCACGGCTCCTGCTGCTGGCCGCCGCCGCGCTCTTCATCGCCGTGCTCTTCGGCGCGTACGAGAAGCGGACCGATCCTAAGGAGAAGAAGGACCTCACCTTCGGGCTCGCGATCGGCGGCGCGGTCGTCGCCGCTGGTCTCGCCGCCACCTGGGCGATGGCCGAGCACGCCTCCACCGGCATCCAGGCCGGACTCGCCATGCCTGTCGACGTCCTGCACCTGCTCGCGGTGGCGGCCTGGCTCGGTGGACTCACCACTTTGCTCGTCGCCCTGTACCCCGCGCCGTCGATCGAAGCCACCGCCGTCCGGCGGTTCTCCCGGGTGGCGTTCTGCTCGGTCTGCACGCTGGCCGCGACCGGGCTCTACCAGTCGTGGCGCCAGGTCGGCTCCTGGTCGGCACTCACCGGCACGCGGTACGGACAACTGCTACTGCTGAAGATCGGGCTCGTCGCCGTCCTGGTCGGCGTCGCCTGGATCTCGCGGAAGTGGACGGGACGCCTGTCGGAGGATCTCGCCCCGGAGGCCGCCGGAACCACCGTGATCGAGGAGCGCACGCGGGCGGAGGAGTCGGTGACGGTACCTGCCGGCGGCGCCACGAAGGGGTCGTCGTCAGGCGACGGGAGCAGCCGCGACGCGGGCTCCGGTGCCGACGGGGATGCCGGTGCCGGTGGCGATACAGGTTCCGGTGCCGGTGGCGATACGGGTTCCGGCTCTGGCGGCGACTCCGGTGCCGACGGCAAACGGTCCGCCCAACTCGCCCGCCAGCGTGCCGCGCTCGCCACCGCCCGTGAGAAGCGGATAAGGGACGCCGACCCGGGCCGCTCCGGACTGCGTCGCTCCGTACTCACCGAGGCCGGTGTCGCCGTTGTCCTGCTCGTCGTCACCACCGTGCTCACCTCCACCGAGCCGGGCCGCACCGAGGAGGAGGCCAAGGCCGTCTCTGCGGCGGCCTCCCAGCGGTCCGGGCCGCTCTCCCTGAAGCTGCCGTTCGACACCGGCGGCCAGGACGGCAAGGGCACGATCCTCCTGGACCTGGATCCCGGACGCACCGGCGGCAACGACATGCACGTCTATGTGGAACGCCCCAACGGCAAGGCGTTCGACGTCCCCGAGGTGAAGGTCTCCTTCACTCTCACCGCGAAGAAGCTCGGCCCCCTGCCGGTCGTTCCCGACCACATCGCCACCGGACACTGGAGCGCGAGCGGCGTACAGATCCCCGTGGCGGGCGACTGGAAGATCGCAGTCACCGTGCGCACGTCCGACATCGACCAAGTGACCGTCAACAAGAACGCGAAGATCGGCTGACCTCCACCATGGCTGACTCCGAGAACCGGACCGACTCCGGCATCTCCCGACGGCGGCTGCTCGGTACCGCGGGCGCGACGGGCCTCGCCCTGGGCGCCGTGGGTGGCGCCGCGGGGTACGCGACCGCGTCGTCGAACCCTTCCGACGCCGCAGCGTCGTTGACCTCCCTCGGCGCCGACCGGGTGATGTTTCACGGGAAACATCAGCCCGGCATCACGACCCCGATGCAGTCCCGCGGGCACCTGATCGCCTTCGATCTCGCACCGGACGCCGGGCGCAAGGAAGCGGCGGCCCTGATGCGCCGCTGGTCGGCCACCGCCCAGCGACTGATGGCCGGCGAGACGACCGGCGGCTTCGACACCGACGTCGCCCGCGACGCCGGCCCCTCCTCACTCACGCTCACCTTCGGCTTCGGCCACAGCTTCTTCTCCCGTACGGGGCTGGAGAAGCAGCGCCCGGCGGCCCTCGACCCGCTGCCCGACTTCTTCTCCGACCACCTCGACAAGGCGCGCAGCAACGGTGACCTGTGGGTGCAGATCGGCGCGAACGACGCGCTGGTCGCGTTCCACGCCCTGCGCGCGGTCCAGCGGGACGCGGGGGTGGCGGCCCGGGTGCGCTGGCAGATGAACGGCTTCAACCGCTCGCCCGGCGCCACGTCCCACCCCATGACCGCCCGCAATCTCATGGGCCAGATCGACGGGACGAACAACCCGAAGCCGGCCGACGACGACTTCGACAAGCGGATCTTCGTGCCCGCTTCGGGCGAGCCCGCCTGGATGGCCGGCGGCTCGTACGCGGTCGTACGACGCATCCGCATGCTGCTCGACGACTGGGAGAAGCTGTCAGGGAAGGCACAGGAGGACGTCATCGGACGCAAGAAGTCCGGCGGCGCGCCCCTGACCGGCGGCACGGAGACCACGGAGCCGGACCTGGAGAAGACCGGCGCCGACGGCAAGCTCGTCATCCCCATCAACGCCCACGCGCGCATCACCCGGCCCGACCAGAACGGCGGCGCCGCGATGGTCCGCCGCCCGTTCTCGTACCACGACGGCATCGGCCACGACGGGGCCCCGGACGCCGGACTGCTCTTCATCTGCTGGCAGGCGGATCCCTTGCGGGGCTTCGTCCCGGTGCAGCGCAAGCTCGACCGGGGAGACGCTCTGTCCGACTTCATCCGCCACGAGTCGAGCGGGCTGTTCGCGGTGCCCGGCGGGGTGGAGCAGGGCGAGTACGTGGGGCAGGCGTTGCTGGAGGCCCATTAGGGTGACCAATATGTCAGCCAGCTACGCGTATCTCGGCCCCCAGGGCACCTTCACCGAGGTTGCTCTGCGCACGCTCCCGGAGTCCGCCACCCGGGAACTCGTTCCGATGGTGTCCGTGCCCGCCGCACTCGACGCCGTACGCAACGGCGAGGCCGAGGCGGCGTTCGTGCCGATCGAGAACTCCGTCGAGGGCGGCATCACGACCACGCTCGACGAGCTGGTGGCCGGCGAGCCGCTGATGATCTACCGCGAGGTGCTGCTCTCCATCACCTTCGCGCTGCTGGTCAGGCCCGGTACGCAGGTATCGGACATCAAGACGGTGACAGCCCACCCGGCGGCTCAGCCCCAGGTCCGTAACTGGATGGAGGCGAATCTCGCCGAGGACGTGACGTGGGAGTCCGCGGCGTCGAACGCGGACGGTGCGCGCCTGGTCCAGGAGGGCCGCTACGACGCGGCGTTCGCAGGCGAGTTCGCGGCTGAGCGCTACGGCCTGGTGCCGCTGGTCACCGAGATCCATGACGCGGAGAACGCGCAGACGCGGTTCGTCCTCGTCGGCAAGCCGGCCCGCCCCGTGGCGCCGACCGGAGCGGACAAGACGTCGGTTGTCATCTGGCAGCGCGACGACCACCCGGGTGCGCTGCTCGAACTGCTCCAGGAGTTCGCGGTGCGCGGGGTCAACCTGATGCTGCTGCAGTCCCGGCCGACCGGTGAGGGCATCGGGAACTACTGCTTCGCCATCGACGCGGAGGGTCACATCTCGGACCGCCGTATGGGCGAGGCGCTGATGGGGCTCAAGCGGGTCTGCCCGCAGGTGCGCTTCCTGGGCTCGTATCCGCGGGCCGGGGTCACCGTGGCGGACGTCCGCACCCCGCGCACGGGGACGTCCGACGGCGACTTCATGGCGGCGTGGGACTGGCTCGCGCACTGCCAGGACGGCCGTTTCTGACGCCTTCGGGGCATAAGGGTTGAGGCGCCTGCGGACATACGGGCCGAGGCGCCTGCGGACATACGGGTCCGTACGTCTTCGGGCCACTGGTTCTGATGGGTTTCCGGCGTCTTCGGGCGCCGGATTTCGACGTTCCGATAACCGGTCTTACCTGCAGATTTTCGCCATCCACAGAAGTTATCCACAGGCGTGCTTCTCGACCTGGGGACAAGTCGACACCATCTCGCTACATGGTCGACAAATCGCCCTACAGCCCACAACTCCGTCCACAGGTGCGCACGTCACCCCTCGTCCACTCTTTTCCTTTGATCAACTCTATAGAGCGAACCATTTCCACTCGAAAGTGCGTGTGAGATGCGTTTGGATCGGGAATCCTCCGCCGCGCATGCGGCTTTCGGAACGATCTCTTCCGGCATCCACAGATCTTTCGCACAGCCTGTGGATAACTTTTCGGAGAGCCACATTCCTGTGGACAACCCCGCCCTCAAGTCCCGCCCCACACAAGGGGATTTGGTCAAGCGGCCATGTCGCGTCTGCCCCTTTTCGGGGAATGAGGCCTTTTTTATTGACTGGCGTCCACGGCGCCCGACCGGTCCCGAGAAGATCCATTTCGGCCAGTCGCTACGCCACTCGGTGCCGACCATTACCGAATTCATATTCCGGCAAATCGGGCAAAAGGTAACGGACGGGATATCGGTTCGTGCGGTGGAACCGCGCACCGGTAGCCTTGAGGGGTGATTGACCTTCGCCTGCTCCGTGAGGACCCCGACCGTGTTCGCGCCTCCCAGCGCGCCCGTGGAGAGGACGTCGCCCTCGTCGACGCCCTGCTCTCCGCCGACGAGCGGCGCAGGTCGTCCGGGCTCCGCTTCGACGAGCTCCGTTCCGAGCAGAAGTCGCTCGGCAAGCTGATCCCCAAGGCCCCCGCCGACGAGAAGCAGGAGCTCCTGAAGAAGGCCGGCGAGCTCTCCGCCGCCGTCAAGAGCGCCGAGGCCGAGCAGCGCGAGGCCGACGAGGAGACCCAGCGCCTCGCCCTCCTGCTGGGCAACATCGTGCACACGGACGTCCCGGTCGGCGGCGAGGAGGACTTCGTCGTCCTCGAGACGCACGGCACGATCCGTGACTTCGGCGCCGAGGGCTTCGAGCCCAAGGACCACCTGGAGCTCGGCGAGGCGCTCGGCGCCATCGACGTCGAGCGCGGCGCCAAGGTGTCGGGCTCGCGCTTCTACTACCTGACGGGCGTCGGCGCGCTCCTCGAACTCGCCCTCGTGAACGCGGCGATCGCGCAGGCCACCGAGGCCGGCTTCATCCCGATGCTGACGCCGGCGCTGGTGCGCCCGCGCGCCATGGAGGGCACAGGCTTCCTCGGCCAGGCCGCGGAGAACGTGTACCACCTGGAGAAGGACGACTACTACCTGGTCGGCACCTCCGAGGTCGCGCTCGCCGGGTACCACATGGACGAGATCCTCGACGCGGACAAGCTGCCGCTGCGCTACGCCGGCTTCTCCCCGTGCTTCCGCCGCGAGGCCGGTACGTACGGCAAGGACACCCGGGGCATCTTCCGCGTGCACCAGTTCGACAAGGTCGAGATGTTCTCGTACGTCGCTCCCGAGGACGCAGAGGCCGAGCACAAGCGGCTGCTGGAGTGGGAGAAGCAGTGGCTGACCGGCCTCGAACTGCCCTTCCAGGTCATCGACGTGGCGACCGGCGACCTCGGGTCCTCGGCCTCGCGCAAGTTCGACTGCGAGGCGTGGATCCCCACGCAGGGCAAGTACCGCGAGCTGACCTCGGCGTCGAACTGTGACGGCTTCCAGGCCCGCCGCCTGTCCATCCGGATGCGCGACGGCAAGAAGGTCCAGCCGCTGTCGACGCTGAACGGCACGCTGTGCGCGGTGCCGCGCACCATTGTGGCCATCCTGGAGAATCACCAGCAGGCAGACGGCTCCGTGAGGGTGCCCGAGGTGCTGCGTCCTTACTTGGGGGGCCGAAAGATCCTGGAGCCGATCAACAAGTGAGCCACCCTGCTCCGCTCGACCACCCGTTCCCGTACAAACTCGTCGCGACCGACCTCGACGGGACGCTTCTGCGGCCCGACGACACGGTCTCCGAGCGGACTCGTGAGGCGCTCACCGCGGTCACCGCGGCGGGCGCCGCCCACATCATCGTGACCGGACGGGCCGTGCCCTGGACCCGGCACATCCTCGACGACCTCGGCTACGAGGGCCTCGCGGTGTGCGGGCAGGGCGCGCAGGTCTATCACGCCGGCGAGCACCGGCTGCTGACGTCGGTGACGCTCGACCGGCAGCTGGCCGGTCTCGCGCTCTCCAAGATCGAGGCGGAGACCGGGCCGCTGGCCCTGGCCGCGAGCCGTGACGGCCTCGAGGGCGCGGTCATAGTGGGGCCGGGGTACCAGGTGCAGGAAGGCCCGCTGCCGGTCATCCCGTTCACGGATGTCACCGAGCTGTGGGCGGCGCCGCTGAACAAGATGTACATACAGCACCCTGGCATGACCGACGACGAGCTGGCCGCCGCGGCGCTGGCCGTGGCCGGTGATCTGGTGGGCGTCACGATGGCGGGCGAGGGCATCGTCGAGCTGCTGCCGCTCGGTCTGTCCAAGGCGACCGGTCTCTCGCTCGCCGCGCGCCGGCTGGGCGCGAAGGCGGCCGACACGATCGCTTTCGGCGACATGCCCAACGACATCCCGATGTTCGGCTGGGCGGCACATGGGGTGGCCATGGCCAACGCCCATGCGGAACTCAAGGCCGTCGCGGACGAGGTCACGACGTCGAACGCGGACGACGGCATCGCGGTGGTCCTGGAACGCCTGCTGGGCTGACGGCCGCGCCGTCGGCGCGGCCGTCAGCGCGTGCCGTTCCCCGAAGGGGTACGGCACTGAAAGCCTGGGTGGGCGGCCCGCGCACCTGGAAGGTGCGCGCTCGAAGCGGCCGCCCCGGGCAGCCTCCCCGTGAGCCGGCTCAAACGGAGTGAGTAACTACTCCGGAGCCGGCTGTGGGCTGCCCTGCCGGGAGCTCGACGGAATCTTGACCGACATCGTCTCGCTCCTCTCCCAGTAGGCGGGCGCCGTGCGCGGCGCGGTTACAGAACTACTGTGCCGCCACTGGGAGTTGGGCGCCACCGAATAAAACAGGGCCCGGCATGATCCAAACGAGAAGGCCCTAGCTCCTGCGCCACTTGCGGCGTCGGGCGCGGCTGAAGAACCAGCCCGCGGGCGGCTCGTCGGAGCGCCACGGCTGGGGTTCCGGGGACTCGTTGCGCCAGCGGGCGGCGAGCATGCGGGCCCGCGCGGACGGCTCCGTGGTCTCGGCCGACCGTATGAAGTCCTCGTCGAGGCGCACGTCCTCCCACGTCTCGTCGCGCTCGTGCTCCGCCGCCATCTCCGCTCCTCCTGGAACAGGTCACCTTCCTGGAGAACGGTCGGTCTCCTGGATTGCAGGTCACCCTCCCGACCAGTGTCCTGACGGGAGGGTGAAGCCGCTGTCGAGATCCGTCACTCCTCGCCGGCGAGCTTCAGCGTGCGCAGCTTCTGGCCCGCGTACCAGGTGGCGAGAACGGTGACTCCGGCCAGCAGGACGGTGGCGAGGGGAAGGCCGACGTCCGAGGTGATGAGGTCGCCGCCCGCCACCTTGTGGGCCACGGCGAGGGACCACTGCTGCACGCTGAGGGTGCGCGCACCGGCCACGAGCGACCCGAAGAGCGCTTCCCAGACCAGGGCGTAGACGAGGCCGAAGACCACCGCGTGGCGCGTGATCGTGCCGAGGAGCAGGAAGAGCGCTGCGTACGCGATGGAGGCGACGAGGGCCGCGATCGTGTAGGCGACGGCGATCTGCTGCCCGTTCCCGTTCAGGATCAGGCCCGCGATCAGCGTGGGGACCGCGGAGAACACCATGGTCACGGCGATGGCGACGATCAGCTTGGTGAAGATGATCGTCGGGCGCTTGATCGGCTTCGCGAGGAGGTAGACGACGGAGCCGTCGTCGATCTCGGGGCCGATCGCGCCCGTGCCCGCGATGACGCCGATGATCGGGACCATCGTGGCGAGCGCGAACCCGCCCAGGACGTCGGCGGCGATCTGGTCGTCCGCTCCGGTGAGGCCGCGCACGAGCGCGGAGATGGCGATGAGCAGGACGGGCAGGGCACACAGGATGAGGGCCCGGCGGCGGCCGAGCAGGGCTCGGTAAGTGAGCCGGGCGACAGTGGGGTCGTACATCAGGGCCTCCTACGCCGCGACCAGGTACGAGAACACGGACTCGAGGGACTCGTCGGACGGCGAGACCGTGAGCAGTCTGATGCCGTGGGCCTTGGCGACCTGGGGCAGCAGGGTGGTGAACCGGCCGAAGTCGACGGCCTGGACGCGCAACGCGCCCTCCTTGAGGTCGACTTCGATGCCCGCGGTGGACGGGTCCGCGATCAGCGCGGCCGCGAGGGCGCGGTCGTCGCTGGAGCGGATGAGATAGCGGTGCGGGCGGTCGGTCATCAGGCGGCGGATCTTGCGGAAGTCACCGCCGGCCGCATGGCGCCCGGCGACGATCACCTCGATGTGGGAGGCGAGCTGCTCGACCTCCTCGAGGATGTGGGACGAGAAGAGGACTGTGCGGCCCTCGGCGCCCATGCGGCGCAGGAGGTCCATGAGCTGCATGCGCTGGCGCGGGTCCATGCCGTTGAACGGCTCGTCGAGCAGCAGCACGGACGGCTCGTGGACAAGGGCGGACGCCATCTTGACGCGCTGCCGCATGCCCTTGGAGTACGTCGAGATCTTGCGGTCCTGCGCGTACTCCATCTCGACCGTGGCGAGCGCCTTCTGCGCCTCGTGCGTGCCGAGACCCTGCAACTCGGCGTTGGCGACGACGAATTCACGCCCAGTGAGGAAGTCGTACATCGCCTCGCGCTCGGGGACGATGCCGATGTGGCGGTAAATCTGTTCGTTGCGCCAGATCGGCTCCCCGTCGAGGGTGACCGTTCCGTTCGACGGGGCGAGGAAGCCGCCCATCATGTTGATGAGGGTGGACTTCCCCGCGCCGTTCGGGCCGAGGAGACCGGTGACGCCGGGGGCGATCGTCATCGTGATGTCGTTGACCGCCACCACGTTGCCGAACCAGCGCGATACGTGGTCGATGTTGATCGTGGTCACAGTCCGACCTTCCGGTAGCGACGCATCAGGAGGCCGTAGCAGCCCGCGATGAGTCCGAGCACGACGAGCAGATAGACGATGCCCTGGCCGGTCGAGGGGCCGTGTCCGCCGGGGAAGGCGGAGGTGGCGCCGAGGAAGGCGGTCTGTACGCCGTCGATGAGGGTGACCGGCGAGAAGAGGCCGAGCCAGGTGATCGCGCCGCTGTTGTCCTGCGACTCGGCGATGGCCTGGACGGTGGAGACCGCTCCGTAGGAGATGGTCATGACGGCGATGACGGCCGCGATGCCGAAGCCGCGGCGGGGCGTGACCGCCGAGACTACGAGGCCGATGCCGGCGAAGAGCAGTGAGAGCAGGGCCACGGAGACCAGTCCCTGGGCGAATCCCTTGGTCTGTTCGGCGAAGTCGAGCTTGGCGAGCAGCGCGCCTACGTAGAGCACGATCAGCGGGGCCGCCGTGAGGGCGAAGAGGGCGGATGTCATGGCCGCGTACTTCGCCAGGACGTAGTCACCGCGCTCGATGGGGCGGGAGAAGTACAGGGGGACCGTCTTGAAGCGCAGGTCGCGCGAGACGGACTGGGGCGCCTGGGAGGCGAGATAGAGCGCGATGACGGCCTGCAGGAGGATCGCGTAGCGCGTGTAGTCGACCGGCAGGTCTCTCAGCTTGGTGGTGACGGCCACCGCGACCATGATCAGCGCGGGGACGCACATCACTACGAAGAGCAGCATCGGCAGCACTTTGGACTTGGCCGAGCGGCCCAGGCCGTAGGCGCCGCGCAGGCTCTGGGAGAAGAGCGAACGCCGGGCGTAGGCGCGGCCGAGGCGCGGGCCGTCGTAGTGGCGATAGCCGATGTTGTGGATGCGGGTCTGCTCACCGGCGGGGGTGAGGGACTGCTCAACCGCCATGGGTGACCGCCTCCTTCCGCTCGTTGTCCGTCTCTGAGCGGAAGACCTCCGCGATGTGGTGCCTGCGCTGTTCCATCCGGATCAGCCCGAGGCCGAGCTCGGCGACGGTGTCGCGCACGAGGTCGTAGGTGTCGTCGCTCTGGGTGGTGATCAGCACCGTGTGTCCGGCGCCGGGCAGCTCGCCGCCGGTCGCGGTCTCGATGCCGCGCCGGGCGAAGGCCTCGCGCAACGCGCGGGTGCCGTCCGGGTGTTCGTCGGAGTCGGTGACCTCGATCGCCAGGGTCGTCGTGGTCTGGGTGAAGTCCGTGGTGGAACTGGAGCGCAGAAGCTTTCCGCCGTCGACCACGACGACGTGGTCACAAGTGCGCTCCAGCTCGCCCAGGAGGTGCGAGGTGACGAGGACCGAGATGCCGAAGTCGGCGTGGACGCGGCGGATCAGGTCGAGCATGTCGTCGCGGCCGACGGGGTCGAGACCGTTCGTCGGTTCGTCGAGGAAGACGAGCTGCGGGTCGTGGACAAGAGCCTGCGCGAGCTTCACGCGCTGCTTCATGCCCGTGGAGTAGCCGCCGATGGGGCGGTAGCGCTCTTCGTAAAGGCCGACGTGACGCAGGGTGTCGGCGGTGCGCTCGCGGGCCGCGGTGGGCGGCAGACCCGACATGCGCGCCATGTGGACGACAAACTCGGTGGCGGAGACGTCGGGCGGCAGGCAGTCGTGTTCCGGCATGTAGCCGACGCGTTCGCGGATGGCGGCGCCTTCGGTGGCCACGTCGAGGCCGAGCACGGCGGCGCGGCCCTCCGTGGCGGGGGACAGACCCAGAAGGATCTTGATCAGTGTGGACTTGCCGGCTCCATTGGCTCCGACGAGTCCCGTCACACCGGGCCCGATGTCCATGGAGAGCCGGTCAAGCGCGGTCACCCGGGGGAACCGCTTGCTCAGGCTTTCGGTCGCGATCACAGTCACACCTCGAAGGTAGTGGCGCAGACCACACGGGTCGTCAGACCAGGGGGTTGTCCCTGTCTCAGACTCGAGTACTACGGGTCCCTAGGGGTTCCTCCCTGAGTCGCCCTCCGTGAGCTCCCGGAGTTTTCCACAGGCTCCCGTGCACACCCCTTGACGCAGCCTCCAACCATTGTCACATTCATCAGTGTCAAGTTACGAGCGCGTACGGCAACGAACCGGACACGGACGGACGGTGGCATGACCCCAGCAGTGGTACGGGAACTCTCCGCGGAGCTGCGGGGGTTCAGAGAAGTCCAGTCCCTCGCGTACGAGTGCGCGGAGGCGGTCGCGGCGCAGCTCAAACCGGGCGTGACGGAGCGCGAGGCCGCCCGGATGCAGCGGGAGTGGCTGCGGGAGCGCGGGGTGCGCGACTGGTTCCATCTGCCCTTCGCCTGGTTCGGCGACCGCACGGCATTCGCCGACTTCCGGATACCGCTCCAGTTCTTCCCGACGAACCGGAAGCTGGAGGCGGGGATGCCGTTCATCCTCGACATGGCCCCGGTCTACAAGGGCTTTACGGCTGACATCGGCTACTCGGGCTCGCTCGGCCTCAATCCCGTGCAGGACAAGCTGCTCGCCGACCTCGAGGCGCACCGCGAGCTGATCGTCCGCGAGGTGCGCGAGCGCCGTTCCCTGCGGGAGATCTACGAGGATGTGGACCGGCTCATGGTCCGCCAGGGCTATGCGAACCGCCATCGCGCGTACCCGTTCGGGGTGATCGCGCACAAGGTGGACCGGGTCAAGGAGCGCCGGATCTCCCCGACGCTGTTCGGCTTCGGCACGCAGTCCCTGAAAGGGCTCGCGAGCGACGCGATCCATGGACACCGGGACGGCTGGTCCCCGCTGTGGTCGCCGTACAAGTTCTCCGACCATCCGCCGCAGCCGGGCCTCTGGGCAGTGGAGCCGCACCTCGGCTTCCGGGGTACGGGCGCGAAGTTCGAGGAGATCCTCGTCGTCACCGACTCCAAGGACCCCGAACAGAGCGCGTTCTGGCTGGACGAAGATCTGCCGCACGTGCGGCGCTGGGCGGAGGGCATCTGATGGCGGGACTCAAGGGACTGGCCGGCGCGCGGGAGCGCTGGGTCAGCACGGGCGGTATCGAGCTGTGCGTGGCCGAGCTGGGCGACCCGACCCGGCCCACGGTGCTGCTCGTGCACGGGTACCCGGACTCCAAGGAGGTGTGGTCGGAGGTCGCCGAGCGGCTCGCGGACCGCTTCCATGTGGTCCTGTACGACGTGCGGGGCCACGGCAGGTCGACGGCGCCGACGCCGCTGCGCGGCGGGTTCACGCTGGAGAAGCTGACGGACGACTTCCTCGCGGTGGCCGACGCGGTCAGCCCGGACAGGCCGGTCCATCTGGTCGGCCACGACTGGGGTTCGGTGCAGTCCTGGGAGTTCGCCACGGTCAAGCGCACCGAGGGCAGGATCGCGTCCTTCACGTCGATGTCGGGCCCGTCGCTCGACCACTTCGGGCACTGGATCAAGAAGCGCATGTCGCGGCCGACGCCCCGCAGGGTGGGCCAGCTGCTCGGCCAGGGCGCCAAGTCCTGGTACGTGTACATGCTGCACACCCCCGTGCTGCCCGAGCTCGCGTGGCGCGGGCCGCTCGGCAAGCGCTGGCCGAAGATCCTCGAACGCATGGAGAAGGTGCCGGCGGGCGACTATCCGACACCGTCCCTGCCCTCGGACGCGGCCCACGGCGCCTGGCTCTACCGGGACAACGTACGGGCGCGGCTGAGCCGGCCCCGCGAGGACGCGTACGCGCACGCGCCGGTGCAGCTCGTCCTGCCCCTCGGCGACATCTTCCTGTCCGAGCGTCTCTACGACGAACTGGAGCTGTGGGCACCGGGGCTGGTCCGCCGCACCCTGCCGGCCAAGCACTGGGTGCCGCGCACCCGTCCGGACCAACTGTCCGCGTGGATCAGCGAGTTCGTCCTGGCGCACGAGGAGCGGGAAGCGGGCGTGCCCGCACAGCGTACGAAGGCGACGGGCAAGCACGCCGAGCGCTTCGGCGGCCAGCTCGTGCTGGTGACGGGTGCGGGAAGCGGGATCGGGCGGGCCACCGCCTTCGCGTTCGCCGAGGCCGGCGCGCGCGTGGTGGCCGTCGACCGGGACACGGAGAGCGCCGCCCGCACCGCCGAGATGGCCCAGCTCATAGGCGCCCCCCAGGCGTGGGCCGAGACCGTCGACGTCACCGACGAGCAGGCCATGGAGAAGCTCGCCGAGAAGGTCGCCGCCGAGTACGGCATCGTCGACGTCCTGGTGAACAACGCGGGCATAGGCCTGTCCGGGTCGTTCTTCGACACCACGCCGGAGGACTGGAAGAAGGTCCTCGACGTCAATCTGTGGGGTGTCATTCACGGTTGCCGCCTCTTCGGCAAGCAGATGGCCGAGCGCGGACAGGGCGGCCACATCGTGAACACGGCGTCCGCGGCCGCGTACCAGCCCTCCAAGGCGCTGCCCGCCTACAGCACGTCCAAGGCGGCCGTCCTCATGCTCAGCGAGTGCCTGCGCGCCGAGCTGGCGGGCCAGGGGATCGGCGTCTCCGCGATCTGCCCCGGCCTGGTGAACACGAACATCACGGCGACGGCCCGCTTCGCCGGGGTCGACGCCGAGGAGGAGAAGCGCCGCCAGAAGAAGTCCTCGCGCCTGTACGGCCTGCGTAACTACCCGCCGGAGAAGGTCGCCGACGCGATCCTGTCCGCCGTCGTACGCAATCAGGCAGTCGTCCCCGTCACACCGGAGGCCCGCGGCGCCCACCTCATGTCCCGCTTCATGCCCAAGGCCCTGCGCGCCGTCGCACGATTGGAGCCGCCGTTGTGAGTACCGAGGAGCACACCGGGCCCACCGAAGCCACCGGGCACTACGCGATCACCCCGCGCCGCGTCTCCTTCGACTGGGAGAAGACACCGCTGCACTGGATCCCGGACGAGCCCGCGGCGACGCACGTCATCAATGTGCTGCACCTGCTGCTCCCAGCGGGGGAGCGGTGG
Organism: Streptomyces sp. NPDC045026; assembly: GCF_056432625.1. Lineage (NCBI taxonomy): Bacteria > Bacillati > Actinomycetota > Actinomycetes > Kitasatosporales > Streptomycetaceae > Streptomyces > Streptomyces sp. NPDC045026. The sequence continues at coordinate 165,023 of NZ_JBWKIS010000006.1, forward strand.
TTCGTGAAGGTCTTCAAAGAAGGCCTGCCGCTCGTCGACGAACCCGAACTCCTGGGGGACGTCAAGGGATTCATGGGCCAGGAGGCCACGCACAGCGTGCAGCACGCGTACGTGCTCGACCATCTGGCGGCACAGCGGCTCGACACCGGGGACTTCACGAAGCACGTCGACTTCCTCTTCGAGAAGCTCCTCGGCGAGCGGCCGCCGCTGGGCGCCCCGGTCTCCACCCAGGAGTGGCTGCGCTTCCGGCTCTCCGTCGTCGCGGCGATCGAGCAGTTCACCGCGGTCCTGGGCAACTGGGTGCTGCACGCCGAAGGGCTCGACGCGGCGAGCGCGGACGAGGTCATGCTCGACCTGCTGCGCTGGCACGGCGCGGAGGAGGTCGAGCACCGTGCGGTCGCCTTCGACATGTACCAGCACTGCGGCGGCGAGGGCCTGCCCCGCTATGCCCGGCGGCTCGCGGGCATGGCCGTCACCGCTCCCGTGATGCTGTACCTGTGGGCCTGGGGCGCCGCCTATCTCATCCGGCACGACCCGCAGCTCGCCGGCCGCCTGCGCTACTCGCTCGCCGAACACAACAGGGCGGTGCGCAAGGGACTGCTGCCCAGCTGGCGGGAGCTGGGTGCGGCGATACCCCGCTATCTGCGGCGGTCGTACCATCCCTCGCAGGAGGGGTCGCTGCGCAAGGCCGTCGAGTACCTGGCCCGGTCGCCCGCGGCCAGGACGGCGGCGGGCGCGATCGGCCGGACCGCTCTGTCCTAGGGTCTTTCGTTTCGTCCGGCCGTACGCGGCCGGCGTCCGGATCCGGGGCGGCGCCGTCTTCCCACACGGCACGGCAGAGGGATGTGAAGCGTGACGGAGCAGGCTGTGGCCGAGTACCGGATCGAGGACCTGGCGCACCGCAGCGGCGCCACGGTCCGCACCATCCGTGCCTACCAGGACCGCGGGCTGCTCCCCCGCCCCGAGCGGCGCGGCAGGGCCAATGTGTACGGGGACACGCATCTGGCCCGGCTGCGGCAGATCGCCGACCTCCTCGACCGCGGGTACACCCTGGCCTCGATCAAGGAGCTGCTCGAGGCGTGGGACGCGGGACGCGGGCTCGGGGGTGTGCTCGGCCTGGTCGCGGAGGTCGACGGGCCGTGGACCGACGAGGAGGCCGACCGGATCTCGCGCGCCGATCTGGCGGCGCGGTTCGGGGGCAGCGAGGACGAGGCTGCCATCGCCGACGCGGTGGCACTCGGGATCCTGGAACAGATCCCGGGACACGAAGATGAGTTCCTCGTGCCGAGTCCCCAAGAGCTCGCCGTGGCCGCCGAGTTGCACGCTTCCGGTGTCCCCTTGCCCGCGATCTCCGCTCATCTGCGGGAGTTGAGGGGTCAGATCGAGCACATCGCCACGCGCTTCCTCGAGTTCACGACCGAGCATGTCTTCGCGCGCTATCTCGGCCCGTTGCCCCCGACGGATGCGGAAGCGGCGGAGGCGGCCTTACTCGTACGCAGGCTCCGGCCCCTCGCCCAGCAGTCCGTCGACGCCGAACTGGCGCGTGCCATGAAGCTGTTCGCCACCCGGCATCTCCACCGACACCTGTCGGAGGGCCCGGTCACTCCGCAGGTGGAGGAGGCTCATTCAGTGCCGCTTCCCGCCGACACGATTCGCGCTGTACAGAGTCTGGTTGGCGCGGAGAACGTCGCCGAGTTCATCGCCGTGGCAACCGAGCGGGAGGTACAGGCAAGGGCATTGGACACTCTTACCTCAAACCACCGCAATTCCACTCCTGTTGACCAAATGCCGCCAATCGCCTGACAGTTGTCCACAGAATCGCCAAATCCCCTGTGGATAACCGAACTTGGCTGTGGATCAAACCTGCGAACAGAAAAATCACGTGCACGAGGAGTGAGACGCCCGCCACTCTGGCGGGATGGATGAAAGACGCACCGTCAAGGTGTCGAAGTACCTCTCGAAACACCTGCGGCACCAGCCGGAGCGGATCGGACTGACCCTTGACGAGGGCGGCTGGGTCGAGATCGGGACGCTGCTCGCCACGGCCGCCGCCCATGGCTTCCGCATCACGCGGGACGAGCTCGACCATGTCGTCGCCGCCAACGACAAACGGCGCTTCGCGATCGAGGGCTCCCGGATCCGCGCCAGCCAGGGCCACACCGTGGACGTCGACCTCGGGCTGCCCCCGGCGACCCCGCCCGCGTACCTCTACCACGGCACCGTCGCCGCGGCCCTGGACGCCATCCGCGCCGAAGGGCTGCGGCCCATGAGCCGGCACGACGTCCATCTCTCGCCCGACCGCGAGACCGCCACCCGCGTCGGCGCCCGCCGCGGCCGCCCCGTCGTGCTGTCCGTCGACGCGGGAGCGATGCACCGGGACGGCCACACGTTCCGCGTCAGCGCCAACGGCGTCTGGCTCACGGAGGCCGTCCCACCCCGCTACCTGCGGTTTCCCGGCTGAGACCAGCTGAGATGAGCTGAGACCAGCCGGACCTGCGTGACACGGAGCCTCACGCCCCCGTCACCCCCGACCCACGCCCGGTACGCGCCGCTTAGGCTCTGGGGCATGAGCGATCAGCCCCGTCAGCCCACGCCCGCCCTGCGTCTGAGCACCGTGATCCTGCCCCACCGCCGCTGGCACGAGGGCAGCCGAGCCACGTGGCAGCGCGCCGAGGAGCTGGGCTTCCACACCGCGTACACCTACGACCACCTGGCCTGGCGGACCTTCCGCGACGGCCCGTGGTTCGGCGCCGTGCCGACCCTGACCGCCGCCGCGTCCGTCACGGAACGGATGCGCCTCGGCACGCTCGTGACCTCGCCGAACTTCCGGCACCCGGTCACGCTGGCCAAGGAACTGATCACCCTTGACGACATCTCCGGCGGCCGGATCACCCTCGGCATCGGCGCGGGCGGCAACGGCTTCGACGCGACGACGCTCCTGAAGGCCGGCGAGGAACCGTGGTCCCCACGCGAACGGGCCGACCACTTCGCCGAGTTCGTACCGCTGCTCGACCGGCTGCTGAGCGAGGACTCGGTGACGTACGACGGTGAGTTCTACTCGGCCCAGGAGGCGCGGAACATCCCGGGGTGCGTGCAGCGGCCCAGGCTCCCCTTCGCGGTGGCCGCAACCGGACCGCGCGGGCTGAAGCTGGCAGCCCGGCACGGGCAGGCATGGGTGACGACGGGCGACCCGAAGCTGTTCGAGACGGGCACCCCCGAGGAGTCGATTCAAGCCATTCGCGGACAGGCGGCCAAGCTCGCCGACGCCTGCGCCGGGATCGGCCGGGACGCCGCCGAGCTCGACAAGGTCCTCCTCACCGGATTCACCCCGGACCGCAACCGTCCGCTGGAGTCCGTGGACGCCTTCGTGGACTTCGCCGGCAAGCACGCGGCCCTGGGCATCACCGAGATCGTGATCCACTGGCCCATCCCCGACTCGGACTTCGCCGCCGACGAGAAGGTCTTCGAGAGCATCGCCACGGAGGCCCTCGCCCAGCTCGGCTGAGGCCCCGCGGCGACGCGGCGGAAACGGTGGGGCGCCTGCGCGAGGACCGTACTCATCTGCGCGCCCCACTGCACGCCCGTGCACGCCCATGCGCGCATGTGCGGGACACTGGTGCGGTGACCTCACCGACTCCTCGGCCCTGGACCCCGGCCGCCAACGCCCCCGCGCCCCGGCTCGTCGCCACGGACCTGGACGGCACGCTGCTGCGCGACGACAAGTCCGTCTCGCCGCGCACGGTCGCCGCACTCGCCGCCGCCGAGCAGGCGGGCATCGAGGTCTTCTTCGTGACCGGCAGGCCGGCCCGCTGGATGGACGTCGTCAGTGACCACGTGCACGGCCACGGCCTGGCGATCTGCGGGAACGGCGCGGCCGTGGTGGATCTGCACGGCGGCCCCGGCCGCCACCGGTTCGTGAAGGTCAGGGACCTCGCCCCGGAGATCGCCCTCGACGTCGTACACATCCTGCGCGCCGCCGCGCCCGGTACGGCCTTCGCGGTCGAGCGGACCGGCGGCCTCCATCACGAGCCGACGTACCCGCCGCTGCACCTGGAGGCAGGGGAGAGCGTCGCGGCCGCCGAGAAGCTCCTCGCCGACGGCTCGCCCTGTGCGGACCAGCCCGTCCTCAAGCTGCTCGCGTACCACGCGGACCTCGCCCCCGATGAATTCCTCGCCCTCGCCCGTGCGGCTGTCGGCGACCGCGCGGCGATCACCCGTTCCAGCCCGAGCGCGCTCCTGGAGATCAGCGGCCCCGGCGTCTCCAAGGCCAGCACCCTCGCACTGTGCTGCGCCGAGCGCGGCATCAAGGCGGCCGAGGTCGTCGCCTTCGGGGACATGCCCAACGACATGGAGATGCTCCGCTGGGCCGGCACCTCGTTCGCGATGGGCAACGCGCACCCGGACGTGCTCGCCGCCGCGTCGGGCCACACGGTGCCCAACAACGACGACGGCGTGGCCGCGGTCATCGAGCAGATCCTGGCGGCGCGGATGCCCTCCGGTGACGACTCACCGGGCGACGCCTAGAAGAAACGGTCCTCCGCGTGCGGATCCGACCCGGGACCTGGCCCTGGACCCGGCCCGGCACAGCCGTCCGACCCGGAACGCGGACCCGACCCGGAACATGGATCCGGCCCAGAACGGGGCATGCGCGCGCGGCCTGTTGAACTCGTACGCCTGAGGGGCCGGAGTGCCCCATGCGGTCAGATCCGTCGGATCCGTACCTCCGAACAGGGTCAGCGCCGTACTTCGTCGTTCCCCCTCAGCCCTAGCCCTCCCTCAGTGAGGCGCCTGCCAGACCAACGTCGTGCCGCCCCCGTCCTCACCGATGCCCGGCCCGTACCAGCTGTCGCCGCCCAGGGACTCGGCCCGTCGCTTGAGGTTCTTGAGGCCGCTGCGCCGGCCGCCCTCCGGGATGCCGACACCGTCGTCGGCGACCGTCAGCCGGACGCCGGGCTGCCCGTCGGGGAGCGTGACGTTCGCGTCGACTACGACATCGATACGGGCGGCTTCCGCGTGCCGGAACGCGTTGGACAGTGCCTCTCGAAGGGCCGCGGTGAGGTTCTTGCCGGTGAGCTCGCCGACCACGGTGTCGACGGCTCCGGCGAAGTGGTGCGTGGGCTTGAAGCCGAGCGGCACGGCGGCCATGTTGATCTCGCGCAGGACCCGTGTGCGCAGGCCCGACGGCGCCTCGGCGGGCCCCTGCTGGAGCGCGAAGATCGCTGTACGGATCTCCTGGATGGTGACGTCGAGCTCGTCCACGGCCTTGGCGACACCGACCTGCACCTCGGGCACGACGGACCTGCGCTGGGCGCTTTCCAGCATCATTCCGGTGGCGAACAGGCGCTGGATGACGAGGTCGTGGAGATCGCGGGCGATCCGGTCGCGGTCCTCGTACACCGCGAGCCGCTCCCGGTCGCGCTGCGCCTCCGCCATCATCAGCGCGAGTGCCGCCTGCGAGGCGAACTGGGTGGCGAGGGTGCGCTCCGCATCGCTGAAGGGCCGGGCGCCACGCGCGCGTGGCGTCACGAGCGTGCCGAGGACGCGGCCGTCGCTCTGGAGGGGCAGCATCATCGCCGGTCCGTAGTCGCGCGCGAGGTCGGTCAGTATGCGCGGGTCGGTGGACGCGTCCTCGATGAACACGGCTGCGCCGCCCAGCAGTTCGGCCACGATCTCGCTCTCGTCCGGGATGATCACGCCGAGGGCCTGCGACGGCTCGTCCGACGAGACGGCGACGATCTCCATGCCGCCCTCCTCGGCCGGCAGGAGAACGATGCCGGCCGCCGAGCCTGACAGGTGCCTGGCCTGTTCGGCGACGACCTGGAGGGCGTCCTCGGCGTCGCTGCCCGACAACAGGGCGGTCGTGACGGCCACAGAACCGTCGATCCACCGCTCGCGCTGCCTGGCGGCCTCGTACAGGCGCGCGTTGCCGATGGCGATGCCGGCCTCCGTGGCGAGGACGCGGACCATGCTCAGGTCGTAGTCGTTGAACTCGCCGCCGCCCTGTTTCTCCGCCAGATAGAGGTTGCCGAAGATCTCCCCCTGTACGCGGATGGGAACGCCCAGAAAGGTCCGCATTGGGGGGTGGTGGGCCGGAAAGCCGCAGGAACGCGGGTCATCGGCCAGGTCCGCGAGGCGTACCGGGTCCGGGTCGTGGATGAGCGCCCCGAGCAGCCCGCGGTGGCCGTTGGGCAGCCGTCCGATGAGCTCCGCCGTCTCCACGTCGACTCCGTGGAAGACGAAGTCCGAGAGCGCTTCGCCGTCCTCGGAGACGACGCCGATCGCCGCGTAGCGGGCGTCGGCGAGTTCGGCGGCCGTCTCGCAGATGCGGTCGAGGGTGGTGTGCAGTTCCAGACCGGTGCCTACGGAGCGCATCGCTTCGAGCAGCTGCGGCACCCGCGCGGTCAGTTCAGCGGACAGCCCCTGGAGGCCGCGCGTCGCCTGCGTCGCCGCCTCCAGGGCGTAGGAGGAGTCCCGCTCGCCGTCGGACGGTGGGGTGGCGCCGGGTGCCGGTGCAGCTGACATGCCTTGAGACTAGTTAGCCCTGTTTGGAGAGGAAAGTCAGGGTTGCGAGCCGCTACCAGGGCACCCGGTACGCATGGCTACGCGCCCACCAACAGCTCCGCCTCCCGCTCGCGTTCCCGCAGCGCGCGCAACGGCCCGTCGGCCGCCACCAGATCCTCGTACGTGCCGCGCTGCACGACCCGCCCCTCGTCGAGGACGATCACCTCGTCCACGGCGTCGAGGCCGGCCATCCGGTGCGTGATCAGCAGCGTCGTCCGGCCCTCGGTCGCGGTCAGGAGGTCCGCCGTGAGCGCGTCCGCCGTCGGCAGGTCGAGGTGCTCGGCGGGCTCGTCGAGTACGAGGACGGGAAAGTCGGCGAGCAGTGCGCGGGCCAGTGCGAGCCGCTGCCGCTGGCCTCCGGAAAGGCGCGCTCCGTGTTCGCCGACGAGGGTGCCGAGCCCTTCGGGCAGCGAATCGGCCCACTCCAGGAGGCGGGCCGCGGCCAGGGCTTCGCGCAGTTCGTCGTCGGTGGCGTCCTTCTTCGCGAGGAGCAGGTTCTCGCGCACCGAGCTGTCGAAGAGGTGCGCGTCCTGCGCGCACAGCCCGACGAGCCGCCGCACGGCATCCCCTTCGAGCCCGTACGCGTCCTGCCCGGCCAGGGTGTACGCCCCCTCGCCCGCGTCCAGGAACCGCAGCAGGATCTGCGCGAGCGTCGACTTGCCGGACCCGGACGCGCCGACGACGGCGACCCTGCGGCCCCGCTCCAGCGTGAGATCGACCCCGTGGAGCGCGTCCCGGCCCTGCCCGTCATGGCGCGCGGCGAGACCGTGTACGAGGAGAGGGAACGGGTCCTGCGGCGCCTGCGCGGGCGCCTGAGGCTCCCGTACGGGGTCCGGCGCGTCCAGGACCTCGTGGACGCGTTCGGCGCTCTTCCTGACCCGCTGGCGATACTGCACGGCGAGCGGCAGGCCCATGACGGCCTCGAACGCGGCCAGCGGCGTCAGGACGACGACGGCGAGCTGGACCCCGTCCAGACGGCCCTCGCGCACCCCCTGCACCCCGGCGAGAGCGGCACCGGCGACCGTGAGGCCGGTGATCAGCGCCGTGAGACCGTCGCCCAGCGCGGTGGCGGTGGCGGCGCGGGACACGATCCGCGTCAGTACGGAGTCGGCGGCCTTCGCCTGCGCGGTGCGCGCGGGCAGGGCTCCGGAGACCGCCAGTTCGGCGGTGCCGGTGAGGAGTTCGGCCACGCGGGTGGCGAGCGTCCCGCGCGCGGGGGCCAGCCGGCGCTCGGCTCGGCGGGCGACGGCTCCGGAGAGCAGCGGTACGCCGACCCCCGCGAGCAGCAGGCCCACGGCGAGCACGGCACCGGCGGCGGGGAGCATCCAGGCGGTGAAGGCGACCGAGGCGGCACCGACCACCGCGGCGGCCGACGCGGGCAGCAGCCAGCGCAGCCAGTAGTCCTGGAGGGCGTCCACATCGGCGACGAGCCGGGACAGCAGATCGCCGCGGCGCGTCGCGCGCAGGCCCGCGGGGGCGAGCCGCTCAAGGCGCCGGTAGACGGCTACCCGGGTGTCCGCCAGCATCCGCAGCACGGCGTCGTGCGACACGACCCGCTCGGCGTACCGGAAGCAAGCGCGGCCGATCCCGAAGGTGCGGGTCGCCGTGACGGCGACCATCAGGTACATCACGGGCGGCTGTTGCGAGGCCCGCGAGATGAGCCACCCGGAGGTCGCCATGAGCCCGACGGCACTGCCCAGGGCGAGCGCTCCGAGCAGCAGCGCGAGGGCAAGGCGCCCGCGCCGCGCCCGGGCGGCACCCCGCACCCGCGCGAGCACACTGCCCCGGCGCTCCCCGGAGAGGGCCGGTACATGACCGTCCTCTTCGTGGAGGGCCGATACGTGAACGTCCTCTACGTAAAGAGGCCCTTCGTGGGCGGGCGCTTCGGCCGCCTCGTCTCGCGACACGGGACGTACGGCGGGCTCCCCTGCCACCGCGTCGGAACGCGGTACGTCGAGACGCACCACCCGGTCGGCGACGGCCAGCAGCGCGGGACGGTGCACCACCAGAAGGACGGTCCGGCCGACGGCGAGCCTGCGGACCGCCTCGACGATCCCCGCCTCGGTCTCGCCGTCGAGCGCGGCCGTCGGCTCGTCCAGCAGGACCACGGGCCGGTCGGCGAGGAACGCCCGCGCCAGGGCGAGCCGTTGCCGCTGCCCGGCGGAGAGCCCGGCCCCGTCCTCACCGAGCAGGGTGTCCATGCCGTCCTGCAGCGCACGGACGAAGTCCTGTGCCCCGGCCTCGCGCAGCGCCTCCTCGACCTGTGCGGGCGACGCGTCGGGCCGCGCGAGCCGCACGTTGTCCGCGATCGACCCGGCGTACAGCTGCGGCCGCTGCGGCACCCAGGCCACGCGCGCGTGCCACGCCTCCCGGTCGAGACCGGCCAGATCGGCGCCCCCGACGAGGACCCGCCCCGCCTCGGGACGGACGAATCCGAGCGCCGCGCTCAACAGCGTCGACTTGCCCACACCGCTCGGGCCGACGAGTGCCACCGTCTCCCCGGGCGCGACCTCGAAGTCGGCCTCCGAGACGGCGTCCGCGGACCGGCCGGGATAGCGGACGGTCACGCCGTCGAATGCGATACCGGTGGCCGCGGGCACCGCACCGGCGCCCAACGGCGGCACCGGGGTCTCCAGTACGGCGAAGATCTCCTCCGCTGCGGCGAGCCCCTCGGCCGCCGCGTGGTACTGCGCGCCGACCTGACGCAGCGGTAGATAGGCCTCGGGCGCGAGGACGAGGATGACGAGCCCCACGTAGAGGTCCATGTCGCCGTGCACGAGTCGCATGCCGATGGTCACGGCCACCAGGGCGACCGACAGCGTCGCGAGCAGTTCGAGGGCGAACGACGACAGGAAGGCGATGCGCAGGGTCCGCATCGTCGCCTGCCGGTACTCGCCGGTGATCCGGCGGATCGACTCGGCCTGCGCCTTGGCCCGCCCGAACACCTTCAGCGTCGGAAGGCCGGCGACCACGTCCAGGAAGTGCCCCGAAAGCCGGGACAGGAGCCGCCACTGACGGTCCATGTGGGACTGGGTGGCCCAGCCGATAAGGATCATGAAGACGGGGATCAGGGGCAGCGTGCAGACGATGATCGCCGCGGACACCCAGTCCTCGGTGACGATGCGCGCGAGCACTGCCACGGGCACCACCACCGCGAGGCCCAACTGCGGCAGATAGCGCGAGAAGTAGTCGTCGAGCGCGTCCACACCCCGCGTCGCGAGCGCCACCAGGGATCCGGTCCGCTGCCCGCTGAGCCATCCCGGGCCCAGCTGGGAGGCGCGCTCCAGGAGACGTCCGCGCAGCTCCGACTTGACTGCCGCGCTGGCCCGGTGAGCGGCAAGCTCGGTCAGCCACGAGACCAGACCGCGCCCGGCCGCCACCAGCGCCAGCAGCACGAAAGGTGTGCGCAGGGCGGAGACATCGAGACCGCGCTCGAAGGCCCCCACCACCACTTCGGCGATGAGCATCGCCTGAGCGATGACCAGGCCCGCCCCGGCCACGCCGAGGACCACCACCGCGATCAGGAAGAGGCGAGTGGCCCTGGCGTACCGGAGCAGACGCTGGTCGATCGGTTTCACGTGAAACACACCCTCGTATCAGGGGCTCAGTGCGCGGCGTCGGCGATGTGCTGGGTGCCGATCCGCTTGCGGAACACCCAGTACGTCCACGACTGGTAGAGCAGCACGATGGGCGTCGCCACCGCCGCGCACCAGGTCATGATCTTCAGGGTGTAGGGGCTCGACGAGGCGTTGGTGACCGTGAGGCTCCAGTCCGGGTCGAGCGACGACGGCATGACGTTCGGGAACAGCGTCAGGAAGAGCATCGCGACGGCTGCCGCGATCGTGATGCCGGACAGCGCGAACGACCAGCCCTCACGCCCCGCCTTGATGGCACCGATGGCGCCGACGAGGGCGACCACCGTGACGATCATCGCGATCAGCGACGAGCCGTCGCCCTTGTCGGCCTGCGTCCAGATCAGGAAGACGAGCGCGAGGACCGCGGCCACGAGACCGAGACCCAGCGCCATCTTCCGCGCCCGCACCCGGATGTCGCCCACCGTCTTGAGCGAGGCGAACACCGCGCCGTGGAAGGTGAACAGAGTCAGCGTCACCAGACCGCCGAGGATCGCGTACGGGTTGAGCAGGTCCCAGAAGCTGCCCACGAACTCCTTGTGCGCGTCGATCTTCACGCCGCGCACGATGTTCCCGAACGCCACGCCCCACAGAACCGCCGGAATCAGCGAGGTCCAGAAGATCGCGTGCTCCCAGTTGGTCTGCCACTTCTCCTCGGGCCGCTTCGCCCGGTACTCGAAGGCGACACCGCGCACGATCAGGCAGACCAGGATCATCAGGAGCGGCAGGTAGAAACCCGAGAAGAGCGTCGCGTACCACTCGGGGAAGGCGGCGAAGGTCGCACCGCCGGCCGTCAGCAACCACACCTCGTTACCGTCCCAGACGGGTCCGATGGTGTTGATCAGGACGCGCCGCTCGGTGCGGCCGCGCGCGAGGACCTTGGTCAGGACCCCGATCCCGAAGTCGAATCCCTCCAGGAAGAAATAGCCGATCCACAGGACCGCGATGAGTACGAACCAGACGTCGTGAAGTTCCATGCCTCAGCAGCTCCTCAGTCTCAGTACGAGAAGGCCATGGGCCGGTCGGCATCGGAAGCGTCGCCGGAATCCGCTCCGGATCCCGGGCCGACGATCTTGGTGGGCGGGTTGAGGTCGGCCTCGGTGAGTTCGGGCGGCCCCTGCTTGACGTACTTGACCATCAGCTTCACCTCGATGACGGCGAGGACGGCGTAGAGCAGCGCGAACACGATCAGGGAGGTGAGGACCTCACCCTGCGAGACGCCGGGGGAGACCGCGTCCTTGGTCCTGAGCACGCCGTAGACCACCCACGGCTGCCGCCCGGTCTCGGTGAAGATCCAGCCCCAGGAGATGCCGATGATCGGGAAGATCAGCGTCCACTGGGACAGACGCCACCACCAGACGCCCAGCTTCGGCATCAGCTCCTTGTTCTTGGTGAGCATCAGCCTGGGCACCTCGTCCTCGCCGGTGCGGTGCTCCGGCGCCAACCAGAACTTGCGCCGGGTGAGCCACAGGCCCGCGGTGCACAGGGCCATCGAGACCCCGCCGAAGCCGATCATCCAGCGGTACGACCAGTAGGCGGTGGGGATGTTGGGCCGGTAGTCACCGGGTCCGAACTTGTCCTGCTCCGCCTTGTTGATGTCGTTGATCCCGGGGATCTCGGCGTTGAAGTCGTTCTTGGCGAGGAAGGACAGCACGCCGGGGACCTCGATGGCGACCGAGTTGTGGCCCTTGGAGACATCGCCGTACGCGAAGATCGAGAACGGTGCCGGCTTCTCCGTGTCCCACAGCGCCTCCGCGGCCGACATCTTCATCGGCTGCTGGTCGTACATCACCTTGCCGAGCGTGTCCGCACTGACGACGGTGAGGAGCGTGCCGACCATGGCCGTGACCAGGCCGAGGCGCAGCGACATCCGCATGGTGCGGATGTGCTGCTTCTTACGCAGGTGGAAGATCGCTATGCCGGTCATGAACGCGCCGCCGACCAGGATGGACGCGCTGATCACATGCCAGAAGTTGACGAGCACCGTCTCCTGGAAGAGCACAGCGGCGAAGTCGGTCAGCTCGGCGCGCTTGGTGCCGTCCCGCTCCACGATCCGGTAGCCGACCGGATGCTGCATGAACGAGTTGGCGGCCATGATGAAGTACGCCGACAGGATCGTGCCGATGGACACCATCCAGATCGTGGCGCAGTGCAGCTTCTTCGGGAGCTTGTCCCAGCCGAAGATCCACAGACCGATGAAGGTCGACTCGAAGAAGAAGGCGATCAGCGCCTCGAAGGCGAGCGGAGCGCCGAAGATGTCGCCGACGAAGCGCGAGTAGTCGGACCAGTTCATGCCGAACTGGAACTCCTGCACGATGCCGGTCACGACACCCATGGCGATGTTGATCAGGAAGAGCTTGCCCCAGAACTTGGTCGCCCGGAGGTAGTGCTCCTTGCCCGTCCGTACCCAGGCCGTCTCCAGGATCGCCGTCAGCGCGGCGAGCGAGATGGTCAGGGGGACAAAAAGGAAGTGATAGACGGTCGTGATGCCGAACTGCCATCGCGCCAAAGTCTCCGGCGCCAGAGCCATCAACGTTGGGTCCACTGCGTCATCTCCTTAGGTCGCCGTGGTCCAGCGGCAATTTGCCCCTTAAATCCCACTGCTCTCCGGATCAACCAGGCACGCTTGTGAAAGCGTTCACATTCACAAGCATTATGTACTACCGGCTCCGGACAACAGAAGGGGGGTCCCCCCCCTTACTCAGGGGAACCCCCACCGCGCTACAGGGCGGCCGCAGCCGCCCGGGACTACAGCTCCTTGCGGAACGCCGCCGCCGTGTTCAGGAAGACGTCATTGGCCTCGGTCTCGGCGACCGTGGCCCGCATCCCCTCGCCGGCGAACGGCCGCACGACGACACCGGCCTGCTCGCACGCCGCGGCGAAGTCCGCCGTGCGCTCCCCCAGCCGCAGCCACACGAAGTTCGCGTGCGTCTCCGGCACCGTCCAGCCCTGCGCCCGCAGCGTCTCGACCACGCGGTTGCGCTCGCACACGAGCGAGCCGACCCGGCCGAGCAGCTCGTCCTCGGCCCGCAGCGAGGCGACCGCCGCGTCCTGCGCGAGCTGGCTCACGCCGAACGGCACGGCCGTCTTGCGCAGCGCGGCCGCCACCGGCTCATGGGCGATGGCGAAGCCGACCCGCAGGCCCGCGAGACCGTACGCCTTGGAGAACGTGCGCAGGACCGCGACGTTCGGACGGTCCCGGTAGAGCTGGACGCCGTCCGGCACGTCGGCGTCGCGGATGAACTCGCGGTACGCCTCGTCGAGCACGACCAGGACGTCGCTCGGGACCCGGTCCAGGAACCGCTCGAGCTCGGCCCGGCGCACCACCGTGCCGGTCGGGTTGTTCGGGTTGCACACGAAGATCAGGCGCGTGCGGTCGGTGATCGCGTCGGCCATCGCGTCGAGGTCGTGGACCTCGCCGGACGTCAGCGGCACCTCCACGGCCTTGGCGCCGCTGATCTGCGTGATGATCGGGTACGCCTCGAAGGACCGCCAGGCGTAGATGACCTCGTCACCGGGGCCGCTGGTCGCCTGGAGCAGCTGCTGCGCGACCCCGACCGAGCCGGTGCCCGTGGCCAGGTGCGTGACCGGCACAGCGAATCGTTCCGCCAGCTCGTTCATCAGCCCGGTGCAGGCCATGTCCGGGTAGCGGTTGAAGGAACCGGCCGCCGCGACGGCGCTCTCCATCACGCCGGGAAGCGGCGGATAGGGGTTCTCGTTCGAGGACAGCTTGTACGCCACCGGTCCACCGGCCGCGGCAGCCTTGCCCGGCTTGTAGGCAGGAATACCCTCCAGCTCGGCACGCAGCTTGGGGCTCGTCTCGCTCACCGCAGTCCTCCTCGCGACCACCATTTCAATACTGCTCACCTTAAGAGGATTCGCGGCAGACCCCAATGGGCCGGGGTCCCCGACATTCCGGGCGGTCGTCCGACACCACCCATGACGACGGCCGCGGACCTCCTGTAGGCGTACGGAGGAGAGGGGGCGCTCCCCTTTCCAGCGCGCGCCGGTGGCTCGCGCCGTGGCGCGCATCCCCCGTGAAGGTGAGTTGAGACCTACTCGCAACATCGCCGACTTGGCAGGCCCATGCGCGCCGACAAGTGACGTCCTAGCGTCGATGCCCTCAACTCCCTTGATTTCCAAGGTCATTGACATTGTTCCGCCATGCAGAAACGTACCTGTCAACGCGCGCATATGCACCCACGCGACCCCGCCTCATGAGCCCTACTATCGGCTCGCCATGACAGCAGCAGGGAAGCACCAGGTGAGCCGGGCAGAGACCACCCGCCGAGGCACCCGGCAGGTGCGGGCGGGCATCAGAGATGTCGCCGCCGCCGCCGGGGTCTCCATCACGACTGTCTCCGATGCACTCAACGGTAAGGGCCGGCTCCCGGACGCCACCCGACGCCGTGTCCGCGAGGTCGCCGACCGGTTGGGCTATCGCCCCTCCGCGGCGGCCCGAACGCTCCGTACCGGAAAGTCGGGCCTGATCGGCCTGACCGTCACCACCTACGGGGATGAACCTTTCACCTTCACCGAATTCGCGTACTTCGCGGAAATGGCGAGAGCCGCCACCTCGGCGGCGCTCGCCCGCGGCTACGCCCTTGTCATCCTGCCCGCCACCTCACGCCATGACGTCTGGTCGAACGTCGCCCTCGACGGCACCGTCGTCATCGACCCGTCCGACCACGACCCGGTGGTCACCGAGCTGGTCCGCCAGGGCCTGCCCGTCGTCTCCGACGGGCGCCCCGCCGGCACGCTCCCCGTCACCGCCTGGGTCGACAACGACCACGAGGCCGCCGTCCTCGGCATCCTCGACCACCTCGCCGCCGCGGGGGCCCGCCGCATCGGACTGCTCACCGGCACGACCACGGACACGTACACCCATCTGTCCACCTCCGCGTACCTGCACTGGTGCGAGCGGATCGGACAGGAACCCGTGTACGAGTCCTATCCCGCGCACGACCCGTGCGCGGGGGCCGTCGCCGCCGACCGGCTCCTGGCCCGCCCCGACCGGCCCGACGCCGTGTACGGACTCTTCGACCCCAACGGCACGGACCTGCTCGCCGCCGCCCGCCGGTACGGCCTGCGCGTCCCCGAGGACCTGCTGCTCGTCTGCTGCAGCGAATCGACCGTCTACGCCACCACGGAACCACCCATCACGACCCTCTCCCTCAAGCCGCGGCGGATCGGCACCGCGGTCGTCCAGCTCCTGATCGACGCCATCGAAGGGGTTGAATCGGACCAGCCGGTCGAGCAGGTGATACCGACGGAACTCATCGTCCGGACCTCGTCCCAGCGCCGTCCGCCCCGCACGACGGTCAGCCCGCCCCGCTCCCCGGGACACGGCTGAACGACGGCTTCCGGGTGGTCACCCCGAAGACCACCCGGAAAAGCCCGTACCAATTCGGGAGAAAAGCATGGTGAACAGCCGCCCGGATCCGATTCACCACCCCTGGTGCATCACACAGCGCGAGCCGCATTCCTATGATGGGCGCACGACACCGCGGGCCGCTGCGACCAGGCAGTCCGATCGGGTGCAGAGGCGGCGCAATGGTGGTGGAGGGGTCGATGACTCAGGGGGCCGGTCAGGGACCCGAGGTGCGCACGGCGACGCTGCGCGACTTCCGCGTTCCCGCGTACGTCCACGACGTACCGGCATACGTCCAGGAGCCCGGCCACGACCCCGCTCCACCGGCCCCTGCCGTGCCCGTGCAGGCGGAGCCGGATCCCGCGTACCAGGAGCCGGCGCGCTCGGAGCCCTCGTACGCCGAACCGTCCCCTCAGGACCCCGCGTTCGACCAGCCCGACGGGTACACGCCAACCCAGCGCGACCTGCCGGTCATCAACCGTGGCGACACGGTCCAGGTGCGGATCGACACCGAGCCGGCCCCCCGTTCCGCCGACGGACTCGGCCCGCTGTACGTCGTCGGTGACGTGCACGGCTACCTCGACGAGCTGATCGCCGCCCTGTACGAGCAGGGCCTCATCGACGCCGAGGGCAGCTGGTCGGCGGGCACCGCCCGGCTGTGGTTCCTCGGCGACTTCACCGACCGCGGGCCCGACGGCATCGGCGTCATCGACCTCGTGATGCGGCTGTCCGCCGAGGCCGCCGCCGCCGGCGGTTACTGCAAGGCCCTCATGGGCAACCACGAACTGCTCCTCCTCGGCGCCAAGCGCTTCGGCGACACCCCGGTCAACTCGGGCGCCGGCACCGCCACTTTCCAGGCGGCATGGCTGCTCAACGGCGGACAGAAGTCGGACATGGACCGCCTCCAGGACGTCCATCTGCAGTGGATGTCCCGGCTCGACGCGATCGAGCTGGAGGACGACCACCTCCTGATGCACTCCGACACGACCGCGTACCTCGACTACGGCGACTCGATCGAGGCGGTCAACGACACGGTCCGCGAGACCCTCACGCGTAACGACGCGGACGAGTGCTGGGACCTCTTCCGCAAATTCACCAAGCGCTTCGCGTTCCGCGACGAATCCGGACCCGAAGCCGTGCGCGAGCTCCTCGACGCCTACGGCGGCGCGCGCGTAGTCCACGGCCACAGCCCCATCCCGTACCTCCTCGGCGAGGTCGGCACCGAGGACGCGGCGGACGGGTCCGAGGACAGCCGCCCGCTGATCGAGGGCCCGCACGTGTACGCGGGCGGGCTCGCGATCGCGATGGACGGCGGAGTGACCATGGCCGGAAAGCTGCTGGTCCAGCAACTCCCCATGGATAGCTAGGCGTTCCCCGGGCAGGCGCACCGAACGGGGGCTCAGTCCGGCCACCGGGCCGAATTCGGGAAACCCCCTGTCACCGCGTGCCGTCACCGCTCTACCATCGGCTTATCCGTAGCAGGCTCCCCTCCGTTTCTGCCCGACGGCTCGCACCCATGCGAGCCCCCAAGCCCTACGGAGCATCGGGGGATGCACATGAACAGCGCTCCGCACCTGCTGAACGAGGACCGCCCCGAGTTCGAGCGGATCCTCGATGATGCGCTGCGTACCGCACCGGACCGCCCTGATCTCGCCGCAGTGGGTCAGCGGCTCAACCCCGAACAACTGCGCACCATGGCGCTCAACGCCATCGCGCTGATCACGGCCGCCGCCGCGACCGAGTACCAGAACTACGTGAAGGTCCGCGCCGACCTGCGCGCCGCGCCGCGGCCCGTACGTCCGCTGCGCGAGGGAGAGAGTTCCGCGGAGTCCGGCGGAGGCGCGATCGGCCTGGCCGCCACCGTGGGTGAGGTGACGGAGACGACCGGCGCCGGCGTCATCGCCGTCGTCGCGGTGCTCGCCCCTGTGCTCGCCGGAACGGCTGCCGCGATCTTCCTGCTCATCGGCTACATCCTGAAGATGCTCGATCCGGAACCGGCATTCGCCCAGACCCTGTGGACGGCCGGCTGGGTGTTCGGCGCGCTCACAGTGGCGGGGATCCTCGTCGCCGGCGTGGGCCTGCTGCTCACCGCTCTGCGCAACGGAGCGACGTCCTTGCAGGCCGGCGCGCACACCGAGTCGAACGAGGAGGTGGACCGGGCCAGAGAAGCCTGGTCCCTCGTGCTCCTGGAGCGCGGCATCCTGCCATTCCTCCGGGAGGCCCTCGCGGAACCTCCGTCGGCCCCCGCGAACCGCGGGGGCGGCCACGGAGTCGCGGGCCGTATGCCCCACCTCGGGTACAACAGGCCCGGGTTCAGCAGCCCGGGCACGGACGGGAGCTCCCCCGCGGGCCCGAGGTACTCAAGCCCGGACTTCACAAGCCCCGACTTCGGAGGCCCGGACCACCAGCCGGACTAGGGTCTTTCGTTTGGATCAGGCGGGGCTTGGTCCCGAGACCACCCTGTCCACCGGTCGCGAAAGGCGGCCGGTGGACAGCGCGCGGCGCCCGCATGAGCGCGGGTGAGGTCAGTCCGCGATCGGCAGATAGACGCGATTGCCGGCGGCGGCGAACTCCTTGGACTTCTCCGCCATGCCCTCCTCGATCTCACTCTTCGTCCCGCCGTGCCGGCGGCGGATGTCCTGGGAGATCTTCATCGAGCAGAACTTCGGCCCGCACATCGAGCAGAAGTGGGCCGTCTTCGCCGGCTCGGCCGGGAGCGTCTCGTCGTGGAACTCCCGCGCCGTGTCCGGGTCGAGGGCCAGATTGAACTGGTCCTCCCAGCGGAACTCGAAGCGCGCGTCGGAGAGGGCGTCGTCCCACTCCTGCGCGCCCGGGTGCCCCTTGGCGAGGTCCGCCGCGTGGGCCGCGATCTTGTAGGTGATGACGCCGGTCTTGACGTCGTCACGGTTCGGCAGGCCCAGGTGCTCCTTGGGCGTGACGTAGCAGAGCATCGCCGTGCCCCACCACGCGATCATCGCGGCTCCGATGCCGGAGGTGATGTGGTCGTAGGCAGGGGCGATGTCGGTCGTCAGCGGGCCGAGTGTGTAGAAGGGGGCCTCCTCGCACACCTCCTGCTGAAGATCGATGTTCTCCTTGATCTTGTGCATCGGGACGTGCCCGGGGCCCTCGATCATCGTCTGCACGTTGAAGCTCTTCGCGATCGTGTTGAGCTCCCCGAGCGTCTTCAGCTCGGCGAACTGCGCCTCGTCGTTGGCGTCCGCGATCGAGCCCGGCCGCAGGCCGTCACCCAGCGAGTACGTGACGTCGTACGCCGCGAGGATCTCGCAGAGCTCCGCGAAGTTCTCGTAGAGGAAGCTCTCCTTGTGGTGCGCCAGGCACCAGGCGGCCATGATCGAACCGCCGCGCGAGACGATGCCCGTCTTGCGGTTGGCGGTGAGCGGGACGTACGGCAGCCGCACGCCCGCGTGGACCGTCATGTAGTCCACGCCTTGCTCGGCCTGCTCGATGACCGTGTCCTTGTAGATCTCCCAGGTCAGCTCTTCGGCACGGCCGTCGACCTTCTCCAGCGCCTGGTAGAGCGGGACCGTGCCGATCGGGACGGGGGAGTTGCGCAGGACCCATTCGCGCGTGGTGTGGATGTTGCGGCCGGTGGAGAGGTCCATGACAGTGTCGGCGCCCCAGCGGGTCGCCCAGGTCATCTTCTCCACCTCCTCCTCGATGGACGAAGTGACCGCGGAGTTGCCGATGTTGGCGTTGACCTTCACCAGGAACCGCTTCCCGATGATCATCGGCTCGATCTCCGGGTGGTTGACGTTGGCCGGCAGAACCGCGCGGCCCGCGGCGATCTCCTCGCGGACGACCTCGGGCTCCACGTTCTCCCGGATGGCCACGTACTCCATCTCGGGCGTGACCTCCCCGCGCCTGGCGTACGCGAGTTGGGTCACGGCCTGGCCGTCGCGCCCGCGGCGCGGCTGGCGGGGACGGCCGGGGAAGACCGCATCGAGGTTGCGCAGACCGCCGCGCGGCGAGGTGTGCTTGATGCCGTCGTCCTCGGGGCGGACCGGGCGGCCCGCGTACTCCTCGGTGTCGCCGCGGCTGATGATCCAGTTCTCCCGCAGCGGCGCGAGGCCCCTGCGGACGTCGGTGTCGACACTCGGATCGGTGTACGGCCCCGACGTGTCGTACAGCGTGACCGCCGTGCCGTTGGTGAGGTGCACCTGGCGGACCGGCACCTGGAGGTCGGGGCGTGAGCCCGTGACGTACCCCTTGTGCCAGCCGATGGACTTCCCGGCCTCGCCCGTCTCTGCGGACAGGTTGGAGGCAGGCGTGCGTGCGTCCGATGTGGTCATGAGACCTACTCCCTACGCCGGCATTACCCGGTAACAGGTTCGGCGGTCGACGCAGCGGCTTCCGTCAGGCGATGTTTCATGTGAAACATCGCCGAAGCGGAGGTCAGCGCCCTCTCAGCCCGGTGCTCCGAGCTCCCGCGTGTGCAAAGGTGCCCCCACGCTAGCGTCATTTCTAGCGTGCTGAACAGAGGGCCCCTGCCGTTCTTGCGATGATCGGGCGGTGACCAGCACGCAGCAGCCTTCGCCTCCGCCGCCGCACCCTCCCCATGACCAGGGGAACTCCGGACACGGGCATTCCCACAGTCATGGCCCTGCCGCGCCCGTTTCCAAGCATCTGCGCAAGGTCATCGCCGCGGTGCTCATCCCGTTCTCCGTCGCGGTCGTCGTCGGCCTCGTGGTTCTCTGGCCCGGCGGCGCCCCGCCCCATGCGCGTACGGGCGTCGGCTTCGACCGGCAGACCCAACAGGGCACCGTCACCCAGGTCGACAAGGTCGACTGCAAGTCCGTGAACGCCTCGGGCGAGACCCCGACCGGCGACACGTCGACCGCCGAGGGCCAGTCCGCCGAACAGCAGGCGAAGGGCACGTGCGGGAAGGCAACCGTCCGCGTGGACAGCGGCAAGGACACCGGGCGTACGTTCACGGAGATCGTGCAGCCGGACTCGCCTCGGCAGTTGCACGACGGCCAGAAGGTGATCGTGGCCTACGCGCCCGACGCCCCCAAGGAACTCCAGTACTCAGTCACCGATGTGAACCGCAGGCTCCCGATGGCGGTGCTTGCCGGAATCTTCGCGCTGGCCGTGGTCGTCGTGGGCCGGCTGCGGGGCGTCATGGCGCTCGTCGCGCTGGCCGTCAGCTTCATGGTGCTGACCTTCTTCATCCTGCCCGCAATCCTTCAGGGCTCGAATCCGCTGGTGGTCGCGGTGGTCGGGGCGAGCGCCATCATGCTGATCGCGCTCTACATGTGCCACGGCCTGACGGCCCGTACCTCGGTCGCGGTGCTCGGCACGCTCGTATCGCTGCTCCTGATCGGCCTGCTCGGCTCGGGGTTCATCGACTGGGCCGCGCTGACCGGCAACACCGACGACAACACGGGCCTGATCCACGGGCTTTACCCGCACATCGACATGAGCGGTCTACTGCTCGCCGGCGTCATCATCGGCTCGCTCGGCGTGCTCGACGATGTGACGGTCACGCAGACGTCGGCCGTGTGGGAGCTGCATCAGGCCGACCCGACGATGGGCCGGCGCGCCCTGTACCGCGCGGGCATCCGGATCGGCCGCGACCACATCGCGTCCGTGGTCAATACCCTGGTCCTGGCGTACGCGGGCGCGGCCCTGCCGCTGTTGCTGCTCTTCTCGATCGCGCAGAGCAGTGTGGGGACCGTCGCCAACAGTGAGTTGGTGGCCGAGGAGATCGTGCGGACCCTGGTCGGCTCGATCGGTCTGGTCGCCTCGGTGCCGCTGACGACCGCGCTCGCGGCTCTGGTGGTATCCGCCGACCGTCCGGGGCCCCCGTCCGCTGCCGCGGCCGGTCCGGCACGCGGCGGCAGGGGCCGGCGACGAAGGAAGCGCTGAACCCCTGCGGGGGCACCCCGAGGGCGCCACTCTGCTGAAGCGTTACATCAGTTGATCGCACGCGGACTTCTGGAGCCCGTCAGCCGGCGCTCTGCTCCTCGGCGAGAATCCGGTCGAGTGCCTCGTCGAGATGCGTCTCGAAGTCGGCGAGCGCCCGCTCCTGGCCGAGCGGGACGAGCTTGTCGGTGCGGTCCAGGAAGGCGACGAGGGGAGCGACACCCGCCCGGAACAACGCCTGGTCACCGCCCACTTGAAGCCGGATGTGCACCTCGCCCGGCATCTCGCCCGGACTGCCCGCCAGTTCCACCGGTTCGATGCGCACATCACCGTCGCCGCAGGGACCAGCCACCCCGTCCACCAGGAGCTCTCGACCGAAGGCCCAGGTCACCGGGGCGTCCCCGGGGAGGTGGAAGGTCAGCCGCACGGCGTAGGGATCAGCAGCGGCGTACCGCAGCTCCACCGGGATGCGGAACGAGAGTTCCTCGGAGACGAGGAAGCTCATCATGACCTCTGCTTGTACTGCCTGTACCGACTCGCGCATCGCCTACCCCGTCAATTTGCCGTCGATTGGGCGGGAATAACCTTCCCGACACCTTCGCATCTTGCTTAACGTACATGCGGGATCACAAGGAGTGAGTTTTCAGATGCTGATAGAGAAGGCGAGTGTCCTTACGAGTTTGCCGACTTCGTTCTGCAACTGCCGTGCCGCGGGCAGCAGACGACCGGCCTGATGGGACGGAAGAGAAACCGCCATCGTCGCCGCGGTGGACCCGACGGTGATGGGAAACGCGGCGCAGACCGTGCCCAACGCGTACTCCTGACGCTCCACCACGGGTTGCATCCGCCCCAGGCCGTTCAGCCGGCGTAGCAGCGAGCGGTCGTCGCGCACCGTGTACGGGGTGATCGAATACGCGGGATAGCGGTCGAGGTGATCGCGTCGGCTCTCCTCGTCGAGCTGGGCGAGGAGGCACTGACCGATCGCGTGAGCGTGCCCCGTCTCGCGGAAGTCGGCCCATTCCGCGACCGCGGGATTCCCGGGCGTGTCGGCGACAGCCACAACCTCGATCTCGCCCTCGCGGTAAACCGAGAAGTACACCGGGACCCCGATGGCGTCGCGCCAGTGCTGCAGGGCGTCGGTGATCATGCCGCGACGATTCTGCTGCGCTCCGCTGCTACTCAGCCGCTCAGCCGCCGCACCCAGGACGAACAGGCCCTTCTCCTTGCGGAGATAGCCCTCGTGGGCGAGCGTGCGCAGCAGGTGGTACGCGGTGGGAAGCGCGAGGCCGGCCTCCCGGGCGAGCTGCTTGGCGGGCGCTCCGTCTTCGTGCGACGCGACGGCCTCGAGAAGGCGCATCGCGCGCTGGACGGAGCCGATGAGGGTGGGCGGGGCGCCGGTCGTGCCCTCGGCGTGAGCGTCGTCGTAGGTGTGCGCGCGACAGCCGAGGGGTGGGGGCACCGCATGTGGGGGCATGGCGTCAGCAGACATGGCGTCGGGGGACGTGACGTCGGCGGACAACGGGGCGGCGGAAAGCGGTTCAGCCGTGGCCAAGGTTCACTCCCGAAGCGCGTGGGGTCCCCCCGCTTCTCGGGAATCACGGGGGTGCGGCCGTCGAATTCCGGACTCTAGCCCTGGCCACCACTTCAAGAGGGCCGCGCGGGGAAACTTCCCCCGCGCGAGCGAACCGTGGCCCGGGGCTACCAGTCGCTGCGCGAGGAAGAGCCCGCCATGAACTTCCGTACGACGTAGATGAGTCCACCGACCACGGCTACGAAGACCAGCACCTTGAAGAGCAGACCGATCACGAAGCCCACGACGCTGGCTATCAGCCCTCCGAAGACGACCAGGGCGATGACCGGCACCGCGACCCACTTCACCCACCACGGCATACCCGTGAAGATCTCTCGCACTGCCATCGTCCCTACCTCTCTCCCGAGCCGCACCGCTTCGATACGGCTTCTTCTGCATTCGATGCTGGCACGCCGAGGCGCCCCGTGGGGACCGCGGACCCCTTGTCGTCCCCTGAGCGACCCCCTAGGGAACCCCGAGATCCGCCGTCAGCTCTCAGGCGGAGAGAACACCACCAGAACCCGCAGGTCCTCGCTGATGTGATGGAACTTGTGGGCCACCCCGGCCGGCACGTACACGACGCTGCCGCGCGCCACCTGGGTCGTCTCCATGCCGACAGTGATCGATCCACGACCGCTGACGACGAGGTACACCTCGTCCTGCTGGTGCGGCTGCTGCGGGTCCTGGTCCCCCGCGTCGAGGGCGTAGAGCCCGACCGACATGTTCCGCTCTCTCAGGAACTGCAGATACGCGCCGTCGTTCGCGGCACGTTCCGCTTCCAGTTCGTCCAGCCGGAATGCCTTCATCCCACTTGTCCGCCTCTTGCCCGTGAGCGGCCTCGCAGGGCCACTCTCATGATCCGGTCTCGTCTGCCACGATCAGACACATGAAGAATTTTGTAGTCAAGACGATCGCCAACGCGGGGGCCCTCGCCGTCGCGGTGTGGCTCCTCGACAAGATCACGCTGACAGGTGACAGCACCGGCAAGAAGGTCGGCACGCTGATCATCGTGGCGCTGCTGTTCGGCCTGGTGAATCTCCTGGTCAAGCCCATAGTGAAGCTCCTCACCTTCCCGCTCTTCATCCTGACGCTCGGCCTGATCACGCTCGTGGTCAACGCCCTGATGCTGCTGCTGACCTCGTGGCTGGCCGACCAGTTCAACCAGAGCTTCCATGTCGAGGGGTTCTGGACCGCCGTCCTCGGTGGCCTGATCATCTCGGTCGTCTCCTGGGCGCTGAACGTCGTCCTGCCCGACGACAAGGACTGACCCCACCCCATGTCCTTCCGTGTGTGCTTCGTCTGCACCGGCAACATCTGCCGCTCGCCCATGGCCGAGTCGGTCTTCCGTGCGCGCGTCCACGAGGCGGGTCTCGCCGGCCTCGTGGAGGTGGACAGCGCGGGCACCGACGGCTGGCACGAGGGGGACGGTGCCGACCACCGCACCGTCTCCGTGCTGGCGGCCGGCGGCTATGAAAGCGGCCATTCCGCCCGGCAGTTCAGCGCCTCGTGGTTCTCCCGGCTCGACCTGGTGATCGCCCTGGACACCGGGCATCTGCGCACCCTGCGCCGGCTGGCACCGACCCCGCAGGACGCCGAGAAGGTCCGCCTACTGCGCTCGTACGACCCCTCGGCCGGGACACATCTGGACGTACCGGACCCGTACTACGGCGGTATCGATGGCTTCGAGGAATGTCTGAGAATGGTGGAGTCGGCGAGCGATGGTCTGCTCGACGCGGTACGCGCAGCACTGGAAGGACGGGCGGCATGACGCAATCGGCGCAGATCGGGGACGGTACAAGGGCGGTGAGGGCGGGGCTGCCCGAGGCCGCGAAGAACGATCCGACGCTCCCAGGGCCTGTCTTCGCGGCACACTTCCACCTGCCGGGCGATGTCTCGGGGCCCTACACGTACGGCCGGGATGACAACCCGACGTGGACCCATCTGGAGCGGGCCATCGGCGAGCTCGAGGCGCCCGGCCAGGAGGATGTCGACACCCTCGTCTTCGCTTCCGGGATGGCCGCCATCTCGGCGGTGCTGTTCTCGCAGCTCAAGGCCAATGACGTGGTCGTTCTGCCGAGCGACGGATATCAGGTGTTCCCGCTCGTCCGCGAGCAGCTCACGGCGTTCGGCATCGAGGTCCGCACCGCACCCACCGGCGGCGACGCCCAGCTCGACGTCCTGGACGGCGCGAAGCTCCTGTGGATCGAGACGCCGTCGAACCCCGGCCTCGACGTGTGCGACGTGCGGCGGCTCGCCGAGGCGGCACACGCACGTGGCGCCCTGGTGGCGGTCGACAACACGCTCGCCACACCACTCGGCCAGCGCCCCCTGGAGCTCGGCGCCGACTTCTCCGTGGCCAGCGGCACCAAGCAGCTCACCGGCCACGGCGACATTCTGCTCGGTTACGTGACCTGCCGCGACGCCGAGCTGACCGCCTCGGTGCGGGGCTGGCGCAAGATCGTCGGCGCGATCCCCGGCCCGATGGAGGCCTGGCTCGCCCATCGCTCGCTCGCCACGCTCCAGTTGAGGGCGGAGCGGCAGAACGCCAACGCGCTCGCGCTCGCACTCGCCCTGCGCGACCGCGACGACATCGAGGGCCTGCGTTACCCGGGTCTGCCCGACGACCCCTCGCACAAGATCGCCGCGCAGCAGATGCGGCGCTTCGGGTGCGTGGTCTCCTTCACGCTGCCCACGCGCGCGCGTGCCGAGCGGTTCATGAAGGCCCTGACGCTGGTGGACGACGCGACGAGCTTCGGCGGCGTGCGGTCCACCGCCGAACGCCGTCGCCGCTGGGGCGGGGACGATGTCCCGGAGGGCTTCATCCGCTTCTCCGC
This sequence comes from Streptomyces sp. NPDC045026, assembly GCF_056432625.1. Lineage (NCBI taxonomy): Bacteria > Bacillati > Actinomycetota > Actinomycetes > Kitasatosporales > Streptomycetaceae > Streptomyces > Streptomyces sp. NPDC045026. The sequence goes on from NZ_JBWKIS010000006.1 coordinate 190,874, forward strand.
CGGCGCCGAGGACCCGGACGACCTGGTGGCCGATGTGCTGCGCGCGCTCGACGAGACGGCCACCTAGGGCCTCTCACGGGCCACTTCGTGCCCGCCGCGGCGTCGGCCTCATCCCTGGCTGCGCACAACGGACGGCCCGAGCCTCCCCCCTCGTGGCTCGGACCGTCCCCGGTTCCTGCGCGCTAAGAACCGCGCGCATAAGGCTAGTTGACTCTGTGTCAGTGTCCAATCACGCTAGCGACAGAGACCTATCGACATATTTATAGTTGGGACCGACCCGGGGGCCGCGAGGGGAGGACACCGCCATGGATCTCGCCCTGCTGCGCACGTTCGTGACCGTGCACCGGGCGGGCTCCTTCACGCGGGCCGCCGCACTGCTCGGCCTTTCGCAGCCCGCTGTGACATCCCAGATCCGCACCCTGGAGCGGCAGCTGGGCCGCCCTCTGTTCCTGCGCCAGGCACGTGGCGTGACTCCCACCTCCATCGGCGACGAACTCGCCCACAAAGCCGCTCCGCATCTCGACGCCCTCGTGGAGATCACCGAGACCGGCATCGACGAGGAGTCGCCGGTCCGCACGCTGCACCTCGCGGGGCCGCCGGAGTTCACCGCCGAGCGCGCGCTGCCCGCCCTCACCGCGCTCACCCGTGACGACGGCCAGAGCTTCGCCCTGCGCGCCTCCTTCGGCAACGCCGAGGAAGTCCTCGAGGGTCTTGGCGCAGGACATCACGATCTGGTCATCACGACGGCCCGCCCACGCGGCGGCCTGCTCACCGCGACTCCGCTCTGCGACGAGGAGCACGTCCTGCTGGCCTCACCGCGGTGGGCCGCGCGCATAGGGCCGGGCACCCTGCGCCGTAACGGCGCAGGTGCGCTGGAGGATCTGCCGCTCGTCGAGGCGCACGAGTCGTTGCCGTTCGTCGCCCGCTACTGGGCCGCCGTCTTCGACTCACGCCCGGCCACCTCGGGCACGGTCATCGTGCCTGATCTACGCGCGGTGCTCGCCTGCACGATCGCGGGGGCCGGGCTGGCTGTGCTCCCGCGCTACCTCTGCGCGCCGGCTCTGGAGCGCGGCGAGGTCGTGGCGCTGCTCGATCCCCCGGTGCCTCCGCTGCGGACGTACTTCCTTGTCGTGCGTACGGGCACGCTGGCCATGCCACACATCGCGCGGGCGCACGAGTGGCTGCTGCGTGCCGCCGTCGATTGGTGCTGATCAATTCATGGTGATCGAGTTCATGGTGATCGAGTTCGTGGTGATCAGGTTGATGGCGATCAACCAGCACTGATCTATTGGCCAACTGGCACTGATCGATTGGCGTCGGCCTGAGGCCAGGTCGGTACGGAATGTTTCACGTGGAACCGGCGGGGCCACATTCCTCCCATGACCGTCCGACCCGTGGTCAAGCGCACCGCACGCGCCGTCCTGCTCGACGGCAACGACCTGATCCTGATCAAGCGGACCAAGCCCGGCATGGATCCGTACTGGCTGACCCCCGGCGGCGGGGTCGAACCCGAGGACGAGACCGTCGTCGACGCCCTGCACCGCGAGGTGCACGAGGAGCTCGGCGCCAAGGTCCTCGATGTGGTGCCCTGCTTCGTGGACACCGTCGAGCACATCGGTGAGGACGGCGGCTCCACCGGCGTGAAGGTCCAGCACTTCTTCGTCTGCCGTCTCGAGTCGATGGACCTCAGCCAGCGGCACGGCCCCGAGATCGAGGAGCCGTGCGGCGAGTACGAGATCGTGCGGGTGCCCTTCACCCGCGTCGGCATCGCCTCGGTCCATCTCGTCCCACTGTCCCTGCGGCACTATCTGGACGGCAACATCGAGGGCGTACGAGCGATGCACGCGCCTGACCTGGGCTGACGGGGCGGGGCTTCGGGCCTTGGTTGCCCGCTTTCTCGCGGGCCCGTCCGCAGGGTGCTCAGCCGCCGGCCTCAGCTGCCGGTCGCGACGAGTTCCTCCACGGAGTCATGGCGGATCCGGTCCACCGGGATCCCGATGTCCCGCAGGGCATCGACTCCGTTGCGGATCATGCCGGGCGGACCCGAGAGATAGGCGTCGTACTCGTTCCAGGGGCCGTACTCGCGTACCGCGTCGGGCAGTTGCAGATGAGCCTGCTGATCGACGATCGGACGGACCGCCAGCCAGGGGTGGGTCTGCTGGAGCCGCAGCATCGTGTCGATGTCGTACAGGTCATGGTCGGTGCGAGCCCCGTAGAACACCTCGACCGGGCGCCGCTGGCCGTGCTCCGCGACATCCTCGACGAGGGCCTTGATGGGCGCGATGCCGGTGCCACCGCCTAGACAGAGCAGCCCGCTGTCGGAGCTGTGGTCCACCGTCATCGAACCGGAGGGCGGGCCGAGGCGGATCACATCGCCCGGGCGGGCACGGTGCACGAGTGCATTGGAGACCCACCCCGCCGGAACGGCCTTCACGTGGAACGAGAGCAGCCCGTCGGAACGGGGCGCCGAGGCGAAGGAGTAGTGCCGCCAGATCCGCGGCCACCACGGCGTCTCCAGGCTCGTGTACTGCCCGGCGAGAAACGGGTACGGCTGGTCGGGCCGGACCGTGACCACGGCGATGTCCGGGGTCCTCAGGTCGTGCGAGACCACCTCTCCGTACCACCACGCGGGCGCGCGCAGCTCGTCCGCCGCCGCCGCGTCGATCATGACCTGGGAGATCGTCGTGTACGTGCGTACCCAGGCCGCCTCCGTCTCCTGGTCCCAGGTCGTCGTCGCGTACCGGGACAGCGCGCCGATGAGGCACTCGCCGACGGCGGGGTAGTGCTCGGGCTGCGTGCCGTACTTGCGGTGCCCGCCGCCCAGGTTCTTCAGGTACGGGACGAGGACGCTCTTGTTGTCGGCGTGCTCGGCCGCCATCAGCAGCGCCTTGAGCAGCCGGTCGCGCTGGGTGTCCATCGAGGCGGGGAACAGGGGCCGGAGTTCGGGGTGGCGCACGAAGAGCAGCGCGTAGAAGTACGAGGTGACCTTGTCGGCGTCGGGGCCGACCTCCTCCAGGGTGCGGCGGATGAGCCGGGTGTCGGGGGAGACCTCGGGCGCGGGAGCCGGGCGGGGGCTGGTCTCTGCCCTGGGCGCCGTTGGTCCCGGGGGTGCGGAGTGCGGCTGCTGCGCGGGGCTCGATCCTTGCCCGTGCTGGGCAGAGTGAGGGCGCGCGTTCCCGTGGGGGGCGGCCTGAGGCGGGGTGGGGCCAGGCGCTGACGCGTGCTGAGGGGCGGGTGCGGCCTCCGTCGCCGGGGCGGGGCCCTGGGCGGGCACCGTCTCCGCATGGTCTTCCGATATTCGCTCGGGTCGGCCAACGGGCCGTATCGGCGTGACCCTGCGCCCCTCTGACGGCGCCTCGTGGTCCGGGCTCGGGCCGGTGGGCGGCGCCTTGCGCGGAGTGAACCAACCGCCCCCGCCGCCGGAGCCGGAGTCGGCCGACGTAGTGGTCGGAGCGTCCATGCTGTGCCTCGCCTCGAACATCTTTCGGTCGGTCTGCGTACTTCCGCGATCGGAAGTCGCTCTTTCCCCGTTCTGCCGCGGCAGAATGCGGCGGCCCAAGTGAACCCGCATTCCGGCCCGCTACGGACAAGTAAGGGAGGAATGTGACATTGCCCGCAGTTCCTCACCGCAGCGTGCCATCCGGCGCGACCCCGCAAGCCGCATAGCGGAAATAGCAGGTCTTCGATCTCTCCGTCCCGTTAGGCTGTCTTGGCCTGCGTGCATGGTCCGGGTTGCGCCGGGCGCGCCTGCCTCGGACCGGAGTCGACCCTACCGGCACCCGCCAAACGCACAAGTCCCCCTTGCCCAGCAAGGAATTCGACAGGCGATATGCCCCTGCAATCCCTCGATTAGCTGGTGTGCCGCACCAATTCGTACGCCTCCCGCAGATCGCGGCCGGCATACGAGTGGGTCGCCAGACCCGCGACGTGCTGATCCGCATTGATCGCGACCGATACCGGCACGGCGCCGAACAGCTCCACATCGGAGAACGAGTCGCCGTAGGCAATGCAATCGGCCCGGGGCACCCCGAACCTTTCACAGAGCCGGTCCGCGATCTTCACCTTCGCCGCGGCGCTGAGAACGCCCGTGGGGTCGACGGGCTCGGCGAAGGGCACCGCGGGAAAGCGAGAGCCGTACGCCGCATGGGCGCCCCAGCCCGTCAGCCGCTCCACGAAGAACGACGGCGAGAGCGAGACCACAGCGCAGAACTCACCGCGCGCCCGTATCTCCGCCCAGGTCTCCCGGATTCCCGTCAGCCAAGGCGCACCCTCGAACGCGGCCGTCACGTGGTCGGGCGTGAGCCCCGCCCACAGGGCGTGCACCCGCCGCGCGTACTCCGGCGGACCGATGCGCTGAGCGCCGATCTCGCGGTCCAGGGCCACCGTCTCGGCCTCGAGCCCCAGTTGACGGGAGATTTCCACGGGTGCCGACGTGCCGTGCAGCAGCGTTCCGTCCAGATCGAAGAGATGCAGTCTCGCCATGTACGCCGAGGCTAGTACCCGGAGTTACTCCCTCTGTCGGACGCCCTCGAAGGCTCGCTCCCGGCACGGTGTTTCACGTGAAACTACGCCGTCCCGCCCGCCGGGCCATCCTCGTCGTCCACGTGACGTCCTCCGCTTGTTGGCTGGGGCTCACGCTCGGTCTGCTTGCGCTCGCCGTCGCGGCGATCACCACGGGTTCCGATCCGATGGTCGAGGGCGCCTGCCGCGCCATGAAGGTCTTCACGGACTGGCTGGTGATCCCACTCGCTCTGCTCACTCTGCTGAGCGGCCTGCTGCTGTCGCTGGGAACGCCATGGGGCCTCGCCCGGCACCGCTGGGTCTACGCCAAATTCTGGCTCACGCTCGCCACAACCGTCGCCTCGATCTTCGCGCTGCGTCCCGGCGTCAACGCCGCGGTCGCGACGGTGACGGCCGGCACTCCGCTGCCCCAACCGAGCGATCTGGTGGCCGGTCCCATCGTCTCCCTGACCGCCTACCTCTTCATGACGGTGATCTCGGTGCTCAAGCCGTGGGGACTGACGCGACGTGGCCGAAAGCAGCAGCATGCTGCCCGCAATGCGGTGGACGCGGACCGGCTGCGTCAGACAGCCTGACCTGCGTGTCGACACCTCCCCTCTCCGATCTACCCATCCGCCGACTCACCCCGCGCGACCTCGCGGCGTGCGCCGACCTCTCCGAGGACCGCGGCTGGCCCCGCGAGGAACACAAATGGGGCCTGCTGCTCTCGGCCGGCACCGGCTACGGCATCGACGACCCCGACGAGGGCCTGGTGAGCGCCTGCGTGGTGACCGACTACGGCCCGCCGAACCGGCCCACGCTGAGTGCCATCGGCATGGTGCTCGTCGCCGAACGCCACGCCCGGCGCGGCATCGGCCGCCGCCTCATGCAGTACGTCGTCGAGCAGGCGGACACCACACCGCTCACCCTGCACGCGACCCCGTACGGCCGCCCGCTCTATGAAGGGCTGGACTTCAAGGTCACCGGGCGCGCGGAGATGGTGCGGGGGCATTTCGCCCCCGGCGGACCGGCGCCGTCCGTGGCCACGCGCGCCGCGACCGCGGAGGATCTCCCGGCCATCCTTCGCCTGGACGCGGAGGTCTTCGGCCCCGACCGCACCCACGTCCTGACCCGCCTGCCGGCCTTCGCCGACCAGCTGCGCGTGGCCGAGGACGGAGGCGAACTCATCGGCTTCGCGGCCGCCTGGCCCAACATGGACACCCACGTCATCGGCCCGCTGATCGCCCGCGACACCGAGACCGCGAAGGCCCTTGTCACCTCTCTCGCCGCCAGTACGGATCGCCCCCTGCGTACCGACATCGACGTGCGCCACGAGGAACTACTGGCGTGGATCAAGGCAAGGGGGGTGGAGTCCCAGGCCTTCAACGCCGTGATGACCTATGGCGCCCCCGACCTCCCGGGCGACTGGACACGCCGTTTCGCGCCTCTGACGGTCGCCGCGGGCTGATCTGGAGCCCGCATGCGGCGAAGTCCGCCCCCGGACAATGTGGTTCACGGTGTCCGGGGGCGGACTTCTGTGTGGGCAGGCGCGTCGCGCTTACGTCTCGTCGAGCTTCAGGCGAGCTCTGCCACAGCTGCTGTGGCGAACCCGTGGTCCTGCTCCGGTGCGCCGCCGCCGACACCGATGGCGCCTATGAGGCGCCCGTCGCGGTGGACGGGGATGCCGCCCGCGATGAAGAGCAGCGGCCGGTCCAGAGCGGTGGGCAGGCTGTGGAAAGGGCCGTCGGGCTTGACCAGGTCGACGAGGTCCGCGGTCGGGGCGTTCAGCTGGAGGGCGGTGTACGCCTTGCGGGTGCTGGTCTCGCCGGAGATCAGCACGGCCCGGTCGTCACGCCGGAAGGCGAGCAGGTGTCCGCCGGCGTCGAGGACGGTGACGCTGACGCTCACTCCGGCGGACTCGGCCGCACGACGGGCGGCGGTCACGAGGATCTCCGCGTCCTGGATGGTCAGTGGCACGACGGCGGTGGTGGTGGTCATGAGGGGGTTCTCCTTACGGGGATGTGCGGTGGAACAGGTGCGGGGACGACGTCGGCCCTGCGGGTGGGGGTGAGGTGAGAGTCGGCGGCCGCTCAGCTGTGAGCGGGTTCCGCCTGCCGGGCCCCTTCCGGCGTCGCGCTTGCGACGACCGGGCTCGAGACCTTGGACCGGCGCTCGAGGCCGGCGGACACGACGGCCAGGACGAGCGCGGCGGCGGCGAGGACGGCGCCGACCCAGTTGGGGGCCGTGTAGCCGAGGCCGGCCGCGATGACGAGGCCGCCGAGCCAGGCCGAGAGGGCGTTGCCGAGGTTGAAGGCGCCGATGTTGACCGCGGAGGCCAGCGTGGGAGCGCCGTGGGCGTGGTCGAGGACCCGCTTCTGCAGCGGCGGCACCGTGGCGAAACCGAGGGCGCCGATCAGCGCGATGGAAATCGCCGCCATGACCTTGTTGTGGGCGGTCAGTGTGAACAGGGCCAGCACTACGGCCAACCCGCTCAGGGCGATGTACAGCATCGGCATCAGCTTGCGGTCGGCGAACTTTCCGCCGATCAGGTTGCCCGCGACCATGCCGAGGCCGAACAGGACGAGGAGCCAGGTCACCGACGTGTCGGCGTAACCGGCGACGTGCGTCATCATCGGTGCGATGTAGGTAATGGCAGCGAAGACTCCGCCGAAGCCGAGCACCGTCATGGCCATTGCCAGCAGGACCTGGACGTTCTTGAAGGCAGCGAGCTCGTGCCGCAGGTGGACGCCTTCGGCCTTGGGCATGTCGGGGACGAGCTTGGCGATGCCGAGCAGTCCGACGACTCCGAGCCCGGCGACGACCACGAAGGTGACGCGCCAGCCGACGCTCTGGCCGATGAGCGTGCCCAGGGGTACGCCGACGACGTTGGCGACGGTCAGGCCGGTGAACATCATGGCGATGGCTCCGGCCTTCTTCTCGGGGGCGACCAGCTCGGCCGCGACGACCGCGCCGATTCCAAAGAAGGCACCGTGCGCGAGTGAGGCGACCACGCGGCCGATCACCATGACGAGGAAGACGGGTGCCACCGCGGAAAGCACGTTGCCCACGATGAACAGGACCATCAAGAGCAGCAGCATCCGCTTGCGCGAGATGCGGGTGCCCAGAATCGTCATGAGAGGGGCGCCGAACATGACGCCGAGGGCGTAGCCGGTCACCAGGAATCCGGCCGTGGGGATGGAGACGCCGAAGTCACCCGCGACCTCGGGGAGCAGCCCCATGATCACGAATTCCGTGGTTCCGATCCCGAAGGCCCCGATCGCGAGAGCCAGAAGCGCGAGAGGCATAGGGTTCACCTTCCCAAACTGTTGCAGGTGCGCTTTGCGTGCGTTCACAATACTTGCAGACGCGCACTACTTGCAAGCGCGGACAATTTCGCACGTGGACTATCCTGGGTTCAGCCGCTTCGGGATGGAGGAACTAGAGCCATGACCGCCACAGACCCCGCACTCACCGCCCTGGCCCAGGGCTGGTGCGCCCTCTCCCTGCTCCACGGGAGGATCGAGACCCATATCGAGCGCGCTCTGCAGGCCAAGCACGACCTGAGCGTGCGGGAGTACTCGCTCCTTGATGTCCTCAGCCGCCAGCACGACGGCGAAGGCGGTCACCTGCAGATGAAGCAAGTCGCCGACGCAGTTGTCCTCAGCCAGAGCGCCACCACGCGTCTGGTGACGCGTCTTGAAGACCGCGGTCTGCTGGCCCGCTATCTCTGCCCGACCGACCGGCGCGGCATCTACACGGACGTGAGCGAGGCCGGTCTGGCTCTGCTCGCCGAGGCGCGGCCCACCAATGACTCCGCCCTGCGCGAAGCACTCGACGAAGCGGCGACGAACCCCGAACTCGCCCCGCTGGTCCGCGCGGTGGAAGCCGTACGCGTCCCGGCCTGAGACGCCGAGTCGGCAACGGCGCGGGGCCGCCGGCGCCGGGCCGTCCGGGACTGCCTACTCATGGCGGCATAGGCTGCGGCCATGGGAGATCTTGAGATACGGCCTGCCATCGCCGCAGACGTCCCGGCCATCGTGGCGATGCTGGCAGACGACCCCTTGGGCGCCAGCCGCGAGTCACCGGACGACCTCACGCCATACCTGGAGGCGCACGGGCGCATCACCGCGGACCCCAACCAGCACCTGGTCGTCGCCGTGCGCGAGGGGCGCACTGTCGGCACCCTCCAGCTCACCGTCATCCCCGGGCTCTCACGGAAGGGCTCCACACGCTCGATCATCGAGGGCGTCCGCATTCACGCGGACGAGCGCGGCAGCGGGCTCGGCACGCTGCTCATCGAGTGGGCAATGGACGAATCCCGCCGCCAGAACTGTCAGTTGGTGCAGCTGACCTCCGACGCCACCCGGACCGACGCCCATCGCTTCTACGAGCGACTGGGTTTCGAGGCGTCGCATGTGGGCTTCAAGCTCCAGCTCTGACCACGCCGAGGGCCGGGTGGTCCTGCGTTTCACGTGAAACACAGGACCACCCGGCCCTTTCGCCATGTCGACCCTGATCGAGACCGGCCTGGAGAGCAAAGCCAACCGGGAACGAGATCAGCTAGGAACGAGGAAGCCCCCGCCAGCCCTCCGGGTCCACCCCGCCAGGAACCGGCGCCTCCTTCTCGTACGGCTCACGCGTGAAGACGAACGATCCGAGATCGAGATGGCTCACCGATCCATCGGGCCGGCGCTCGACGCGCAGGAGCTCCCCCGCGTAGTAGCCGTCCAGTCCCGTCCAGGTGCCGTCGCCGTTCGGACGGAATCGCGAGTCCCGCGCCCCACCCGTCAACGGCCCGAGCGAGACGCCTCCGTCGGCCGTCAGCCGCAGCACCGTGCTCTGCGTCCCCCAGTACCAGGGCCCGGCGAGCTCCAGCACCGCCGCATCGACCTCCGGCAGGGGACGCCACGGCTCAGGGATGCGCGGCTCGGCCTCGGCGACGATACGGAGCAGGTCCGCACTGACCGTCGACGCGGGCACGCCCGACGTGCAGTTGGCGAGAGTGACCGCGGCCAGACCGTCCTCCTCGCTGAGCCACAGCCCCGCCACGAACCCGGGCAGCGAACCACTGTGCCCAGCCAGCACTCGCCCGTTCCTCCGTGCCAACTGAAGCCCGAGACCATACGAGGAGTCCCAGTCCCCCGACAGCGTGGGCGCCGCGGGCGTGCGCATCTCGCGTACGGACTGTGCACTCAGAACCCGGTCGTCACCCTCCATCAGGAACACGGCGAACCGCCCCAAGTCTGCCGCTGTAGACCAGAGTTGTCCCGCCGGAGCCATCAGCCCCAGGTCCTCCGCCGGCTCCGGCATCATCACATCGGCCCAAGGGTGCACGGCACAGCCACCGGCGTGCGGAGCCTGCGGCTGCCCGCTCGTCCGGTGCAGGCCGAGCGGATCCAGGACCTCACGGCGCAGGACGTCCTCCCACTGGGCACCGCGCAACGCCTCGACCAACGAACCAAGCAACGTATAGCCGGGGTTGGAGTAGTGATGCTGCTTCCCGACCGGATGCCTGAACGGCTCCTCACCCAGCACATCCGCGAGCTCGGGGCGCAGCGAAGACGACGAACGCTCCCACCACGGACCCGGAGTCTCAGCAGCCAACCCACCGGTGTGCGCGAGGAGTTCGGCAATGGTGACCTGGCCGGCGCCCGTGCCCGGCAGATGCTTCTCCAACGGGTCCCCGAGGTCGAGCAACCCCTCGTCCCGCAACCTCAGCACCAGCACGGCCGTGAACGTCTTGGTGATCGAGCCGATCCGGTACTGCACGTGCTCGTCCGGAGCGTGCCCGTCCACGCAGGTACGCCCACCGCTCCACACCAGCTCACCGTCGCGCACGACGCCGGCCACCAGCGAAGGCGACCGGCCTTCCGCCTGAGCGGTGGCGGTGCGGTGCAACAGAGCTCGACGCGTCGTGGGCAGCAGTTCTTCAGGGGATGTCGTCATGCCCCCAGTCCACCCCGCCGGCCGCCGGGCGTCGACCGCTTTTAAGCCGACGGCTGGGGGCCGAACCGGTTCGGAGCACGCAGCTTCAGGCCGAGCGGGACCAGGTCGAGCGGGATCAGGTCTGCGCCATGTCCACGAAGCGCGAGTAGTGACCCTGGAAGGCGACCGTGATCGTCGCTGTCGGACCGTTACGGTGCTTGCCCACGATGATGTCCGCCTCGCCCGCGCGGGGCGACTCCTTCTCGTACGCGTCCTCACGGTGCAGCAGGATCACCATGTCCGCGTCCTGCTCGATCGAGCCGGATTCACGCAGGTCGGACACCATCGGCTTCTTGTCCGTACGCTGCTCGGGGCCACGGTTCAGCTGGGAGAGCGCGATGACCGGCACTTCCAGCTCCTTGGCCAGGAGCTTCAGGTTTCGCGACATGTCCGAGACTTCCTGCTGACGGCTCTCGGAGCGCTTCGAACCACCGGCCTGCATCAGCTGCAGATAGTCGATGATCACGAGCTTGATGTCATTGCGCTGCTTGAGCCGACGGCACTTCGCGCGGATCTCCATCATCGACAGGTTCGGGGAGTCGTCGATGTAGAGCGGTGCCGCAGACACCTCGGGCATCCGGCGCGCGAGCCGGGTCCAGTCCTCGTCCGTCATGGTGCCGGAACGCATGTGGTGCAGTGCGACCCGTGCCTCCGCGGAGAGCAGGCGCATCGCGATCTCGTTCCGGCCCATTTCCAGGGAGAAGATGACGCTGGGCAGGTTGTGCTTGATCGAGGCGGCGCGGGCGAAGTCGAGCGCCAGAGTGGACTTACCCATGGCGGGACGGGCGGCGATGACGATCATCTGGCCCGGGTGCAGGCCGTTCGTCAGGGAGTCGAAGTCCGTGAAGCCGGTGGGCACACCGGTCATCTCGCCGCTACGGGAGCCGATCGCCTCGATCTCGTCGAGCGCGCCCTCCATGATGTCGCCGAGTGGGAGGTAGTCCTCGCTGGTGCGCTGCTCGGTGACCGCGTAGATCTCGGCCTGTGCGCTGTTCACGATCTCGTCGACGTCGCCGTCGGCCGCGTATCCCATCTGCGTGATGCGCGTGCCCGCCTCGACGAGCCGACGCAGAACCGCCCGCTCGTGGACGATCTCGGCGTAGTACTCGGCATTGGCCGCCGTCGGAACCGTCTGGACGAGGGTGTGCAGATACGATGCGCCGCCGACCTTGGTGATCTCGCCACGCTTGGTGAGCTCGGCCGCGACCGTGATCGGGTCGGCCGGCTCGCCCTTCGCGTACAGGTCGAGAACCGCCGTGAAGATCGTCTCGTGCGCGGGGCGGTAGAAGTCGTGGCCCTTGATCACCTCGACGACGTCGGCGATCGCGTCCTTCGACAGAAGCATGCCGCCGAGGACGGACTGCTCGGCATCGAGGTCCTGGGGCGGGACCCGCTCGAAGGACGGAGGTCCGTCGTCCCAGCCGCCGTCGCCACCGCGATCGTGCTGCTCCTCGCGCCCCCGCCCACCGCTGCCACGCTGGCGGGAGGCAGGCAGACGGTCACTGGGACCGCTGTCGGCCCAGGGGTCGTCCAAAGGCTCGGAGATACTCACCGGGCCACCTCCTCCAGTCCGCCGAGCGGACCTCGCCGTGCCCTCTTTCTTACGGCACGACACTGACAAATATGGGGACCCGACTCCGGTTCTGACGCGTCGGTTCATGACGTTTCCGAGGCCTGAAATCGTGGCGGGCGCCGCACCACGGTAGGCCCCTCGGCACCTTCAGCCAATCTGGTTATCCACAGGCGGTGTGGATGAAGGGCCTCTCGCTGTGGAGAACTCCGCAAAACCTGTGCACGACACGGTGGACAGCCCTGTGAACAAGCCCTCAAGGGACGCGCAGAAACGTGCCTGACCTGCGACTTTCCCATCCACCGGCTGTGCAGGAAAAATACTTTCCCGGTCGGCGCAAGATCGCTGTAAACGGTGCGTGACGCCACGCCCCAGAGGCATCGAAGTAAGGACTCAAGGGCGGTTGCATCTCTTACCTGTGGAAGATTACATTGGTGCTCATGACACAGGCTCCCGCGGCGTCCAAAGCCGCCCGGCGGCGGCATGACCGCGAGATCGTCGCGCTGGCCGTCCCCGCCTTCGGCGCACTCGTCGCCGAGCCTCTTTTCGTGATGGCCGACAGCGCCATCGTCGGACATCTGGGCACGGCCCAACTGGCCGGTCTCGCTGTCGCCTCGTCCCTCCTGATGACCGCGGTCAGCGTCTTCGTCTTCCTGGCCTACGCGACCACGGCCGCGGTGGCCCGCCGCGTCGGCGCGGGAGATCTCCAGTCCGCGATCCGTCAGGGCATGGACGGGATCTGGCTCGCACTGCTGCTCGGCGCCGCGGTCATCGCCATCGTCCTGCCCACCGCTCCCGCACTCGTCGAGCTGTTCGGCGCCTCGCACACCGCGGCGCCCTACGCGATCACCTACCTGCGGATCTCCTCGCTCGGCATCCCCGCGATGCTCGTCGTCCTCGCCGCCACCGGAGTCCTGCGTGGCCTTCAGGACACCAGGACCCCGCTCTATGTCGCGGTCGGAGGCTTCGTCGCCAACGGCGCACTCAACGCGGGGCTCGTCTACGGCGCCGGCCTGGGAATCGCAGGGTCAGCCTGGGGCACCGTCATAGCCCAGGTCGCCATGGCCGCTGTCTATCTTTTCGTCGTCGTGCGCGGTGCACGTCGTCACGGCGCTTCCCTGCGCCCCGACGCGGCCGGAATACGAGCCTGCGCCCGGGCGGGAGCCCCCCTGCTCGTCCGCACCCTCTCGCTGCGCGCCATCCTCATGATCGCCACCGCGGTCGCAGCCCGGCTCGGCGACGCGGACATCGCCGCGCACCAGATCATCATCTCCTTGTGGAGCCTGCTGGCCTTCGCGCTCGACGCCATCGCCATCGCGGGTCAGGCCATCATCGGGCGCTATCTCGGAGCCGACGACACCCAGGGTGCACGGGATGCCTGTCGCCGCATGGTGCAGTGGGGCATCGCCGCGGGAGTCGTCCTCGGACTCCTGGTGATCGTCTCCCGACCGCTCTTCATCCCACTGTTCACGAATGATCAGGTGGTGCAGAACGCGGCGATGCCCGCTCTCCTGATGGTCGCGCTCTCCCAGCCCATCTGCGGCATCGTCTTCGTGCTCGACGGAGTCCTGATGGGAGCCGGCGATGGCCCGTATCTCGCCCGGGCGATGCTCGTCACCCTTGCGGTCTTCACGCCGGTCGCCCTGCTGGTGCCGGTCTTCGGCGGAGGGCTCACCGCACTGTGGGGCGCGATGACTTTGATGATGACCGTGCGGATGCTGACCCTGTGGCTGCGTTCACGCTCGGGCCGTTGGCTCATCACAGGCGCCACGCGCTGACCCGGTTTCACGTGAAACGGTGACCGTGAAACATGTTGGGCCGCACCCCGAGGGGTGCGGCCCAACATTTGCTTCAGCTCTGCCAAGCGCAGTGCTTAGGCGGAGACGACCTCGACGCTGACCTTGGCGGCAACCTCGGGGTGCAGACGCACGGACGTCTCGTGGGCGCCCAGCGTCTTGATCGGCGAGCCGAGCTCGATGCGGCGCTTGTCGACGTCGGGGCCACCGGCAGCCTTGATCGCCGAAGCGACGTCGGCCGGGGTAACGGAACCGAAGAGACGACCGGCGTCGCCGGAGCGGACAGCCAGGCGGACCTTGACGCCCTCGAGGCGGGCCTTGATCTCGTTGGCCTGCTCGATGGTCGCGATCTCGTGGATCTTGCGCGCACGACGGATCTGCGCGACGTCCTTCTCGCCACCCTTGGTCCAGCGGATCGCGAAGTTCCGCGGGATCAGGTAGTTGCGGGCGTAGCCGTCCTTGACGTCTACGACCTCGCCGGCGGCACCGAGGCCGGAGACCTCGTGGGTGAGGATGATCTTCATTAGTCGGTCACCCTTCCCTTATCGCGCGGTGGACGTGTAGGGCAGCAGCGCCATCTCACGGCTGTTCTTCACGGCCGTGGCGACGTCACGCTGGTGCTGCGTGCAGTTGCCGGTCACGCGGCGGGCACGGATCTTGCCGCGGTCGGAAATGAACTTCCGCAGCATGTTCGTGTCCTTGTAGTCCACGTACGTGACCTTGTCCTTGCAGAAAGCGCAGACCTTCTTCTTAGGCTTGCGCACAGGCGGCTTCGCCATGGTGTTTCTCCTGTGTGATCAAGAAGTGTGGGAACGGCCCACCCTTGGCCCTGAGGCCTAGAAGGGGGGCTCGTCCGAGTAGCCTCCGCCAGAACCAGAGCCGCCGGAGCCGCCGGAGCTTCCGCCCCAGCCACCGCCGCCGCCCTGCTGGCCGCCGCCGGCCGGCGTACCGGTCGCCCAGGGGTCATCGGCGGGAGCACCGCCGCCACCCTGCTGCTGACCGCCACCGGAGCCACCGCCCCAGTTGCCGCCGCCCTGCTGGCCGCCGCCACCGCCGCCGTATCCACCCTGGCCACCGCGACCGGTGGTCTTGGTGACCTTGGCCGTGGCGGTCTTCAGGCTGGCGCCGACTTCCTCGACGTCCAGCTCGTAGACCGTGCGCTTGACGCCCTCACGGTCCTCGTAGGACCGCTGCTTCAGCCGGCCCTGCACGATGACGCGCATGCCTCGCTGAAGCGACTCCGCGACGTTCTCCGCCGCCTGACGCCAGACCGAGCAGGTCAGGAACAGGCCTTCGCCGTCCTTCCACTCATTGGTCTGCTTGTCGAAGATGCGGGGAGTGGACGCGACACGGAACTTCGCGACCGCCGCACCGGAAGGGGTGAAGCGCAGCTCGGGGTCGTCGACAAGATTGCCGACGACCGTGATGACGGTCTCGCCTGCCATGGGGGAACCTCTCGGCGGGTTTGCTGCTGGCTGCTTGCTGCTACTCGAAACCCGAGTGCCGCTGAGCTAGGAAGCTCAGTGGGTCTCGGGACGGAGGACCTTGGTCCGGAGGACCGACTCGTTCAGGTTCATCTGGCGGTCGAGCTCCTTGACGACCGCAGGCTCGGCCTGCAGGTCGATGACCGAGTAGATGCCCTCGGGCTTCTTCTTGATCTCGTACGAGAGACGACGACGGCCCCAGGTGTCGACCTTCTCAACCTTTCCGTTGGCCTCACGGACAACAGAGAGGAAGTTCTCGATCAGCGGGGAGACAGCGCGCTCCTCGAGATCGGGGTCGAGGATGACCATCACTTCGTAGTGACGCATGTGGAACCCACCTCCTTTGGACTCAGCGGCCACGGTCGTTCCGTGGCAGGAGGGTCGTGATGCGTACGCAACGGTATCGGCCGCCGCTGACAATCGGGCCCCGCTGGCGGGGATCCCTGGTCAGGGCATGAGGCAGACACCGGTGCAGACGGTACAGACTACCCGCACCACGGCTTCCGGTTGAAATCCGGCCGCGAGAGGGCACAATCTGTACACATCGGGTGTGTATGGCGCTACGATGCGCCGCCTTCCGCAGGAGGTGCCACATGGCACAGGCAATGCGACCCAACACCGCGACATCTCTCTTCGCCACGGACGGGAAGCCCCATCCCCTCCAGGACTCACTGGTCGCGGTGGCGATGATTCTCGGGGCGATCGCCATCATCTCTTCGCTCTTCAGCAGCCTCCACCTGCTGAGCTCCTGGGCGGGGCTGGTGGGCGTCCTGACCGGCGCATACGGCCAGTTCATCTCGGTGACGACGCGCGAGCGCTTCGGTCTCATCCTGGGCCTCGGCGCCTCGGCGATCGGCCTCTTCATCGGCATGGCCCACGGAGGTCTGTTCGGCGGCGTCATCGGCTGACGGCACGCGAAGCTTCTATAGGCCCAGTCGGGGCGCTCGCAGGGCGCAGTAGGCTTCGGCGCGAGAGCCGGAGCCCTTGTACCCATGGGGACACACCAGCCCGAGGAGCGCCCCGAATGAGCCTGACCCTGAGGACCATCAGCCGAGAGCAGCATCTGGCATACATCCAGAGCCTGCCCTCGGCTAGCCACATGCAGGTCCCGGCATGGGCTGATGTGAAGGCGGAGTGGCGCTCCGAGAGCCTGGGATGGTTCGACGAGCGGACCGGCGAGATGGTCGGCGCGGGCCTGGTCCTGTACCGGCAACTGCCCAAGATCAAGCGCTATCTCGCCTATCTGCCCGAGGGCCCGGTCATCAACTGGTTCGCTCCGAACCTCGACGACTGGATGCGTCCGATGCTGGCGCACCTCAAGCAACAGGGCGCCTTCTCCGTGAAGATGGGCCCGCCGGTGATCATCCGGCGCTGGGAGGCCACGTCGATCAAGAAGGGCATCCAGGACCCGGACGTCAAGCGTCTGCGCGACATCGAGGCCGACTTCATCGAGCCGCGCGCCTTCGAGGTCGCCGACAAGCTGCGCCGCATGGGCTGGCAGCAGGGCGAGGACGGCGGCGCCGGCTTCGGCGACGTACAGCCCCGCTACGTGTTCCAGGTGCCGCTGGCCAACCGCTCCCTCGAAGACGTGCACAAAGCCTTCAACCAGCTGTGGCGCCGCAACATCAAGAAGGCCGAGAAGGCCGGTGTCGAGGTCGTCCAGGGCGGCTACCAGGACCTCGCCGAGTGGCAGCGTCTCTACGAGATCACGGCTGTGCGCGACCACTTCCGGCCCCGCCCGCTCTCGTACTTCCAGCGCATGTGGACGGCCCTCAACAGCGAGGACCCCAACCGCATGCGGCTGTACTTCGCCCGCCACAACGGGGTGAACCTGTCCGCGGCGACGATGCTCGTGGTCGGGGGGCACGTCTGGTACTCCTATGGAGCCTCCGACAACATCGGCCGTGAGGTCAGGCCCTCGAACGCGATGCAGTGGCGGATGCTCCGCGATGCCTACGCGCTCGGCGCGACGGTCTACGACCTGCGCGGCATCAGCGACTCGCTCGACGAGTCGGACCACCTCTTCGGTCTGATCCAGTTCAAGGTGGGCACCGGTGGGCAGGCTGCCGAGTACCTCGGCGAGTGGGACTTCCCGCTCAACAAGCTGCTGCACAAGGCCCTCGACATCTACATGTCGCGGCGCTGAGCCCCGCCCGGCCCGCCTGGTCCACACGGCCCGGGCGGACCCTGCACAATTCACGTAGCTCCAAAGCTTCTTCATACCTCTGATACACCGCAGCCACGAGAAAGGTTCCGGGACCGGCCATGGCGCTCACGCTCTACGTCGACACCGCGCGCTGGCGGGCACACCACAAGCACGTGCTCGAGCAGTTTCCGGGGATCGTCCCCGTCTGCAAGGGCAACGGCTACGGCTTCGGCCACGAACGGCTCGCGGACGAGGCCACCCGCTTCGGCTCGGACGTCCTCGCCGTCGGCACGACCTACGAAGCCGCCCGGATCAAGGACTGGTTCAGCGGTGATCTGCTGGTCCTGACCCCGTTCCGGCGGGGCGAGGAGCCCGTGCCGCTGCCCGACCGTGTCATCCGCTCCGTCTCCTCCGTCGACGGCGTGCACGGCCTCGTCGGCGCCCGCGTCGTCGTCGAGGTCATGTCCTCGATGAAGCGGCACGGCGTGAGCGAGCAGGAACTGCCCCAGCTCCACTCCGCCATAGAGGACGTCCGGCTCGAGGGCTTCGCGATCCACCTGCCCCTGGACCGCACCGACGGCTCCGACGCCGTCGAGGAGGTCATCGGCTGGATGGACCGTCTGCGCGCGGCCAGGCTGCCGCTGCACACGATGTTCGTCAGCCACCTCAAGGCCCAGGAACTCGCCCGCCTTCAGCAGCAGTTCCCGCAGACCCGGTTCCGGGCGCGCATCGGCACGAGACTCTGGCTGGGCGACCACGAGGCGACCGAGTACCGCGGCGCGATCCTGGACGTCACGCGCGTCGCCAAGGGCGACCGCTTCGGCTACCGCCAGCAGAAGGTCGCCTCGGACGGCTGGCTCGTGGTCGTCGCGGGCGGTACGTCGCACGGCGTGGGCCTGGAGGCTCCCAAGGCACTGCACGGCGTCATGCCGCGCGCCAAGGGTGTCGCCCGCGCGGGCCTCGCGACTGTCAACCGGAACCTGTCGCCGTTCGTCTGGGGCGGCAAGCAGCGCTGGTTCGCAGAGCCCCCGCACATGCAGGTCTCGATCCTCTTCGTGCCGTCCGACGCCCCCGAGCCCCGGGTGGGCGAGGAATTGGTGGCCCATCTGCGGCACACCACCACGCAGTTCGACCGGATCCTCGACCGCTGACCGAGGCGGGCGTCACGCCAAGCCCTGCGGACAAGCGGAAGGGCCGGACACCATCACGGTGTCCGGCCCTTTCCGTGCGTTCGCTCAGAGCGAACGCTTCTCGTCCTTGTGCCATCCCCAACTCACTTGCGGCCGCTCCTCGTTGTGCGCCGCATGGCGCGGGGGGTGGGCGGCGTGTCCGAGTACGAACACGTCCGGCGCTCCGTCCAGGACACCGCCCGACGGATCGTCGTCCCCGGAGCGCCTGACCACGTCCCGTTCCGGCATCAGGATGTCGCGCACGATCACCGCGCACAGATAGAGCGTGCCCAGCAGGTGGATGAGGATGACGAGGTGGTAGCCGTCCGTGGGGAGCCCCCGGTGCTTGTCACCGCTCGTGGTGTACGCGAGGTACATCCAGATCCCGAGGAAGTACGCGACCTCGCACGCCTGCCAGATCAGGAAGTCCCGCCAGCGCGGCCGGGCGAGGGCGGCGAAGGGGATCAGCCACAGGACGTACTGCGGCGAGTAGACCTTGTTGGTGAGGATGAAGGCGGCGATGACCAGGAAGGCGAGCTGCGCGAGGCGGGGTCGGCGTGGCGCGGTGAGGGCGAGGGCCGTGATGCCCAAGCAGGCCAGGACCATCAGCACCATCGCGTAGGTGTTGGCGTCGTCAGGGCTGATCTGCGCGTCCCACCGCTGCTGGATGATGAGCCAGATGGACCCGAAGTCGACGCCGCGCTCCTGGCTGAAGCGGTAGAACTTCGACCAGCCCTCAGGGGCGAGCAGCATCACCGGCAGGTTCACGACGAGCCAGGCACCCACCGAGCCGGCCAGGGCCTTCCCGAAGTCGCGCCAGCGCCCGGCACGCCAGCAGAGCAAGAGCAGCGGGCCCAGCACCAGGAACGGATAGAACTTCGCGGCCGTGGCCAGGCCCAGCAGGACACCGAAGGCCACCGACCGACCCCGCGACCACATCAGCATCGCGGCCGCTGTGAGGGCCACGGCGAGTAGATCCCAGTTGATGGTGGAAGTCAGCGCGAAAGCGGGTGCGAGAGCGACCAGGAGGCCGTCCCAGGGGCGTCGCCGGTGGGTGCGGGTCACACAGATGGCGATCACCACCGCGCAGATCATCAGCATCCCGGCGTTGACCATCCAGTAGACCTTCTCCAGGTGCTGGATGGAGCCGCCGCCCAGGGTCAGCCAGGACGCGACCTCCATGAACACACCGGTCAGCACCGGGTACTCGAGGTAGTCCATGTCGCCGGGCAGCTTGTCGAAGTAGGGCACCAGGCCGTCGGCGAACCCCCGCCCCTGGTAGAGGTGCGGGATGTCCGAGTAGCAGGCGTGCGTGTACTGCGAACTGGCGCCGAAGAACCACGCGCCGTCGTAGCAGGGGAGCTTCTGCACCATGCCCAGCGCGAACATGCCGATCATCACCAGCGCGATGACGCGCACGGGGGTCCACCAGGAGCTCCCGAGCAGCGCCCATCGTCCGATCGGTCCGCCGATCAGCTCGCTCCCCGCTGCGGCGACCTCGTCCTCCTTGGTCGGCCGTACCGGGTCCGGCTGTTGCACATGGGTGCGCGTCGTCTCTGCACTGGGCATGCCGCACATCCTGCCGTACGCGCCTGAGAACGGGGCGAGGGCCGCCGCACCCGATCGGTGCGGCGGCCCTCACTTCGCGCGGATCACGCGCTGTTTCACGTGGAACACGCAGCGTTTCACGTGAAACACGCGCGTGAGATCAGCTCCGGCTAGCCCGTTGGGCCGCCGAAGATGCCTCCGTTGCCATTTCCGTTGTTCCCACCGTTGCCTCCTGGCGTCGACGGCGAGCTGGTGACGCCTCCGTCGGTGCCGCCCGTGGGAGTCCCACCGGTGCCGCCGTCCGATGTACCGCCGTTGTCGTTGCAGTTCCACGACCAGCTGCTGCAGGACTCGCTGGTCGACGGCGACGGGCCGGGGGAGGACTGGCTGGGCGACGGTTCCGTCGATGCCGAATCCGAGGGAGAAGGAGTCGCCGAGGGAGTGATGCTCGGGCTCGGTGTGGCGCCGACGATCTCACCGATGGGATCGGGAACGGGGAACGTCTCGGAGGGCTGTCCCTTGAGGGCCTCCAACATGTAGTCGTGCCAGATCTCGGACGGGAACGAGGCTCCGTGGATCTTCTCCTGGTTACCCGTGCCGTACATCTCCAAGAACTGGCGCTTCTTGCTGTTCTCGTTGTCGTCCATCCGGTACATCGTGATCGCCGTCGACAGCTGCGGGGTGTAGCCCACGAACCAGGCGGACTTGTTGCCGTCGGTCGTACCGGTCTTGCCCGCAACCTGGCGGCCCGGCAGCTTCGCGTTGGTACCCGTTCCCTTGTCGACGACGGTCCTCAGGACGTCGGTGACGTTGTCGGCGACCGCCGACTGGAAGGCCCTGACCGGCGCCTTATCGTGCTGGTAAACCGTCTCACCGGCGTGGTCGACCGACGTCACCGAGAACGGATCGTTCCGCTGGCCACTGGCCGCAAAGGTGCCGTACGCGCCGGCCATGCGAATCGCGCTCGGGTCGGAGGTGCCCAGGGAGAAGGACGGGTAGTTGGCGCTCGCGAAGCTGTTGTCCTTGATGCCTGCGTCCTTCGCGGCCTGCTTCACCTTGTCCAGACCCACGTCCATTCCCAGTTGGACATAGGCGGAGTTGACGGACTCCCGCATCGCCTCACGAAGGTCGATCTGGAACGTCGGCCGGTTGTAGGACTCCCCGCCGTCGTTCGTCTGGAGCCACTCCTTGCCGTTCTTGTCCGTCCAGACCTCGCCGTTGTACTTCTTGATCTTCAGCTTGTTCTGGCCGCTGTAAAGACTCTTCGGGGAGACCGGGGTGCGCGTGCCGGGACCTTGCTCCTCGCCCTCCTTGGGGTCGCGAACTCCGTCCCTCATCGCGGCAGCCAGCACGAACGGCTTGAAGGTCGAGCCGACCTGCGCACCGGTCTGGTCGGCATTGTTCGTGTAGTGCCTTGTCGCGTCCTCACCGCCGTAGATGGCCTCGATCGCGCCGTTCTTGGGGTTCACCGAGGCGCCGCCGAACTGGACGTACTTGTCCGTCTTCGGGCGGAGCTTGTCGTTGATGTTCTCCTTGCGGACCTTCTTCACGGCCGCTTCGAGCTTGTCCACCTTCTTCTTGTCGAAGGTGGTGTGGATCTCGTAGCCGCCCTTCTGAAGGTCGTTGGCCGTGATCGCGCCGTTGCTGTTGTTGATGACATAGGCCTTGGCCAGGTCGACGAGATAGCCGGTCTGGCCGCCGAGCAGAGGGTTGGCCCGCGGACTCTGCAGCCTGGGGAACTCCTCGTACTTCTTCCGGTCTGTGGGGGACAGGCGCTTGTCCTTGACCTCCTCGTCGAGGATCCAACGCCAGCGCTTGTCCGCGCGGGCCTTGTTCTTATCAGGCGTCGCCTCGACCGGGTCGATCTCCGGGGCGCCGGCGGGGTCGTAGTACGTGGCGCCCTTGAGCACCGCTGCCAGGAACGCACACTGGCTCGCGTTGAGCTTCCGTGCTTCCTTGTCGAAATACGTCCGGGCAGCCGCCTGAATCCCGTAGGCACCACGTCCGTAGTACGCGGTGTTCAGGTAGCCGGCCATCACCTTCTCCTTGGGCTCCGTACGGCCCACCTTTATGGAGACGAACAGCTCCTTGACCTTGCGCGAGATCGTCTGCGACTGGTCGTCGAGCATCGCGTTCTTCACATACTGCTGGGTGATGGTCGAGCCGCCCTGCGTCGCACCGCCCTTGGCCATGTTGACGAACGCGCGGGCGATGCCCATGGGGTCGACGCCCTTGTCCGACTCGAACGTCTTGTTCTCGGCGGACATGACGGCGTACCGCATGGCCTCGGGGATGTCTTCGTACTTGATGATCTGCCGGTTCGTCTCGCCACCGGTCGCGACCATCTGATCGCCGTTGGCCCAGTAGTAGACGTTGTTCTGGGCCTTGGCCGTGTCCGCCGTCTTCGGGACGTCCACCAGGGCGTACCCGATACCCGCCGCGGCCATGAGGCTGCCGCAGAAGCCGACGAACAGACCCGCCACCAGGCGCCAGGACGGCAGCCAGCGGTGCACTCCGTACTTGTCGGAGCGCGGGTAGTCGATGAACCTCTTCTTCTGCGGCCGGGAAGGTCCGCGGCCCCTGCCGCGCCCGGGCCCGCTCGGTCCCTCGGGTCCGCCTCCGCCGCGCCGGCCGCCGCCTCCGCGGCCACCGCCGCCGTCGGGAGCCTTCCTCCGGCTCCCCCCGGCGCTGCGCTGCGCGGCTCGGCGCGCTTCCGCGCGGCCTCCGTACGGGCGATCGTCGCCCGTCGAGCCGGACGATCCTGTGGACCCCGGCGTTCCATACGCATCAGAAGGTGATCCGGTGGCGTCACGCGGTGCCGCGCGACGGCCCGGCGATGCGCCGGACGTGCCACGACGGGCCGCGGCACGTCCGCCGCCCTGTGGCTGCGGCGGTTTGCGACGGTGCTCGCTCATCGAACGACTACTCCTCGGGCAGGCGCGGAGATACGCGCCTGGAAAAGGCGGCTGGTTTCCGGTCCCCCCGAAATACGGATGCGCCCCTTCTGGCACTCACCCGCAATGCACCGGGGACAACGACGCCCACAGGCGTCACTTGGTTCCCGGCGGTCTGCATGGCGGACAGACTACGCACCGGCAAAACCCACCTAGGGCCGAAGTTCACCCCAAATCAGGCAACTTGCTTGGTATGAATCGGTGATGTGACGCCGTTCACCGTGATCCCTCTTGTCCCATCCGTGCGACCGTTCTATCGTCGTGATGTATCGAGTCGATACATCAGCTCGGCATAAAGAGTCCGTAGGAAGTCGTGGCACCCGACCGCGGCAGAGAGGAGGCGACGATGAGCCGACGTTCCGGCATCCTCGAGTTCGCTGTCCTCGGACTGCTCCGCGAGTCCCCGATGCACGGCTACGAGCTGCGGAAACGGCTCAATACATCGCTGGGGGTCTTCCGCGCCTTCAGCTACGGGTCCCTCTACCCCTGCCTCAAGACGCTGGTCGCAAGCGGCTGGTTGATCGAGGAATCGGGGAGCACACCCGAGGACGCCCTCGCCGCACCACTCGCAGGGCGTCGCGCCAAGATCGTCTATCGGTTGACGGCGGAAGGTAAGGAGCACTTCGAGGAGCTGCTCTCGCAGACCGGCCCGGACGCATACGAGGACGAGCACTTCGCCGCGCGGTTCGCCTTCTTCGGGCAGACCTCGCGTGACGTACGTATGCGCGTGCTCGAAGGCCGTCGCAGCCGGCTCGAGGAGCGCCTCGAAAAGATGCGCATCTCCTTCGCCCGCACCCGGGAACGCCTTGACGACTACACCCTTGAGCTCCAGCGGCACGGAATGGAATCCGTGGAGCGCGAAGTGCGCTGGCTGAACGAGCTCATCGAGAGCGAGCGGGCGGGGCGGGATCAGCGGCGGTCCGACCCCTCCGACGCAGCTCAGCAGGACACATCTGGAGAGACGGGCGGCCTGCCCCGGCACCGGGACAGCACCCGGCCGGATCCGTCCGACGACACCGCCACGTGAGGCCCATTCGGGGTTTCACCGATACACACAGGGAGCAACCGGAATGGGTTCGGTTCGCGTAGCCATCGTCGGCGTGGGCAACTGCGCCGCCTCGCTGGTCCAGGGCGTCGAGTACTACAAGGACGCCGACCCGGACGCCAAGGTCCCGGGCCTGATGCACGTCCAGTTCGGCGACTACCACGTCCGCGACATCGAGTTCGTCGCCGCCTTCGACGTCGACGCGAAGAAGGTCGGCCTCGACCTCTCCGACGCCATCGGTGCCAGCGAGAACAACACCATCAAGATCTGCGACGTGCCGAACACGGGCGTGACCGTCCAGCGCGGCCACACCCACGACGGCCTGGGCAAGTACTACCGCCAGACCATCGAGGAGTCCCCCGAGGCCCCGGTCGACGTCATCCAGGTCCTCAAGGACAAGCAGGTCGACGTTCTGATCTGCTACCTGCCCGTCGGTTCCGAGGACGCCGCGAAGTTCTACGCGCAGTGCGCCATCGACGCCAAGGTCGCGTTCGTCAACGCCCTTCCGGTCTTCATCGCCGGCACCAAGGAGTGGGCGGACAAGTTCACCGAGGCGGGCGTGCCGATCGTCGGTGACGACATCAAGTCCCAGGTCGGCGCCACCATCACGCACCGCGTCATGGCGAAGCTGTTCGAGGACCGCGGTGTCCGTCTCGAGCGCACCATGCAGCTGAACGTCGGCGGCAACATGGACTTCAAGAACATGCTCGAGCGCGAGCGCCTGGAGTCCAAGAAGATCTCGAAGACGCAGGCCGTCACCTCGCAGATCCCCGACCGCGACCTGGGCGAGAAGAACGTCCACATCGGCCCGTCGGACTACGTCCAGTGGCTCGACGACCGCAAGTGGGCCTACGTCCGCCTCGAGGGCCGCGCCTTCGGTGACGTTCCGCTGAACCTGGAGTACAAGCTCGAGGTCTGGGACTCCCCGAACTCCGCGGGTGTCATCATCGACGCCCTGCGCGCCGCGAAGATCGCCAAGGACCGCGGCATCGGCGGCCCGATCCTGTCGGCGTCCTCGTACTTCATGAAGTCCCCGCCGGTGCAGTACTTCGACGACGAGGCCTACGCGAACGTCGAGAAGTTCATCAAGGGCGAGGTCGAGCGCTAACCACACACAGTGCGGCGCGTACCAGCGGTAACGCGCCTCTCCTTGTGGGCTGTTGAGGTCCTCGGATGCACACGACGTGCGTCCGGGGACCTTTCCCGTATGTGAGGCTGTGCCCCATGGCTGTCGTCCGTGACCTGCGGGTACTCCTGCGCTTGAGGGACTTCCGGCGCCTTTTGGCGCTGCGGCTGCTCTCACAGGGCGCGGACGGTGTCTACCAGGTCGCGCTGGCCACCTACGTGGTGTTCTCGCCGGAGAAACAGACTTCGGCCGGCGCCATCGCCTCGGCCATGGCCGTGCTGCTTCTCCCGTATTCGGTCATCGGCCCGTTCGCGGGCGTCCTCCTCGACCGCTGGCGCCGCCGCCAGGTCTTCCTCTACGGCAACCTCCTGCGGACCGTCCTGGCCTCCTTGACGGCCGTCCTGATGCTCAGCAACGCGCCGGACTGGCTCTTCTACGCCTCCGCCCTGTGTGTCACCGCCGTCAACCGCTTCATCCTCGCCGGGCTCTCCGCCGCCATGCCGAGGCTGGTCGACGCCGAGCGCCTGGTGATGGCGAACTCCGTCTCGCCGACGGCCGGCACGCTTGCCGCCACGCTGGGCGGCGGACTCGCGTTCGCCGTGCGGCTGCTCATCTCGGACTCCGACGCCCTCGTGGTGCTCGTCGGGGCGGCCCTCTACCTGTGCGCGGCGCTGGCCTCCCTGCCCCTGTCCGCGGAACTGCTCGGTCCGGACGCGGAGTTGGTACGTCCCGGCCTGCGGACGGCGCTCACCGGCACGGCGCAGGGACTCGCCTCAGGCCTACGTCATCTGACTGCGCGCCCTCCGGCCGCCCGCGCCCTGGCCGCCATCACGCTGATGCGGTTTTGCTACGGAGCGCTGACGGTCATGGTCCTCATGCTCTGCCGATACTCCTGGTCGTCCACGGAGTCCGACGGACTCGCCCTGCTGGGCGTCGCCGTGGCGATCTCGGGGGCCGGTTTCTTCGCCGCCGCTGTGGTCACGCCTTGGGCCGCGGGACGGCTGGGACCTGCCCGGTGGATCATCGTCTGCGCGGGGGCGGCAGCTGTCCTCGAGCCCGCCCTGGGGCTGCCGTTCGCGCCCGCCCCCATGATGGCCGCCGCCTTCGTCCTTGGCCTGACGACCCAGGGCGCGAAGATCGCCACCGACACGGTCGTGCAGTCCTCGGTGAACGACGGCTTCCGTGGCCGGATCTTCTCCGTTTACGACGTGCTGTTCAACGTCGCGTTCGTCGGCGCGGCCGCAGTGGCCGCACTGATGCTGCCGCCTGACGGACAGTCGGTCCCGCTGGTGCTCACAGTGGCCCTGCTCTACGCGGCAATTGCAGGGGCTATGGCCCGTTTTGACACCCAGTAAGTGTCACATCAATGACACAGCGCCCCTCCCGACTTCAGAATTGTCAGTCGGTACGGATAACTTACGGGCGTCTTATCCGCGCCATCGCGCCTAAGTTCGAGGGGGACCCCCGAAGTGACCACTCCGCCGCCGCAGGGCCAGAATCCGTTCGCCCAGGGCCAGCAGCCCTCTGGCCCGCCGCAGGGCGGTGCTCCGTACGCTCCCGTCGCCGGACAGCCCGGGGTTCCCCAGCAGCCGTACCCGCCGCACGCGCCGGGCACGCCCATCCCGCCCGGCCGGCCGTCGGGTGGCGGTAAGAAGAAGGCCCTCCGCATAGTCGCCCTGATCGTGGTCGCCATCGCGCTCTACGGCGTGAAGTGGTACCTCGGCCAGAGCGACGCCGAGACGACCGCGGTCGGCAGCTGCCTGCACAACAACGGCACGACGTCGGCTCCGGACCTGAAGGACGTCGACTGCTCCTCGAGCGACTCCGAGTACAAGGTCATCGAGAAGTTCGACGGCACCAGCGACGTCGACAAGTGCAACACGGTCAAGGGCACCGAGGTCTCCTACTACCAGAGCGGTGGCAGCCACGACGTGGTGCTCTGCCTGAAGGAAACCAAGTAAGACCACGCATCACCATGCCGAAGGGCGCTGTTTCACGTGAAACAGCGCCCTTCGGCATGTCCGTCCTGGGTCGGTGTTTCACGTGAAACACCGACCCAGGACATTCACTCCGCGGTCTGCTGCGCCGCCCACCACTCCTTGAGCGCCGCCACCGCCACGTCATGCTCCATCGGCCCGTTCTCGAGCCGCAGCTCCAGCAGGAACTTGTACGCCTGCCCGATCGCCGGCCCCGGCTTGATGCCCAGGATCTCCTGGATCTGATTGCCGTCGAGGTCGGGGCGGATCGAGTCCAGCTCCTCCTGCTCCTTGAGCCGCGCGATGCGCTCTTCCAGGCCGTCGTACGCGCGCTCCAGTGCATTCGCCTTCCGCTTGTTGCGCGTCGTGCAGTCGGAGCGGGTCAGCTTGTGCAGGCGGTCCAGCAGAGGACCCGCGTCACGCACGTAGCGGCGGACTGCGGAGTCGGTCCACTCGCCGGTGCCGTACCCGTGGAAGCGCAGGTGCAGCTCGACCAGTCGCGAGACGTCCTTCACCAGCTCGTTCGAGTATTTCAGCGCCGTCATGCGCTTCTTCGTCATCTTGGCGCCCACCACCTCGTGGTGGTGGAAGGAGACGCGGCCGTCGTCCTCGAAGCGCCGCGTCCTCGGCTTGCCGATGTCGTGCAGCAGGGCCGCGAGTCGGAGCACGAGGTCCGGTCCGTCCGACTCCAGCGCCATCGCCTGCTCCAGGACGATCAGCGTGTGGTCGTAGACGTCCTTGTGCCGGTGATGCTCGTCCCGCTCCAGACGCAGCTCGGGCAGCTCAGGCAGGACATGGTCGGCGAGACCCGTATCGACGAGGAGGGTGAGGCCCTCGCGCGGGTGTGCGGAGAGGATCAGCTTGTTCAGCTCGTCCCGCACCCGCTCCGCGGAGACGATCTCGATGCGGTCGGCCATGTCCTTCATCGCCTCGACGACCTCGCGGGCCACCTCGAAGTCCAGCTGCGCGGCGAACCGCGCGGCCCGCATCATCCGCAGGGGATCGTCGGAGAAGGACTCCTCGGGGGTCCCGGGTGTACGCAGCACTCGCTCGGCAAGGTCGTCGAGCCCGCCGTGCGGGTCGATGAACTCCTTCTCCGGCAGGGCCACGGCCATCGCGTTCACCGTGAAGTCGCGACGCACGAGGTCTTCCTCGATGGAGTCGCCGTACGAGACCTCCGGCTTGCGCGAGGTCCTGTCGTACGCCTCGGAGCGATATGTGGTGACCTCGACCTGGTAGCCGTCCTTCTGGCAGCCGACCGTCCCGAAGGCGATCCCGACCTCCCACACGGCATCCGCCCAAGGCCTGACGATCTTGAGCACATCTTCGGGGCGGGCGTCCGTCGTGAAATCCAGATCGTTGCCGAGCCTGCCGAGGAGCGCATCCCTGACCGAACCGCCGACCAGAGCGAGGGAGAACCCGGCCTCCTGGAATCGACGGGCTAGATCGTCGGCGACAGGGGCCACCCGCAGCAGCTCGCTCACCGCGCGGCGCTGCACCTGGCTCAGGGCACTGGGATTTTCTTCATTGGCGTTCGGCACAACAGAAAAGGGTACGTGGCCCGAGCCCAGGGTTCCGCCCCGTTTTCCCTGGGTGTGCGCGAGCCGTGCCGGATGCCCCCTACCCTGTCTTCCGATCATGTGGAGCAGTCCGCGGCACTTCACCACAGCGCACCTCGTTACCATGCGTGGACTATCCGACGACCACTGACGACGACGAGGGACGGGCGAGCGCGTGGCCGAGGCGGCAGACTTCCAAGGGATGACTCCCTCACCTGCCCGTCGAAGGTGGCGGCGCACGGGGGCGTTGCTTGCCGGAGCGCCTCTGCTGGCCGTCCTCACCCTGTTGGGCGGCTCCCCCGGATTCGCCTCCCCGCAGACGCCCGCGGCCGACCCGATCGGCACGAGCACCGTCGATGTCGCCGTGAACTCGCTCACTCCGAGCGTCCCGGGTGACGGCGACACGGTCACCGTCACCGGCACCCTCACGAACGACAGCAAGCAGGCCGTCACGAACGCACACGTGGCGCTCCGCCTCGGTTCCGTCCTCGGCGGGCGGGCCTCGATCGACAACGCCTCCCGGCACGCGGCGGGGGGAGCGCCGGACGGCAGGGAGATCGGCGGCAAGTACGCCAAGAAGATCTCCAAGCTGGACCCCGGCGCGACGCAGGGCTTCAGCCTCTCCGTCCCCGTCAAGGAGCTGGACCTCGGCGCCGACGGTGTCTACCAGCTCGGTGTCGCCCTGACCGGCCAGACGGCGACACAGCAGTACCAGCAGACGCTCGGCATCCAGCGGACCTTCCTCCCCTGGCAGCCCGAGGCCGCGGACACGAAGACGAAGACGACGTTCCTGTGGCCGCTCATCTCGCAGACCCACCTCACGGCGGAGACGGGATCCGACGAACAGCAGACGCGCGTCTTCCATGACGACAGCCTCGCCAAGGAGATCGCTCCGGGCGGCCGTCTCCAGCAGATGCTGTCCCTCGGCACCGCCCTCGATGTGACCTGGGTGGTCGACCCCGACCTCCTCGCCTCGGTCGACGCTATGACGAGGCCGTACAAGATCAAGGAGCCGGACGGCACGGAGGTCAACGGCAAGAACCAGACGGTCGCCAAGCAGTGGCTGAACGATCTGAAGAACGCCGTCGCCGACCAGAAGGTCGTCGCCCTCCCCTTCGCCGATCCGGATCTCGCGTCGCTGGCCCACAACGGCACGAAGGTGACCGGTTCCCTCGGGCACCTCAAGGACGCCACCGACGCGGCCACCACGACCGTGGAGACAGTGCTCCACGTCAAGCCGGACACCAGTTACGCCTGGCCCGTGGACGGCGCGATCGACCCCAGCATCGTCAATGTCGCCACGTCCGCCGGGGCCGACAAGGTGATCGCCCGCAGTGACAGCCTTCAGGAGCCCAGCGGCCTGCCGTACACACCGTCGGCGGCCCGCCCCATCGGCAGCGGCACGACGGCCGTGGTGACCGACGCACGGCTGTCGGAGGCTTTCGAGGGCGACATGACGAAGGCCGAGAACTCGACGCTCGCCGTGCAGCAGTTCCTCGCGCAGAGCCTGACGATCAACCTTCAGGAGCCGGACAACGAGCGCAACATCGTGGTCGCGCCGCAGCGCATGCCGTCCGCCAGCCAGGCTCAGTCCATGGCGCAGGCGATCAAGGCCGAGCAGGACAGCAGCTGGTCGGAGTCCGAGAGCCTGGCCGCGGCCACCAAGGCGGATCCCGACGCCGATGCGACGACCCGAGTCCCCTCCTCCCGGTCCTACCCCTCGTACCTGCGCAAGCAGGAACTGCCCACGTCGGCCTTCCAGGCCATCCAGGACACCCAGACCAAGCTGACCAACTTCCAGGTGATCCTCTCCGACCCGTCCCGCGTGGTGACACCGTTCGGACGGGCCATGGACCGGCAGATGTCCACGTCCTGGCGGGGCCGCCCCGCCGAGGCGCGGGCGTACCGCGACGACGTCGCCGACTACCTCACGGCGCTCACCAAGCGGGTCAGGCTCATCGACAAGTCCGAGGCGAAGCTCTCGGGACGCAGCGCGACGATCCCCGTGACGGTCCAGAACAACCTGGTGCAGGGCGTCGATCACCTCGTCCTGCGCCTCACGTCGACGAACGGCACCCGCCTCAAGATCGGCGACGGTCCGTACCATGAGCAGCCGGTGAAGGTCGCCGGCGGGCACAGCCAGTCGGTGAAGTTCACCACCAATTCGAACGCCAACGGCAGGGTCCCGGTCTTCGCCCAGCTGTACACGGAGGACGGCCAGCCGTACGGCCCCGAGGTCCGGTTCGACGTGACCGTCACCGAGATCACGCCGACCGTGATGCTCGTCATGGCCGGCGGCGTCCTGCTCCTCGTCCTCGCGGGCTTCCGCATGTACACCCAGCGCAAGCGCGCCGCCGCGCAACGCACCGAGGAAGGGCCTGACGACGGACCGAACGGGGACCCTGGCTCCGAGCCCGGGGAAGGCGACCCCGAGCAGCCGAGTGACCCGACACCGGAAACCGCTCCGGAAAACACGGACGCGTCCGGCACTGGTGAGAGAGTGGACCGTTGAGCGATGTCGTGGCCGTGGGCCCGGGGACGATGAGGTGGGGTAACCATGAACGCGCCGTACGACGATGACCATGGCCAGGGCCCGGGCGGCTCAGCCTCGGCCGGGGGTCCGCCCCCTGGTCATCCGGGAGCGCCCGGCCAGGTCCCGCCGCCCCACCCCACCCCTGACGCGTATCCGCAGGACGCGTACCTCCAGGACGCCTACGACCAGGATCCGTACCGGGCCGAGGACCTCACCGCACAGGATCCGGTGACGGAAGCGCTCTACGACCGCGCCGCGCACCCTCCGCCGCCTCCCGGCACCTTTGAGGCCCCTCAGCCGCTCTATGCCCCACCGCCGGCGGCCCAGTACCCCCCGGATCCCCGCGTGTGGGCCCAGACGCCGGCCCCTGAGCCGGAGGGCCCGTCGCAGTACCTTCCGTACGGTGACGACGCCAGGACCACACAGTTCGTGGGGGTCGACGATCTGATGACGCAGGCCGGTGAGGAGCAGCACGAGCCCGACGCCTTTGCTCATCTCTTCCGCGACCAGCAGAGCAGTGGCGTCGGCCGTCCGTCGGCAGACGCTCTCGGCGTTCCGGTGCCCACGGCCGGACCGGCGCAGCCTCCCGTCCAGGGCGGCCCGCCCGCAGCCGCCCCCGCCCCCGCCTCGAAGCAGGGGGGACGCGCGTCGGGCCTCCTGAAGTCGAGTGCCGTCATGGCCGCGGGCACCCTGGTCTCCCGGCTCACCGGTTTCGTCCGCACCATGGTCATCACCGCGGCCCTCGGCGCCGCGACGCTCGGTGACGCGTGGACGGTGGCGTACACCCTGCCGACGATGATCTACATCCTGACCGTCGGCGGCGGCCTCAACTCCGTGTTCGTGCCGCAGCTCGTGCGGTCCATGAAGGAGGACGAGGACGGCGGCGAGGCCTACGCCAACCGTCTGCTGACCCTGGTCATGGTCGCGCTCGGCGTGATCGTCGCTGTGGCCGTCTTTGCGGCACCGCTCCTGATCCGGCTGATGTCGACGCCGATCGCCAACGAGCCGGCCGCCAACAACGTCGCCGTCACCTTCGCCCGCTACTGCCTGCCCACGATCTTCTTCATGGGCGTACACGTGGTCATGGGCCAGATCCTGAACGCCCGCGGGAAGTTCGGCGCGATGATGTGGACCCCGGTCCTGAACAACATCGTCATGATCTTCACGTTCGGCATGTTCATCTATGTCTACGGCACGGCCGCGGACTCGCAGGTGCACGTCAACACGATCCCCGCGGACGGTGTCCGCCTGCTCGGCATCGGCACTCTGCTCGGTCTGACGGTGCAGGCGCTGGCGATGATCCCGTACCTGCGTGAAACCGGCTTCCGGTTCCGGCTGCGGTTCGACTGGAAGGGCCACGGCCTCGGCAAAGCGGTCAAGCTCGCCAAGTGGACCGTGCTGTTCGTCCTCGCCAACCAGGCAGGCGTCCTCGTCGTCACTCAGCTCGCCACCGCTGCCGGGAAGGCGTCCGGCCAGTCCGGCGCGGGCATCATGGGCTACTCGAACGCCCAGCTGATCTGGGGCATGCCGCAGGCCATCATCACGGTCTCCGTCATGGCGGCGATGCTGCCGCGCATCTCGCGGGCGGCCCACGACGGCGACCCCGGAGCGGTTCGCGACGACATCTCCCAGGGCCTGCGTACGTCCGCGGTGGCGATCGTCCCGGTCGCCTTCATGTTCGTCGCCCTCGGCGTCCCGATCTGCACCCTGCTGTTCGGCTCCAGCGGCACGCAGGGCGCCCAGTCCATGGGCTACATCCTGATGGCGTTCGGCCTCGGCCTGATCCCGTACTCCGTGCAGTACGTCGTACTGCGCGGCTTCTACGCGTACGAGGACACCCGGACGCCCTTCTACAACACGGTCATCGTGGCCGCCGTCAACGCGGCCGCCTCGGCGATCGCCTACCTCCTCCTGCCCGCCCAGTGGGCCGTGGTCGGCATGGCCGCCTCGTACGGCCTCGCCTACGCGATCGGAGTGGGAGTCGCCTGGCAGCGCCTGCGCAAGCGTCTCGGCGGCGACCTGGACGGCACGCAGGTCATCCGTACGTACGCCCGCCTCTGCATGGCCTCGATCCCGGGGGCCATCGCCGGTGGCGCGGTCGCATTCCTGATCACCAGGGCGCTCGGCAGCGGCGCGGCAGGTTCGATCGCAGCGCTGGTCGTGGGTGGGGCCGTACTGCTGGGTGTCTTCTATGTCGCCGCCCGGCGCATGCGAATCGAAGAGCTCAACTCGATGGTCGGAATGGTCCGCGGGCGTCTCGGCCGCTAGCAACGCGGCAGGCCGCACAACCATCGCGGGCTGCCGCGTGTCGTGCTTATCGCCGGACTGTGGGCACAATTGGCTTTGGCGTCGCAGAGCGCGCAACGGATGGGGAGGCAGGAACGACGGTGGCGGAACGGAGTACGGCTGCCGTCGACGTGGCAGACAACAGTGGTGACGAGCCACTGACCGCGAAGGCGGAGCAGACCACGGCCGACGGGGTGGCCCAGACCCGGGAGCGGGACACGGCAACGAACGAGGACGCGGAGGACACCGATGGGTCGACGAGCCCCGGCTCGTCCGCTCCCCCCGAGTTGCACAGCGGTCACAAACTCGCCAGACGCTATCGCCTAGAGGAGTGCGTCACCCGGCTGGACGGATTCAGCAGCTGGCGCGCGGTGGACGAGAAGTTGCGCCGGGCCGTCGGGGTGCACCTGCTCCCCGCCGAACACCCGCGGGCACGGTCCGTTCTCGCCGCGGCACGCTCATCGGCGCTGCTCGGCGACCCTCGATTCGTCCAGGTCCTGGACGCGGTCGAGGAGAACGACCTCGTTTATGTGGTGCACGAGTGGCTGCCCGATGCCACTGAGCTGACCGCGCTGCTCGCCTCGGGCGCCCTCGAGGTGCACGAGGCGTACCAGCTCGTGAACCAGGTCTCCCAGGCGATGGCCGCGGCGCACCGCGAGGGCCTCGCGCATCTGCGGCTCACCCCGAGCGCGGTGCTGCGCACCTCGACCGGGCAGTGGCGCATTCGCGGCCTCGCCGTCAACGCCGCCCTGCGCGGCATCACCTCGGACACACCGCAGCGCACGGACACCGAGGCGATCGGTGCCCTTCTGTACGCCGCCCTGACGCAGCGCTGGCCCTACGAGGACGACGCGTACGGCTTGTCCGGGCTGCCCAAGGACATCGGCCTGATCGCGCCCGACCAGGTGCGGGCCGGCGTGCACCGCGGCCTGTCCGAGCTGGCCATGCGTGCCCTCGTGAACGAAGGGGCGACGGCGTCGCGGCAGGACCCGCCGTGCACCACGACCGAGGACCTGGTGAAGGCCGTCGGTGAGATGCCCCGCATCCGTCCCCCGGAGCCCGTGTTCACGGCGCCTGCGGAGTACCAGCGGACGACCTACCAGCAGGGCACGTACGGCCGTCAGGCCGCGCGTCCCGGCGGGGCCCAGCCCATGCCGCCGGTGCCCCCGCCCCCTCTGCAGAGCCGGACGGGCAAGGCGCTCAAGTGGGCCGTGTCGGCGTTGCTCATCGTGGCCCTCGGCCTCGGCAGCTGGCAGCTGGCGGAAGCCCTGATGGACCGCGGCAAGTCAGACTCCAACACGTCGCACAGCACCGACGACAACGACAACGGCGACGATCACAAGCCCACGAAGCCGATGGCCATCGAAGACGCCAGGGAATATGTCGTCAAGGGCGAGGCACAGGCCCCGGGTGACGTGGCGAAGACCTACGACGGCGACAGCAAGACGTTCTGGCGTACCAAGACGTATAACGACGGCCCGAAGCTCGCGCCGTACAAGCCCGGCGTCGGTATCGTCTACGACCTCGGCTCGGCCAAGGACGTATCGGCCGCGTCGATAGCTCTTCAGTACGGCGGCGACCGCACGACGGTCTCCCTGTACGCGGCCGATTCGCTGTCGCCCACGACATCGATCGACTCCATGAAGAGCATCGGCTCGGACACCACGACGGGCACCACCGCGAAGATCGACGCCGACAAGCCGGTGAAGACGCGGTACGTGCTCCTGTGGATGACGGCCCTGCCGCAGTCTGGTTCCGACGGTTACTACGGAGCGGGTTACAAGCAGGCTCTCGCCGACGTGAAGTTCACCGGCTGAGGGCTCACCTGGGGGAGGGGGTTCGAAAGTGGACGACGCCGCCTACGGCGAAGCAAGCGATCAGGACCTCCTCACCCGCCATGTCGCGGGTGACAAGGACGCTTTCAGTGAGCTGGTACGCCGCCATCGGGACCGGCTGTGGGCTGTGGCCCTGCGCACCCTGGGAGACCGAGAGGAAGCCGCTGACGCGGTCCAGGACGCTTTGGTCTCGGCCTACCGGGCGGCGCACACCTTCCGTGGGCAGTCCGCCGTCACGACGTGGCTGCACCGCATCACCGTGAACGCCTGCCTCGACCGGGCACGCAAGGCCGCCTCGCGGAAGACCTCTCCGGTCGAGGACACGGAGCGCCTGGAGCAGCTCCTCGAACCCCACGAGTCCGCGGCCGCTCCCGCCGAACGCAACGATCTCCACCGTGAGCTGTTCGAAGCGCTGGGCACCCTTCCCGTCGACCAGCGGGCCGCGCTCGTCCTGGTCGACATGCAGGGCTACCCGGTGGCCGAGGCAGCCCGCGTTCTCGGTGTTCCCACGGGCACGGTCAAGAGCCGCTGCGCGCGTGGCAGAGCCAGACTCCTGCCGTTGGTCACTCATCTGAGGACCGGCAACGGCGAGAGCACGAGTGACAAGAACCCGCCCCCGGAAGCGCCCGGAAGGAACCGGACGCAGGGGACATCCGTCCCACCGGCAGCAGAGCCTCGGGACGGGGCAGGACCAAGTGATTCAGCTGTCGTGAAGGGCGGAGGTGGGCGAGCGTGACATCCACGACCGACACGGCCGAGCATCCCGAAGTCGCCGAGATCTCCGAACTCACCGAGGGCCTGCTCTCCCCTTCCCGCACCGAGGAGGTACGGGAGCACCTGAGCGGCTGCGAGTTGTGCGCCGATGTCTACGCCTCCTTGGAAGAGATCCGCGGGACGCTCGGCACGCTCCCGGGACCGCCACACATGCCTGCCGACATCGCGGGCCGCATCGACGCCGCACTCGCCGCAGAGGCGCTGCTCGATACGGAGGCACCTGGCTACGCCGAGTACGAAGCTGATGCTGAGGCAGCCGAGTCCAGGGCGGCCCAGTCTGAAGCCGCCGAGTCCGGAGTGGCCGAGAAGCCTGACGCCGCCCGCGAGCCACTGTCCGCGTCGCCTGTTTCACGTGAAACAACGCCGGCCGACTCGCCGGCCACCCCCGCGGGCCGCCCCTCCGGTCATCCCCGTGCCGCGACAGGTCCGGGTCGTGGCAGCCGGACCCGCACCCGGCGCCGTCGCGGCGCCGCGCTCGGAGCGGTCTTCACCGCGGCGGCGATCGGCCTGGGAGTCCTCCTCCTCCAGAACGGGGGCGGCACACCCACCGGCGCTCCCGACAGCGGCGCCCCCCGTCAGGCGAGCTCCGCGCTCTCCTTCTCCGAGAACAAGCTCGAGAGCCAGGTGCAGGACCTTCTGACGAAGAGCTCATCCGCGCCCTCCGACGCGTCGACGTCCAAGCCGTCCCTCGACATCCAGCAGTCGGGGCCGAAGACTCCCCGGACGAATTCCCCGATGCGAGGGAAGACCGTCGTGGTGCCGGACTGCATACAGCGGGGCACCGGCCGTGAGAAGACCCCCGCCCTCGCCATCGAGCGGGGAGATTACGAGGGCACCACCGCCTACCTCGTCGTGCTGCCTCACGAATCGGATCCTGCCCAGGTCTCGGCGTATGTCATCGACGCGACCTGCGTGAAGCAGCCGTCCTCGACTCGCGGCAAACTGCTGCTGACCCACTCCTACGCGCGGCGCTGACTCCGGGCGGAGGCACACTTCCCGTGTGCTCCCGGACACGGCGGGAATGCGCGCCCCGTAGGATCCGTTGGGTGGGGTGAGAGTCCGGAGACGGGCTCCCCCGGCAGTACGCAGCAGTCCCGCAGAGACGAGGAATCAAGCCGTGAGCGACGTCCGTAACGTGATCATCATCGGCTCCGGGCCCGCCGGCTACACGGCGGCCCTGTACACCGCGCGCGCGTCGCTGAAGCCGCTGGTGTTCGAGGGCGCTGTCACCGCGGGCGGTGCCCTGATGAACACCACCGAGGTGGAGAACTTCCCCGGCTTCCAGGACGGCATCATGGGCCCCGAGCTCATGGACAACATGCGCGCCCAGGCCGAGCGCTTCGGCGCCGAGCTGGTCCCGGACGACGTCATCTCCGTCGACCTGGCGGGCGAGATCAAGACCGTCACGGACACGGCGGGCACCGTGCACCGCGCGAAGACCGTCATCGTCACGACCGGCTCCCAGCACCGCAAGCTCGGCCTGCCGAACGAGGACGCGCTCTCCGGCCGCGGTGTCTCCTGGTGCGCGACGTGCGACGGCTTCTTCTTCAAGGACCAGGACATCGCCGTGATCGGCGGCGGTGACACCGCGATGGAGGAGGCCACCTTCCTCTCCCGGTTCGCCAAGTCCGTGACGATCGTCCACCGCCGCGACACCCTGCGTGCCTCCAAGGCCATGCAGGAGCGCGCCTTCGCCGACCCGAAGATCAAGTTCGCCTGGGACAGCGAGATCGCTGAGGTCCACGGCGACCAGAAGCTTTCGCACCTGACGCTGCGCAACGTCAAGACGGGTGAGACCTCCGAGCTCCCGGTCACCGGCCTGTTCATCGCGATCGGGCACGACCCGCGCACCGAGCTCTTCAAGGGCCAGCTCGAGCTGGACGACGAGGGCTACCTGAAGGTCGAGGCCCCCTCGACCCGGACGAATCTGACCGGTGTCTTCGGTGCCGGTGACGTCGTCGACCACACCTACCGCCAGGCGATCACCGCGGCCGGCACCGGCTG
The DNA here is from genome assembly GCF_056432625.1 of Streptomyces sp. NPDC045026. Taxonomy (NCBI): domain Bacteria; kingdom Bacillati; phylum Actinomycetota; class Actinomycetes; order Kitasatosporales; family Streptomycetaceae; genus Streptomyces; species Streptomyces sp. NPDC045026. The sequence goes on from NZ_JBWKIS010000006.1 coordinate 229,164, forward strand.
CTCCGCCGCTCTCGACGCCGAGCGCTACCTGGCCGCTCTCACCGACAGCGAGTCCGCCGCTGCCGCCGCTGTCTGAACCCACACCCGCCCCACCGCATCACCAAAGTAACTAAGGAGCCCGCCGTGGCCGGCAACCTCAAGAACGTGACCGACGCTTCCTTCGAAGAGGACGTCCTCAAGAGCGACAAGCCCGTCCTGGTGGACTTCTGGGCCGCCTGGTGCGGTCCGTGCCGCCAGATCGCGCCGTCCCTCGAGGCGATCGCCGCCGAGCACGGCGACAAGATCGAGATCGTCAAGCTCAACATCGACGAGAACCCGGCCATCGCCGCGAAGTACGGCGTCATGTCGATCCCGACGCTGAACGTCTACCAGAACGGCGAGGTCGCCAAGACCATCGTCGGCGCCAAGCCGAAGGCCGCCATCGTGCGCGACCTCGAGGACTTCATCGCCGAGTAATCAGCGATGCAGCTCCACAGCGGAGCGGCAATGTTTCACGTGAAACACGAACGGGCCAACCCAACCGGGTTGGCCCGTTCGCGTGAACGCAGCGTTGCCTTGGCACTCACAGAGGCCGGAGCGCCGGTTCCTTCTGCACCGCTCCGAGAAGCCGGTCCAGGGCAAGCTCGACGTCCTCCTTCCACGAGAGCGTCGTACGCAGCTCAAGGCGGAGGCGCGGATAAGAAGGGTGAGGGCGCACGGTCTTGAAGCCCACGGCCAGGAGATGGTCCGCGGGCAGCATGCAGGCCGGTTCCTTCCACTGCGCATCGCCGAACGCCTCGATCGCCTTGAACCCCCTGCGCAGCAGATCCTTGGCGACGGTCTGCACCATCACCCGGCCGAGCCCCTGGCCCTGATACCCAGGCGTGATCCACGCGGTCATCAGCTGCACGGCATCGGGGGAGACCGGGCTCGTGGGAAAAGCGGTGGAGCGGGGAACGTAAGCCGGCGGCGCGTAGAGCACGAAGCCGACCGGGACATCGTCCACGTAGACGACCCGTCCGCAGGAACCCCATTCCAGGAGGACGGCAGAGATCCAGGCCTCCTTCTCCAGCCCTGGAGTGCCCGCCTTTACCGCGGCTTGGCCGCTGACCGGATCCAGCTCCCAGAAGACACACGTCCGGCAACGCTTGGGAAGATCCGGAAGGTTGTCCAGTGTGAGCGGTACGAGCCGACGCCCCATGAAGGCCGTTCCTCACTTCCTTCGCCCGCCGCGTCACGGGCGGCTGTCAGAGCGCTCCGTTCCCTGAGCAGGCTGCCGACGAACCCGCCGACCGCGCCCAGCCCGAGACCCGCGGTCATCAGTCCGGCACGACTCACCGAATGCATGACCCGCCTCCCGTATGAGGTGACTTTGAGGGGTGCGCTCTTTCCCTTCGCATCGTATCCACGAAGCGATTCCATCGATACCGACAGAAAGCAAAGAGCAGGCCGTGTTCCGGTACACACCGGACACGGCCTGCTCTCGTGAGACTTACGGCGAACGGGACCAACCCCGTTCTCCTAGCCCTCGTTCTCCTGATCCTCGTCCTCGGTCGCTCCGTGCTGGAGGACGGGCCCTTCACCCGGAGCGAGCTGACCCAGGATGCGCTCGAGATCGTCCATCGAGGCGAACTCGACGACGATCTTGCCCTTCTTCTGTCCGAGGTCGACCTTCACCCTCGTCTCGAAACGGTCGGAGAGACGCGTGGCGAGTTCACTGAGCGCCGGCGAGAGACGAGCCCCGGCCCGCGGACCCTTGGCGCGCGCCGTGCTCGTCGGGCGTGAGCCCATCAGGGTCACGATCTCCTCGACGGCCCGCACTGAGAGCCCCTCGGCGACGATCCGGTGGGCGAGGCGGTCCTGCTCCTCCGAGTCCTCCACGGAGAGCAGGGCACGCGCGTGGCCGGCCGACAGCACGCCTGCGGCCACCCGGCGCTGAACGGACGGTGAGAGCTTCAGGAGCCGCAGTGTGTTGGAGACCTGAGGCCGGGACCGGCCGATCCGGTCGGCCAGCTGGTCGTGCGTGCAGTTGAAGTCCTTCAGCAACTGGTCGTAGGCGGCTGCCTCTTCCAGCGGGTTCAGCTGAGCGCGGTGCAGGTTCTCCAGGAGCGCGTCGAGAAGAAGCTTCTCGTCGTCGGTCGCCCGGACGATCGCCGGGATGCGCTCCAGCCCGGCCTCGCGGCAGGCGCGCCAGCGACGCTCGCCCATGATGAGCTCGAAGCGCGACGAGCTCAGCTGCCGCACGACGACGGGCTGGAGAAGCCCGACTTCCTTGATCGAGGTGACGAGCTCAGCGAGAGCGTCCTCGTCGAACACCTCGCGCGGCTGACGTGGGTTGGGCGTGATGGCGTCGATCGGAAGCTCGGCGAAGTACGCTCCCGCCGGCGTTTCCGGAGCGTCTGCCGACGAGCCGAAGGAATCCCCTGTTTCATGTGAAACATGGGGCTGCGGAAGCGAGGCAACCTTCGCCGCCGCCACTCCGCGCTCCGCCGTCAGGACGGGCCCGGCGGAAGGCGAGCCGGAGGCAGAGCCCATCGCGCCGGCAGGTGCCGTCTTATCAGGGGTGGGGGCTGCTGGAATCAGTGCGCCGAGGCCACGGCCCAGTCCCCTCCGTCGCTCGCTCACTGGATACCCTCCACCGTGCTGTGCTGGTCAAGTTGAGTGCCCGCATGGGCGTGCTGAGCGTCGTAGCGGATGCCGACCCCGCGCAGCGCCATCTCTCGCGCCGCCTCGAGGTAGGAGAGCGCGCCGCTCGATCCCGGATCGTAGGTGAGCACGGTCTGCCCATAGCTCGGCGCCTCGGAGATGCGCACGGAACGCGGGATGCTCGTCCGCAGGACCTCTTCCCCGAAGTGACTCCGGACCTCGTCGGCGACCTGCGACGCCAACCGGGTGCGGCCGTCGTACATCGTGAGCAGAATCGTCGACACATGCAGATCCGGGTTCAGATGCCCGCGCACCAGATCCACGTTGCGCAGGAGCTGCCCCAGGCCCTCCAGTGCGTAGTACTCGCACTGGATCGGGATCAGCACCTCGGCGCCGGCTACCAGGGCATTGACCGTCAGCAGGCCCAGCGACGGAGGGCAGTCGATGAGGATGTAGTCCAAGGGCTGCTCATACGCCTGGATCGCGCGCTGCAGTCTGCTCTCGCGCGCCACCAGCGAGACCAGCTCGATCTCCGCACCGGCGAGGTCAATGGTGGCAGGGGCGCAGAAGAGGCCCTCGACATCGACTACGGGCTGCACGACTTCGGAGAGCGGCTTGCTCTCGACCAACACGTCGTAGATCGAAGGGACTTCGGCGTGATGGTCGATTCCCAGAGCCGTGGAGGCGTTGCCCTGCGGATCCAGGTCGATCACCAGAACGCGGGCACCGTGCAGTGCCAGCGAGGCGGCAAGGTTGACCGTTGTGGTGGTCTTGCCGACCCCGCCCTTCTGGTTGGCAACCACCATGACGCGGGTCTGCTCAGGTCGCGGCAGGCCCTCGCCTGCGCGACCAAGGGCTTCTACCGCCAGCTGGGCAGCACGACCGATAGGGGTGTCGTCCATCGGAGGCGGTGTTTCACGTGAAACATCCTCCCCCACCGACTCGGTACGGGGACCGGGGACCGGATCGGTCATCGGTCCCGCGATGTTGGCGTCGGACCGCAAGGATTCACTCTCCTCGACTTCAGGCTCGCAATGAACAGAGCCTCCCATGCTTTCGGGGTCGTGAACCAGCGAGGCCCTGTCTTCTGTGGAGGAAACGGCCTCTGTGGACAACTCCGTGCCCGATTCGAGGGATCCGAGAGGCCTACGGTCTCGGGGGGCAGCCGCGGCGCGACCGCGGCTGATGATGCCGTGCAGCAGTGAGCGACGTTTCACGTGAAACACGATGCACCGCGGCCCGGTCGGCACCCGTGCGACACCCCGACATGCTTACGTTTGGCAGGTTTCGCGGACTACGAGTCGCCGTCAGGACGGACCAGCGGCAGGCCGCGGATGCCCCTCAGAGGCGGCTGTCCCAGGGCCCTCAGCACCGACCAGCGCACGAGCCGCCAGCAGGAGATACAGCGGGCCCCCGGCATCAGACGCAGGAGATCCAAGAGACAAGCGTCACCTCAAAAACAATGGCCGCTCAGGTCCCGAGGACCCGAGCGGCCATCACCGCGAGAAATGCACTGTCGCCTAGAACACAGCAGAGGCCGCGACGACGAGGAGCAGCGTCACCGCCGACGCCGGACCCGCCCGGCGCGAGCCGCCTTGGCGCGCTTCGCCGCGAAACGCACACCGCCGGGGCTCTCTCCGACCTCGACACGCACCACGGTCGAGAGCGGATCCACGATGCCCTCCCCGACATGCAGCACCGAGGTGGCCACCGCACCCAGTTTGCTCAGGGCGGCCCCCGCACTCTTGACCTCTTCCTCGGCGGTGTCGCCCTTGAGGGCCAGCATCTCGCCGTACGGCCGCAGCAGAGGAACGCCCCACGCCGCGAGGCGGTCCAGGGGAGCGACGGCGCGCGCCGTGACCACGTGGACGGGAGTGAGCTTGCCGAGGACCTCCTCGGCGCGGCCGCGCACCACGGTCACATGGTCGAGGCCGAGGAGCTCGACGACCTCGGTGAGGAAGGTCGTGCGACGCAGCAGCGGCTCCAGGAGCGTGATTTTCAGGTCGGGCCTGACCAGGGCGAGCGGGATGCCGGGCAGCCCGGCACCGGAGCCCACGTCGCACACGGTGACGCCCTCCGGCACGACCTCGGACAGCACGGCGCAGTTCAGGATGTGCCGCTCCCACAGCCGGGGCACTTCCCGGGGACCGATGAGACCACGCTGCACCCCCGCGTCGGCCAGCAGCTCCGCGTACCGGACCGCGTCCGTGTAACGCTCGCCGAATACCGATCGGGCCTGTTCAGGAGCCGGGGGAAGCTCTGCTGCCTCCGTCACGTGGACCGTCCTTCCGTACCGCGCTACCGCGTTGGGTGGCTGACTATCAGGCTGACAAAGATACGGCCCCGCCTGCGAACAGACGGGGCCGTAGAAGCGACGTACCGCTCAGGCAGGGAGCACGACGACGAAGCGCTGCGGCTCCTCGCCCTCGGACTCGCTGCGCAGGCCGGCGGCCTTGACCGCGTCGTGGACGACCTTGCGCTCGAAGGGCGTCATCGGGTCGAGCTTGACCGGCTCGCCGTTGCTCTTCACCTCGGCCGCGGTCTTGGCGCCCAGCTCGGAGAGCTCCGCACGCTTCTTCGCACGGTAACCGGCAATGTCCAGCATGAGGCGGCTGCGGTCCCCGGTCTCCCGGTGGACAGCCAGGCGGGTCAGCTCCTGGAGGGCCTCGAGGACCTCACCGTCGCGGCCGACCAGCTTCTGCAGATCGCGCGTGGACGCATCGCTGACGATCGAGACGGCGGCGCGGTCGGCCTCGACGTCCATGTCGATGTCGCCGTCCAGGTCGGCGATGTCCAGCAGACCCTCGAGGTAGTCCGCCGCGATCTCGCCTTCCTGCTCGAGGCGAGTCAGGGTGTCGCTGCCCTCAGGAGCGGCGGAGGTGGTGCCTTCCGTCACGGGATGGACTCCTTCTTACTTCTTGGACGGGGACTTGGGCCGCTGCGGGCCCTTGCGCTGTCCGGACTTGGCTTTGCTGCGGGCAGGGGTGCCGGAAGCGGGCTTGCCACCGGCCGGCTTGGCCTCGGGCTTGGCGTCTTCCGCCTCGTCCTTCTTCTCGAGGGACGTGGGCTCCGGTGCGTCGGACTCGTCCTTGGCCGCGCCCTGAGCGGTGCCGTGCTGGCGCTGCGACTTGGACTGGCGCTTGGGCTGCTGCCGCTTCGGCATGCCGCCCGTGGTCTGAGTCCCGTCCTCGTCCTCGGTCAGGGTGCCGGCCGCACTCTTGATTACGGTTCCGTCGGCCTGGGCCGCGAGGTTCACCTTGGTCAGGCCGTTGACGAACTTGCGCTCGAACTCGTTGCGGTCGCGGCCCTTGGCGACGATCGCCTTGACGACGGCCCGCTCGCGGCGGTTGCGCGTCTTCTCCGCGTGCGTGACGTGCTTGAGCAGGCGCTCCAGGAACGCGGCCTGGGCCTTACTGCCCGGGGTCGGGTTCTGACGGATGACGTACATCTGCTGACCCATGGTCCACACGTTGGTGGTCAGCCAGTAGACGAGGACACCGACCGGGAAGTTGATACCGAAGACGGCGAACATGACCGGGAAGACGTACATCAGCATCTTCTGCTGCTGCATGAACGGCGTCTTGACCGTCATGTCGACGTTCTTCGTCATCAGCTGGCGCTGCGTGTAGAACTGCGACGCCGACATCATCACGATCATGATCGCGGTGACGACACGCACATCGGTCAGCGTGGCGCCGAGCGAGGCGACCGTGTCCGCGCTGTCGGTGAACTTGGCCGCGAGCGGGGCGCCGAAGATGTGCGCCTTACGCGCGCTCGCCAGCAGGTCGTCGTTGATGACGCCGATCGTGGTGCCCGTCGCGATGCCGTTGAGCACGTGGTACAGGGCAAAGAAGAACGGGGACTGCGCCAGGATGGGAAGGCACGAGGAGAGCGGGTTGGTGCCCGTCTCCTTGTACAGCTTCATCATCTCTTCGGACTGACGCTGCTTGTCGTTCTTGTAGCGCTCCTGGATCTTCTTCATCTCGGGCTGCAGCGTCTGCATGGCCCGAGTGGCCTTGATCTGCTTCACGAAGAGCGGGATCAGGCAGATACGGATCAGGATCACCAGGGACACGATGGACAGGCCCCAGGCCCAGCCCGTGTCAGGGCCGAAGATCGCCCCGTACAACGAGTGGAACTGGACGATGACCCAGGAAACTGGTGTCGTGATGAAGCTGAAAAAACCGGCAATCGTGTCCACTAATCAAGCTCCTTGAGCATGGGACGGGGTCTCGGCGGCGGGGCTCGAGGGGCTGGTGTGGCCACACTCTGAAGGCGCGCCGGCGGCGGAAGGCCCGCCCTTGCGTTCGCGCCAGGCGTTACGCAGCATTTCGTGCCACCGCGGACGCTTGCGCGGCGGAACATGGTCGACACCGCCGAGCGACCATGGGTTGCACCGGAGGATGCGCCAGGCGGTGAGAGCTGTTCCCTTGATCGCACCATGACGGTCGATCGCTGTGAAGCCGTAGTGGGAACACGACGGGTAGTACTTGCACACAGGCCCCAGCAGAGGGCTGATGGTCCACTGATAGAGCTTGATCAACGCAAGCAGCGGGTATTTCATCGCGCGCCCCCTCCCAGCAGCCGCTGAAGGGCGGCATCCAGGTCTCGGGCCAGCTGTGCATGGTCGGCGTCACCCGCGCCGGGCAACGCACGTACGACTACCAGGCTACCGGGGGACAAAAGTGCGAGTCGGTCGCGCATGAGGTGGCGAAGCCTGCGCTTCACCGCGTTACGTACGACAGCTCCACCGACTGCCTTGCTCACGACGAAACCCGCACGCGTCGGGGGAACGCTCTCCCCAGGCGCGTGCGGGTCCGTTGCACCGCTACGTAGATGGACGACGAGGAGCGGGCGACCAGCCCGGCGTCCTCGGCGTACCGCGGTTGCGAAGTCTTCGCGCCGCCTCAGCCGATTCTCGGAAGGCAGCACGTCATGACCTGTACGCGATCAGGCGGACAGCTCGGCGCGACCCTTGCCACGGCGGTTCGCGAGAATCGCGCGGCCGGCACGGGTACGCATCCGCAGGCGGAAGCCGTGGGTCTTGGCGCGACGACGGTTGTTCGGCTGGAAGGTGCGCTTGCTCACTCGGGGGCTCCAGAAATGATCGTGTGGTGGCGGGACATCGCCTGGCTGTCACCGTGCGCCCACGAGAAGCTCGCGTATACGCACCGAGTGCACCGCTTCACAATCACAGATCGTGATCTTTGCCCATCGGAGGCAGGCGGCAGCAGCCATCGACAACTCGACCTGGTCACGGTACGCGCGGCTAGTCCATCCGGTCAAACCGGCATCGAGTGAGGGACACTGTGCACAGCCTGTGGACAACAACTTGAACCGCAACCGTTGCCCTGACTACCGTGGCTGAACTCCGAATCGTTCCCTTCTCACCGTCCCACCCCAATTTTCTTCCGACCCGTCCCAGAACCACACCTTCGTGGGACCTGCGAGAGAGCGTGCCCTGTGGCTGACGTACCTGCCGATCTTGCCGCAGTGTGGCCACGAGTTCTGGAGCAGCTCCTCGGGGAGGGCCGTGGGCAGGGCGTCGAGACGAAGGACGAGCACTGGATCCGGCGCTGCCAGCCTCTCGCGCTGGTCGCCGACACCGCCCTGCTCGCCGTGCCGAACGAGTTCGCGAAGGGCGTACTCGAGGGACGGCTCGCGCCGGTCGTGGCCGAGACGTTGAGCCGCGAGTGCGGCCGTCCGATCCGGATCGCGATCACGGTCGACGACTCCGTCGGTGAACAGCCCGTCCCGTCCGCATCCCCCGTACAACAGCACCGCTACGAAGAGCCCGAGCTGCCGTCGGCCCAGAGCCAGGGGCAGGGGCAGGGCCAGAACCAGGCGCATGAGCCGTACGACCCGTACGGCCGGCGCACGGATGACCATGCGCAGGGCCCTCGCGGTGATCAGTCCCAGGGCTCCCGCCCCGACCAGCTCCCGACCGCCCGCCCCGCCTACCCGGACTATCAGCGTCCGGAGCCGGGCGCCTGGCCGCGGTCGCAGGACGAGTACAGCTGGCAGCAGCCGCGGCTCGGGTTCCCCGAGCGCGACCCGTACGCCAACCCGCCCCAGCAGCCGCAGCACGACTACCGGCAGCAGGAACGTTCCCCGTACGAGCAGCAGAACGAGCGCTCCCCTTACGACCAACAGCAGGAACGCTCTCCTTACGAACAGCAGGAACGGTCGCCCTACGACCCGCAGTCGGACCGCACCGGTTACGACCAGCAGGTGGAGCGGTCCGGATACGAGCAGCAGTCCGAGCGGTCGTCGTACGAGCAGCAGATGTCCGACCGTCAGGGGCGGCACGGCCGGCACGAGCGCCGTGACCTCAACGACGGTCCGATGGGCGGCCGCCCCGGGCAGGACGGCGGGCGCCCGGGACGCGGTGTCCCCAGCGGCGCCCCCGGACCGCTGGCCGCGCAGCCCGCGCCCGCGACGGGTCCCGGCGAGCCGACCGCGCGACTGAACCCGAAGTACCTCTTCGACACCTTCGTCATCGGCGCCTCGAACCGTTTCGCGCACGCGGCCGCGGTCGCCGTCGCCGAGGCGCCGGCGAAGGCGTACAACCCCCTCTTCATCTATGGGGAGTCGGGGCTCGGCAAGACCCACCTGCTGCACGCGATCGGTCACTACGCGCGCAGTCTGTACCCGGGCACGCGCGTGCGTTACGTGAGCTCCGAGGAGTTCACGAACGAGTTCATCAACTCGATCCGCGACGGCAAGGGCGACAGCTTCCGCAAGCGGTACCGCGAGATGGACATCCTTCTTGTCGACGACATCCAGTTCCTCGCGGACAAGGAGTCGACGCAGGAGGAGTTCTTCCACACCTTCAACACGCTCCACAACGCGAACAAGCAGATCGTCCTCTCCAGCGACCGGCCGCCCAAGCAGCTGGTGACCCTGGAGGACCGGCTGCGCAACCGCTTCGAGTGGGGTCTGATCACCGACGTCCAGCCGCCCGAGCTGGAGACCCGTATCGCCATCCTTCGTAAGAAGGCGGTGCAGGAGCAGCTGAACGCTCCGCCGGAGGTCCTCGAGTTCATCGCGTCCCGCATCTCGCGCAACATCCGCGAGCTGGAAGGGGCGCTGATCCGGGTCACGGCGTTCGCGTCGCTGAACCGGCAGCCGGTGGACCTCGGTCTGACGGAGATCGTCCTCAAGGACCTGATCCCCGGCGGCGAGGACTCGGCCCCCGAGATCACGGCAACGGCGATCATGGCGGCAACGGCCGACTACTTCGGCCTGACGGTGGACGACCTGTGCGGATCCTCGCGCAGCCGCGTCCTGGTGACGGCGCGCCAGATCGCGATGTACCTGTGCCGTGAGCTGACCGACCTGTCCCTGCCCAAGATCGGGGCACAGTTCGGCGGCCGCGACCACACGACCGTCATGCACGCGGACCGCAAGATCCGCGCGCTGATGGCCGAGCGGCGGTCCATCTACAACCAGGTCACCGAGCTCACCAACCGCATCAAGAACGGCTGACAGCGGCCTTCGGACCCCTCTGTACGTCGTCGAAGGGCGCCCCGGGACAACTCCTGGGGCGCCCTTCTTCGTTGTGTCCGGACGGCGCGGCCGGACGCGGTGTTCGATTCCTGTCCTTGGTTACGGGTGTTCTCCACAGATCTGCGGACTTTCTTGCGTCCACACCCTGGGGACTGCCAAGTTGTCCAGACTGTGTCCACAGGCCACCGCGCTGAATGACCATCAGACCAGGTCAGGCACCTGGGGATTCGTGGACAAAAGATCTCCACAGCCTGTGGACAAGATTTTCTTCCACAGGGTGTGGGTTTCGTTGTCCACCGTCGACCCACAGGTCAGAGGCCCTTGTGCACAGCTGCGGGCGGCTTCTCCACACAGCTGTCCACTGTTCGGCAACACAACGTGCGGGATCACCGTGCCGAGTGAAAGGCGTCACATCAAGGGGTGCGGTTGGGCTGTGGGGAACCGGGGAAAAGCTGGGGACAGTCCTGGGGAGAAGTGGCCCCTGCCTGTGCATCGGGTGTGCAGAACTTTTCCCCGTCCACAGAGAACCCCGGTTGTCCACTGCTCGTGCCCACAGGCCCGGTGGACAAAAAACCGACTCTGACCTGCGAAAAGGCAGTTATCCACGGTTTCCACAGCCCCTACTACTACTCCCAACTAGAGAGAGCTGGGAATCAGGATCGAAGTGGGGGCTGTGCACAACTCGGGGTCCGGTACCCGACCGCGCCTCGGCACGACTTGACCCCGAGCGGCAACGACTGTCAGCGCCGTACGTCAGACTGTTCCCCGGTGTCCTTCCCATGTGGCGGCTGAGCGACACCGAGTCACACGACGAAGACCGAAGACCAACGCAGGGCGAGAGCAGCCAGCAACAGCAGGAGGCGGCTTACGGTGAAGATCCGGGTGGAACGCGACGTACTCGCGGAGGCAGTGGCCTGGGCGGCGCGCAGCCTCCCGGCCCGACCGCCTGCGCCTGTCCTCGCGGGCCTTCTCCTGAAGGCCGAGGAGGGCGCACTGAGCCTGTCGAGCTTCGACTACGAGGTCTCGGCCCGGGTCTCGGTCGACGCGGAGATCGACGAGGAGGGCACCGTCCTCGTCTCCGGCCGGCTCCTGGCAGACATCTGCCGTGCCCTGCCGAACCGTCCGGTGGAGATTTCCACAGACGGTGTACGAGCGACCGTGGTCTGCGGCTCCTCGCGATTCACACTCCACACCCTGCCTGTGGAGGAGTACCCGGCGCTGCCTCAGATGCCGACCGCGACGGGCACCGTCCCCGGTGAGGTCTTCGCCTCCGCCGCGGCCCAGGTGGCGATCGCCGCCGGCCGTGACGACACGCTGCCGGTGCTCACGGGTGTGCGCATCGAGATCGAGGGCGACACGGTCACTCTCGCCTCCACCGACCGCTACCGCTTCGCGGTCCGCGAGTTCCTGTGGAAGCCGGAGGACCCCGAGGCGTCCGCGGTCGCCCTGGTGCCGGCCAAGACGCTCCTGGACACCGCCAAGGCGCTCACGAGCGGTGACACGGTCACCCTGGCCCTGTCGGGCTCCGGCGCCGGTGAGGGTCTCATCGGCTTCGAAGGCGCGGGCCGCCGTACGACGACGCGTCTGCTCGAGGGCGACCTGCCGAAGTACCGCACCCTGTTCCCGACGGAGTTCAACTCCGTGGCCGTGATCGAGACCGCCCCCTTCGTGGAGGCCGTCAAGCGTGTGGCCCTCGTCGCCGAGCGGAACACCCCGGTGCGGCTCAGCTTCGAGCAGGGCGTGCTCATCCTGGAGGCCGGCTCCAGTGACGATGCACAGGCTGTGGAAAGGGTCGACGCCCAGCTCGACGGCGACGACATCTCGATCGCCTTCAACCCGACTTTCCTTCTGGACGGTCTGAGCGCGATCGACTCCCCGGTCGCCCAGCTCTCCTTCACGACCTCCACGAAGCCGGCGCTGCTCAGCGGCAGGCCCGCCGTGGACGCCGAGGCGGACGACGCCTACAAGTACCTGATCATGCCGGTGCGGCTGTCGGGCTGACACTCCACAGGGCATGGCCGCCGGGCGTTCGCCTGAGCGGCTGTGCCCACAGGCGTGCGTGAGCTCCCCACTGTCCGAAAGGCGTGGGTGGTACCCCCAGGTTTAGGCTCGGATCACAGGTGCGGGATTGCCTCACGCACCACCTCACGCCCCGTCGCAACTTAAGGAACCACCTGATGGAGCTCGGTCTCGTCGGTCTCGGCAAGATGGGCGGCAACATGCGCGAGCGCATCCGCCGCGCAGGCCACACCGTCATCGGATACGACCGCAATCCTGACCTCGCGGACGTCCACAGCCTCGGAGAGCTTGTGGGCAAGCTCAAGGCCCCGCGTGTGGTGTGGGTGATGGTGCCCGCCGGCGGCCCGACCCAGGCCACCGTCGACGAGCTCGCCGACCTCCTCTCACCCGGCGACGTCGTGGTCGACGGCGGTAACTCGCGCTGGACCGACGACGAGAAGCACGCCGTCGAGCTGGGCATCAAGGGCATCGGCTTCGTCGACTGCGGTGTCTCCGGGGGCGTCTGGGGCCTGGAGAACGGCTACGCGCTGATGTACGGCGGCAGCAAGGAGCACGTCGCCAAGGTCCAGCCGATCTTCGACGCCCTCAAGCCGGAGGGCGAATTCGGCTCCGTCCACGCGGGCAAGGTCGGCGCGGGCCACTTCGCGAAGATGGTCCACAACGGCATCGAGTACGCCATGATGCAGGCCTATGCCGAGGGCTGGGAGCTCCTGGAGAAGGTCGACTCCGTGGAGAACGTCCGCGAGGTCTTCCGCTCCTGGCAGGAAGGCACGGTCATCCGTTCCTGGCTGCTCGACCTGGCGGTCAACGCGCTGGACGACGACGAGCACCTGAACAAGCTGCGGGGTTACGCGGCGGACTCCGGAGAGGGCCGCTGGACCGTCGAGGCGGCCATCGACAACTCGGTGCCGCTGCCCGCGATCACCGCGTCCCTCTTCGCCCGCTTCGCCTCCCGCCAGGACGACTCGCCGCAGATGAAGATGATCGCCGCCCTGCGCAACCAGTTCGGCGGCCACGCCGTCGAGAAGAGTTAACCCACAGGCCGAGCCCAGAACGCATTCACGAAGCTCTACGACGAAGTAATCCACATCCGCTCCACACCTTGGGGGAGGTCGGCGAACGATCATGCACGTGACGCATCTGTCGCTGGCCGACTTCCGCTCGTACGCCCGGGTCGAGGTCCCTCTCGATCCGGGCGTCACCGCCTTCGTGGGCCCGAACGGGCAGGGCAAGACCAACCTCGTCGAGGCCGTCGGCTATCTCGCCACCCTCGGCAGCCACCGGGTCTCCTCGGACGCGCCGCTGGTCCGCATGGGCGCCGAGCGCGCCGTCATCCGGGCCGCCGTCCGGCAGGGCGAACGCCAGCAGCTCATCGAGCTCGAACTCAACCCGGGCAAGGCGAACCGCGCCAGGATCAACCGATCCTCGCAGGTCAGACCACGTGACGTGCTCGGCATCGTGCGCACGGTCCTGTTCGCGCCCGAGGACCTCGCGCTGGTCAAGGGCGACCCCGGTGAGCGCCGCCGCTTCCTCGACGAGCTGATCACTGCCCGCTCCCCGCGCATGGCCGGCGTCCGGTCCGACTACGACCGCGTACTCAAGCAGCGCAACACGCTTCTCAAATCGGCCGCGCTCGCCCGCAGGCACGGCGGCCGGTCCATGGACCTGTCGACCCTCGACGTGTGGGACCAGCACCTCGCGCGCGTGGGCGCCGAGCTGCTCGCGCAGCGGTTCGACCTGATCGCCACGCTGCAGCCGCTCGCCGACAAGGCGTACGAGCAGCTGGCGCCCGGCGGCGGCCCGCTCGCCCTGGACTACAAGGCGTCCTCGCCCGAAATCGACGGTCACGCGCGCGAAGAGCTCTACGAGCAGCTGATGGCCGCCCTCGAAGCGGCCCGCAAACAGGAGATCGAGCGAGGTGTGACCCTCGTCGGACCGCATCGCGACGACCTGATTCTCAAGCTCGGTCAGCTGCCGGCGAAGGGGTACGCCAGTCATGGCGAGTCCTGGTCGTACGCGCTGGCGCTGCGCCTGGCCTCGTACGACCTGCTGCGGGCCGAGGGGAACGAGCCGGTGCTCGTGCTCGACGACGTCTTCGCGGAGCTCGACGCCCGGCGCAGGGAGCGCCTCGCCGAACTGGTCGCCCCCGGTGAGCAGGTCCTGGTGACGGCCGCTGTGGGCGACGACGTGCCGGGCGTCCTGGCGGGCACGCGGTACGCGGTGTCCGAAGGCACGGTGGAGCGGGTATGAGCGAGAACACATCCAAAGACGTCCCGCGGAAGGCGCCCGAGCCGTCCGGCGTCGACCTCGCGCGCGTGGCCCTGCGCGCCGCGAAGGAGCAGGCACGCGCGCGTGGAGTGGCCGATCAGCAGAAGAAGCAGGCCCGGCGCGGCGGCGGACTGAGATCGGGGGCGCGAGCCGACGGCCGCGACCCCGTCGCGTTCGGCGCGGCGATCAACCGGCTGATCACCGAGCGCGGCTGGGAGGCGCCGGCCGCCGTCGGCGGTGTCATGGGCCGCTGGCCGGAGATCGTGGGCGAGGACCTCGCCAAGCACTCCGAGCCCCTGAAGTACGACGAGGACGAGCGTGTCCTGACCGTCCAGTGCGACTCGACGGCCTGGGCGACGCAGCTGCGTCTGCTGGCTCCGCAGCTGGTGGCGCGGCTCAACGAGGACCTCGGACACGGCACCGTACGGCTCCTGAAGATCCTGGGACCCAACGGCCCCGCCCGCCGCTTCGGCCCCCTGCGCGCCCCTGGAAGCAAGGGCCCCGGCGACACCTACGGGTGAGTCCGGGGGCCCGCTGGCCGGGGGTTGACGCCCGGTTGACGTCCGGAAGCGCTGAGTGCCTCTGTGAGCCTCTTGGAGCCCCGGGACGCATATGGGGAGTCGGCAGAGGCCGGTTCAGGGCGGCACATGCGGACTCAGGTACCGGCAAACCCCCATCACTGTCAGCGCTACCGGTAGACTGAGAGCTAATCCCGCCCCACTTGTGGGACACACCGAGCAACGCTGACTATCACTGAACGACGCAGCCGCTCCGGCCACCGCCGGGAGCTTGGCTTGTGCTGTGCCAGAAAGGGCGCTTCGTGGCCGATTCCGGCAACCCCAACGAGAACATCCCGTCCACTGCCGCCGACGCCGTCGGCGAGGCCCCCGCGGAGGCGACCACGTCCTCCGGCGAGGGCGCCTCGTCGTACGACGCCAGCGCCATCACCGTCCTCGAGGGTCTGGACGCGGTCCGCAAGCGACCCGGCATGTACATCGGCTCGACCGGTGAGCGCGGCCTGCACCACCTCGTGTACGAGGTTGTCGACAACTCGGTCGACGAGGCGCTGGCGGGGCACGCGGACACCATCGACGTCACGATCCTCGCCGACGGCGGCGTGCGCGTCGTCGACAACGGCCGCGGCATCCCGGTGGGCATCGTCCCGTCCGAGGGCAAGCCGGCCCTCGAGGTCGTGCTGACCGTGCTGCACGCGGGCGGCAAGTTCGGTGGCGGCGGCTACGCGGTCTCCGGTGGACTGCACGGCGTGGGTGTCTCCGTCGTGAACGCGCTGTCCTCGAGGGTGTCCGTCGAGGTCAAGACCGACAGCCACCGCTGGACGCAGGACTACAAGTTGGGCGTCCCGACGGCCCCGCTCGCCCAGCACGAGGCCACTGAGGAGTCCGGCACCTCGGTCACCTTCTGGGCCGACGGCGACATCTTCGAGACGACCGATTACTCCTTCGAGACGCTCTCGCGGCGCTTCCAGGAGATGGCGTTCCTCAACAAGGGTTTGACGATCAAACTCACTGATGAGCGCGAGTCGGCGAAGGCCGTGACCGGGGCGGACGAGGCCGGCGCGGACGAGAAGGCCGAGGTCAAGACCGTCACGTATCACTACGAAGGCGGCATCGTCGACTTCGTGAAGTACCTGAACTCCCGCAAGGGGGACGTGGTACATCCCTCCGTGATCGACATCGAGGCCGAGGACAAGGACAGGCTCCTTTCCGTCGAGGTCGCGATGCAGTGGAACAACGGCTACAGCGAAGGCGTGTACTCCTTCGCCAACACCATCCACACGCACGAGGGCGGCACGCACGAAGAGGGCTTCCGAGCCGCTCTCACCGGTCTCATCAACCGGTACGCGCGCGACAAGAAGCTGCTGCGCGAGAAGGACGACAACCTCACGGGTGACGACATCCGCGAGGGTCTGACGGCGATCATCTCGATCAAGCTCGGCGAGCCGCAGTTCGAGGGCCAGACCAAGACCAAGCTGGGCAACACCGAGGCGAAGACCTTCGTGCAGAAGGTCGTGCACGAGCACCTCACGGACTGGCTGGACCGCAATCCGAACGAGGCCGCGGACATCATCCGCAAGTCCATCCAGGCGGCCACCGCGCGCGTGGCGGCCCGCAAGGCCCGCGACCTGACGCGCCGCAAGGGCCTCCTGGAGAGTGCGTCGCTGCCGGGCAAGCTCTCCGACTGCCAGTCGAACGACCCCACCAAGTGCGAGATCTTCATCGTCGAGGGTGACTCCGCCGGCGGCTCGGCCAAGTCCGGCCGCAACCCGCAGTACCAGGCCATCCTGCCCATCCGAGGCAAGATCCTGAACGTCGAGAAGGCCCGGATCGACAAGATCCTGCAGAACCAGGAGATCCAGGCACTGATCTCCGCCTTCGGCACCGGAGTCCATGAGGACTTCGACATCGAGAAGCTCCGCTATCACAAGATCATCCTGATGGCGGACGCCGACGTCGACGGCCAGCACATCAACACCCTGCTGCTGACCTTCCTGTTCCGCTTCATGCGGCCCCTCGTCGAGGCCGGCTACGTGTACCTCTCGCGCCCGCCGCTCTACAAGATCAAGTGGGGCCGTGAGGACTTCGAGTACGCGTACTCGGACCGCGAGCGCGACGCCCTGACCGAGCTCGGCCGCCAGCAGGGCAAGCGGATCCGCGAGGACTCGATCCAGCGCTTCAAGGGTCTCGGCGAGATGAACGCCGAGGAGCTGCGCATCACCACGATGGACATCGAGCACCGCGTGCTCGGCCAGGTCACCCTCGACGACGCCGCCCAGGCGGACGACCTGTTCTCCGTCCTGATGGGCGAGGACGTCGAGGCGCGCCGCTCGTTCATCCAGCGCAACGCCAAGGACGTCCGCTTCCTCGACATCTGAGTCGGTCTCAGCTGACCGCATCAGAAAGGATCTTCACCAGCAATGACCGACGAGAACATGCCCCCTACGCCTGAAGACGGCGTCGAGATCAGCGTGAGTGTCGAGACCGAGGTGCCCGAGGAGGGCGCCCAGCGCATCGAGCCCGTCGGGCTCGAGACCGAGATGCAGCGCTCGTACCTCGACTACGCGATGTCCGTCATCGTGTCGCGTGCGCTGCCCGACGTACGGGACGGCCTCAAGCCCGTCCACCGCCGTGTGCTCTACGCGATGTACGACGGCGGCTACCGGCCCGAGAAGGGCTTCTACAAGTGCGCCCGCGTCGTCGGTGACGTCATGGGTAACTACCACCCGCACGGCGACTCCTCGATCTACGACGCCCTGGTCCGCCTGGCGCAGCCGTGGTCGATGCGTATGCCGCTGGTGGACTCGAACGGAAACTTCGGCTCCCCGGGCAACGATCCCGCGGCCGCCATGCGCTACACCGAGTGCAAGATGGCGCCGCTGTCCATGGAGATGGTCCGTGACATCGACGAGGAGACCGTCGACTTCACGGACAACTACGACGGCCGCTCCCAGGAGCCGACCGTCCTGCCGGCCCGCTTCCCGAACCTGCTGATCAACGGCTCGGCCGGTATCGCGGTCGGCATGGCCACCAACATCCCGCCGCACAACCTGCGCGAGGTCGCGGCCGGTGCCCAGTGGTACCTGGAGAACCCCGAGGCCACGCACGAGGAGCTCCTGGACGCGCTCATCGAGCGCATCAAGGGCCCCGACTTCCCGACCGGCGCCCTCGTAGTGGGCCGTAAGGGCATCGAGGAGGCGTACCGCACCGGCCGTGGCTCCATCACGATGCGCGCGGTCGTCGAGGTCGAGGAGATCCAGAACCGCCAGTGCCTGGTGGTCACCGAGCTCCCGTACCAGGTCAACCCGGACAACCTCGCGCAGAAGATCGCCGACCTCGTGAAGGACGGCAGGGTCGGCGGCATCGCCGACGTCCGCGACGAGACGTCCTCCCGTACGGGCCAGCGCCTGGTCATCGTCCTGAAGCGCGACGCCGTCGCCAAGGTCGTCCTGAACAACCTCTACAAGCACACCGACCTGCAGACGAACTTCGGCGCCAACATGCTGGCGCTCGTCGACGGTGTGCCGCGCACCCTCTCCCTGGACGCCTTCATCCGCCACTGGGTGAGCCACCAGGTCGAGGTCATCGTCCGCCGGACGAAGTTCCGCCTGCGCAAGGCCGAGGAGCGCGCCCACATCCTGCGCGGCCTCCTGAAGGCCCTGGACGCCATCGACGAGGTCATCGCGCTCATCCGGCGCAGTGACACCGTCGAGATCGCCCGTGAGGGCCTGATGGGCCTCCTGGAGATCGACGAGATCCAGGCCAACGCCATCCTCGAGATGCAGCTGCGCCGGCTGGCCGCCCTGGAGCGCCAGAAGATCGTCGCCGAGCACGACGAACTGCAGCTCAAGATCAACGAGTACAACGCGATCCTGGCCTCGCCGGAGCGCCAGCGCCAGATCATCAGCCAGGAACTCGCGGCGATCGTCGAGAAGTTCGGCGACGACCGACGCTCCAAGCTGGTGCCCTTCGACGGCGACATGTCCATGGAGGACCTGATCGCCGAAGAGGACATCGTCGTCACCATCACGCGCGGCGGCTACGTCAAGCGCACCAAGACGGTCGACTACCGCTCGCAGAAGCGCGGCGGCAAGGGCGTACGAGGCACGAAGCTCAAGGAAGACGACATCGTCGACCACTTCTTCGTGTCGACGACGCACCACTGGCTGCTGTTCTTCACGAACAAGGGCCGCGTCTACCGCGCCAAGGCGTACGAGCTCCCGGACGCCGGCCGTGACGCGCGCGGTCAGCACGTGGCCAACCTGCTGGCCTTCCAGCCGGACGAGGCGATCGCCGAGATCCTCGCGATCCGCGACTACGAAGCGGCCCCGTACCTGGTCCTCGCCACAAAGGGCGGCCTCGTAAAGAAGACCCCCCTCAAGGACTACGACTCGCCCCGCGCGGGCGGCGTCATCGCCATCAACCTCCGCGAGACGGAGGACGGTTCCGACGACGAGCTGATCGGCGCCGAGCTGGTCTCCGCCGAGGACGACCTGCTGCTCATCAGCAAGAAGGCGCAGTCCATCCGCTTCACCGCCACGGACGACGCGCTGCGCCCGATGGGCCGCGCCACATCGGGCGTGAAGGGTATGAGTTTCCGCGAGGGCGACCAGTTGCTCTCGATGAATGTCGTCCGGCCGGGTACGTTCGTGTTCACCGCCACCGACGGTGGGTACGCGAAGCGGACCGCCGTCGACGAGTACCGCGTCCAGGGCCGCGGCGGCCTCGGTATCAAGGCCGCCAAGATCGTGGAGGACCGTGGATCGCTCGTCGGTGCACTGGTGACTGAGGAGACCGACGAGATCCTCGCCATCACGCTGTCCGGCGGTGTGATTCGCACGCGAGTCAACGAGGTCAGGGAGACGGGCCGTGACACCATGGGCGTCCAACTGATCAACCTGGGCAAGCGCGATGCCGTGGTCGGTATCGCTCGTAACGCCGAGGCCGGTCGCGAGGCGGAGGAGGTCGACGGTGACGTCATCGTCGACGAGACCGTCGAGGTCGAGACGGCTGTCGAAACGGACGAGGGCACGGAGTCCACGGCCGAGTAGCGCGAGGAGTGAGTCATCGTGAGCGGAGCCACGGGCGCCGGTTCGACCGGTACGGAAACGGACGGCGGCCGTGGCCCCGCCACTGACTCGAAAGACTCGCACGAGTCTCATGGATCCCAGGGGGGAACTGTGACGGACACCCGAGGTCCGCAGACGCAGCAGTACGCGGCCGACAAGGACGGGGCGTTGCCCGGGGAGCGGCAGCAGCCCCAGCAGCCCTCGCAGCCGTACCACCCGCCGCAGGCCTACCAGGCGGATCCGCCGGCCGGTGCGGTCCGCAGGCCGCGCACGGGGGCCCGCACGACGCCTCGTACGCGCAAGGCGCGCCTGAGGGTCGCCAAGGCCGATCCGTGGTCGGTGATGAAGGTCAGCTTCCTGCTCTCCATCGCGCTCGGCATCTGCACCATCGTCGCGGCTGCGGTGCTGTGGATGGTCATGGACGCCATGGGCGTCTTCTCGACCGTGGGCGGCACGATCTCCGAGGCCACGGGCTCGAACGAGTCCAACGGCTTCGACCTTCAGTCGTTCCTGTCGCTGCCGCGCGTTCTGTTGTTCACGTCGATCATCGCGGTCATCGACGTCGTCCTCGCGACGGCTCTGGCCACGCTCGGCGCGTTCATCTACAACCTCTCCGCGGGTTTCGTGGGCGGCGTCGAGCTGACCCTCGCCGAGGACGAGTAGCAGCCGAGCAGCAGTCGCTTTCGTCGGTTCAGTCGCCGTGACACCTGTGGAGCGCATTCCCTGACGGGGGTGCGCTCCACAGGCGTTTGGGCCGGTGAGGCGGGGTCCCAGCTATCGATTTTGGGACTGGCCGGGTCGTGCGCTAATCTTCAGAGGTCAGCGCGCGGGACACACACCGCAAAGCGCGGCGGGGCTATAGCTCAGTTGGTTAGAGCGCATCCCTGATAAGGATGAGGCCACAGGTTCAAATCCTGTTAGCCCCACAAGACAGAAACCCTCAACCCATCGTGGTTGGGGGTTTTTGGCGTCTATAGGGGACGGCGGGGCTGTGGTGCTGTGCCGTGCTTACGGCTGCATGGCCCGCGAGCCGTGAGGTGCAGCGCCCGATGGTGGACACACGCCGAGAAGACCCTCAGCCTGTGGCGGCCGGGGTCATGAAAGGTCGAGGGCGCGGGAGCGCGGTTTACCGGTGGCGCGGTCTAGCTGTGGTGCCGGTTTGGCGGCGGGGCGTGGTGGGGCGCTCTGCCTGCGGGTTGGTGCCGTCTGGACCTGGAGCGCGACGGGCAGGTTCGGGGCGTGGCTGCGCTGGTGAAGCGCTGCCGGGTGCCGCCGTGCCTCTGCGGTGGTCGTACTCGTCGTGCCGGCCGTACTGAGCGGCGCTGTCGGCCTGAGCCGATGAGCCGTGCTGGCGGCCGTTCTCCTGTGGTGGTGCTTGCCTCGGTGGTGCCTGCCGGTGGTACCTGTCGGTCTTCCTCGCCGGCTGTTCTTGCGGTGGAGCTTTTGCTGCGAAGGGTCTGCTGCGGTCCTCCAGGGCCGGCTGTCCAGCCGTTGCCGCTTTCGTTACCGCTGCTGTCACTGCTGTCACTGCTGTCACTGCTGGTGGTGCTGGTGGTGCTGGTGGTGCTTCGTCGTTACGTACTGCTTCACGTACTGCTTCACGTACTGCTTCACGTACTGCTTCACGTACTGCGGTCGTTACGACTGCGAGTGGAGCGCGCTGATTCCTGCCGGGGTCTCGTCGAACTCGTTCCCGGACTCCGTGTCGACCGGCGGGCGGTGGCGGCAGCTGGGGGAGGAACCGTGGGCCTCGGCGCGGATGCGCTGCTTCATCGTGGGAGGCAGCGACCGTTTGAAGGCCCAGGGAGCCTGGACGGCGGTAGCGGCGGGGGTGCTTACCGCCGCGTTGCGGGTGCCCTCCGTCTGCTGTACGGGCGTGGCCGCGGCGGCCGGGGAGGTGAGACCCATCGCGGTCAGCACCGCGAGGAAGGCGGTGATGAGGACGGTCCACAGCTTGATGACCTTGTTGGTGGCCATGTTCCCTCATTTTCGGGTTGGGCGATTTGCGTACTTTCCTCATGATGTGTATGCGGGCTCCGGAGTGGGGGACCGACGCCCGTGGCGCGTCGATGTTCAGATGAACACCACTCGGATGGCCGCAATCGCCCTGTATGGGCGCTAATCACGCCTAATTTCACATTCTGCGAAGTGTGATCGGGGTGCCGTCAGCCGGTTCGATTGGTCGGCGGGGTGCGGGAGTTGGGCCCGGGTGCAGGTCACCGATCGGTATCGGTCGGTGTGTATAGTCGGGCGCCAGAGGTCCCCTACGTCAAAGAAAGACGAGGTCGCGCGGTGAAGAAGCTTCTCCTGGTCGCACTGGCCGCCATCGGCGGGCTCCTCGTGTACCGCCAGATCCAGGCGGATCGCGCCGAGCAGGATCTGTGGACGGAGGCGACTGACTCCGTACCCACGGGTTCGTGAGTATCGACGACAGTCTCTTCAAGGCCCCGATCGCATGTGCGGTCGGGGCTTTGTGCTGTTCGGGGAGTGGGTGCGCGGTCGGTTCCGGGCGCAGTCGGTTCCGGAGCCGATCATTCGCTTGAGTAAATTATTTGCTTGCTTTGGCGAATCCCAGTGGGGTGCACGGGGCGCCGGCGGCAGGATGGTCGTCCGGCGATGAGGCGGTGGCGGGGCGACGAAGGGGCGCGTGATGAGTCGGCGCATAGGGCGGCGCCTGGTGGGGCGCGGGCATGGACGGCCGGTGTCGGTGCTCAAGGTGGCGATGTGCGCGGTGGCCGTGCCGGTCGCGGTGGTGGCGCTGCCAGGGGTCGCGGTGGCAGGGGACTCGGCTCCGTATGTATTCGCGCACGGGGCGAAGAGCGTCCAGGGCGCGTTGACCAGTACGGATGCGGCGGAGCTCAAGGCCGGGGAGACGTATCGGAGCTCCATCGAGGTGGGGGCGAAGGGCGCCGGGCTCGACAGCGGGTCGGGTGCGAAGGAAACGGCCGGCACGCGTCACTACCGTGTCGACCTGGACGGATCCTCCGATACGTATGTCTCGGCGGTGGCGGTGCCGAAGATCGGGGCGGACGTGAAGGTGGCGTTCAACGACAGCATTTCCGTGACCCTGCGGGACCGGCAGGGCAATCGCTGTGACTCCGAGGTCGCGGCGTTCCGCTCCGCCGAATATCCGAGGCCGATAGCCGCCACCGCGGAGAGGGTCGTACGGGAGGGCGGCGGGCGCTGTCAGGATGCGGGTGCGTATGACGTGGTCGTCACGCGCAAAACGGCGCCGGATTCCACCCGAGAGCGCTGGGACCTGGAGCTGAGCGTCTTCTCGGAGCCCGCGCTCAAGTCGCCGCCCGCGACCACCGGGTCCGGGGCCTGGTCGTCGGCTTCTCCGCGACCGCCCGCCTCAATCCCCTCCGAACGCCGGGGCGGCACGGGTTTCAACGACGCGCAGAGCCTGCGGCAGGGCGTCTGGAAGGACCGGATCCGCCCGGGGCAGACCCTCTTCTACCGAGTGCCGCTGGACTGGGGACAGCAGCTCTTCACCGAGGCCGAGCTGGGCACTTCGGCGGGTGACGCGGGCCGTAGGGGCTTTGTGCCGAACGCGCTCAGTGTGGCCCTGTACAACCCGGCGCGTACGCCGGTCACTTCGAAGGACGCCTCGTATGGAGGGGAGTCCTCTGCGGCGGCCCTGGACTCCCTGCCTCCGGTCGCCTACGAGAACCGCTATCTGTCGCGCGCGGACGAAGCGGGCGTGCGGTTCGCCGGCTGGTACTACCTGAAGGTCTCCCTCACCCCGGAGATGAAGGGGACCTTCGGGGACAAGGAGTCCGGGCTGACGCTCCGTCTGACGGTCCAGGGGGACGGGGCGTCGGCGCCGGCGTATGTGCGGGATCCGGGGGCGTTCCAGGTCACGGACGCGGACCGGGCCGCCGCTGAGCGCGGGTCCGCGCAGGGCGGGGGCGCATCGTTGCCCTCGGCAGGCGGGCAGGGAGACGAGCGGGCGGCGCAGGGCGGGTCCAGCCGGACGAACCGCATGACGGTCGTCGGGATCGCGGGGATCGGCACGGGGTCCGTGCTGGTGCTGGGGCTCGGCGTATGGACGTATGTCGCTCGCCGGCGGGCGCCCGCCGGCTGGTAGGTGGGCGTCAGGTTCTCAGGCCTGGGTCAGCGCCCAGATGCCTACCGCGAAACTGACCAAGGCAACGAAAAGCACCGGGATCGCCACCTTCGCGGGCGGTCCCGGCCGTCGTTTCCGCACCCGCCGATGAGGGGTCGGGTTCGGGGCCGCGCCGCTGGGATTCGGGTGGCCGACGAGTGGAACCTGAACGCCCTGGGCGGTGTACGTAGAGATAGAGGCAGGCTGAGCGGGCGCCGGAGCCGGAGTGGGAGCGGCGTAGGAGCGCTGGGTGGCCGGGGTCGTGGCCGGAGTGTGGGGAGAGGGCTCGTGGGGGTGCGGGCGAATTGGTGGGGCGGGTGGTGGTGCTTGTGGTGCTGTGGGGCGGGGGTGTGGTTGGGCGGTGTACTCGGGAGCGTCGGGAGCTGTGGTGGGGGTGATGGGCCGCGGCTCGGGAGGGGTTTGCGCGAGACGCTGTGCGGAGGGCCGCGGGAGTGGCTGCGCGGGCGGTTGTGCGGGAGGAGGCGGCGGCAGGTGGAAGCTGCCGGTCTCGGACATGCTGGTCCCGGGCGTGACGGTGCCCGACGTGGCGGTCCCGAGGATGCCGGTTCGAGACGTGTTGGGCACCAGTGGGGCGCCGGACACGCGCAGGCCGGTCTGCGACGTGTTGGATGCCGACCCCGGGGGCGCGGGAGTGGCCGGGCCGGGGACAGACGGGCCGGCCGGTGGGGCGTCCGGCACCGCAGGGGCATACGGAGGCGGCGGTGGTGCCGGTGTCGGTGTCGGGGGTTCCGGTGGGAGTGGAGGCAGAGCCTCTCCCGGCCCAGGTTTCCGCGTCGTGGAACGGCCGCTCGTGCTGTGGCTCCGGCCCCGGTCGTGTACGAGGCCGGGGGCGACCGCCCGGGAGGTCTTGGTCGGGCCGTTCCGGGCGAACCCCGGTGGGAGAGCGCCCAGTTGGTCGAAGACCTCGACCAGTTCGTCGTCGGGTCCGGGCTCGGGAAGCAGTTCGGAGGCCGCCAGGAGGGCCTTGCGCGCGCCTGTCGCGGTACGGAAGCGCGCTTCGGGATCAGGCTGCAGCAGACCGGCCACGACGGTCCACAGGGGGCCGGGAATGCCCTGGGGCGCGCCAGGGGTGCCGTGGTCGGTGAAGTGCTCGATCAGGGCCCTGGAGTCCGGCCGGGCGCCCTGGAGCAGATACAGCGCGACGAGACCGACGGCGAACAGGTCTGCCGGGAAGTCCGGCTCACCGCCCATCGCCTGTTCGGGGGCGAAATAGCCGGGCGTCCCCACCACATAGTCGTTTTCGGTGAGCCGGGGCTCGCCCTTGCGCATCGCGATGCCGAAGTCCGAGAGGCGCAGATGAGGCCGGGCGGTGCCGGTCGCCTCCAGAAGGATGTTGGCGGGCTTGATGTCACGGTGCACGACCCCTTCCGCGTGCACGGCGGTGAGCCCGGCGAGGAGCTGGTCCAGGAGGAGGCACACGAAGGACGGTGGCAGGGGCCCGTAGTCACCGATCAGATGCGCCAGCGAGCCGCCGGCGACCAGGTCCATGGTGAACAGGACCTTGTCGTCGTCCGCGGCCCAGCTGGCCGGGGCGAGGACGTGGGGATGGTCGATCCGCAGTGCCTGTTCGCGCACGAAGCGGAGCAGGGTGTGGGCATCGCTCTGCAGCAGGACCTTGGCGGCCACATATCTGCGGCGCCGGTGGTCCCAGGCGCGCCATACCGCGCCTGTTCCCCCGCGACCGATCGGGTCGGCCAGTTCGTAGCGTCCGGCGAAGACCTCACCCATCGTGGTGCGTCGCTCCCCCCTCGGCCGTCACGACGCGTCCGGCCTCTCGGATGGTCCCGCGGCCAGGACCGGCCGCGGGAGTCGCGGCCGGCCCGATGTCGCTACCGTTCGGCCGGGATCAGCTCTGGTGCGCCTGATAGTGGGTTACGGCGTCGGACGTGCGCCCGGCGCCGTAGACCCGGAGGAACTCTGCCAGTTCCGGGTGGCTCGGGGCGAGGGTGTCCGCCGCATCGATGATGTCCCCGGCCGCGGAGACGGAGCGCAGCAGCGACTGGATCTCCCGGACCACGCGCTTGACCGTGGGCGCGCCTGAACTGGTCGTTGTCTGCGCGGTGTTGGTGAGCACCGAGCCCCCCTGTGACTTCTTGATCTCGTCCATACGCTCGGTGGCCTCGGCGGCGCTGACGCTTCCGTCGGCGACCTGACCCGCAAGGTCCTGGAGCAGCTGGACACGCTGGACGACGGCCGGATTGCCTATCTTCGCGCGCTGACCGCTCATCAGCTGGGACAGCATGGGTGCGGACAGGCCGAGAACCCCCGCGAGCCTGGCCTGGTTGAGGCCCAGATCATCGATGAGGCGACGGAAGAGCGCCCCCAGCGGCTCTCCGTACCAGTTTCGCTGGAGCTCCCGGGCTCTTGCGGTAGCTTCCTGCTGTGCGGCGTCCATTGCGTCTCCCCATCGCTTCCCCAAATACGGCGGTTCGCTGCCGCGAACCACGTGGGGCATCTTACGGAGAGTGGTTGTGGACCGGGAGCCCCAATCCTTTTGCGACATCCGGGGGGTGACCCGGTACTCTGGTCTGCGATGCGCACCGGATCGCACTTCTTCCGGTTCGACGCATCGTTTTCGGGGCCTTAGCTCAGTTGGTAGAGCGCTGCCTTTGCAAGGCAGATGTCAGGAGTTCGAATCTCCTAGGCTCCACAGGTTCCACGTGAAACACGTGAACGCCGTAGGGCGGGAGACCACTGGTCTCCCGCCCTACGGCGTTACTGCTCGTCCGAAGCTCAGCCGCGGTCGTTGCGGTCGGCTTCCGCCTCCGCTTCGGCCTGCTTGGCCTGGACCTCGGGGTCGAGGGCGCTCTGGCCGTTGCCGTCCACCGATGACAGGGGCGTGGTGTCCGGGACCTCGGTCGCGGCCGGCGGTTCGACCAGCCAGTCCGGGTTGGCCTGCTTGTCCCACCACTTCCAGGCGGCGAAGGCGCCCCCGGCGAGGACGCCCACGATGAGGAGGCCCTTGGCGACGCGTCCGGCCCGCGCCCGCCGTTCGTGCTTGCGGACGAGCTTCTGGATCTCCTTCGGCGACACCTGCCCGCGCAGGGCGGCGAGCGCCGCGACGCTGCGGGCCGTCGCCTCCTCGCGGACGGGCTGGGCGGCGGCCACGGCCTGCTCGATCCGCGGCCTGGCGTAGACGGCGGCCTGGCGGGCGGCCTTCCGGGTGCGGACGGCCGCCTCCTGCGCGGCCTGGTCGACCTTCGGCGGCACATGGGCGCGGGCCTGTTCAAGATGCGGTGCGAGGTATGTGTCGTATTGGTCGCGGGTCTGCTGCGCAGCCTGCGACATCACGGGCGCGAGCCGTACGCGCGCTTCTTGCGCATACAGTGCGGCCCGGTCCTTGGCCGTCTCGGCGTAGGGCGCCACCACTTCCGCGGCGTGCAGCACGCTGTCCTTCGCCGAGCCGGTCGCGGCGCGCACGCTGTCGATGCGGGTCACGGGATCCTCCTCCTCGGTGGCGTACAGGTTTTCACCTATCCACCCTTTTTCGGATCATGCCTGCCGGACGGCAGTGCGGCATGCGAGGGCGGGCATTCGGGGTATAAGCCGCCATTGGGCGTACCGAGGTACTCCAGGCAATAGCTGATCAATACGGTGCAAGGGGGGCTTGCGGACGACAATGCCACGGATCGCCGTACGGCGCGCCTCCTCGGTGCCGACTCGGCCGGAAATTCTGCGGCTTCCGTCGGGCGACGGGCCAACGGGGGCGTGCGAGGATCGGATCGTCACAGAAGGCAACGGAAGGCAGATCGTGGCTGAGCAGCTCTACGCCACCCTGAAGACCAACCAAGGCGACATCGAAGTCCGGCTGCTGCCGAACCACGCGCCCAAGACGGTCAAGAACTTCGTCGAGCTCGCTCGGGGTGAGCGGGAGTGGACCAACCCGGAGACGGGTGAGAAGTCCACGGACAAGCTCTACGACGGCACGGTCTTCCACCGGGTGATCAGCGGTTTCATGATCCAGGGCGGTGACCCGCTGGGCAACGGCACGGGCGGTCCTGGCTACCAGTTCGAGGACGAGTTCCACCCGGACCTGGCCTTCGACAAGCCGTACCTGCTGGCCATGGCGAACGCGGGCCCGGGCACCAACGGCTCCCAGTTCTTCATCACGGTGTCGCCCACGGCCTGGCTGACCCGTAAGCACACCATTTTCGGCGAGGTCGTCGACGAGGCCAGCCAGAAGGTCGTGGACTCCATCGCGACCGCGCAGACCAACCCGCGTACGGACCGGCCGGTCAAGGACGTGGTCATCGAGTCGGTCGTCGTCGAGACCCGCTGACGGGAACCCGGCCGACGGGAACCATTACGCCCCGCTCATCCGTAAGGATGGGCGGGGTCATGTGTTGACCGCGCACGTTTCGTACGAGGGGATTCCGATGGATCAGGTGCCAGGCAGTCCGCAGAGTCCTCAGGACGCGCAGGCCACGCCCCGCTGCTACCGGCACCCTGACCGTGAGACCGGGATCCGCTGCGCCCGCTGCGACAAGCCCATCTGCCCGGACTGCATGGTCAGCGCCTCGGTGGGCTTCCAGTGCCCGGACTGTGTGCGGGGCGGTTCCGGTACGGGGCACGGCCCGGCGGCCAGCCGGCCGAGGACGATCACGGGCGGCACGATCGCGGCCGATCCGCGCCTGGTCACGAAGATCCTGATCGGGATCAACGTGGCGGTGTTCATCGCGGTCCATGTGTGGGGCAGGCTGCTCTCCGACCTCGTCCTGGTCGGGGCCTGGCCTCCCGCGCCCTACGTCCCGAATCAGGGCGTGGCCGGCGGCGAGTGGTATCGACTGGTGACGTCGATGTTCACGCACCAGGAGGTGTGGCACATCGCGTTCAACATGCTGGGCCTGTGGTGGCTGGGCGGTCCGCTGGAGGCGGCGCTCGGCAGGGCCCGCTACATCGCGCTGTACATGGTCTCGGGGCTGGCCGGCAGCGCGCTGACCTACGCGATCGCGGGGCCGAGTGAACAGTCCCTCGGTGCGTCCGGAGCCGTCTTCGGGCTCATGGGTGCGACCGCGGTGCTGGTGCGGCGCCTCAACTACGACATGCGTCCCGTCATCGGCCTGCTTGCGCTGAATCTGCTCTTCACGTTCACGTGGGGAAACATCGCCTGGCAGGCCCACGTCGGCGGTCTCGTCGCCGGTGTGGTCGTCGGGTACGCGATGGTCCACGCCCCCAGGCAGCGTCGCTCACTGGTGCAGTACGGGACCTGTGCGCTCGTCCTCGCAGTGGTGGTCGTCACTGTGCTTGTGAGGACGTCCCAGCTCACTTGAGCTCGGTCTGTGACCGACGTTGTCCACAGACGGTGCCGGATCCTGTGCACTCGGTGGGGAACAGGTGTGCCCCTTGTCGCTGACCTGGGTTTTCCCAGCCAGGACAAGGGGCGAACATGTGGGCGAGCTGCGGTGCGTCAGTCACACCGGCGTCAACACCCGGCGGGTTATCCACAGATCTTCCGACCTTTTCCCCACTGTGGAAACAGCTGTGGATAACTCAGTGGATAGCTGGGGCCAGAGCTACTTCCACTCCGTGGAGCAGAGCTACTTCCACTGCGTGGAAACGCCGAACCCAGCGGCGATGAAGCCGAAGCCCACGACGATGTTCCAGTTGCCGAGCGCGTCCAGCGGCAGCGAGCCGTTCGTCACGTAGAACACGACGATCCAGGCGAGCCCGATCAGGAACATCGCGAGCATCACCGGGGCTACCCAGCCGCGATTCGTCAGCTTTATGTTTGCCGCCTGCTTCGACGCCGGCGGCGGCGTGTAGTCGGCCTTCTTGCGGATACGTGACTTCGGCACGAGGGTCTCTCCTGTCGATGCGCTGCGTGGCCGCGCAGGGGACGTGGGCTGGCTCCGGGCAGCGTACAAGGGGAATCTCGGCGCTCCCCCGGGCGTCCGTTAGCGTAGTGCTTCCGCGGCGCTGAAGGAGATAAGGGTACGTTGAGCAATTCTGCCGACTCCCAGGAAGAGCCCCCCGGCGGGGGCGGCGGCCCCCGCGTGCGCTTCCGTCCCGTGCGGTTGCTGACCGTGGCCGTGTTCGCCCTGGCCGGGCTGATCTTCTTCACCAGCTTCAACACCGCCAAGGGCACCAACATCCGCACGGACACCTCGCTGCTGAAGCTCTCCGACCTCATCCAGGAGCGCAGCCACAAGAACGGCCAGCTCGAGGAGTCCAACAGTGCGATCCGTGACGACGTGGACGCCCTCACCGAGCGCGGCGGCGCCGGCACCAAGGCCCAGGACGCCAAGCTGTCCGCCCTGGAGAAGGCGTCCGGCACGAAGAAGCTGCGCGGACAGGCCGTCTCGGTCACGCTCGCCGACGCCCCGCCGAACGCCACCGCCAAGCTCCCCGGCTACCCCGAGCCCCAGCCCAACGACCTGGTCATCCACCAGCAGGACCTCCAGGCCGTCGTGAACGCCCTGTGGAACGGCGGCGCGCAGGGCATCAAGGTCATGGACCAGCGCCTCATCGCCACCAGCGCCGTGCGCTGCGTCGGCAACACCCTGATCCTCCAGGGCCGCGTCTACTCGCCCCCGTACAAGATCACCGCGGTCGGGGACCCGGAGAAGCTGAAGCAGGCGGTCGCCGCCTCGCCCCAGATCCAGAACTACATGCTCTACGTCAACGCCTACGGGCTCGGCTGGAAAGTCGAGGACGACGGGGCGGTGACTCTTCCCGGTTACTCGGGCACAGTGGATCTCCACTACGCGAAGCCCGTGGAGTAGCCGCCTGGGGGAGCCTGTGTCGGTCCGAGTGGTCGTCAGGACGTTCAGCGAACTGTGCATCACGGTGGGCGCCCTGATCGTGCTGTTCGTCGCCTACGTACTGTTCTGGACCGGCGTGAAGGCCGACAGTGCCATGGATCACCAGATCGACTCCCTCCAGGACCAGTGGTCCAAGGGGTCGGTGGCGGTCGAACAGCCCCGGCCGGGCCCGTCTCCGAGCGAGAGCCAGAGCCCCACCCAGGACGAGAGCCCGGTCCAGGCCCCGTCCCCCTACAAGGACGGCAAGCCGTTCGCCGTCATGTACATCCCGCGGCTCGGTTTCACGTGGAACAAACCGGTGCTCCAGGGGACGGGCACGGACATCCTCGAGAAGGGTCTCGGCCACTACGCGGGGACGGCGCAGCTCGGGCAGAAGGGGAACTTCTCCGTCGCCGGCCACCGCCGCACCTACGGCGACCCGTTCAAAGACTTCCCCAAGCTGCGCCCCGGCGACGCGGTCGTCCTCACCGACGGCACGACCTGGTTCACGTACCGCATCGACACCAAGCCCTACAAGACGCTGCCCAGCGATGTCGCCGTCATCGACCCGGTGCCGCGCAAGTCCGGATACACGGAGCCGGGCCGCTATCTCACGCTGACGACGTGTGAGCCGGAGTGGGGTCACAGCCACCGGCTGATCGTCTGGGCGCACCTTGATGCCACCCAGCCCGCGGAGGCCGGGAAACCGGAGGCCCTGCGCCGTTAGTCTGTTGCCGTACGGCGACGGAAGGGACGGCATGTACGGCTGGATCTGGCGGCATCTGCCGGGAAACACGTGGATCAGGGCACTGATCTCGCTTCTGCTCGCCCTCGCGGTGGTCTACGTGCTGTTCCAGTACGTCTTCCCGTGGGCCGAGCCCCTGCTCCCCTTCAACGATGTGACGGTGAACAACTAGTGGGCGAGAGCAGGCGACGCAGCCGCATTCTCGTAGTCGACAACTACGACAGCTTCGTCTTCAACCTTGTCCAGTACCTGTACCAGCTGGGCGCCGAGTGCGAGGTGCTGCGCAACGACGAGGTCGAGACCCGGCACGCGCAGGACGGCTTCGACGGCGTACTGCTGTCCCCCGGCCCCGGCGCCCCCGAACAGGCCGGTGTCTGCGTCGAGATGGTGCGCCACTGTGCGGCGACCGGCGTGCCCGTCTTCGGCGTCTGCCTCGGCATGCAGTCAATGCAGGTCGCGTACGGCGGTGTCGTGGACCGCGCGCCCGAGCTGCTGCACGGCAAGACGTCCCTGGTGCGGCATGAGGGCAGGGGCGTCTTCGCGGGGCTGCCGGACCCGTTCACGGCGACGCGCTACCACTCGCTCGCCGCCGAGCCGGACACCGTGCCCGACGAACTCGAGGTCACCGCGCGCACCGAGGACGGCATCATCATGGGCCTGCGCCACCGTGAACTGCCCGTCGAGGGCGTGCAGTTCCACCCCGAATCCGTCCTCACGGAACACGGTCACCTGATGCTGGCCAACTGGCTGGCCGCCTGCGGCGACAAGACCGCGGTGGCACGATCGGCCGGGCTCGCCCCGGTCGTGGGCAGGGCCTCGGCGTGACCGCCCTGCGCCCCGAGCGCGAGGGAGCCTCGTACGAGCACGAACCGTACGAGGCTGCCGGCGCGTTCGAGGCGGCCGTTCAGCGGCTCGACGACCCGCTGAACGATCCTCTGCCCGGGCAGCATCCCTCGCCCTGGTTCCGCGCCACGGACGACACGGACGCCACGGACGGGTCCCAGGCGCCCCGGCCGGACCCTCAACAGCCGCTCCAGGCCCATCCGTCGCCCCACCTGTCTCCCCAGCCGGAGCAGGAGTGGTACGACCCGCAGGGTTACGCGCAGGACTGGTACGGCGGCGAACAGCACACGCCACAGTCGGCGCAGGTACAGCACACACCACAGCCGCCGCAGGTACAGCAGACGCCGCAGCCCTCGTACGTACCGCCCGTCCGCGAGTACGAGGCGAGCCCGCCGCGGCCCGTCCCGGACGACGAGACCGTGGCCCTGCGGACTGCGGACGCCCGACGAATGGTCGAGCCGGACACAGACGCCTACACAGCCGCAGAGACCGACAACGAGTCCGATTCCGGCTCCGGAACCCCTGAGCGCGAGCGCTCCGCCGCGCCCGTGGTGACCGGTGGCCGGGCCGCGCGCAGGAAAGCCGCCAAGCAGGGCGGCAGGCACTCGGCGGCAGTCGCGCAGACCCCGGAGCCCGCCTCTCCGCCCCGCAGCCGCCTGGAGGCGCGCAGGGCGGCCAGGGCGAGCAAGCCCAGTACCAGTGAGGTCGCCAGCCGGGCGATCGGCGAAACGTTCATCACCATCGGCGTGCTGATGCTGCTCTTCGTCACGTACCAGCTGTGGTGGTCGAACATCCGGGCCCACCAGCAGGCGGGCAGCGCGGCGCACCACCTCCAGGACGACTGGGCGAACGGCAAGCGCGAGCCGGACAAGTTCGCGCCCGGCCAGGGCTTCGCGATCATGCACATCCCGAAGCTGGACGTCGTCGTGCCGATCGCCGAGGGCATCAGCAAGACGAAGGTCCTGGACCGCGGCATGGTGGGCCACTACGGCAAGGACAGCATCGAGACGGCGATGCCGAGCGCCAAGACCGGCAACTTCGCGGTCGCCGGGCACCGCAACACGCACGGCGAGCCGTTCCGCTACATCAACCGGCTCCAGCCGGGCGATCCGATCGTCGTCGAGACGCAGGACACGTACTACGTGTACAAGATGACGAGCATCCTTCCGCAGACCCCGCCGAGCAACACGACCGTCCTCAATCCGGTCCCCCAAGGCTCCGGGTTCACGGCTCCCGGCCGGTACATCACGCTGACCACGTGCACGCCGGAATTCACCAGTACGTATCGAATGATCGTCTGGGGCAAGATGGTCGAGGAACGGCCGCGCAGCAAGGGGAAGCCGGACGCGCTCGTGCAGTAGCGGGGCAGCGGCTGGCCATACGCGGGGCAGCGGCACGCAGGGGCAGTCCGGACGGCACGGGCAGTACGGGCAGCAAGTAACAGGTACAGGTACAGGTACGGGTTCAGGGACAGGGACGGGGCACAAGCAGTGGCAGCGACGACCGACCACGACGAGCGGGCCGGCGAGGCACCGCCCGCGCCACGACGCGGCCGTGGCCGCATCGCCGGCGCCGTCAGTCTCTTCGGTGAGCTCCTCATCACGGCGGGCCTGGTCCTCGGCCTGTTCGTCGCCTACTCGTTGTGGTGGACGAACGTGGTCGCGGACCGCGCCGCACACAAGCAGGGCAACAAGGTGCGCGACCAGTGGTCCGACCCCGGACCCGGCGCGCTGGACACCAAGAACGGCATCGGCTTCCTGCACGTTCCGTCGATGAAGAACGGTGAAGTGCTCGTCGAGAAGGGCACGTCGTCGAAGATCCTCAACGACGGTGTCGCCGGCTACTACACCGACCCGGTCAAGTCCGCGCTGCCGCCGGATGCGAAGGGCAACTTCGCGCTCGCGGCGCACCGGGACGGGCACGGCGCGAAGTTCCACAACATCGACAAGATCAAGAAGGGCGACCCGATCGTCTTCGAGTCGAAGGACAAGTGGTACGTCTACAAGGTGTACGACATCCTCCCCGAGACGTCGAAGTACAACGTGAAGGTCCTGGGCGCCGTCCCCAAGGAGTCGGGCGTGAAGAAGCCCGGCCGCTACATCACGCTGACGACGTGCACACCCGTCTACACGTCCACGTACCGCTACGTGGTGTGGGGCGAGCTGGAGCGGGTCGACAAGGTCGACAGCAAGCGGACGCCTCCGCCGGAGCTGCGCTGACGGCACGCCACCGGCACACGTAAGAACCCGAACCACCGCACGACAGAACCCCGGCACCGCCTCCGCGGTGCCGGGGTTCTGTGTTGCCGGGGTTCGTGCTCGGCGGGCGCCTGCTAGCCGCGGACGCCTCCGAAGATCCCGCCGCCGCCGTTGTCCCCGCCGCCGTTCTGGTTGGTGGACGGGGTGGTGAGCAGGGTGACCGTGTCGCCCTTGTTCACCGGCGAGTTGGGGCCGGGCTGGCTCGTCACGACCGTCGCGTTCGGGTCGTTGGGCGAACCGGTCGCCAGAGCCGGGACGAGACCGAGGTCCGTCAGCTGCTTCTGTACGTCCTTCAGCTTCTTGCCGGCGATGTCACCGGGCACCGTGATCTGCTCGGCGGCCTTGGCGACCTTCAGGTAGACCGTGGAGCCCGGCTCTGCCGTGCCGCCCGCCGCGGGGGTCTGCGAGAAGACCTTGCCGGCCTCGGCTGCGTTCTCTTCCTCAGTGCAGCTGGCCTTGAGGTCGTTGTCCGCGAGCTGCTTCGTAGCCTCCTCGCACGTCTTGTTGGAGACGTCCGGCACGGTGGAGACCTTCTTCTCCTTGGCGACAGTCAGGGTGATGGTGCTCCCCTTCTGTACTTCCTTGCCCGGCCGCGGGTCCTGGTCGAGGACCGTGCCCGGTTCGGCGCTGGACTCCTTCGGCTCGGTCTCGACGACGAACTGGTAGCCGTCACCCTCGAGCCTCGCCGTTGCCTCGTCGACCTGGCGGTCGATGACGTTCGGCACCGCCACCTTCGGCGCACCCGTCGACACCGTCACCGTGATGGTGTCGTTCTTCTTGACGTCGGTTCCCGCGGCCGGGCTCTGCGAGCAGATCTGGCCCTTGGGGAACTTCTCGCAGGGCGCCTTCTTCGATGAGTCGAGCTTGAGGTGCGTGTTCTCGGCGGCGAGCCTGGCCTCGGGGAGCGTCTTGCCGACGAACTTGGGCGCCGCGAACGAAGTGTTGTTTCCGCTCCCGTCCATGAACCACTTGCCGATCAGGATCGCGCCGACGAGGACGAGGACGCCCGCGAGGACGAGCAGGATCGTCGACGTACGGTTCTTGCCCTGGCTCTGACGGCGCCGGTCGGGGCGGTCGTCGTAGCCGTAGCCGCCGTCGTCCGGATTGACCGGGGGCAGCATCGACGTCTGGCCGCCGCCGTTCTGCGGGTGCAGCATCGCCGTCTGCTGGTCGTCGGGGTGGCCGCCGTAGCCGACGGCGCCCATCGCCGCGGTCGCCGCGACCGGCTGCCCGTCGAGGCACGCCTCGATGTCGGCGCGCATCTCGTCCGCCGACTGGTAGCGGTAGTCCGGGTCCTTGGTGAGGGCCTTGAGGACGATCGCGTCCATCTCGGGCGTGATCTCGGAGTCGAAGACGCTCGGCGGCTGCGGCTCCTCGCGTACGTGCTGGTACGCGACCGCGACCGGGGAGTCGCCCACGAAGGGCGGCCGCACGGTCAGCAGCTCGTAGAGGAGGCAGCCCGTCGAATAGAGGTCGGACCGCGCGTCGACCTGCTCGCCCTTGGCCTGCTCCGGGGAGAGGTACTGGGCGGTGCCGATCACGGCCGACGTCTGCGTCATCGTCATGCCGGAGTCGCCCATGGCGCGGGCGATGCCGAAGTCCATCACCTTGACCTGGCCGGTCCGCGTCAGCATGACGTTGGCCGGCTTGATGTCACGGTGGACGATGCCCGCGCGGTGCGAGTACTCGAGCGCCTGGAGGATGCCGATCGTCATCTCCATGGAGCGCTCGGGCAGCAGCTTGCGCCCGGAGTGCAGCAGCTCACGCAGCGTGGACCCGTCGACGTACTCCATCACGATGTACGGGATGGAGGTCCCGTCGATGTAGTCCTCACCGGTGTCGTACACGGCGACGATCGCGGGATGGTTGAGCGAGGCGGCCGACTGGGCCTCCCGGCGGAACCGGGCCTGGAACGACGGGTCGCGCGCGAGGTCGGCGCGTAGCGTCTTCACCGCCACGGTGCGGCCGAGCCGGGTGTCATGGGCGAGATAGACCTCCGCCATGCCACCACGGCCGAGCACCTGGCCCAGCTCGTACCGGCCGCCGAGGCGACGCGGCTCTTCCATGGTTACCTACCAGCCCTCTCCGTCGGTCCCGACCGTCACCCGTGCGGGGTCGGGCGGTGTGCTGTCCGGGCATACCGTACCCGGCCTGTCGTGGCTGACCTGCCCGGAACCGTCACCCGATACAGGACCGGTATCGCAACGTGCACCGATGTGAAGAACACGTGACCGGGCTCACTTCTTGCTGTTGAGTACCGCTTTCATCACGCTCTTGGCGATCGGTGCGGCCAGACCGCCACCGGAGATGTCGTCACGGTTCGCGCTGCCGTCCTCGACGACCACGGCCACGGCGACCGGCGAGCTGCCGTCCTTGGCCTTCGCGTACGAGAGGAACCAGGCGTACGGCTTCTCGCTGTTGTTGAGGCCGTGCTGGGCGGTACCCGTCTTTCCGCCGACCGTGTAGCCGGGGATCTGCGCGTTCGTACCGGTGCCCTCGCTGACGACCGTCTCCATCATCGACTGGAGGATCTGGGCGTTCTTCTCCGACAGCGGCCGGCTCATCTCCTTCGGCGTGTGCTGCTCGATCGTGTCGAGGCTCGGCGCCTGGAGCTCGCTGACCATGTACGGCTCCATGAGCTTGCCGTCATTGGCGACCGCGGAGGCCACCATCGCCATCTGCAGCGGCGTCGCCGCGGTGTTGTACTGGCCGATCGAGGAGAGCGCCGTCTGCGACGTGTTCATGTTGTCGGAGAACACGGACGCGTTCGAGCGGACCGGCGTGAACTGCTCCTTGTTGAAGCCGAACTTCTCCGCCGTCTCCAGCATCTTGTCGTTGCCGAGGT
This sequence comes from Streptomyces sp. NPDC045026, assembly GCF_056432625.1. NCBI lineage: Bacteria > Bacillati > Actinomycetota > Actinomycetes > Kitasatosporales > Streptomycetaceae > Streptomyces > Streptomyces sp. NPDC045026. The sequence goes on from NZ_JBWKIS010000006.1 coordinate 266,729, forward strand.
CCGCGCCGATCTTGCCGAAGACGGTGTTGCAGGAGTAGCGAAGCGCCACCCGCAGCGTCGCGTCCTCGCAAGGGATGTTGCCCTCGTTCTTCAGCGGCGTCGTCGTGCCGGGCATGATCCACGGCAGCGGCGTATCGGTCTTCTGGTCGGGGTCCCTGACGAGACCGTGCTCAAGGGCGGCCGCCGCGGTCACGATCTTGAAGGTGGAACCCGGGGGGTACGTCTCGCGCAGCGCGCGGTTCGTGAGCGGCTTGTCCTTGTTCTTGTCGAGCTTGCCGAAGGTGTCGCCGTCCTTCTGGAGGATGCCGGCGAACGACGACGGGTCGTACGAAGGCGTCGACGCCATCGCGAGGATCGCACCGGTCTTCGGGTCGATCGCGACGGCGGCACCCTTGCCACGGTTCTTGAGACCGTCGTACGCGGCCTTCTGCGCGGCGGCGTTGAGGGTGGTGACGACGTTGCCACCCTCCTTCTTCTTGCCGGTGATCATGTCCATGGTGCGGCGGAAGAACAGCCGGTCGTCGTTGCCGGTGAGGATGCCGTCCTCGATGGACTCGATCTGGCTCGCGCCGACCAGCTGGGAGGCGTACCCGGTGACGGGCGCCCACATGGGCCCGTCCTTCCAGGTCCGCTTGTACTTGAGGTCGGTGCCGTCCGTCGCCACGGAACCCGTGATCGACTTGCCGTCGACGATGATGTCGCCGCGCGGCTGCGCGTACCGCTCGATGGCGACGCGCGGGTTCTGCTTGTCGGACTGCAGCTTGTCGGCCTGGGCGTACTGGAGCCAGTTGTCGCGGATCAGCAGGGCGAGGACGAGGAGCCCGCAGAAGATCGCGATCCGGCGCAGGGGCTTGTTCACGGTCGGACCACCTGGGTCATTTCGGCGTCGGGGCTGGGGGCGGGGGCCGGCGCCGGGCGGCGCGCGGTATCGCTGATACGGAGCAGAATGCCGATCAGCGCCCAGTTCGCGATCACGGAGGAACCGCCGTACGCGAGGAACGGCATGGTCATACCGGTCAGCGGGATGAGACCCATGACACCGCCGGCGACGACGAACACCTGGATCGCGAACGCGCCGGACAGACCGGCCGCGAGCAGCTTGCCGAACGGGTCACGGGCCGCGAGCGCCGTACGCAGACCGCGCTCGGCGATCAGCCCGTACATCAGCAGGATCGCCATGATGCCCGCGAGGCCGAGCTCCTCGCCGAACGTGGCGAGGACGAAGTCGGAGTTCGCGGCGAACTTGATCAGGTCCGAGTGGCCCTGGCCGAGGCCCGTGCCGAGTACGCCACCGGAGCCGAACGCCCACAGCGCCTGCATCGCCTGCTCGGAGTGGATGACGCCGTCGTTGGTCCCGGCGCGACTGAGCATGAATTCACGCATCGGGTCGAGCCAGGCCTGGACGCGTGTCTGGATGTGCGGCTCGAAGCTGGCGACTCCGACCGCGCCGACCGCCGACATCACCAGACCGAACACGATCCAGCTGGTGCGCTCCGTGGCGACGTACAGCATCACGACGAACATGCCGAAGAACAGCAGCGACGTACCGAGGTCCGTCTCGAAGACGAGGATCAGGATCGACATCACCCAGACCACGATGATCGGCCCGAGGTCACGGCCGCGCGGCAGGTACAGGCCCATGAAGCGGCGGCTGGCCAGCGCGAGCGCATCCCGCTTGACCATCAGATAGCCCGCGAAGAACACCGCGATGACGATCTTCGCGAACTCACCGGGCTGGATGGAGAACCCGCCGACGTGGATCCAGATCTTCGCGCCGAACACGTTCATGCCGAGACCCGGCACGAGCGGCAGCAGCAGCAGGATCAGGGCGCCCACCATGGAGATGTAGGTGTAGCGCTGCAGGATGCGGTGATCCTTGAGCAGCATGAGCACGCCCACGAACAGGGCGATGCCGATCGCGGAGTACATCAGCTGCTTCGGCGCGTCCGGGCTGAACGACCCGTACTGCGTCTTCGCCAGCTGCTGCAGGCGCTCCGACTGGTCCAGGCGCCAGATGATGACCAGACCCAAGCCGTTGAGCAGGGTCGCGATCGGCAGGAGCAGCGGATCGGCGTACGGCGCGAACCGGCGTACGACGATGTGCGCGACGCCCGCGAGCAGGCCGAGGCCGAGCCCGTAACCGAGAAGCCCGGCGGGCAGCGTGCCGTCGATCGCCAGGCCCACGTTCGCGTACGCGAAAACGGGGATGACGACGGCGAACGCGAGGAGCGCGAGCTCGGTGTTGCGCCGGCTCGGCGCACCGATCGCGCCGATGGTCGACGTGTGTGTAGTGCTACTGCTCATGGCGTGCAAAGGCCCCCAACGGCTGCTTACTGCTTACCGCACAGCGGGACCAGCTTCTGCTCATCCTCCGAGAGGCTGGGGCCAGGTGTGGGCGTCGGTGCGGTCTTGGACTTGGCCGTCCCGGACGGCGTGGGTGTCGGACTCGGCGCTGTCTTCGCCGAGGTGCGCGACGTGGTGAAAGACGTCTTGGTGGCGCCTGTGGTGCCACCCGCCTCGCCCTCGCCGGTCTTCGCGTTCTGCTCGTTCTCCGCCTGGCGGCGCTCGGCGTCCTTCCGGCAGGCCGAGGCCTGCAGCGACAGCTCGCCGATCTTGTCCTTGGCGTCACCGAAGCTGCCCTCGGTGATCGTCGCCTCGACCTGCTTGCGCTGGTACGGCGGCAGGTACTTGAGTTCGATCTCTGGGTGGTCCTTCTCGACCTTCGACAGACTCACCCACGCCAGGTCCTGGCTGATGCCGCGGTACAGCGCGACATGCGAGTCGCTCGAACCGACGTAGAACTGCGTCTGCGTCCAGCGGTAGCCGCCGTACAGGCCACCGCCCACGACGGCCAGCGCCAGGGCGATGAAGAAGGATCTCTTGAGCCACTTACGGCCGCGCCGCGGCTTGACGAAGTCGTCGTCCCCGTACGAGCCGAAGCTCCCCTCGGGGGCGTAACCGGCCGGGTCGCCGCTGCCGGGCGGACCGAACTCGCCACCGCCACCGCCGCCGCCCTGCCCGGGCACCGGCCTGCCGGACCCGCGGCCGAGCTCCGACGCACGGCCCGCGGGGGTCTGCATCGCACCGCCGTCGTGCAGCTGGTGCTGCTGGTTCTCGGCGACCGCACCCACGATGACCGGCGCGTCGGACAGCTGACCGGCGAGCGTGTCACCGCTGTCGATGTCCAGGACGTCCGCCACGATCACCGTGATGTTGTCCGGGCCACCGCCGCGCAGCGCGAGCTGGATCAGGTCCTGCACGGTCTCCTGCGGGCCCTGGTAACTGGCGAGGGTCTCCTCCATCGTCTGGTGGGAGACGACGCCGGACAGGCCGTCGGAGCAGATCAAGTACCGGTCGCCGGCCCGCACTTCGCGGATGGAGAGGTCGGGCTCGACATGGTCACCACTGCCGAGCGCCCGCATCAGGAGCGAACGCTGCGGGTGGGTGGTGGCCTCTTCCTCGGTGATCCGCCCCTCGTCGACGAGGCGCTGCACCCAGGTGTGGTCCTGTGTGATCTGCGTCAGCACACCGTCGCGCAGCAGATACGCGCGCGAGTCGCCGACGTGTACGAGACCGAGGCGCTGCCCCGTCCACAGCAGAGCGGTCAGGGTCGTCCCCATGCCTTCCAGCTGGGGGTCCTCCTCGACCATCATCCGCAGCTGGTCGTTGGCCCGCTGTACGGCCGTGCCGAGCGACGTGAGGATGTCGGAGCCGGGAACGTCGTCGTCGAGCGCGACGATCGTCGAGATCACTTCCGACGAGGCGACCTCACCGGCGGCCTGACCGCCCATGCCGTCGGCGATCGCGAGCAGGCGGGGACCGGCGTAGCCCGAGTCCTCGTTCCCCTCGCGGATCATGCCTTTGTGCGATCCGGCGGCGAAGCGCAGTGACAGACTCATGCGCACCTCGCCCGTCGGCTCCGGGTACATCCGCACGGTGCCCACCCTCCGGTCGGGAGCGCGCTCAGGTCTTGGGGGACCGCGTCGGCTCGCTCGCTCCGCTCGCTCATTGTCGTACTACTTCCGCAGCTCGATGACGGTCTTGCCGATGCGGATCGGCGCGCCCAGCGGAATCGGTTGCGGGGTGGTCAGCCGGGCCCGGTCGAGATAGGTGCCGTTGGTGGACCCGAGGTCCTCCACGATCCACTGTCCGTCCCGGTCCGGGTAGATCCTGGCATGCTTGCTCGACGCGTAGTCGTCGTCGAGGACGATCGTCGAATCGTGCGCACGGCCCAGCGTGATGGTCTGGCCCTGCAGCGCCACCGTGGTGCCCGTGAGGGTGCCCTCGGAGACGACGAGTTTCGTGGGGGCGCCGCGGCGCTGCCGCCCGCCGCCTCCACCGCTGGTCTGCTGCTGGGCGCGCTGCTGCGGCGGCGCGGCCTGGCGGGCCGCAGCCTGCTGCTGGCGCCCGCTGTCACGACGCGATCCGCGCTGGGTGACGCGCGTGCCGAACAGGTCGCTGCGGATGACCTGGACGGCCACGATCACGAACAGCCACAGAACGGCCAGGAAACCCAACCGCATGACCGTAAGGGTCAGCTCTGACATTGCCCCCGCTTCACCCTTCGGCTTGCCGGTAAATGATGGTGGTACTGCCCACGACGATCCGCGAGCCGTCGCGGAGCGTAGCGCGGGTGGTGTGCTGCCCGTCCACCACGATGCCGTTGGTGGACCCGAGATCCTGGATCGTCGAGGGCGTTCCGGTCCGAATCTCACAGTGCCGGCGAGAGACGCCGGGGTCGTCGATCCGCACATCGGCTTCTGTGCTGCGGCCGAGGACCAGCGTGGGGCGCGAGATCTGATGACGTGTGCCATTGATCTCGATCCAGTGACGTACCTGGGCGCCGGGCAGCGGTCCCGCCTGGTTCCGCGGCCGAGCTCCCGCCGGGGCCTGCGTGGGGCGGCCCGGAGGCGGCCCCGCGGGCATCGGCGGCGCGCTCGCCGGCGGCTGGGTGTACCCCGCGGCAGCGTTCGCCGCCGGCGGGTAACCGTAGCCTCCGCCCGCCGCCGGGGGCGCCGAAGCGGGACCCCGGCCGGACTGCGGCGGCTGCTGGGAGGACTGGGACTGCTGCTGGTCGGTGCTCGACGCGAGCGTGCGGCTGCGTACCCGGTACAGACCCGTGTCCAGGTCGTCCGCCTTCTCCAGGTGGACCTTGATCGGGCCCATGAAGGTGTAGCGCTGCTGCTTCGCGTAGTCGCGCACCATGCCGGACAGCTCGTCGCCGAGCTGCCCGGAGTAGGGGCTGAGGCGCTCGAAGTCCGGCGTACTCAGCTCCACGATGAAATCGTTGGGGACGACGGTCCGCTCGCGGTTCCAGATCGTCGCGTTGTTGTCGCACTCGCGCTGGAGGGCGCCGGCGATCTCGACGGGCTGGACCTCGGACTTGAACACCTTGGCGAAGGTGCCGTTGACCAGACCCTCGAGACGCTGCTCGAACTTCTTCAGGACTCCCATGGGGCACCTCCTCCTTCGTTTTCGTCCTGGTACTGCTTACTGATCGTATCCACGCGCCGGGAAATCGGCTGGTTCCCCCTGTCAGCCCGGTCGATGAGTGTCGACCCTCACAGCTGGATCGTAGAGGGGGTACCTGGACAGTGTCCCGCACGCGGCAGTGGAGCCGGGAGTGGACAGGGAAGGCGGGGTGCGGGCCGAGGGTTCGGGGACGGGTTCGGGGCGGGGTGAACGTGCGTACGGAGTCGGCGGCGGGGTTGCGGGGCGGATCTCTCCGGGGGCTTTCGGAAGGCTTCGGACTGCCGGCGGAGCTCTGGCGGAGCGCTCAGAGCTGTCGGCGGAGTGCTCAGGACTGCTGGCGGACTGTGTCGGATGCGAGGTCAGCGGGGGTGGGCATGCCCAGCGGGTGCCCTCGGAAACGGATGTGAATCCACCCTCGGCAGCGTGCTAATCTTCTGGATGTCGGAAGGCGCTCACCCCAAAAGGGTGAGGGACCGGAAGGCACACCCAATGCGCGGGTGGCGGAATAGGCAGACGCGCTGGATTCAGGTTCCAGTGCCCGAAAGGGCGTGGGGGTTCAACTCCCCCCTCGCGCACAAAGAAGAACCGACGAAACGGGTCTTCACCAGTGACGAAAGTCCTGGTGGGGCCCGTTTCTCGTTGATCGGGCCGCTTGCTGCGGCTCGGTAGCCAGTGCTGGCTTGTAAGAGTGGCATTGAACACACAAGAGCCCTCGCCTGTGACCGGTCGGTCGGGGCGGGGGCTCTGATGTTGTCCGCCGGGTGCTTCGGATGAGCGTCGGATGCCTGCGTTGTTGGTGATGGACGGTCGGTCGGGGTCCAGGCTCCGAGCGGCTTGGTCGTCCGGCGATGGTGGGTCCGTCCGCGCGGGCGTTCTCCGCTCAGCGCCAGGGTCTCGGTCCAGTTTTTGATCTTCCGTTGGTTGGCGTGAGCCATTGGAAGACGAGCAGCACGGTCTGAGCGGCGATGCCGCGGATCCGTCGCCCCCCGGCGGCCTCCATGGCTTCGGCGAGGGGACTTTTTGCGTAACCGTTGTATCTCTCGACGCTGTTGCGCAGCCGGAAGTAGACCTTCTGCCATTGCTCGCCCCCGTACTCGAGGGCCTGCCAGTGCTTGGACCCTTCGGCGGGAGCCAGGGTGATGCTGCGCCGGCGGCAGACCTTGAGCGGGCCTGCGGGGCTCGGCTCCGGGTCGACGAGCGGCAGCTGGACGCCTCTGCCCATGGACCGGCTCTTGATGGGGCACTGGACCTTGCCGGCCTCTGCGGGACACATCACACGCCGATGGCCCTCGTTGTCCTCGTGCTCCTTGGGCACCAGGCGGTGAGCTCTGCGGGCCTCGATGAGCCGGATCCAGGTCTCGCGGCCGATGCGGCCTGCGTACAGGTCCCGGGTCGCGTCGATCAGCGGCTGCGGCATGGAGGGGCAGTACCAGGTCCTGCGAGGAGCACTTGGTCGGATGAGGCATCCGGCGAGGAGTACGGCCAGTGTGATGCCGAGGGGCTACGCAGGGACGCATGGCATCGCCCACAAAGGCCGGGTCTGTGTCCGGTACGGTGCCGGACCTCAGCGTTGCGAACCACCGCAGGCCCATGCGCCGGGGGTTCGGCGGCACGGGTTTCCCCGCCGCCCCTCCGCGAACATCTCCAAGTCACGCACAGTGAGTCCGAGTTCCTCGGACGCTTCCGCGTAAGCCGCCCGTTCCGAGGTGCCGTGATCGTCGACGTGGCGCGCCACCGGGGCTGCTCCTGGCGGAAACGTCACGCCATCGAACAGGCGAAAACGACCGGTTCGGTCGATGATGACGACGCCCACGGAGCGGTCGTCACAAATCTTCACGGGGACGTCCGTTCGAGAGGACCGCAGACGGCGTGCGGTTTCGGCGCGGCATCGTACGATCACGCTCACCCTGGTGCTCATGGTCGCCCAACGGTTCGAGCCTTTCTGCGAGTTGGAGGCTCGCCCGCTGCTGACGGCCGGGCTGCCGACCTGGTACACAGTGCACGAGCGCTGCCGGCCGACCGACTCAGGCGCAAACTCCCCCGCCACGCACCTGCTACAACGATCACGGACAGTCGCTGTGCGCCGGGTGCTCCTCCAGTAGGCCGCGCTCGCGGATCAAGTAGCCGGCATGCAGTCGGGTGCGGGCTCCAAGGCGTTTCATGATCTCGGAAACGTGTCGCTGGTAGCTCCGCAGTGACACCCCGACCCGGGCGGCGATCTTTCTGTCCTCCTCGCCGTCCGCCAGGAGGCGCATGATGCTCAGCTTCACGTCCTCGGAGGTTTCGGCGACCATCTTGCGGCTGTACGCAACAGGGAAGGGCGAGGCCGCCGACCAGGACCGCTCGAAGGCCGCGACCGCGAAGTCGACCACGCTGAGGTCCCGCACCAGCACCGCGCCGTGATCGTCGTCGTGGAGCGGCATCAACGCCTTCCGTTTGTCGAAGACGATGATCTGCGCGAAGCCGTCGGCGAGCGTGCGCACCTGAGCACCTGATTCCGTCATGCACTCCACATGCGCCGCGGTCGCACGGTCGAACCGCGCACTGTGCTGGTAGAGCGTGCGCATGCTGATGCCACGGTTCAGCAGTTCGAGTGTTCTCGGCAATGACTCGTGCAGGACCTCCGGCGGACGCGCCCCGCCTGGGTGCGAGGAGAGCACCTCCTCGGTGCACTCCGCGGCGAGTCCGGCGATCGCTTCGTGGACGGCGGCCAGTTCGCTGATCACCTCTCCGGCGAGCTTCGCCCGCCGTAGCCGAGCTTGAGCAGCCGATTCGTACACATGGGCAAGGCTGTCGTAGGTGACGCGTAGGGCGTTCACCTGGTCCTCGCGTCGACGCAACTCCTGGAGTGCCGGAGTGATGAGCTGCACCCTCGCCGTCTCAGGAGGCACCACGGTGAAAGGGCCTTCACCGCCCTGGCCGCGCAGGAGCCGGAGGGTGGTCAGGTGATCGACGGCCCTGCGGACTTCATCCCTCTGGAGACCTGTGGCCACTTCGAGATCGCTGACACGAACTTCGCCGCCGGCACACGCATGGACGTAGACCTGCGTCTCCTGCTCGCTCAGTCCCGGGATCTCGGCAATCTCTCCTGTGATCACGTCCATGCATATTAGTCCCGTTTACGCAGCCGTCGTATCTGTGGCAGCGGAAACACGAGGGTTAGTTGATCTTGGTCCGAACGTGCCGGTTGCATATGTTGATCACGCCTCACGAGGGCGCACCACCTGCAACAAGTTTGGACGACCAATGCGTTTTGCCCGCCTCTCCGCATGTGCCGAAACAGCTGTCCGTCCACCAGGGGCAGGGCAGCGGGTCGCGGCTCGCGACCTGGGCTGGCGGTAGTCGCCCATGGCTCTCGGACCATGGATCACAACGATGCGGCAACCACCGCATGACCCTGCCAGGCGCGTCGTCGTCTTCCCTCATTCCGGCGCCGGCCCGAACACTCTGCTCCCTCTCGTCGAACAGCTCCCCGCGGAGTACGAAGTCCTCGGTGTCACCCTGCCGGGAAGAGAGCGGCGCTTCGCGGAGTCGCCCGAGGTGGCTCCCTCGGACCTGGTGGCCGCCGTGGGGCGAGAACTGACCGCATTGAAGCCCTGCCCGACCCTCTTCTTCGGCCACAGCCTGGGAGCGTCGATCGCGGTGGCCGTGGCTCTTGCCGAGCCCGCGACCTGTTCAGCACTGCTGGTCAGCGCGCAACTGCCGGGCGGCTCGCAGATCGAGCGGCCGGCTGAGTGGGACGACGCGGATCTTCTGCGCGTCATGGAACAAGGCGACGGGACTCCCGCCGAGCTGCTGGCCGACCCCGTCTGGCTCGAACACACGCTCCAACTGCTCCGTGCCGACCTTCAGTTGGGCGGCGCACTGGGGAAACTGAGCCTGCAGGCGCTGCCCGCCGTTCCCCTGACAGTTCTCGGCGGCAGCCAAGACCGCCTGGTGCCCGCCGAACGGCTGGCCGAGTGGTCCGCCCGTGCGAGCGTCGATGTCCGGGTGAAGCTCTTCCCCGGCGGCCACTTCTACCTGCTGGACCAGGCGAACATCGCCGCCGTCGCAGCCGAGATCGCCGCTCCCCTCGAATGCGGCGACGCCCTGCCGGGAGCTCCCCGCTCCGCCGCCTTCTGAACCAGGCCTCCTCTTCCTCATCCTGGCTGGCGGGCGACCGGTTGCCAGCCGCAATCGAACGGAGAAGTTCGCTCCATGGATCCGACATATCTCATATGCCTCCCTTTCGCTGGTGCCGGCGCATCCTTCTTCAAGGAGTGGCAGCAGCACGCGCCGGAGGGGCTGCACATCGTGCCGGTGCAACTGCCCGGTCGTGAGGAGCGGTTCATCGACGAGCCGCACACCGATGCCGCCCGCGCCGCCGAGGACGCGTGTGACCAGGTGCTGGGCCAGGTGGACGGCGCCGGCCGCGTAGCACTGTTCGGCCACAGCCTGGGGGCGGTCCTCGCCTACGAGTTGGCCCACCGCCTCTGCGGGATGGACGGCGTGACGGTCGACCGACTGATCGTCAGCGGCTCGCCGGGTCCGTGGAACGGGCGGGAGAGCCGGGCCAGTGACCTCGACGACGAGGGCTTCCTGGCGCAGGTTCGCCTCTTCGCCGGCTATTCGCACCCGGCTCTTGAGAACCCCGAGATGAGGGAGCTCCTGCTTCCCATGCTGCGCGCGGATGTCGAGATGCACGAGAACTACCGGCCCGCGTCGGAGAAGCCGCTGCCCGTACCGATCACCGCGGTGCGCGGCTGTGACGACGAGTTGGTGGACTCGGCTCAGCTCGGTCAGTGGGCCCAGGCGACCAGTGCCGGACTCACCACCGGTGAACTCGTAGGTGGCCACATGTACTTGACGGACAAGGCGCCGGACCTGCTGCGCCTGATCGCGGCCGAGCTGCGGACGGGCACCGGGCGATGACCATGCGTTTGTCCGGTAAGACCGCGGTCATCACAGGCGCGGCCCGGGGCCTGGGGCGCGCCTGCGCCACCTCCTTCGCGAAGGAGGGTGCCGATCTCGTGCTGATCGACATCGCGCAGGATCTGCCTGGTGTGCCGTATCCGCTCGGGTCGATCAGCCAGCTCGAGTACACGGCGGAGCTCTGCCGTGATCTCGGGGTATCCGTACAGGTCCAGCAAGCCGATGTACGGAGCATGCAGGAGGTCGAGGCGGCGGTCGGTGTGGCGGTCGAACGGTTCGGTGGCATCGACGTTCTCGTCAACAACGCGGGGATCGCAGCCCCTTCGGGCAAGGCGGCCCACGAGATCGACGAGGCCGAGTGGCAGCTGATGATCGACGTGGACCTCTCCGGGGCGTGGCGGACCATCAGGGCCGTGGGCGGTCTGATGGCCGAGCGCCGGTCGGGCAGCATCATCAACATCGCTTCCACGGCGGGGCTGGTCGGGTACCGGCACTTCGCCGGTTATGTCGCGGCGAAGCACGGTCTCGTGGGACTGACCAAGGCTGCGGCGCTTGACTACGCGCCCCGCAAGGTGCGGGTCAACGCGCTGTGCCCCGGCTCGGTCCGGGACGACTCTCAGGTCGAGGGCCGCATGCTGTCCGAGATCGCCCGTTCTCTGGACGTACCCGTCTCCGAGCACGAGGAGACCTTCGTACAGGCCCAGCCGATGAATGCCCTCATCGAGCCCGACGACATCGCGGCGGCAGCCGTATGGCTGGCCTCCGACGAGTCTCGGCAGGTCACCGGCAGTGTGCTCGCGGTCGACGGCGGTTTCACCGCACGCTGACGGCCATCTGCCGTCGCTGACTCGCGCCCGAGTGACGCTCACGGCCGCTGCCGTCCTCCCCTGAACCACACACGCTCTGGAGATCACTCCGTGCCCCGTACCGATTTCTCTTCTCCCCTCATTCCGGCCGGATCTGCGGCGTCCGCGCACTGCCACAGCCTGCGCGTCAGGCTGCCCGAAGGCACCGACCCGGTGCTGCTGGGCGGGCTCCTCGACAAGGCGGCCCGTGCGTGGTGGCGCGATGTCTCCGATCGGCTGCCGCAGCTGTGGGTCGAACAGGTACCCGCCGCCGCCGGCTCTCCGATGGCGCTCCACCGGCTCCGCTCCGAGCTGAGCCGGCCGGTGCACGCGGCGGAGGTCTCGCTGCGTGCGGTGCTCCTCACGTACGAGGACGGGGTTGCCGACCTGGTGCTCGTGGCCCACCGTTCGAGCCTCGACGCCACGTCGCTGCGGTCGATCGCCGACGTTCTGACGGGCCGTGCTCCCCACAGCCGGTTCCGCTTCGTGACGGCCGACCGCCCCGGTGGCACGGACGCCGAGCTGCTCAAGAGGTGGGAAGAGGCGGACTACTCCGGGCGGGCGGAATGGGCCTGCGGCGACGATGCCGCGGGGGACCGTACGGGCACGGTGGTTGTCCCGCTTCCCGAAGGTGCGACGGACGTCATGGCCACGGTCGCCGTGGCGGCCGGGCTGGTCCTTGGCCGGTACGAGGGCCAGGAGACCCCCGTTCTCGCCACCTTGGCCGGTGCCCCGGAGCGTGCGGACGACGTACTGGGGGCATTCGACGGCGGGGGGCTGCTGGCCCTGGATCTGACGGGCGCACTGGGAACGGCCGAGCTGATCGCGCAGGCAGGCCCGGTGCTGAGCGGCCACGGAGGCCACTGCGACGACCGGCAGTACGCCCGACTCGTGGCAGCGGTCCGCGGCCGCGTACTGGCTGGGGTCCTCGACGGCGGTCTGGAAGCCGGTGAAGGAGAATATCTCCCCTGCCAGACCGCCCCGTTCCCGCTCACCGTCGTGCCGAGCCGCACCGGCGACGGAGCGCTCCAGCTGGCCGTCCACCACCTCCTCAAAGATGTGGACGAGGCGTCGGCAGAACACTTCGCACGCCATCTCGCCCATGCCTACGGCCAGGTGAACGCTGCGGACAGCGACGCGTCCCCGGGTGACATCGAGCTCCTGGACGGCGCCGAGAAGCGGCACATCACCGCTCTGGGCCGACCGGCTCAGGTCTTGGCCTGGCAGCCGGACCGGATCGACTCGGTGTTCGCCGCCCGCGCGGCGGAGCGACCCGACGCCATCGCGCTCACGTGCGAGGGAAAGTCGCTGACGTACGCGGAGTTGGACGAACGAGCTGAGCGTTTCGCCGCCGCTCTGCGTGCGCGGGAAGTGCAGCCGGGCGAGCGCGTCGGTGTCTGTCTGGAACGTTCCCTCGACCTCGTCGTCACGATGCTGGCGGTGCTCAAGGCGGACGCGGTCTACGTCCCCATGGACCCGACGTATCCGGCCGACCGGCTGGCGTACACCGCGCAGGACGCGGCGCTTCGCATCGTGGTCACCACCCTTGAGGACTTCCCCGGCGCCGAAGGCACACGTGCTGTCCGGCCCGAGGCGCTTGCGGAACACGATGGCGAACTGACCCGTGACACGAAGGGGCAACGCGCACCCGAGTCGGCCGCGTACATCATCTACACCTCGGGATCCACCGGACGTCCCAAGGGCGTCGTGGTTCCGCACCGCAACGTGGTCGCCCTGATGTCGGCCACGCGTGAGGACTTCGGACTCACCGACGACGACACGTGGACGCTCTTCCACTCCAGTGCTTTCGACTTCTCCGTCTGGGAGATCTGGGGCCCACTGCTCACCGGTGCGCGCCTGGTCGTGGTGCCCTACTGGGTCTCCCGGTCGCCCGAGGAGTTCCACGAACTGCTGGTCGACGAACGGGTCACCGTCCTCAACCAGACCCCGTCCGCCTTCGCTCAGCTCATCGAGGCCGACCGGCACCGCGACGAGCGGCTCGCCGTACGACTGGTGGTCTTCGGCGGTGAGCCGCTGGATGCCCGCACACTGCGTACCTGGTTCGACAGGTATCCAGAGCGTCAGTGCCGCCTGGTCAACATGTTCGGCATCACGGAGACCACGGTCCACGTGACGGCACAGACGGTGACACGCCGAGAGGCCATGACAGGGTCGCGATCGGTGGGGCCCGCCTTGCCCGGCTGGTACATCTACGTCCTCGATGAGCGCGGACGTCCCGTGCCCTGTGGTGTCCCGGGTGAGATCTACGTCGGTGGCGAAGGCGTGGCCCTGGAGTACCTGGGACGCCCGGAACTGACGGAGCAGCGGTTCGTACCGGATCCGTTCGCCGGTGGCCGCATGTACCGCAGCGGCGACCGAGGCCGGCTCCGACCGGATGGGCGGCTGGAACATCTGGGCCGTTTGGACACGCAGGTCAAGGTCCGCGGCTTCCGCATCGAGCTCGACGAGATCCGCAATGTGCTGCTCGACGACCCCACCGTCACCGCGGCTGCCGTGGTCCTCGGCGGCGACCCGGCGAGCGATGCCGCTGGGGTGCGCATCGACGCCTACGTGGTGCTTGAGGGCGGGGACGACACCGCGTCGGTGCGGCGCCGGGCGGGCAAGGTGCTGCCCGAGTACATGGTGCCCGCGACGGTGACCGCCCTGTCCGCGCTCCCGCTGACGGCCAACGGCAAGCTGAACCCCCGAAAGCTGCCTGCGCCTGCCGCTCCACAGGCCGCGCCCATCCCTGTCATGGCGGCCGATCCCAGCGACTCCGTGACCGCTCCCGAGACGGAAGCCCCCGCGGGTGGGCTCGGCGCCGCGCTGACAGCGGTCTGGGAATCGGTGCTCGGCGTGCCGGTCGGTCCGGACGACAACTTCTTCGAGCTGGGCGGGAACTCACTGTTCGCCGTGCGGGTCGCCGCGGCCATGCGCGAGCAGGGTCTTCCCCCACTCCCCATGCGAGAGCTCTACCTCAACCCGACGGTGAGCGGCCTCGCGCAGGTCCTGGAGGCGAGCCAGGCATGACTGAGCGGATCACTGAGGCCGAGCACCTGTGGGAATGGCTTCCAGGAGTGGCTGATTCGGCCCCGCCCGGTGCCTACGGTCCCGCAGTCACCTCCGGAGCGGAAGAAGGACCGTTCCCCGTCGTGTGCCCGCCGCAGGTCGGCGTGGCTCAGGTGGTGGCGGCCTGGAGCGCACTGCTCCATCACCACAGCAATCAGCAGGAGGTCTCCTTCCGTCTCCTGCAGGACGGTGAACGGCGCGGTGTGGTCGGCATCTCCGTCGACCCCGTCGGCACCGTCGAGAATCTGCTGGCTGCGACAGCCGAGGCACTCGACGCCCCGCAACCGGACCAGGCAGACACCGAGGCCTTGCCCGTCCTGATCCACCGGTCGGGTGCGGGAGCTGACAGTCCCGCATTCCCGGCCGCCCTCACCCTGGTGCTCGAGGACACCGCGGACGGAACCGTCCTCAGCCTGTGGCACGATCCCGCCGAGAGCCGTCCGGACGCGGTTGCCCGGCACGCGCAGCACCTGGCCAACATCCTGGCGGCTGCCGCCGACTCCCCGCAGACCAAGGTGCGCGATCTGGATCCGTTGTGCCCGGCAGAACGCACCAGGCTGCTGGAGGACCTGAATGACACGGCCCGGGACTACCCGAACGACACCCGGGTCGAGCGGCTCTTCGTCGAGCAGGCGCAGGCAACGCCGCACCAGCCCGCCGTGGTCCACGGAAGCACCACGCTCACGTACGCCGAGGTGCACCGCCGTAGTGCGCTGCTCGCCCAATTGCTGCGCGAGGGCGGCCTGCGACCCACCGAGCCGGTCGCGCTGCTCCTGCCCCGGACTCCGGATCTCGTCGTGGCGGCGCTCGCCGTACTCATGGCCGGCGGTGTCTACCTGCCGGTGGACCCGGACTATCCGACGGATCGCATCGCGTACCTCATCGAGGACAGCGGGTCGCGTCGGTTGCTGACCACGGACGGCCTGATCGACCGTTTCGGTCAGCTCCTCGGCCGGGCCGAAGCGCACGACCACGTCATCGCGGTCGATCGCCTGGACTGGTCGCGCGAGCCCGCGCCGGGGAAGGACCGGGTATCGGCCGACTCGTCGGCGGCCGCGTACCTCATGTACACGTCCGGGACCACCGGCCGGCCGAAAGGGGTCGCGGTCCCGCACCGCGGCATCGTCCGGCTGGTGCGCAACGTCGACTACGTGCGCCTGGACACCTCGACGCGGATGGCACAGGTCGGTGCGACCGGCTTCGACGCCTCGGTCTGGGAAATATGGGGGGCGTTGCTCTGCGGTGGAACCCTGCACATCCTCGATCGCGACACCTTCCTGGACGTCGAGGAGCTGAAGCGGGCCCTGAAGGAACAGGCCATCACCACAGCCTTCTTCACGTCCGCCCTGTTCAACCAGCTTGCCGACGAAGACCCGACCGCCTTCCGGCCGCTCCGTGAACTACTCGTCGGCGGCGATGTCCTCTCCACCAAACACGTACGCTCCGTGCTGCGCGCCAACCCGGGCCTGACCCTCACCAACGGCTACGGGCCGACCGAGAATGTGGTCTTCTCGACGTTTCACCGGGTGGCCGAGCCCATCGGCGCCCGCGTGCCGATCGGCCGGCCTCTGCCCAACACCACCGCCTACGTCCTGAACCAGGACCGTCAACTGCTCCCCGTCGGCATCCCCGGGGAGCTGTATGTGGGCAGCGAGGGAATGGCGCTCGGCTACCACGGGCGCCCCGAGCTGACCGAGCGGGCATTCGTCCCGAGCCCGTTCAGACCCGGCGAGCTGCTCTATCGGACGGGCGACCGGGTACGTCTCCTGCCCGACGGGAGCATCGACTTCCTGGGGCGGACCGACCACCAGGTCAAGGTCCGAGGTTTCCGAGTCGAACCCGGCGAGGTCGAAGCCGCGCTGCTGGCCCACCCGGGAGTGCGCGCCGCAGTCGTGCTGGCACGGCGCCGGCCGGATTCCTCCGACAGTTATCTCTGCGCATACGTCTCCGGAGATGCCGCACTCTCACCCGAGCAGGTACGCGGTGACCTCGAGCCGGTGCTTCCGTCCCACATGGTCCCCGCGCACGTCGTCGTGATGCCTGTACTGCCGTTGACGGCCAACGGCAAGGTGGACCGGGCCGCGCTCCCCGAACCCGAACCCTCCGTCACCGAGCGGGACCCGAAGCACCGGCGACCGCCACATGACGAGGTGGAGCACGCCCTGGTCGAGCTCTGGGAGGACGTCCTGGGCATACGAGGCATCGGTGTCGACGACTCCCTCGACGAGTTGGGCGGCAGCTCGCTCAGTGCCACCAGGCTGGCCGCCCGCGTGCGCCGACGTTTCGGTGTCGCTTGCCCGGTGTCGGCTGTCCTCGCCGCCCGCACGGTGGCCGCGCTCGCCGACTTCGTCCGCACGGCCCACCGGGCTGAACCCGATGTCGAAGGACCACGTCGGGGCCTGGCCACCGAGCGGACGCCACTGTCGCCGCAGCAGAAGGGAATCTACATCGAGCAGGTGAAGGACCCTTCCGGCACTGAGTACAACCTGCCGATCCTCGTCGATTTCCCCGGCCCGGTCGACGCCTGCCTGCTGCGCGCCGCCCTGGCCGAGCTCGTCACCCGGCACGAGGTACTGCGTACGGACATTGCCGTGACCGACGACGGGCAGCCGTTCCAACGCGTCCACGACGAACTCCCGGTGGTCCTTGAAGAGGCCGAGCTGGCCCCTGCCGAGGATCCGGATGCCTGGACCGAGGGTTGGATTCGTGCCTTCGATCCGCACCACGCCCCCCTGTGGCGCGCGGTGCTGCTGCGCCACGCGGCGGGGACTCGCCTCGTCCTGGACGTGCATCATCTGCTCACCGACGGCTACTCGCTCGCCCTCCTCATCGGCGAGTGGGCCACCCTGATGCGCGGCGAGCAGCCTGCGGATGTGGACCTGACGTACCGGGACTTCGCCCAGTGGGCGAGCGGTCCGGAGGGTCGGCAACTGTCCGAGAACCAGCGGGCGTTCTGGTCCGAGACCTTCGCGGACCAGCCCAAGGCTCCCGATCTGCCGACCGATTTGCCGCGCCCCCCGGTGCGCCGCACCGAGGGCGACCATCTGCCCTTCTCGTTCGGGGTGGAGCGCAGCCGGGCGGTCCGTGAACTGGCACGGGCCGAGGGCCGAACCGCCTTCCATGTGCTCCTGGCCGCGTACGCCGCGTTCCTGGGACGGGTGAGCGGGAGCAACGACGTCACGGTGGGCACCCCCTTCTCCGGGCGTCACCTGCCGGGCGTGGACCGCGCCCAGGGGATGTTCGTCAACACGGTCTGCCTTCGGGTGCGGGCCGCCCCCGAGGAGTCGTTCCGGACCCATCTGCGTGCCGTGGCCGAGCGTGCCGTGGACGCCGCGGACCATCAGGACCATCCGTTCGACGCCATCGTGTCGCTGGCCGGTGACCGCGACTACAGCCGCCATCCGGTCTTCGACACCCTCTTCGCGGTCCAGGACACCGGGCTCCACCAGGTCGACTTCCTGGGCGGCCACCCGCACTGGAGCCCCGAGGCCACCCGTCGCACGATCTTCGACCTCAATCTGCAGATCGACGACGCACCCGAGGGCTTCACCGCTCGCTGGGCCTACGCCACGGGGCTGTTCCTCCGCCCGACCGTGGAGATGTTCCGCGACGAGTTCCTGGCCGTCCTCGACGCCGCTCTGGCCGACCCAGACGCGCCACTGACGGCACTGGGCCGCACCTCCGCGCCCGAGCCCCATGTTCCCGAGCTCGCGCTCGACTTCGACTTCTGATCCACATCCGGGAAGGCACCATGCAATCCATCGAAACCCGAGGCCAGCTCAAGGTCGCGGCCGCGCAGCGCCCGCGTGAGGGCGCGTTCTGGCGAGCCGAACTGGCAGCGCTGCCGGAGCGCACCGGATTCCCGTCCGACATGTATGACACCGCAGGCGGCCCGAGCGCACACGCGGCAGCATCCCTCGACCTGGATGCCCCTCTGGCTGACCGCCTGGAGAAGCTGACCCGCGGGCAGGACGCCGCTCTGCATTCCGTACTGATCGCTGCGGTCGGTGCGCTCCTCCAGCGCTACACAGGCGGTGAGGAGGCCGTCCTGGCCGTTCCTTCCACCCCTGTTCCGGGTGCCCCCGAGCCGCTCGCGGACACACTTCCGCTGCGCCTGCCGATCGCCGGCGACACCGCGCTGCGGGGTCTGCTGGGCGAGGTCGAGGCACGGCTGACGGCCGCACTCCAGCACCAGGACTTCCCCGTCGAGTTGCTCACCGATGAGCTGGGAGTCACGGCGCCGGAAGGCGACCACCCTTACGCGGAGGTCCTGGTCGACTCCGTGCGCGGCGGAGCGGAAGCGGTGGACCGCAGCGCGTTCGCGCTCACCTTCGCCTTCGCGAGGAAGCCGGGCGGTCTCGCGCTCGAGCTGCGTCACAGGACGAGCCGCTATACCGCCGAGTCCGCCGAGCGGCTCCTTGCGCACTGCGCCATCCTGCTGGGAGGAGCCGCTCACGCACCCGACACCGCTCTGGCCGGGCTCGATCTGCACGCGGAAGCTGACCGGACCCTGATCACCAAGGCCAACAGCACCGAAGCGGCCTTCGACGAGACGGTACGTCTGGACGAACTGTTCAGCCGTCGGGTGGCCGACTGCCCGGACGCCGTCGCCGTCGTGGGCGCCGGTTTCCGTCTCACCTACGCCGAACTGGACTCCCGTGCGAACCGACTGGCGCACACCCTGCGCGCACGCGGTGTCGGCCGTGACGACCTGGTGGCGGTGCTGGCCGACCGATCTCCGGAGATGCTCGTCGCCATCTACGCCGTGCTCAAGGCCGGTGGCGCCTACCTGCCTGTCGACCCCTCCAATCCGCAGGACCGCATCGCGTACATCCTTCAGGACAGCGCCGCCCGGCTTGTCCTCACGCAACCCCACCACGTCGGTCTTGTGGACGGCGACACAGCAGTGGTGGACCTGACGGACCAGGCGAACTACGCGCCGCAGGCGGACACACCACCCGTCCACGGCACCGCCCGCGACCTCGCCTACGTCATCTACACCTCGGGATCGACCGGCAATCCCAAGGGCGTACAGATCGAGCACCGTTCAGCCGTCAACCGGATCTCGTGGATGCAGAAGGCGTACCCGATCACGGCCGCCGACGTCATCATGCAGAAGACCCCGACGTCGTTCGACGTCTCCGTCTGGGAGCTCTTCTGGTGGATGTTCGAGGGGGCGACCGTCTGCCTGCCCGAGCCCGGCACGGAGCGGAACCCGGAGGCCCTGACCGCGGCCGTCGAGCAGCACGGCGTCACGACGATGCACTTCGTGCCGTCCATGCTCGGCGCCTTCCTGGACTTTGTGTCCGGAGCGGGTGAGCAGTCCCGACTGGCCTCCCTGCGGCAGGTCTTCGCCAGTGGTGAGGCGCTGACCCCGCACCACGCACGGCTCTTCGCGGAGGTGATCGCCGGTGCACGTCTGGTGAACCTGTACGGGCCCACCGAGGCTGCCGTCGACGTCACTCACCATGCCTGCGAGGGCAACGAGACCCGGGTGCCGATCGGACGGCCCATCGACAACACGCGCATCCTGATGCTCGACGCGGAGCTGCGGCCCCAACCGGTCGGTGTACCCGGCGAATTGTGCATCGCGGGCGTACAGCTGGCCCGTGGCTACCTCCACCGTCCCGAGCTGACCGCGGAGAAGTTCGTCCCCGCCCCCCTGGCCGGTGAGGAGCGTGTCTATCGCACGGGAGACCTCGCCCGCTGGCTGCCCGACGGCACCATCGAGTACCTGGGACGCATCGATCACCAGGTCAAGGTGCGTGGGTACCGAATCGAGCTGGGCGAGATCGAGGAGCGGCTGCGCCGGCACCCCTTGGTGAAGGACGCCGTCGTCGTCGCTCGTAAGGCGGAGGACGGGCAGACCTATCTGTGCGGCTATGCGCTGTCTGCCGAGACGGTTTCCGAGGACGATCTCAAGGGTCATCTGGGTCGGACGCTGCCGGAGTACATGGTGCCGGCCCGTCTCGTCGTGCTGGAGGCCTTTCCGCTCACCCCGAACGGGAAGCTGGACCGCCGTGCGCTGCCACTGCCGGCACCGCCGGCTCGCGAGGCCGTGGAGCATGTCGCTCCTCGCACCCCGCAGGAAGTGGACCTGGCGCGTATCTGGGGTGAGGTGCTCAACCAGGATCAGGTCGGAGTACACGACAACTTCTTCGCGCTCGGCGGCAACTCGATCCACTTCGTCACCGTGTTGGCAAAGGCGCGGGCGACCGGTCTCGACTTCACCTTCCAGCAGTTCTTCCAGAACCCGACGGTCGCCGAACTCGCCGCGAGTCTGGCCGAGGGCGCTTTCGAGGCCGGTGCGGCAGTGCGCACGCTGGAACCTTTCGAGCTCCTGAGCCCCGAGGACCGCGCGAAGATCCCCGCCGGGATCGAGGACGCGTACCCGATGACCCAGCTGCAGGCCGGTCTGGTCTTCCAGAGTGAGCTCTCGCAGGGCACGGCCGAGTACCACGACATCATCAGCTACATGATCCAGAGCTCGTTCGACGCCGATTGCTTCGAGCGAGCGGCCCGGATCGTCGTGGCCGGCAACCCGATCTTCCGTACCAGCTACCACCTCACTGGCTACACCGAGTACCTGCAGTTCGTCCACGAGGACGCACCGCTGCCGCTCGCCATCGCCGATCTGCGCGGCATGACCGAGGACGAGCAGAACGCCTGGTACCAAGAGTGGGCCGCGCGGGAGAAGGCCGACGAATTCGTCTGGACCGAGCCCGGCCTCGTAAGGCTGCACGTGCATGTGCTGAGCGACGAGCTGTTCCGCTATTCCCTCAGCCAGCACAACTCCGCCCTTGACGGCTGGAGCATCACCCTGGTGCACACCACGCTGTTCGACACCTATCACCGTCTCCGCGAGGGCCGGCCGCTGCCGGACGTGCTCGTGGACAACCACGGCCGTAACTACGTGGCGCTTGAGCGTGAGTCACTGGCGAACGAGGAACACCGGGACTACTGGGGCGAGTTGCTCGAAGGCAGTACCTTCACTGAACTGCCCCGGACCAAGGACTCGGTGGAACCGGATGTCTTCCCCGTGCTCTTCCACGAGGTGGAGTTCCCACGCGGGCTGTCGGACCGCATAGTGGAGCTGGCCAACAAGTTGTCCGTGCCGGTCAAGAATGTCGCGATGGCCGCGCACACGAAGGTGCTCTCGCTGATCGCGGGTGACCGCGATGTGATGACCGGGTACGAGCACAG
Organism: Streptomyces sp. NPDC045026; assembly: GCF_056432625.1. Lineage (NCBI taxonomy): Bacteria > Bacillati > Actinomycetota > Actinomycetes > Kitasatosporales > Streptomycetaceae > Streptomyces > Streptomyces sp. NPDC045026. The sequence continues at coordinate 288,229 of NZ_JBWKIS010000006.1, forward strand.
CGGCCGTCCGGAGGCCGAGGACGCCACGCGTGCCATCGGGCTGTTCCTCAACACGGTGCCTTTCCGCGCACGGATGGACGAGGGCTCGTGGGCCGACCTCATCCACCAGGTATACCGGTCCGAGATCGATCTGCTTCCCGCCCGGCGCTACCCGATGGCGCAGATGAAGCACGATCTGGGAACCCAGGAACCGCTCTTCGAGACGGCCTTCAACTTCACGCACTTCTATCTGCTCAAGCAGCTCGAGGCGATCGACGGCTTCTCGATCCTTGACGTGCGAGCCAACTCCGAGACAGAGTTCGTGATTCGTGCCGAGTACTCACGGCACTTCATCACTGATGAGGTGCGCCTGAGTCTGCATTACCACGCACATCTCTTTGAGCCGTGGCAGATGCAGCGGATGGGCGACTACTACATCGCTGCGTTCGAGCAGATGACGGCCAACTCCGAAGCCGCGCACCACCTTGCCGTGCTCCTGCCCGACGAAGAGGTGACGGCGCTGGCCGAGGCGGAGCGGAATGAGGTTCTCCCCGCTGAGGTGGCCGAGCTCGTACCGGCCCCGGACAGGCGCTTTTACGCACGGGTTGTCGACGAGCACGGTCTTGTGGCCCCCTTTGCCACCCAGGGCCGGATCGTCCTCGTCCCCGCGGGAGCGGAATCGGACACAGTGACCACCGGCTTGTCCGGACGCCGTATGCCGGACGGCCTTCAGGTCCTGGGCCAGCTGGAGGACCGCTCACACCTCACGTTCGGAAGGGCCGAAGGGAGTGCCCCCGAGACGGATGCCGCAGGCACGGCACGTCGCCCTGCCGGCGAGGTCCCCCTGCGCATTGCACACGCATGGGCGAAGGTGCTCGGCGTCTCCGTGGAGGAGATCTCTCTCGACGACAACTTCTTCTCGCTCGGCGGCAGTTCGCTTTCCGCCATGCGCACGATCATGGAGCTGGACGGACTCATCTCGCTCACCGATCTGATGCGTAACTCCACTCTGGAACCGCTGTGCGCGGTCGCTCAGGGGAATCTGGACAAGGTGGCCGAGGCCGAGCCGGAGGAACGGAACCTGCTCCAGTCCCTGTCGGTGAATCCGGCCGACGCCGGATGCGCCTTGGTGTGTTTCTCGTACGCGGGCGGAAACGCCATCAACTTCGAGGCACTGGCGAAGACCCTGGACAAGGCGGGCTCCGACCTCGCCGTCTACGGCGTGGAACTGCCCGGACACGATGCCGGCCGACCGGACGAAGCCTTCCTGTCTCTCGAAGATGTGGCGGCGCGTGTGGTCGAAGAGATCCGTCGTACCGTCGACGGACCGGTGATGCTCTGGGGCCACTGTGTCGGTTCGGCTCTGGCCGTCGAAACCGCACGGCTCCTCGAGGAAGAGGGCAGGCACCCGCTCCATGTCTTCGCCGGCGGCAAGTTGTTGCACAGCGCCGAGGTCACCCGCCAGGGCCTGGATCAGGTGGTGGCGATGACGGACGAGGACATCGTGCGGTGGCTCGTCAACGAGACCGGGTTTTCCGGGCTTGATGCGCTCAGTCCCGAGCAGGTGGGATTCATCGCGGCTGTGTTCCGGAATGACTCCCGTTCCGCCAACAGCTATCTGCTCGCTGCTGTCGAGGACGGGCCCAAGGCACAGCTCAGCGCCCCCTTCACCGCTGTTTACACCACGGACGACCCCCTGACCCCGGACCACGCACAGCGGTACACCCAGTGGTCGGTGTTCTCCGAAGCGCCGAAGCACGCAGACCTCGGTCCGGGTGGTCACTACTTCTGCCGTACGGCCCCGGACGCTGTGGCCGGTCTGGTGCTCGACCGGTGGCGCGAAGCGGTAGGCGGCCCGCGTTGACATGAGAGCGGCCGTGGTCACGCGCGTTACGCGTGACCACGGCCGCTCTCCGGGGCGGGACAAGCCCCGCAGACCGAAGACCGACAGAATGAAGTGCACCGAGATGAGTAGCGCAGACATAACGGAAGCCGATTCGCTTCCCACTCCACGCCAGCAGCTCCTGGCAGGGGCCAAGAGCATGACGCCGTTCCTCGCATCGGCCATCCCCATGGGCATTGCCGGCGGTGTTCTGGGTCTGTCCAGCGGACTCTCCGCCTGGTCGACCATGGGCCTGGCGATGGCCGTGAATTCAGGAACAGCCCAGTTCGTCGGCTTTGCCCTGCTGGCCGATGGGGCGGGCTGGCTCACGATCATCCTGACCACCCTCATCCTGGGCCTGAGGATGCTGATCTACTCGACGATTCTGGTTCCGCACGTCAAGGAAGTGCCGCAGCGTTGGCGAGTACTGCTCGGCTTCGGGCTGATCGATGCGGTCTTCTTCGTGGCCATCGAGCGGCTGAAGAAGGGGGAGCTCGCCCAGCGCAAGCATCTGTACTTCCTCGGAGCTTCCGGCGTGATGTACACCACGTGGATGCTGTCGACGGTCGTTGGCATGATCCTCGGCTCTGCCGTGCCTGACGTGCAGAAGCTCGGCCTCGATTTCCCCATGACAGCCATGTTCATCGCAATGCTGGCAACCGGTCTGGCCAACTGGCGGGTGGCGGCTGTCATCTGCAGCGCCGGCCTCACCGTGATGCTGGCCCACGGGTTGCCCTACAACCTTGGGATCGTTCTGGCCACGGTTGTCGGTGCAGGGGTCGGCACAGCGTGTGAGTACGCGGTCAAGAGCCGAACGGCCGAGGGAACGGTTGAAGCGAATCCCCAGGATGCGGGGAACACGGAGAGCAAGGAGAAGCTGCGATGACCATGGCGCTCTTGATTTTGGGAATGGGCGTTTGCAGCTTCCTCCCGCGTTATCTGCCTCTGGCTCTCTTCGCGGATCGAACGATGCCTCCGGTGATGAAGACGGCACTCAACTACACGCCGCCGGCCGTGCTGGCGGCACTGGTGTTCCCTGCCGTCCTTGCGCCTTCCGGCGAGGGTATCGAGCTAACCGTTTCGAATCCCTACCTGGTCGGTGGTATAGCCACCTTCGTTGCGGGTCTGATCTCGAAGAAGTTCCTCTTGGTCACAGTGATCGGCATAGCCGTCTTCTTTCTGAGTCGCTGGCTCATTGGCTGAGCCGTCGTCCTCTCCTCATTCATCTGCAGCCATGAAAGGCCCGGCCGTGAAGACCAAGCTGAGTTCTCATCGTGCACCCCTGCGGGTGGCTGTCGCTCAGACACAAGCCCGCCCCGGCGACATCACTCATAACGTTGCTGAATCAGCGTTCGTGGTGAAGGCCGCAGGGGAGGCGGGAGTGCGAGTGCTCCTCTTCCCTGAACTTGCGCTCACTGGATACGAGACCGCCTGGCTTCGCGCATCACTGCCCGAACACGCAGTCGATCCCTATGGGCCGGAGTTGGATCCCATAAGGGAAGCCTGCCGCGCTTCCGGAGTGACGGCGATTGTGGGGGCGCCAACCGCCTCGGGGCAGCGATCGGCCATCTCTGCCGTGGTGGTCGATGGGCACGGCCGGACAACTGCGGTCTGCCATAAGCAGCACCTCGAGGCCCACGAAAGAGAGCTCTTCGTCCCCGGCACGGATTGCTGCACGGTGACGGTGGATGGATGGCGGTTGGCTCTGAGTATCTGCTATGACGCGAGCTTCCCCGAGCACGCCCGTGCAGCCGCACTCGCCGGGGCGGACGCGTACCTGTGCGGCGGCGCATTCGTCACGGGTGACTCGGATCATCGCCGGTCCGTTTATTTCCCGGCACGCGCCCTTGAGAACACTCTCTACGTATTGTTTGCCAATTTCGTAGGTCGACAGGGCCCCTGGGAGTTCTGCGGAGGAAGCGCAATCTACGGGCCCGACGGGCGGCTGGTCGCGGAGGCTGGTAGCGAGGAGGCTGCTATCGCGATTGCAGATCTTGACGATACGGATCTGGCATCCACTCGCAAGAACCTGACCATGCTGGAAGACCTCACTAATCATCCCGATGCTCAAGTCCCTGGTTCATGACTCTCCTCTACGGGTGCTCAAGTCACCGCTTGCGTAGTGTGACACAAAACGTCAGAGACTCCCCTCCGGAAATTGCAGGGGATGGGTGATCATCGTTCTTCCGGAGCATGTCGAGCGACTTAGTTCTCTCAAGATCCCTGAGGTGTGGCTGATTCCGGCTTCATCTGCCGCATGTGCGGCGGCGGAAGCGCAATATGGTCTGCTCGATGATCGGGAACGTGCTAAAGCGAGCAGCTTCAAACGACCTCGAGATCGCGGAACCTATCTGGTGGCGCATGTCGGATTGCGTCAAATCTTGGGTGCTTATCTGGATCTTTCCCCTGCATGCGTCGCGTTCGGCCGGGAACCGTGTCCCGCATGCAGTGGCCCCCACGGCCGACCGACCGTAGCCTCCTCGCCATCGGTCCATTTTTCGTTGTCGCACGCTGAAGAAATGGCCGCAGTGGCTGTTGCGCTCCAGCCGGTGGGGGTCGACGTCGAAGCCGCCCGAAACATCCATTGCGCTGAACTGATATCCCTTCTCCATCCCGCTGAGCAATCGGCATTGCAAACGCTGGCACGAGAAGAGCAGGAAGAGGCCGTCCTGAATTGCTGGGTGCGCAAAGAGTCGTATCTCAAGGGATTGGGAGTCGGTCTCGCCGTCGAGCCGAATGGGGTAAACACTGGGCTGGGTGACCGCTTCAGTTCAGTGGGAATTACTCCTGGCTGGTCCCTGGCGTCCATAGTCGCGCCCGAAGGGTATGCGGCCGCAATCGCATTGCGGAATGTTGGGGAGTCCAGGGATATGCCCAAGCGCATCACGCCTCGCGTACTCGATGTTTCTTCGGGGATCGCCCCCGCGTTGCAACGGCTCGCACAGTGAAGTGCAGGATCGTTCATCTGGGACGTGGGAAACGGGCTCATCGTGATGACGATGAGCCCGTTTTGCTATGCCCGGACAGGTCAGGAGCGGTGTGACACCCCGCAGTGGGCGGGGCGGGGCGGGGTGTCAGGCGGCGTCGGCGGAGAAGCGCGCGGCGAGATCCTTGGCCCGGGTCTCCGCGTCCTCCAGGGCCTTGGCGCGGGAGGCCTCGGCGAGCGGTATGAGCTCGCTCATCGCCGGAGTCGCGTGCGCCAGGGTCAGTTCGGGAACGATGAAGTCCACATCCAGGCCGAGCATCGTGCCGAGAAGGTCACGCAGGTAGTTCTGCACGTACTCGAAGGATTCGCGCGGGGTGCCCGGGGCGTACGAGCCGCCACGGCTGGCGACGACCGTGACGGGCGTCCCCTTCGCGGACGGCGTCTCGCCGGCGGTACGCCCCATGAGGATCACCTGGTCCAGCCAGGCCTTCAGGGTCGACGGGATCGAGAAGTTGTACATAGGGGCGCCGATCAGCACGGCGTCCGCCTGCTCCAGCTCCTCGATGAGCTTCAGACGCTCGGCGAAGGCCGCGGCCTGCTCCGGGCTGTGGGTGGCGGGATCGGCGAAACCGGCCGAGGCGCCGACCGTGTCCAGGTGCGGGACCGGGTCCACGGCCAGATCGCGGTAGATCACCGTGCCGTCGGGGTGCTGCTCCTCCCAGGCCTTGCGGAAGGCGTCGGCGACGGTGCGGGACGCGGAGGCCGAACCGGGCCAGAGGGACGAGTCGACGTGCAGAAGGGTGGGCATTGGGGGTCTCCAAGGTGCGGGGTGGTCGGGTACGGAGGTGTAGTTCCGTTCGGAGCTACCTTATGAACAGTAACTTACTTTTATTTAGTCCCCTACGGTAGGGCAGTACCCTGAAGGCATGGCGGGCAACGGGGAACACGAGAGCGGCACCGCATGCGGGACGGGGCCCCAGAACCCCGACGCGTGCAAGCGAGTCGACGGCGGCATCACCCGCGTCTTCGGCCTGCTCGGCAAACGCTGGACAGGACTCGTGGTCTCCGTCCTCCTCCAGCACCCCGTCCACTTCGCCGACCTGCGCCGAGCCATCCCCGGCATCAGCGAGCGCATGCTCTCGGACCGCCTCACCGAACTCGGCGCCGCCGGCCTCGTCGTACGCGAGGTCGACGAAGGCCCCCCGCTCCGCGTCGCGTACCGCCTGACCGAAGCGGGCGCCGCGCTCGAACCGGCGCTGAAGGAACTCGGGCTGTGGGCCGAGGAGCATCTGCCTGAGTGTTAGAACTCTGGTCCCATGCTTTGCTTCCGCGCTCTGGTTCCGCGCCCTGGTTCCGCGCTCGGTTTCCACAATCGCGGGGTTATCCACAGGCTCTGACGGGTTTCGGCCGACGGCGGTACGGTCGTCGCCAATTGATGTTCAGAGACGGGGGAGGCGGTCCGCGTGACCGAGCTCGACACGGCGGTGCCGATACAGCGTGAAGAAGCGGCAGCTCGACGGCTGCCGGCCGTCCAAGGGTTCGCCGCGCGACCTGCCTCCGGATCACCCAAGCAAGAGGGCAAGGCCCTGCGCGACCGCGTACCGCGCTCCACGCACGCGACCCTCACCCTGCACCCCGCACGCCCCGACGCCGTCACCGCGGTCGACGAGTCCAACCTCGGCCGGATCGAAGAGCTCACACCCATACGCGTCGGCAGGATGGCGGCGACCCCGTTCGCGTTCCTGCGCGGATCTGCCGGCCTCATGGCCCACGACCTCGCACAGACCCCCGTCACCGGCATCGGCACCCAGATCTGCGGAGACGCCCACGCGGCGAACTTCGGCCTCTACGCCGACGCCCGCGGCGGTCTGGTCATCGACCTGAACGACTTCGACGAAACGGTGCGCGGCCCCTGGGAATGGGACGTGAAGCGACTCGCCACCTCGCTCGTCCTCGCAGGCCGCGTGGCCGGAGCCGACGAGGACACCTGCCGGGAAGCCGCGCACTACGCGGTCGGCGCGTACCGCCGCACCATGCGTCTGCTGGCCCGACTGCCCGCCCTCGACGCGTGGAACGCCATCGCCGACGAGGAACTCGTCTCCCACACCGACGCCCATGACCTCGTCGGCATGCTGGAACGCGTATCCGAGAAGGCACGCAACAACACCAGCGGAAGATTCGCCGCCAAGTCCACCGAACTGGCCGAGGACGGCACCCGACGCTTCGTCGACGCACCACCCGTACTGCGCCGCGTCTCCGACGAGGAGGCGTCCGACGTCGCGGCATCCCTCGGCGCCTACCTGCAGACACTCTCCGAAGACCGCCTGCCCCTGCTCGGCCGCTACGCGATCCAGGACGTCGCCTTCCGCGTCGTCGGCACCGGGAGCGTGGGCACGAGGTCGTACGTGGTGCTGCTCCTCGACCACCGGGGAGAGGCACTCGTGCTCCAGGTGAAGGAAGCACGGCCCTCCGCGCTGCTTCCGCACCTGCCCGCAGTGGGATTCGAGACGCCGAACGCCATCCATGAAGGGCGGCGCGTGGTCCTCGGCCAGAAACGGATGCAGGTCGTCAGCGACATCTTGCTCGGCTGGACGACCGTGGCCGGACGTCCGTTCCAGGTACGGCAGTTCAGAAACCGCAAGGGAAGCGTCGACCCCGCGGCTCTTGCCGCCGATCAGATGGACGACTACGGCCGCATGACGGGCGCGCTCCTCGCCCGCGCACACGCACACAGCGCCGACCCTCGACTGATCGCCGGCTACTGCGGCAAGAACGAGGAACTGGACGAGGCCATCGCCCAGTTCGCGGTCACCTACGCGGACCGCACAGAACAGGACCACGCAGCCCTGGTCAGGGCTGTGCGGGAGGGGAGGGTGAGGGCTGAGGTGGGGGTTTGAGGTGGGGGTTTGCGGTGGAGTTTTTTGGGGTGGGGTTTTTGGGGGGAGGGGGAAGGGCCGGCCTTCGGGCGGGGTGGCCTTAAGGCGGGGTGGGTTTGGGCGTGCGGGCGCTTGGGGCGGGTGGGGTGAGCCGACGCGGGGTGGTTGCGGGGTGGGGCGAGTCGGCCTGCTGTGGATTCTGGGTGGGTTGAATTGAGCTGATCTGGGGTGAGGTGGGAGGGGGCGGGGGGAGGGGGAGCCCCCCAGAACCATTGAAATCAGGCGTCGAGCAGGGCAACCCGGACCGTGCCCTAGGCTGGTCGGGTGACGACCCCGGAAGCCGAGTCGACCCCGTCCGAGGCCCCTGCCGCCGAGCCGCAGGGGCAGCCCGTTGCTGAGGGACAGCCTCTTACTGAGGGGCAGCCTGTTACTGAGAAGCGACCCGAGGAGCGGCTTGAGCGGGCTGTGCTCGCCGCTGAGCAGGCGCTGATCGAGTACGAGATCGCGGTGGAGACGTTCCGGGTAGAGGTGGAGAACTTCTCTCGGCTGCACCACCAGAAGCTGGGCCCGATGTATACGCGCCTGGACGAGCTCGAGGCGCAGATCGCCGAGGCGGTCGCCGCGCGGAGCGGGGATCCGGAGGACCGGCGTAAGGCGGACGAGGCCAGGGCGCGCGTGATGCCCATGCCCGCGGTCGAGGAATTGTTCGACCAGTGGATGGACGGGGACGGTCTCTCGCCGGAGGCGTCCGCCATGCTCACCGATCAGCCGGTGCGGCCGCCGCAGCGTGTGCGGCCCAGCGACGAGGCTCGCAAGCTCTACCGGGAGCTCGTCCGTAAGGCGCACCCGGATCTGGCGCAGGACGAGAAGGACCGGGCGCGGCGCGACGAGTTCATCGTGCGGGTCAACGCGGCCTACGGCCGTGGCGACGAGGCCTTGCTGAAGGAGCTGTCCGACGAGTGGGCCGCGGGGCCTGTGCCCGAGGCGCGCAAGCCCAGCCCGAGCGAGGAGCTGTACGAGCGGCTCGAGTGGCTGTCGCAGCGCAAGGAGCTGCTGACGGCCGTTGCTCAGGAGCTGGAGGAGAGTGCGATCGGCGCGATGCTGCGGATGGCGCCGGACGATCCCGACCGGCTGCTCGAGGAGATCGCGGAGCAGCTGCTCGCGCAGGTCGCCGAGCGCGAGGCCGAGCTGGAGCGCTTGATGCGCGAGCAGGCTGCTGGTAGCTGAGCGGGTCGACCGGTCGGCTGCTGGTGGCTGAGCCGGCGGGTGAGCAGGTTGCTGGCGGCTGAGCTAGCGGGCGAGCAGGCTGCTTGTGGCTATGCGAGTGGGTTGACCGGTCGGCTTGTGGCTATGCGAGTGGGCTGACCGGGCCGGCCTGTAGGTGAGTGGTTGTCCCAGACCGAGCGGGTCCCCCCGCGTGGCTGAGAGTCCGAGCGGCTGACCGGCCCGGTGCCTGGCGAGTCAGGGCCCGGATGGGGTCGGGTAGCGTCGGGGGTATGCATTTCGGATCTGGTGTGCCCACGGTTGAGGTCGGCGAGCTCGTGGACGGGGACTTTCTCCTCGATGTCCGTGAGGACGATGAGTGGCAGGCAGGTCATGCCGAGGGTGCGCTGCACATTCCGATCAGTGAGTTCGTGGCGCGTTACGGCGAGCTGACCGAGGCGGCTCCCCAGGACGGTCGGGTCAATGTGATCTGCCGGTCCGGCGGGCGTTCCGCGCAGGTGACGATGTACCTCGTACAGCAGGGCATCGACGCGGTGAATGTGGACGGTGGCATGCAGGTGTGGGCCGCCGCCGGGCGGCCCGTCGTGGACGACAAGGGGCAGTCGGGCTTCGTGCTCTGACCCCTGGATCAGCTGGATCAGCTGGATCAGCTGAGGGGATGGGCAGCCAGTAGGTCGCCGAGTGTCTCCTCGTGTGCGGCTGCTGGGCCGAGGGACAGTTCCAGCTGCTTGGCCCAGGCGTGGTAGCGGTGCAGCGGGTAGTCGGTGTCGGCGCCGAATCCTCCGTGCAGATGCTGTGCGGTCTGGACGACGCGTCGTACGCCTTCGGACGCCCAGATCTTGGCGACCGCGATGTCGCCTGCCGCGGGGAGCGCTCCGCCCGCCTGGGTGCCGATGCGCCAGGCGGCCTGCCAGAGGGTGGCTTCCATGGCGCGCAGATCGATGTAACGGTCCGCGGCCTGGACCGCGACCGCTTGGAACGTGGCCACCGGGTAGCCGAACTGTTCGCGCTTGCTGGTGTAGTCGCCGGTCATCTGCAGGACGCGTTCTCCGAGGCCCAGCGCCAGGGCGCAGGTTCCGGTCGTGAGGAGTTGGTGCAGCCGGTCCCAGGCTTCGTCGGTCTCGATGATCTGGTGCGGGTCGAGGCGTACGGAGTCGAGGTGGAGTTCGCCGAGGCGTTCGCCGGTCGTGGAGATCTGTTCGGCGAGGGCGAGCCCTTCGTGCGAGTGGGGCAGCACGGCGACGATGGTGCGGCCCTGCGGGGTGTGGGCGGGTACGGCGATGTGGTCGGCGTTGTGGGCCCAGGGCACGCCGGTCTGGGTGCCGTCGAGAGTCCAGGTGTCGGTGTCCGTGTCGTGCCGTGCACTGACTGCGAGTTGGGCCGGGTCGTGGCCGGTGCGGCCTGCCGAGGCGGCGGTGAGGACGAGTTCGCCACGGGCTGCCCGGGGGAGGATTTGCTCCTTCAACTCGTCGCTGCCGTAGGTCTGTACGGCGACTGCGGTCGCGGTGTGTTCCAGGAGCGGGACGCGAGCGAGTGTCTTGGCGGCTTCCCGTAGGACCAGGCAGAGCGCGATGGCGTCCAGGCCCGCGCCGCCGTGTTCGGGGTTGAGCAGGAGGCTGAGCAGGTCGGCGTCGGCGAGTTTCGACCACAGGGCCCGGTCGAAGTCGTGGGCGACCGCGCCGGGGGTGAGGGCCGGGCTCGGCACGCTGTCCGGCGCGACATGGCCGAACACGGCCCTGGCCGCCTCGACAGCCGCCTGCTGTTCTTCGGTGAAGGTGAAGTCCACTGCCCTGTCCCTCCGTGCACCGTTTCATCGTGGCGACCCGCCAGGATCTGACGGTGCGTCAAGGTAGAACAAGTTCTACGAGAAGGGAATACGCGGAGGGAATGCGAGGGCAGTAGGGGTGGCTTCGGCGGTCGGCGGTCGGCGGTCGGCGGTCGGCGGTCGGCGGGGCAGCGTCAGCGGTCGAAGTCCAGCTCCACCGTCTCCGTGGCCGGGTGGGACTGGCAGGCGAGTACGTAGCCGGCTTCGGTCTCCTCGGGTTCGAGTGCGAAATTCCGGTCCATGCGCACCTCGCCCGAGACGAGGAACGCGCGGCAGGTCCCGCAGACGCCGCCCTTGCAGGCGTACGGCGCGTCGGGGCGGTTGCGCAGCACGGTCTCCAGGAGTGATTCGCCGTCGCCGACGGGCCAGGTGCCGGAGCGGCCGTCGAGCTGGGCGGTGACTGTGGAGTGCGCGAGGGCCGGCGCGGGGCGGGCGGGTGCCGCTCCGTCGTCGACGTGGAAGATCTCCTCGTGGATGCGGCCTCTTCGTACGCCGAGGGCGCGCAGCGTGCGTTCCGCTCCTTGTACGAGTCCGAACGGGCCGCAGAGGTACCAGCCGGCTACCTCGTCCACGGGAAGCAGTGCAGGCAGCAGGGTCGTCAGGCGTTCCTGGTCGAGGCGGCCGGAGTCGAGGCCTGCCTGCTGGTCCTCCCGGGAGAGGACCGTGACCAGCTGGAACCGGGCGGGGTACCGGTCCTTCAGGTCGGCCACCTCGTCCAAGAACATGGTCGACGCTGCGGTGCGGTCGCTGCGGATGAGGCAGAAGCGGGCGTTCGGTTCGCGGGCGAGCAGAGTGGCCGCGATCGACAGGACGGGGGTGATGCCGCTGCCGCCGACCACGGCGGCGTAGAGCCCGGGGGCGGGTTCGAGGATGAAGCGGCCGGCGGGGGTCATGACCTCCAGGGCGTCGCCGACGGCGATCTCCTTGAGGGCGTACGTCGAGAAGGATCCGCCTTCGACGAGGCGGACACCGACGCGGAGGGTGCGGGGTCCTTCAGGGTCTGGGGCCGGTGAGCAGATCGAGTAGGTGCGCCGGATCTCGCCCTTGTCGATCTCGCCCTCGCCGGCCGGGCGGCGCAGGGCGAGGTGCTGGCCGGGTGCGTGGCGGAATTCCTCACGCAGGGGTTCGGGGACCTCGAGGGTGAGGGCCACGGAGTCGTCGGTGAGCCGGTCGACCGCCGCTACGCGGAGCTGGTGGAAGCGGGCCATCACAACTCCTTGAAGTGGTCGAAGGGTTCGCGGCAGTCGAGGCAGCGCCGCAGGGCTTTGCAGGCGGTGGAGGAGAAGCGGCTCAGCAGTTCGGTGTCCGTGGATCCGCAGTGCGGGCAGCGCAGGGCGGCGTCGCTGGCTTCGGGGGCACCGAGGAGCGTGGCGGCAGCCGCGTCGGCAGCTGTGCGCATGGGTGTTGTGGTGCGGGTGGGGCCCAGGGCGACGGTCACGGGTCCTTGGTCCGCCTGGACGGCGCGGGGTGGCGCTATGCCGAACTCCCGGAGCTTGCGGCGGCCCTCGTCCGTGATGTCGTCCGTGGTCCAGGCGGGTGCGAGCACCCGCCGGACGGTGACCTCCGGTATGCCGCGCTCGTGCAGGACGCGCTCGATGTCCGTGGACATGGCCTCGACGGCCGGGCAGCCGGTGTAGGTGGGGGTGAGCTCGACCTCGACGCTGCCCGGGGTGAGGCAGTGGACGGCTCGGAGCACGCCGAGCTCTTCCAGTGTGAGAACGGGCAGTTCGGGGTCGGGCACGGAGCCGGCGAGGCGGCGCAGCTCCGCTTCGAGCGGCGTCTCCGGTCGGTCGGCGGTGTCCTGGGGGGAGGCCTCGGGGGCTTTGGTCACCATGACGCCCCCGGGTGGCTGCGGTGGAGGTGCTGCATCTCGGCGAGCATCCGTCCGAAGGGCTCCGTGTGCAGGCCCTGGCGTCCGGCGCCGGCGCTCCAGGCCCCGGTCCGCGGTCCCTCGGGAACGGTCAGGGTCGCCCGGTCCAGGACGGCGGTGACGGATGCGGTCCAACTGGCTTCCATCTCCGGCCAGTCGATGTCGATGCCGTCGATGGGCTGGAACATCTCTCCGGTGTGACGCCAGAGTGCGTCGCAGGCCCGCTGCATCCGGTCGTGGCTTTCGGTGGTGCCGTCTCCGAGACGTACGGTCCACTGTTCGGCGTGGTCCTGGTGGTAGGCGACCTCCTTGACCGCCTTGGCGGCGAGGCCGGCGAGGGGTCCGTCGGTCGCGGCGAGGCGGCCGTACAGGAGGTGTTGGTAGGTGGAGAAGTACAGCTGGCGGGCGATGGTGTGGGCGAAGTCGCCGTTGGGCTGTTCGACCAACTGGACGTTCCGGAAGGCGCGTTCCTCGCGCAGGTAGGCCAGCTCGTCCTCGTCACCGACGAGGGAGAGCAGGACCCGGGCCTGGCCGAGGAGGTCGAGCGCGATGTTGGCCAGGGCGACTTCTTCTTCGAGGACCGGGGCGTGTCCGGCCCACTCCCCCAGTCGGTGTGACAGCACGAGTGCGTCGTCGCCCAGGGCGAGTGCGGCGGCGGCGCTGACGGTGCCGACGGCGGAGACGGGGTTCAGGGACGTGGTCACAGGTGCTTCACCCCTTCCGGGATCTCGTAGAACGTCGGGTGCCGGTACGGCTTGTCGGCGGAGGGCTCGAAGAAGGGGTCCTTCTCGTCGGGCGAGGAGGCGGTGATCGAGGTGGACGGGACGACCCAGATCGAAACGCCTTCGCCGCGGCGGGTGTACAGATCGCGTGCGTTACGCAGGGCCAGCTCGGCGTCCGGCGCGTGCAGGCTTCCCGCGTGGGTGTGCGACAGTCCGCGCCGGGAGCGTACGAAGACCTCCCACAGCGGCCAGTCCTTCGCGTCACTCATGCCGTCGCCTTCCCGTTCGCCCCGGAGTCTTGTGCCCCGGAGGGCTTCGCCTCGGAGTGTTTCGCCGCGTGGGCCGCGGCCGCTTCCCTGACCCAGGCGCCCTCGTCGTGCGCCCGCCTGCGCTGGGTGATCCGCTGGTCGTTGCACGGTCCGTTGCCCTTCAGGACCTCCCAGAACTCCGTCCAGTCGATGGCTCCGAAGTCGTGGTGCCCGCGCTCCGCGTTCCATACGAGGTCCGGGTCGGGGAGGGTGAGTCCGAGGGACTCGGCCTGCGGGACGCAGATGTCGACGAAGCGCTGGCGCAGCTCGTCGTTCGAATGGCGCTTGATCTTCCACTCCATCGACTGCGCGGAGTGCGAAGACTCGTCGTCCGGAGGACCGAACATCATCAGGGACGGCCACCACCAGCGGTCGACGGCGTCCTGCGCCATCGCGTGCTGGGCCTCGGTGCCGCGGCTCAGGGCGAGCAGCAGCTCGTAGCCCTGGCGCTGGTGGAACGACTCTTCCTTGCAGATCCGCACCATGGCGCGCGCGTACGGCCCGTACGAGCAGCGGCACAGGGGGACCTGATTCGTGATCGCTGCGCCGTCCACGAGCCAGCCGACGGCGCCGACGTCCGCCCAGGTCAGCGTCGGATAGTTGAAGATCGACGAATACTTCTGACGGCCGCTGTGCAGCTTGTCGAGCAGCTCGTCGCGGCCCGTGCCGAGCGTTTCGGCGGCGCTGTACAGGTACAGGCCGTGGCCGGCCTCGTCCTGGACCTTGGCCATGAGGATCGCCTTGCGCCGCAGTGAGGGGGCGCGCGTGATCCAGTTGGCCTCCGGCTGCATGCCGATGATCTCGGAGTGGGCGTGCTGCGCGATCTGGCGCACAAGCGTCGCGCGATAGGCGTCCGGCATCCAGTCACGGGGCTCGATGCGCTCCTCCGCCGCGACGGCGGCGTCGAACGCTGTCTGATACGCGGCGGTGCCCGAGGCAGTGCCCGAGGCAGTGCCCGAGGCGGTGCCGGTGGCGTCGGACGTGGCGTGGGCCGCCTGTGTCCGCGCCGTTTGGTGCGCAGCTGCTGTCGCCATCCCGGTCTCCCTCGACCTTGAGCGAATCTCCCGACCGATCGTTCGGTTCGTTGGATTCAATGGTGGGACGAGCGCCGTAGGGTGTCAACCCTGCGAGGTCCGGCCTGTGGATAAGTCCCGTGGCTCTGTGCCTCGCGTGCTCGGCTGAGTACCGTGCCGGTGCGGCGGCAGGAGCGGGCCGCGTGGCGAGGAATCGGTTCGGCACAAGCGCGGACCGGAGGCATCGGGAGACTCGGGGAAACGGGGCGGCATGGACGCGTACGACAAGGGCTCGACCGCCCGGCGTTCCGACCCGGAGCCGAAGCCGGACCCTTTGCGGAGTCCGGCGCCGAGCCGCGAGCCTGAGCTCGGCCACGTGCCCGTGTCGGGCCAGGAGCCTGAGCTCGGCCACGTACCCGAGCCGGACCACGAGCCTGAGCTGGATCCCCAGAACCCACCCCTCATACCCCCGCCCCTGCCCCCAACCGCCCCACCCCGCATCGGCCTGTCCGCCCTCTCCCTCCGCTACCAGATCGCCGCCGCCTGCGCACTGGTCGTGGTCGCCCTCGGGGCGTGTGTGCACGTCGCGATGGTGTTTTTGCACGTCGCGCCGCCCAATACCGTCTCCAAGGAGTACGGCCGGGCCATTGACGGCTGGATATATCCGGAGTTCGAGCAGAACTGGAAGCTGTTCGCGCCCAACCCGCTTCAGCAGAACATCGCCGTGCAGGCCCGCGCGGAGATCCGTACGGCCGACGGCGGTACGCGCACGACCGGCTGGTACGACCTGTCGGCACGCGACGGCGCCGACATCGACGGGAATCTGCTGCCCAGCCACACGCAACAGAACGAGTTGCGACGGGCCTGGGACTTCTACGTGTCCGCGCACGACAGTGAGAACCGCCCGAACGGTCTGCGCGGCCAGCTCTCCGAGCGCTACATCCGCCGCATCGTCGTCCTGCGGCTGTCCCACGAGGACGGGCTGACGGCCGCCGGCAAGACGGCCGCCGGCAAGAAGGAATACATCGCCCGCGTCCAGGTCCGCTCGCGAACCACCAACGTGGCGCCGCCCCCGTGGAGTGACGAGAAAGTGGATCCCAAGCCTCTCTACCGGCAGATTCCCTGGTCGATGGTGACGGTCGCGGACAGAGCACTCAACAGCAACAGCAACAGCAATAGCCAGAGCCAGAGCCAGAGCCAGAACCCGAGCCAAAACGGCAACAGCACGCGCGTGCGTGCCGCCGGTGACGGGACGGATGCCCGGTGAACCGCATCGACCCCATCGACCGCATCGACCGCGTCACCGGGTTCGCCCTCGGCCCCTATCAGAGTGCCGTGATCCGGATCGGGTTCTGCGCGACCTGGCTTCTCTTCCTGCTGCGCGAGTTCCCCAACCGTCACGAGCTCTACGGGCCCGACGGGCCGTGGAGCTGGGACATGGCGCAGCAGCTCATCGCCGGTAACGGCGCCTTCACCGCTCTGATGTGGTCGGACGGCCGCGTCTGGTTCGAGATCGTCTACGCCGCCGCGCTCGTGTCCAGTGCGCTGCTGATGCTGGGCTGGCGTACCCGGACCATGTCCGTCCTGTTCATGATCGGCGTGCTCTCGCTGCAGAACCGCAGCATTTTCATGGGCGACGGCGGCGACAACGTCATCCATCTGATGTCGATCTACCTGGCGTTCACGCGGTGCGGGCAGGTCTGGTCGCTGGATGCGCGGCGAGCGGCACGCGCGCGTGAGCACAGTGCGCATGAGCACATTGCGCGTGAGAGCGACATCGGGCGGCCGGACAGAGTGGGGCCGGTGCTGTGGTGGCTCGCCGGGCTCGGACTCTCCGTGATCACGTTCATGGGGGTTGTGAGCGGGGGCTGGCTGGTCGTGTTCTGGGGGCTGTGGGCCGTGCAGGGCCTGTGGTGGGCGGTGAACAGGAGGGACCCGTACAGCGAGCTCCGACAGCTGTTCGACGTGATCGCGAACCTGGCGCACAACGCCGCGCTTCTCGTGATCATGGCGGAGGCGTGTCTGATCTACGCGACCGCCGGCTGGTACAAGATCCAGGGCAGTCGCTGGCAGGACGGGACGGCGGTCTACTACCCGCTCCACCTGGACTATTTCTCTCCCTGGCCGGCCCTCGGAGACCTGCTCGCCTCGCACGGGCTGATGGTGATGCTCGTGTCGTACGGGACGGTCGCCGTGCAGGTCGCCTTCCCGTTCACGCTGTTCAACCGGCGCGTCAAGAACGTCCTGCTGGTCGCCATGATGTGCGAGCACGCGGTGATCGCCGTCCTGCTCGGACTGCCGTTCTTCTCGCTCGCGATGATCGCCGCCGATGCCGTGTTCCTGCCGACGCCGTTCCTGAAGCGGCTGGGCGGATGGGTGGCACGCGCGCGTGGAGGCCTGTTTTCCCGTACGGCCGGTGCTCCTACGGTGCCGGGGCCTCGCGCCGAGGAGAGCCCCGAACAGGCCCACGTAGGCTTCACGCCATGAGCAGGGCGAACAGCGGGCAGAGGCACGCAGCGTGCGCGTGAACCGGCAACAGGCGTGAGCAGGGCGAACAGCGTGAACAGGCGAGCAGCATGAGCAGGGCGGATCGAGCAGCATGAACAGGGCGGATATCGCCGGCGTCGATGAATGGCGCGCCCGTGCCGACTCGGCCGTCCTCCTGGACGGGTTCCACGCGCTCAAGCACGCCCTGCGTTTCGGCGCGCGCGTGCCCGTGGCCCTGGCGACCAGTCGTGCCGCCGTGCTCGCCCTGGCAGAGGAGCTCGCTCCGGATGTGCGGGACGTGCTTGACGGGCTTGTGGAGGAGGTGCCGGAGGACACACTGCGTGCTCTGGTGCCGCGTCTGCATCCCACGGGGGTGGCCGCGCTGGCGGTGCGGCCGGACCGGGCGGCGAACCTGGCCGCCGTGGCGCACCTGCCGAGGACCGCGCCCGTAGTCGTCCTCGACAACCCCCGCAACCTCGGCAACGCGGGCGCCGTCATCCGGCTCGCCGCGGGCTTCGGAGCGACGGGCGTCGTCATGACCGGCAGCCTCGACCCCTGGCACCCGACCGTCGTACGCGGGGGCGCGGGCCTGCACTTCGCGACCGCGGTCGAGCGCCTGGCGGTGGCGGAGCTGCCGCCGGGGCCCGTGTACGCGCTCGATCCGGAGGGCGAGGACATCCGGGGGACCGAACTGCCGGACGACGCGCTGCTCGCCTTCGGCTCGGAGCGCAGTGGCCTGTCGCCCGAACTGCGCGCCCGTGCCGATCACTTGGTGTCGCTGCCGATGCGGGCACAGGTCTCCAGCTACAACCTGGCGACGAGCGTCGGCATGACGCTCTTCCACTGGAGTACCTGTGGCACGCCGGGCGGTCCGGTGGGCCGCCCGGCTGCCTGAGCAGGCTTCCGTCGGAGGCCTCATGCCTCCTTGCGCACCTCCACGACCCGGAAGCGGTTCGCCACGAACGCTCCGTCGCACAGCGCCGCGTTGGCCGCGGGGTTACCGCCGGAGCCGTGGAAGTCCGAGAACGCTGCCGTCTGGTTCACGTACACCCCGCCCGTGAGGTTGACGGACAGCTGGGCGCACTCTTCGAGGCAGACCTCTTCGACGGCCTCGGCGACCTCGTCGGAGGTCGTGTACGCGCCGACCGTCATCGCGCCCTTGTCGCGCACCGTGCGCCGCAGCAGTTCCAGCGCGTCCGCCGTGGAGTCGACGGCGACGGCGAAGGAGACCGGGCCGAAGCACTCGCTGAGGTAGGCGGACTCGGAGTCGGCGCCGTCCCAGAACTTCCGCGCGCCGTCCTGCTTGACGATCGTCGGCGTACGGACGACGGCACCGGGGAACTCGGGATTGCTGATCTCCCGTGAGGCGAGGGCGACTTCACCGAGGCCGGAGGCGGCCTCCAGGCGGGACTTCACGTCCGGGTTGACGAGGGCGCCGAGCAGCGCGTTCGCCCGGGTGTCGTCGCCGAGGAGGCCGCCGACCGCTGCCGCGATGTCGGTGACCACCTCGTCGTAACTCTTGGGGCCCTCGTCCGTGCTGATGCCGTCGCGCGGGATGAGGAGGTTCTGCGGGGTGGTGCACATCTGGCCGCTGTACAGGGACAGGGAGAACGCGAGGTTCGCCAGCATTCCCTTGTAGCGGTCGGTCGAGTCGATGACGACCGTGTTGACGCCGGCCTTCTCCGTGTAGACCTGCGCCTGCCGGGCGTGCGTCTCCAGCCAGTCGCCGAACGCCGTCGAGCCCGTGTAGTCGATGATCTTGATCTCGGGGCGCAGGGCGATCGTCTTGGCGATGCCTTCGCCGGGCCGCTCGGCGGCCAGTGCCACCAGATTCGGGTCGAAGCCGGACTCGGCGAGGACCTCGCGGGCCACCTGGACGGTGAGGGCGAGGGGCAGCACCGCGCGCGGGTGGGGCTTCACCAGGACGGCGTTGCCGGTGGCGAGGGAGGCGAAGAGCCCCGGATATCCGTTCCATGTGGGGAAGGTGTTGCAGCCGATGACGAGCGCGATGCCGCGTCCGACCGGCGTGAACTGCTTGCCGAGGACGAGGGGATCACGCTTGCCCTGTGGCTTGGTCCACTCCATCGCGTCCGGCGTGCGCACCTGCTCGACGTACGCGTACGTCACCGCTTCGAGGCCGCGGTCCTGCGCGTGCGGGCCGCCCGCCTGGAACGCCATCATGAAGGCCTGCCCGCTCGTGTGCATCACGGCGTGCGCGAACTCGTGTGTACGCGCGCTGATCCGGGCCAGGATCTCCAGACACACGGCGGCCCGCGCCTCGGCGCCCGCCTCGCGCCACGCGCGCATGCCTGCGCGCATCGCGGGGAGCAGGACGTCCAGATCGGGATGTGGGTAGGTCACGCCCAACTCGACGCCGTACGGCGACATTTCGCCGCCCACCCAGTCGTCCGTGCCGGGCTGTCCGAGGTCGATCCGGGTGCCGGAGAGCGCGTCGAAGGCGGCCTTGCCCTCGGGCATGCTCAGGCTTCCGTGCTCTCCGTAGGCCTTGGGGTGCTCGGGGTGCGGCGACCAGTACGCGCGCGTGCGGATCGCTTCCAGCGCTTGGTCGAGGGTGGGCCGGTGCTTTGCGATCAGGTCGTGCGCGGTGACTTCGGCGGCCATGACGGACCAACTCCTCGTCGAGACGGCTCTTCGTCGAGCCGGCGAGCTGGGCAGGGACAGCTGGGCAGGAACAGGCAGACACGGTTAGAGTAACCGAACGATCGGTCGGGACAAGGGGGGTCGTCGAACCTGTGGAAAACTTCCCGCCCGCCGCTGTCCCGGCGCGGCCGCCACGACCCCCGGGCCCCCGGCCGTCGTCCCGTGCGGGAGGATCGCGACCATGACAGCACTCGAGCTCGGCAGCCCCGAACGCCTTGTGGGCGTGGTGGGCACCGGCACCATGGGCCAGGGCATCGCCCAGGTCGCCCTGACCGCCGGCCACCCCGTCCGGCTCTACGACGCCGTACCGGGTCGCGCCCGGGAGGCTGCGGACGCCATCGCCGCACGCCTGGACCGCCTGGTCGACAAGGGCAGGCTCGACGCTGCCGAGCGGGACGCCGCGTGCGAGCGTCTGAGCCCCGCCGAGTCCCTTGAGGAGTTCGCGGGGGCGGCGCTCGTCGTCGAGGCCGTACTGGAGCGGCTCGACGTGAAGCAGCAGCTGTTCACGGACCTGGAGGAGATCGTCGCGGACGACTGTCTGCTCGCGACCAACACCTCGTCCCTGTCCGTCACGGCCGTCGGCGGAACGCTGCGTGTGCCGGGGCGCCTCGTCGGCCTGCACTTCTTCAACCCGGCGCCCCTGATGCCGCTGGTCGAGGTGGTCTCCGGCGCGGCGACGGACGTAACGGCGGCCACGCGCGCGTACGAGACGGCCCGTGCCTGGGGCAAGACCCCCGTCGTCTGCGCCGACACCCCCGGATTCATTGTCAACCGCATCGCGCGGCCCTTCTACGCCGAGGCGTTCGCGGTCTACGAGGGGCAGGGCGCCCAGCCCGCCACCATCGACGCCGTCCTGCGCGAGTGCGGTGGCTTCAAGATGGGCGCCTTCGAACTGACGGACCTCATCGGGCAGGACGTCAACGAGGCGGTCACCCGCTCCGTGTGGGAGGCCTTCTTCCAGGACGTGAAGTTCCGGCCGTCCCTCGCTCAGCGGCGCCTGGTCGAGGCCGGCATGCTCGGGCGCAAGACGGGCCGCGGCTGGTACGCGTACGCGGATGGCGAGGAGCGCCCGGAGCCGCACACCGCGCAGCCCGCCCAGGCGCCCGCCTACGTCGTCGCCGAGGGGGACCTGGGGCCTGCCGCCGAGCTCCTCGCGCTGATCCGCGAGGCGGGCATCCCGGTGCGTGAGGAGGACGAGGACAACGGCACGCGCCTGGTCCTTCCCAGCGGCGGTCAGCTCGCCCTCGCGGACGGCCAGACGTCCGTCGAGTACCGGGACGTCATCTACTTCGATCTTGCGTTCGACTATCGCGCCGCCACCCGCATCGCCCTGGCGACCTCGCAGGAAGCGTCCCCGCAGACCCTGCGTGAGGCCACCGGGCTCTTCCAGGCCATCGGCAAGGACGTCAGCGTCATCGGCGACGTGCCCGGCATGATCGTCGCCCGCACGGTCGCGCGGCTCATCGACCTGGCGCACGATGCCGTCGCCAAGGGAGTGGCCACTCCGGAGGACATCGACACGGCGATGCGCCTGGGCGTCAACTACCCGCTGGGGCCCGTCGAGTGGAGCAGGAAGCTCGGCAAGAACTGGGCGTACTCCCTCCTCGACGATCTGCACCTGCGCGACCCGTCCGGCCGTTACGCGCCCTCGCTCGCGCTCTACCGTCACTCGTACGCCTCCGACAAGCGGGAGGGCTCCGCATGACCACCGCAAGGCGCGACACCTACACGCCGGAGACCCTCCTGTCGGTCGCCGTGCAGGTCTTCAACGAGCGTGGCTACGACGGCACCTCGATGGAGCACCTCTCCAAGGCGGCCGGTATCTCCAAGTCGTCGATCTACCACCATGTCGCCGGCAAGGAGGAGCTGCTTCGCCGCGCCGTCAGCCGCGCGCTCGACGGTCTCTTCGGCATCCTCGGCGAGGAGCACGCGCGCGTGGGGCGTGCCGTCGAGCGTCTTGAGTACGTCACCCGGCGCATGGTCCAGGTCCTGATATCCGAGCTGCCCTACGTGACCCTGCTGCTGCGCGTGCGCGGAAACACCGACACGGAGCGCTGGGCGATGGAGCGGCGCAGGGAGTTCGACCACCAGGTCGCCGAGCTCCTGAAGGCGGCCGCGGCCGACGGCGACGTGCGGGGCGACATAGAGGTGCGGCTCGCGACCCGCCTCGTGTTCGGCATGATCAACTCGATCGTGGAGTGGTTCCGGCCGGGCGGCCGGGGCATGGACGACCGTGAAGTCGCCGACGCCGTCACGCAGTTGATCTTCGAGGGGCTGCGCAGGCAGGGCTGACGGACCCCGGCGCGGGCCTGTCCGTCAGACGCCCGACGGTCCCCCGGGCGCGGGCGCGTCAGGCGTCCGGCCCCAGGTCCTCCTCCTCGAACACCAGCAGCGTCCGCGTGCTCAGCACCTCCGGCATGGCCTGGAGCTTGGTGAGCACCAGTTCCCGCAGCGCCCGGTTGTCCTGCGTGTGCACCATCAGGAGCACATCGAAGTCGCCGCTGACCAGCGCGATGTGTGAGGCCTCGGGGAGTCGGCGCAGCTGCGCGCGCACGATGCGCCAGGAGTTCTGGACGATCTTGAGCGTGATGTACGCGGAGGCGCCCTGCCCGGCCCGCTCGTGGTTGACGCGGGCGCCGAAGCCGCGGATGACGCCGTCGTCGATGAGCCGGTTGATGCGCGCGTAGGCGTTGGCCCGTGACACGTGGACGCGCTCGGCGACGGAGCGTATCGAGGCGCGGCCGTCCATCTGGAGCATCTGCAGGATGTCGCGGTCGATGGCGTCCAGCGGGCGCGGCTGGTACTCGGGGCGGCCGTCGGGCGGCCTGGGCGAGGCGCCCGTTGGGCTGTCGGCGCCGCCGTCGGGCGCTCGGGGCGGAGGCTCGGGGCGGTCGCCGCCCGGGCCGTCGGCCATTCGTTCAGATGCCATGTCCCCCCGCCTCCCTACCATGGACGTACTGCGTCCATCCCAGGCTGTGGAGAACCGTTTGTCCACAGCCTGGAGGTGCCTGTAGCCAAAATGTGCCGACGACCGAACAATCGGTAGGTGAGGCGCATCACTCCGTCGCGTCTCTCAGTCGCTTCCAACGAGGAGGTGCCGTCATGACGGTCATGGAGCAGCGGGACGCCTACCGGCCCACCCCGCCGCCCGCCTGGCAGCCGCGCACGGATCCCGCGCCGCTGCTGCCCGACGCCGAGCCGTACCGGATCCTCGGCACCGATGCCGCGGCCAAGGCCGACGCCCGGCTCCTGCACCAGCTGTACGCGGAGGTGGTGCGTGGGCGCAGGTACAACGCGCAGGCGACCGCCCTGACGAAGCAGGGCCGGCTCGCGGTCTACCCGTCCAGCACCGGACAGGAGGCCTGCGAGGTCGCGGCCGCCCTCGTCCTGGAGGAGCGCGACTGGCTCTTCCCCAGCTACCGGGACACCCTCGCCGCCGTCGCCCGTGGCCTCGACCCCGTGCAGGCCCTGACCCTGCTGCGGGGCGACTGGCACACCGGGTACGACCCGCGTGAGCACCGCATCGCCCCCCTGTGCACGCCGCTCGCGACCCAGCTCCCGCACGCCGTCGGTCTCGCGCACGCCGCCCGCCTCAAGGGTGACGACGTGGTCGCGCTCGCCATGGTCGGCGACGGAGGCACCAGCGAGGGCGACTTCCACGAGGCGTTGAACTTCGCGGCGGTGTGGCAGGCCCCGGTCGTCTTCCTCGTACAGAACAACGGCTTCGCGATCTCCGTACCGCTCGCGAAGCAGACCGCCGCCCCGTCCCTGGCCCACAAGGCCGTCGGCTACGGGATGCCCGGTCGCCTCGTGGACGGCAACGACGCGGTGGCCGTGCACGAGGTCCTCGCCGAAGCCGTCCGCCACGCGCGCGAAGGGGGCGGCCCCACCCTTGTCGAGGCGATCACCTACCGCATGGAAGCGCACACGAACGCGGACGACGCCACGCGCTACCGCGTCGACGCCGAGGTCGACGCCTGGCGCGACCACGACCCGGTCCAGCTCCTGGAACGGGAGTTGACGGATCGCGGACTCCTCGACGAGGAAGGCATACGGGCCGTGCGCGACGACGCCGACAAGATGGCCGCCGGCCTGCGCGAGCGCATGAACCAGGATCCGGTGCTGGACCCCATGGACCTCTTCCGTGACGTCTACGCCGAGCAGACCACTCAACTGCGCGAGCAGGCGGCTCAGTTGCGCGCCGAGCTCGACGCCGAGGCGGACGGGGCCGACCGATGACCACCGTCGCCGCCAAGCCGGCCACCATGGCGCAGGCCTTCGGCCGCGCCCTGCGCGACGCTATGGCCGCCGACCCCTCCGTGCACGTCCTCGGAGAGGACGTCGGCACGCTGGGCGGCGTCTTCCGCGTCACCGACGGGCTCGCCAAGGAGTTCGGTGACGCCCGCTGCACGGACACGCCGCTCGCCGAGGCGGGCATCCTCGGGACCGCGGTCGGCATGGCCATGTACGGCCTGCGGCCCGTGGTCGAGATGCAGTTCGACTCCTTCGCCTACCCCGGCTTCGAACAGCTGATCTCGCACGTCGCGAAGATGCGCAACCGCACCAGGGGCGCGATGCCGCTGCCCCTCACCGTGCGCGTGCCCTACGGCGGCGGCATCGGCGGCGTCGAGCACCACAGCGACTCCTCCGAGGCGTACTACATGGCCACCCCAGGCCTCCATGTCGTCACGCCCGCCACCGTCGCGGACGCGTACGGACTGATGCGAGCCGCCATCGCCTCCGACGACCCCGTCGTGGTCCTCGAACCCAAGCGGCTGTACTGGTCGAAGGACTCCTGGAACCCCGAGCACCCGACGGACGTCGAGCCCATAGGGCGGGCCGTGGTCCGGCGGCCCGGCAGCAGCGCGACCCTCATCACGTACGGGCCGTCGGTGCCGGTCTGTATGGAGGCGGCCGAGGCCGCGCGAGCGGAGGGCTGGGATCTGGAAGTCGTCGATCTGCGCTCCCTGGTGCCGTTCGACGACGAGACGGTCAGCGCGTCCGTGCGCCGCACCGGCCGGGCGGTCGTCGTGCACGAGTCGGGCGGTTTCGGCGGGCCCGGCGCTGAGATCGCCGCGCGGGTCACCGAGCGCTGCTTCCACCACCTGGAGGCGCCGGTCCTGCGCGTGGCCGGGTTCGACATTCCGTATCCGCCGCCGATGCTGGAGCGGCACCATCTGCCGGGGGTCGACCGGATCCTGGACGCGGTCGCCCGGCTTCAGTGGGAGGCGGGCAGCTGATGGCACAGGTCCTCGAGTTCAAGCTGCCCGACCTCGGCGAAGGCCTCACCGAGGCGTCGATCGTCACCTGGCTCGTCCAGGTCGGCGACGTCGTGGCGGTGGACCAGCCGGTCGTCGAGGTGGAGACCGCCAAGGCGATGGTCGAGGTCCCGTGCCCCTACGGGGGTGTGGTCACCGCCCGCTTCGGCGAGGAGGGCACCGAACTGCCCGTCGGCTCCCCGCTCCTGACGGTCGCCGTCGGCACCCCGGCCGAGGGCGCGGGTGACGAAGAGGGCTCCGGGAACGTCCTGGTGGGATACGGCACCGCGGCCGCCCCCGCGCGCCGCCGCAGGGTCCGCCGCCAGGACGACGTCCCCGCGGCAGCGCCCGTGCTGACCTCGCCGTCCGCCCCGGCTCCGAAGGCGCCGCCGCGGAGCGGCCCTGTGCCGGTCATCTCCCCCCTCGTACGCAAGCTCGCCCGTGAACACGGCGTCGATCTGCGGGAGTTGCCCGGGTCAGGACCCGACGGGCTCATCCTGCGGGCCGACGTCGAGAGCGCCATGCGCGAGACCGTGCAGGTACGGGCTCACGTGGCCGAGGCGGAAGCCATGGCCCCGGTCTCGGCCCTCACAGAGGCCCCCGCCCAGGCCCCGACCTCCGTGGGCGCGACCGCCGGTGGAATCCGCGTCCCCTTGCGCGGCCTCCGAGGCGCCGTCGCCGACAAGCTCACCCGCAGCCGCCGCGAGATCCCCGACGCGACCTGCTGGGTGGACGCCGATGCCACGGAGTTCATGCACGCGCGCGTGGCCATGAACACGGCCGGCGGGGAGAAGATTTCCGTACTCGCCCTCCTCGCCCGCATCTGCACCGCCGCCCTGGCCCGTTACCCGGAGCTCAACTCCCGGGTCGACCTGGCGGCTCAGGAGATCGTGCAGCTCGACGCGGTGCACCTCGGGTTCGCCGCCCAGACCGAGCGCGGACTCGTCGTCCCTGTCGTGAAGGACGCGCACGTGCGCGACGCCGAGTCCCTCAGCGCCGAGTTCGCCCGCCTCACGGAGGTGGCGCGGGCCGGGCGGCTCACGCCCGGGGAACTCACGGGTGGCACGTTCACGTTGAACAACTACGGCGTCTTCGGCGTCGACGGCTCGACGCCGATCATCAACCACCCCGAGGCCGCCATGCTCGGCGTGGGCCGGATCATCCCCAAACCCTGGGTTCACCAGGGGGAGTTGGCCGTGCGACAGGTCGTCCAGCTGTCGCTCACCTTCGACCACCGAGTGTGCGACGGCGGCACGGCGGGCGGCTTCCTGCGCTACGTCGCGGACTGCGTGGAACAGCCGGCGGTGCTCCTGCGCACCCTGTGACGACCGGCGGCCCGACCCTGCCCACTTCGACCTGTGACGAGCGGCGGCTTACTCCCGCCCGCCCCGACCTGTGCCGACCGGCGGCCCGCCCTCGCCCGCCTCGATGTGACCTAAATCCTCGCGGGCGCGGGCGCGGGCCGTTTCCAGGGGTGGCAATGATCCTTCGTGCGCCCATACTCGGGGGATGAACGCTGCTCCCGCGCCGAGCCGCCCCGCCCACGACGCCGTCGTGCTCGCCGGCGGCGCCTCCCGAAGGCTCGGCGGCACGGACAAGCCCGCGGTCCGCGTCGGCGGCAGGCCGCTGCTCGACCGGGTCCTGGCCGCCTGCGCCACGGCCGGCACCACGGTCGTCGTCGCCGAGCCCAGACCCACCACGCACCCCGTGCGCTGGACCCGCGAGGACCCGCCGGGCGGTGGACCGCTGGCCGCACTCGACACCGGCCTGCGCGCCACCACGGCCGACGAGGTCCTCGTCCTCTCCGCCGACCTGCCCTTCCTGAGTGAGCAGACCGTACGGCGCCTCCTCGACGCCCTTTACGCGGGAACGGCGGACGGGGTCCTGCTCACCGACGCGGACGGCCGGGACCAGCCGCTCGTCGCGGCCTACCGCAGCGCATCCCTGCGCCACCACCTCGCCGAACTCGCCGCCGCACACGACGACGGTCTCTCCGGGCTGCCCCTGCGGCTGCTCGTCGGCCGGCTCGAACTCACCCGCATCACCGACCCCGTCGCGTCCTTCGACTGCGACACCTGGGACGACATCGCCGCCGCCCGGTCACGTATCAGGGAGCATGGGCACGTGTTGGATGAATGGATTTCCGCAGCCAAGAACGAACTGGGCATCGAACTCGACGTCGACACCGGCGTCCTGCTCGACCTCGCCCGCGACGCCGCGCACGGCGTGGCCAGGCCGGCCGCTCCCCTGACGACGTTCCTCGTCGGGTACGCGGCCGCGAACGCCGGGGGAGGCCGCGAGGCCGTCGCCGAGGCCTGCGCGAAGGCCGCCGCGCTCGCGGACCGATGGGCGAAGGAGGCCGCGGACGAGGAAGCGTCGGCGACCGGTGCGACCGGTGCGACCGGTGCGACCGGTGCGACCGGTGCGACCGGTGCGACCGGAGCAGCGGGTGTGGCGGGTGCGACAGGTGCCAGCTCCGGTGGATCCCGTGCCGCGTCCGCCGGCCCCGCTTCTGACGGCCCCGCTTCCGACGGTGCCTCATCCGACGGGCCATCGGGCGCGCGGCCGGACGCGGGATGAGCGGTCAGAGCGCCGAATCGCTGGCAGCGCAGGCACGCGCGGCCGAGGACGGCGCCGTCGACGAGGCGCTCGCCCTGGTCAACGAGGCTCGGGCAGCGGACGGCCGTGGCGCAGGCCGTGCGGGGGTCCCCGGCGCGGCAGGCTCCGGTACGGGGCGTCCCGGTACGGGCCGCGGTTCAGCAGAGCGCTCCCGGCGCACCGAACCCGTCACCCCCACCGGCCACATGAATCACGACCCGGACCACACGAATCACCCGGACCGTCCGGACCCCGCCCGCCACGGAGCTCCCTCAGGCCACGGAACCGACTCCCAGCACCGTGCCGCTCCCTGGTCGGCCGCACGAGCCGTCGCCGGGCGGGCCGGACGCGCGGCCGCTGCTTTCCGGGGGCGGGGACGTGTGGCGGAGCGCCGCGAGCCGCTGGACCGGGCGCTCGGTCTGACGCTGGCCGAGCCCCTCGCCGCGCTCTCCGACCTCCCGTCCTTCGACACGTCCGCCATGGACGGCTGGGTCGTCGCCGGGCCGGGCCCCTGGGACGTACGGGCCGAGGGGGTACTCGCCGGGCAGGACCGGCCCGCGCCGCTCTCTGATGGTGAGGCGGTCCAGATCGCCACCGGCGCCCGGGTCCCGAAGGACGCGACCGCCGTCATCCGCAGTGAGCACGGCCGTACCGACGACAAGGGCCGGCTGTTCGCTCTGCGCGACGTCGGCCACGGCCAGGACATCCGCCCCCGAGGCCAGGAGTGCCGCTCCGGCGACCAACTCCTGCCCTCCGGAGCTCTGGTGACGCCGGCGGTGCTCGGGCTCGCGGCGGCCGCCGGGTACGACGAACTGCTGACGGTGGCGCGGCCGCGGGCCGAAGTGTTCATCCTGGGCGACGAGTTGCTGGCCGAGGGCCTCCCCCGGGAAGGCCTCATCCGGGACGCGCTCGGCCCCATGCTGCCGCCGTGGCTGAGGGCGCTCGGCGCGGAGGTCGTCTCCGTACGGCGGCTGGGTGACGATCCGAAGGCGCTGCTGAAGGCGGTGCAGGCATCGGACGCCGACCTCATCGTGACGACCGGCGGCACCGCGTCGGGCCCGGTCGACCATGTGCACCCGACGCTGAGCCGGGTCGACGCCGAACTGCTCGTCGACGGGGTCGCGGTGCGGCCGGGGCACCCGATGCTGCTCGCCCGCACCAAGGAGGGGCAGCATCTCGTCGGCCTGCCGGGCAACCCTCTCGCGGCCGTCTCCGGGCTCCTCACGCTCGCCGAGCCGCTGCTGCGGATCCTCGCGGGACGGCCGGAGCAGGAGTCGTACACCGCGCCGCTCCAGGAGGCTGTGCACGGTCATCCGCACGACACGCGGCTCGTCCCCGTCGTGGTGCGGGAGGAGCGCGCCCTGCCGCTGCGCTACAGCGGTCCGGCCATGCTGCGCGGGATCGCTGCGGCCGACGGGCTCGCCGTCATCGCACCCGGCGGCGCGAAGGCCGGGCGGGAAGTGGAGATCCTCGACCTGCCGTGGTCGTGAAACCCGGCGGGCGGCGACGGGAGCGACGGCCCTGCCGAGAGGTGTTTCACGTGAAACTTCCAGGCCCCGGATCGTCAGCATCTTCGTCATCACCATCAGCGGGTCGGGGCCGCCCGACTGACCGTGATGACGCGGTCTGTGAGCTGAAGGGTCGCAGCCTGCGGGTCGGCGTAGTCCAGCACCTTCTTCCCGCGTACGACGGCCACCACAAGGTCGGAGCATTCGCGCGGTGACCGGCCGGCCTCGTCCTTGGTCACCAGACGTTCGACGAGGTCCAGGCCGCTGCCGTAGGTCATCAGGTCTTCGAGAGTGTCCGCGACGTGGGGGCTCGCCGTGGACACGCCGAGCAGGCGACCGGCGGAACTGGAACTGGTGACCACCGTGTCCGCGCCGCTCTGTCTGAGCAGTGGCACGTTCTCGTCCTCTCGGACTGCGGCGACGATGGTCGCGCGCTTGTTGAGCTGGCGTGCTGTGAGGGTGACCAGCGTCGCGGTGTCGTCCCGCTGCGGCGCGATGATGACGTGCGCTGCCCGTGGCAACTCGGCCTTGAGGAGCGTTTCGGAGCGGGTGGCGTCTCCGAGGACTGACACCAGCCCGTCACCGTTGGCGATGTCCAGCACCTTCCGTTGTGGATCGACGACCACGATCTCGTCTTTGGTGATGCCCTGGCCGAGAAGCGTCTGGATGGCGTGCCGTCCCTTGGTGCCGTACCCGACGACGACCACGTGGTTCCGCATGCGTGAGCGCCAACGGTGGACGCGCACTTGTTGGCGGGTGCGCTCGGTGAGCACTTCGAGAGTCGTCCCGACCAGGATGATCAGGAAGAGAACGCGCAGAGGTGTGATGACAAGGATGTTGATGAGCCGGGCGCCGTCGCTGACAGGCGTGATGTCGCCGTATCCGGTCGTGGAGAGGGTGACGGTCGCGTAGTAGGCCGCGTCCAGGAAGTCGACGCTGCTGTCGGAGTTGTCGTTGTAGCCGGAGCGGTCGAAGTAGACGAGCAGAGTCGTCACGGCCAGGACCAACAAGGCCATGGCCAGCCGTCGTAGAACCTGTTGGAGGGGCGGCACCGCCCCTTGCGCCGGCATGGTGATGGACCGTCCGGCCTCCGCGTCGTCCAGCGCTTCGGTGCGGGAGCGGTACCAGAGGGACCGGTAGATCGAGAACTGCTCCGTCCTGGACGGTGGTTGCTTCTCGTCTCTCATCCTTTGCCCCCTACAGCTACAGCGGTGATCCAGACAGCGGTGATCCAGAAAGTCTGCACGGTGACCATGTTCCTGGACGAAGTCACGCACACATTGGAGCCGTAGAACCCGGCACGCCGCGCCTCGCCGGTACCCCGCGCCTCGCCGGTACCCCGCTGCGATGAGCACCGCTTCGTCCGTTTCGGCGAATCACCTGCTGCGGCACAGCATCAGGAGTTCTGCTTGATTACCCGACGGGATTTCGAGAGCTGAGTGTCCTTTTGCCGCCTGGCTTCCTTGAGCTTCGTCGCGTTCTTCTTGAGTGTGGGGCAGGTAACCTTTGTCAAGAGTCAATTCGAGTCGCCCTATTGCTTAAAATGCCTCGACCTGAAGTGGGATGCCCTTCTGATTGTGTCTTGGCGCAAGATTCCATGTTTACGATGAATTGTGGCGTTGAAAGCCCGGCAGCTCCGTGGCCCGTGCGGTTCGAGCGTGCGCTTGTCGATGTCCCGCCCGGTCATGGGCCGGAAGGCGGGCCTGGCCTCGGAGTTGCCGGTAGCGTCGTTCCCAGTGGCAGCGGGACCTTCGTCGATCTCGAAAGACAGCCGGACCGGACAGGCCCGGACCGGACAGGCCCGGACCGGACAGGCCCGGACCGGACAGGCCCGGACCGGACAGGCCCGGACCGGACAGGCCCGGACTGGACAGGACCGGACAGGCCTGGCCCGGACCGGTTCTGGCCTTTGAGATCTTCCAACGAGCGCGCTGCACAAGGTCGTTGTAAATAAATCTAGGTTGCTTTTGTCAAAGCGCTGGAGGTCCACCTTGCGTGACCACACCGTGGTCGTCGGATTCGGCACGAAGGGCCGGTCGGCGATCCAGACCGTCTGCGCGACGGGGCTGAAGGCGGATCAGGTGGTGGTCGTCGACCCCAGCAGCAAGGTCATCGAGGCGGCCACGGCGCAGGGGTTCGCCGGAGTCGTCGGTGATGCCACGCGCAGTGATGTGCTGCTGAGGGCCGAGGTGAACAGGGCGCGGCAGATCATCATCGCCACCCAGCGCGACGACACCGCGGTCCTGGTCACCCTGACCGCCCGCCAGCTCAACCGCGCGGCGAAGATCGTGGCGGCCGTCCGCGAGGAGGAGAACGCCCCACTGCTGCGGCAGTCGGGCGCCGACGCCGTCATCACCAGCGCCAGCGCGGCGGGACGGCTGCTCGGACTATCCGTGCTCAGCCCGAGCGCCGGCATGGTCATGGAGGACCTGATCCAGCAGGGCAGCGGCCTCGACATCGTCGAACGGCCGGTCATAAAGGCCGAGGTGGGACTGACGGCCCGGGAGACCGAGGACCTGGTGGTGAGCGTGGTGCGCGGGCACCGGGTGCTGGGGTACGACGACCGGGCCATCGGCACGCTCCAGTTGACGGACCGCCTGATCACGATCGTCCGGGCCACCCCCGGTACCCCGTCCGTGCCGGACACGCGACGGCTGCCGCGGGACTGACAGTTGAGGGCGAGCGCGGCCTGACGGGGCACGCGCCGCCCCGCCTCCCGGATCACCCCGAGGGGTAGCCTCGCCGGCATGTATGCGATCACGATTCCGGAACCCGGTGGACCTGAGGCGCTCGTCTGGGCGGAGGTTCCCGATCCCGTACCCGCTGAGGGCGAAGTGCTGGTCGAGGTGGCGGCCGGGGCCGTCAACCGCGCCGATCTGCTCCAGCGCCAGGGCCTCTACAACCCGCCGCCCGGCGCGACCGCCATCCCCGGCCTCGAGTGCGCGGGCCGCATCGTCGCCCTCGGCGCCGGCGTGTCCGGCTGGTCCGTCGGTGACGAGGTGTGCGCGCTGCTCTCGGGCGGTGGTTACGCCGAGAAGGTTGCCGTCCCGGCCGGCCAGCTGCTGCCCGTACCCGAGAACACCGACCTCGTCACGGCGGCCGCGCTGCCTGAGGTGACCTCGACCGTCTGGTCGAACGTCTTCATGATCGCCCACCTGCGTCCCGGCGAGACCTTCCTGGTCCACGGCGGATCCAGCGGCATCGGCACGATGGCCATCCAGCTGGCCAAGGCCATCGGCGCCAAGGTGGCGGTGACGGCGGGCAGCAAGGAGAAGCTCGACTACTGTGCCGAGCTCGGCGCCGACATCCTGATCAACTACCGCGAGCAGGACTTCGTGGAGGAGATCAAGCGGGCCACCGACGGTGCGGGCGCGGACGTCATCCTCGACAACATGGGCGCCAAGTACCTGGACCGCAACGTCCAGGCGCTGGCCACCAACGGCCGCCTCGCGATCATCGGCATGCAGGGCGGCATCCAGGGCGAGCTGAACATCGCCATGCTCCTCAACAAGCGCGGCGCCATCACGGCGACCTCGCTGCGCGCGCGCCCGCTGGCCGAGAAGGCCGCGATCGTCGCGGCGGTACGGGAACACGTCTGGCCGCTGATCGACACGGGCCGCGTCCGGCCGATCGTCGACCGGAGCCTGCCGATGAGTGACGCGGCGCAGGCACACCGGGTCCTGGAGGAGAGCAAGCACATCGGAAAGGTGCTGCTCACCGTGGAGTAGGCCCGCCCACTCACCCACAGACAGGCAGGCAGGCGGCCGGGGTGGGCGGGGTGCCGGACCGGTATGAGTGGAGTGGCACCAAGGTGCCGGAATTGTTGCGTCATGTGACGCTGATTCCGGGATTCTTCTGATCTTGGTGACTCGATTCCGGGAAGGGCGCGCGGAATGACTCCACGCCTCCGCACCACCGGCCGCCCGCTGCCGCTGCCGCGTCTGCTGCCGCTGTGGCCATTGCTGTCCCTGGCTCTCCTCCTCGGACCGGCCACCTCCGGCCCTTACGCGTACGCCGCCGAACCCGGGCCCACGCGCGCGCCCGCCTCTGCCGATGACGAGACCCCGGCCGGCAGCGACCCCGGGCCGGGGCATACGCCTCCGGGACGGGCCGAGTCGCACCCGGCGGACCACGTCCGCCCCGGACGGACCCCGCCCACGGACCGGCCGCGCGACGCGCAGTCCGAGGCCGGACCGTCCGCGCCCCACACCGCGAAGCCGTCGGCCAGTGCGTCCCCCGGAAGGACCAGCGCGTCCCACGCCCATCCGAAGGCCTCCTCCGCGGACCCCTCCCACAAGGGTCACAAGGGCCAGAAGGGCCAGAAGGGCGACAGGGAGCACTCCGCCCGAAAGAGCCACTCCTCCTCGGCGTCCGCAGCCGCGCCGAAGCGGTTCCGCCGTCCGTGGAGGGACCCGTCCCGCACCCGCTCGGCCCACGACTCCATACCCGAGCCCATACCCGTAACCCCGGAAGAGCCGCAGGCCCGCGAGGACAGCCCGGACGAGCAGGAGGTCCAGCCGTCGGCCCGGCCGACGGGAGTCCCCGTGGACAACGCGGGCCGCACCCCGCGGCAGACCGTCGCCGAACCCGTGATCCCCGCCGTCACCGTCCTGCCGCTGGGCTCCGGCCTCGTCCTGGTCGGCCTCGGCGTCGGATTCCTGGCACTGCGGCTGCGCCGCTCATGAAGATTTCCCCGCCCACGAAGTCTGGCCCGAACGTGAAGTCTCCGCTGCCCATGACATACGCGCCCCCGACGGCATACGCCTCCCACACCCCCCAAGCCCGAGGCCGCCCTTCCCGGCCCGCCCGTGGTCCCCGCTCGACGCCCCGCCCGCCCCGCAGGCCGCCGCCGTCCTCGCCCAGGCCCGTACGCGTCGGCAACACCGTCGCTCACGGTGGGAGTACGCCCGAACACGGTGGATCACCCTCGTATGGGGGCACTACCCAGGTGTGACGGTGCGGTACGAGAGAATGGCGGCATGGAGATGCCGAGGAACGAAAGGCCGCCGGAGAGCCCCCAGGTCCTGGTCGTGGGCCAGGACGGGATGGCGCTCGGAGGCGGCGGCGGTGGAGACGACGAGTCCCGCGAGGTCCCGGTGACGGAGATGGTGGAACAGCCCGCCAAGGTGATGCGCATCGGCAGCATGATCAAGCAGCTGCTCGAGGAGGTGCGGGCGGCTCCTCTGGACGAGGCGAGCCGGGTGCGGCTCAAGGAGATCCACGCCAGCTCCGTGAAGGAGCTCGAGGACGGTCTCGCGCCGGAGCTCGTCGAGGAACTGGAGCGTCTCTCCCTGCCGTTCACCGACGAGGTGATCCCGAGCGACGCCGAACTGCGGATCGCGCAGGCCCAGTTGGTGGGCTGGCTCGAGGGGCTCTTCCACGGGATCCAGACGACGCTGTTCGCCCAGCAGATGGCCGCGCGGGCCCAGTTGGAGCAGATGCGCCGCGCGCTGCCGCCCGGCGTGGGCGGCGGCGAGGAGGGCGACGACCCGCGGATCGCCGGCCGCTCCGGAGGCCCGTACCTGTAAAGACACCGGGGGCCCGTACCTGTAAGGACTCGGGCGCCCCTGCCCGGTACCTGTCGCAACCCGAATCGAACCCACAACGCGAAGGCGCCCGGCCGGTCACCATGACCGGCCGGGCGCCTTCACGTTCGCCTGACAAGAAAACCTGAGGAAACCTGACAAGAAAGCCTGACAGGAAAACCTGGGTCAGGGGGTGTCCTGACCGCCGTTGCCCGTGCCGCCCAGGGGATCCTCGCTGGGCGTTTCAACCGGCGGGGACTCCTGGCCGCCACCGCTCGGCGACTCCTCGGGGGCCGACTGGGTCTTGGACGGCGTCGGGTCCGACGGCTCGTCGCTCGGCTCGGACGCGCTGTCGGAAGGCGTGACGTCACCCGTGCTGGGCTGCTCCGACGGCGGGTAGTCGGACTGCCCGCCGGTCCCGGCGCCCGGGTCCGTGCTGTCGCCCTCGCTGGAGGTGTCGTCGGAGCTCTCGGTGGGCTCCTTCTCCTTCTGGGAGTGCGACTGCGTGGGCGACTGCGTGGTGCCGGTGCCACCCTTGTGGCCGGTGCCGTTGGTCATCGCCCAGGCCGCGCCGCCCGCGATCGCGATCACGGCGAGGACCGCGAGGATCCACATCTTGCCGCGACCGCTGCCGCCGCCTGAGCGGTGGCCGCCGTCGAAGCCGCCGTCGTCGCCCGGAGGCCGCAGCATCGGCTGGGCCGCCGTACCGCCGTCGGTCGGGTGCGGCAGTGCCGTCGTGCCGGCGACGCCCATGGCCGGGGTGTTGCCGCCGCTGTGCATGTCGGCGTGGACCGGGCCGGTGTTCCAGGTGTTGGTGTGGCCGCCCTGGTCGTGCAGCATCTGCAGCCCGTACTGGACGAGGCCGCGCATCTCCTCGGCGGTCTGGAACCGGTCGTCCGGGTCCTTGGCCAGCGAGCGCATGACGAGCCCGTCGAGCTCCGGCGGCGCCACGTCCGAGACCTCGGAGGGCGGCACCGGGGTGTCCTGGACGTGCTGGTAGACGACGGACAGCGGGGTCTCGCCGGTGAACGGGGGCCGCAGCGCGAGGAGTTCGTAGAGCAGGCAGCCGGTCGCGTACAGGTCGGAGCGGTGGTCGACGGCCTTGCCGAGGGCCTGCTCGGGCGACAGGTACTGGGGCGTGCCCATGACCATGCCGGTCTGCGTCATGGTCGACTGCGCGCCGTGCAGGGCGCGCGCGATGCCGAAGTCCATCACCTTCACCGCACCGGTGTTGGTGATGATCACGTTCGCCGGCTTGATGTCGCGGTGCACGATGCCGTGCTGGTGTGAGTAGGCGAGGGCCTCCAGGACACCGGAGACGATGATCAGGGCCTGCTCGGGTCCGGGCGCCTCGGCGTTCAGGAGGAGGTCGCGGATGGTGCGGCCCTCGACGATCTCCATCACGATGTAGGGGACGACCGAGCGGCCGACGGTGTCCTCGCCGGAGTCGTACACGGCGACGACCGCGTGGTGGTTGAGGCCCGCGACCGACTGGGCCTCGCGCGTGAAGCGGGCCTTGGAGACGGGGTCCTCGGCGAGGTCGGAGCGCAGGAGCTTGACCGCGACGGTGCGTCCGAGCCGGACGTCCTCCGCGGCGAAGACCTCCGCCATGCCGCCCCGGCCGAGTCTGTGGGTCAGCCGGTACCGGCCGTCGCCGACCAGCCCGCCGTTTCCCCACAACTCCGGCGCATCTGACATACCGCCGCCAGCCGCCTCGGGGTCGGACGGGCCCTGAGCGCGCTGCGTCTGTGCCATCAGTCCTCGCCGTCGTTTCTGTCCGCGTCCGTGTCCGCACTCTCGGATGTACGCGCGGTGGTTGTTACGGTCTCCGTCGGGCCACGCTACAGGCATCGCCCGGCGCCCCGTTCCGAGATGGACCGGCCATCAAACCTTCTGCGGTCAATGCGATGCAAATCGTCTGGGCAATTCCTGTAACGCTTCCGCGACGCTTCCTGCCCGTACGGTCACGGAACGGGCACCGAGCTTGACGTGTCGGTGCCACGGGGCAGACTTGGCCGGGAATGGTGGCAATCGATCACCGGCCGCGCCGATGGGGGACGTAGAAACATGAGCCAGGACGGCGCACAGGGCCGGTACGCAGGGCGTGCCGTCGCCGGCGGTCGCTACCAGCTGCGTGATCTGCTCGGCGAGGGCGGCATGGCCTCGGTCCACCTCGCGTACGACGCGGTGCTCGACCGCCAGGTGGCGATCAAGACGCTGCACACCGAGCTCGGGCGCGAGCAGGCGTTCCGTGAGCGCTTCCGCCGCGAGGCCCAGTCCGTGGCGAAGCTCACGCACACGAACATCGTCTCGGTCTTCGACACCGGCGAGGACGACCTCGACGGGATGACCACTCCGTACATCGTCATGGAGTACGTCGAGGGCCAGCCCCTCGGCTCCGTGCTCGACGCGGACATCGCGCACTACGGCGCGATGCCGACCGACAAGGCCCTGAAGATCACGGCCGATGTGCTCGCGGCGCTCGAGATCAGCCACGAGATGGGTCTGGTCCACCGCGACATCAAGCCGGGCAACGTCATGATGACGAAGCGGAACGTCGTCAAGGTCATGGACTTCGGCATCGCCCGCGCCATGCAGTCCGGTGTCACGTCGATGACGCAGACCGGCATGGTCGTCGGCACCCCGCAGTACCTGTCGCCCGAGCAGGCCCTCGGCCGTGGCGTGGACGCCCGCTCCGACCTGTACTCGGTCGGCATCATGCTCTTCCAACTGGTCACGGGGCGGCTGCCGTTCGAGGCGGACTCGCCGCTGGCCATCGCGTACGCACACGTCCAGGAGGAGCCGGTGGCTCCTTCGTCGATCAACCGGTCGGTACCCCCGGCCGTGGACGCGCTGGTCGCCCGCGCGCTGAAGAAGAACCCGAACGAGCGCTTCCCGAGCGCCGAGGCGATGCGGGACGAGTGCCTGCGGGTCGCCCAGTCGCTGCAGGCCGCGGCGCCCAGCATCGTGCCGGGTGCGCAGACGTCCAGCGGCGCGGGTGTCGGTTCCGCGGTGTTCCCGCCGGTAGACCAGTCGGTGCAGGCGCCGACCGGCCCGGTGCAGACGCCGTACCAGCCGGGCCCCTACGGGACGCCCACGCCGGCACCGGCCACTCCGGGCTACGGATATCCGCAGCAGGGCTATCAGACCCCGCCGCCCACCTCTCCGTACGCGCCTCAGCAGCAGTATCAGCAGCAACAGCACCAGCAGACGCCGCCGCCGTACACCATCTCGCCCCAGACGACGCCGAGTTCGGCGGGCTCCGGCGGCGGTGGCGGCAAGCGGAACACCGGCGTGATCGTCGGTTCGATCGTCGTCGCGCTGATCGCGGTCGGCGGTCTGATCACGGCCCTGACGCTGAACGGCAATGACGAGAAGGGCGGCGGCGACGCGAAGAAGTCGCCGTCGGTCGTCGCCGGTCACAAGGGTCCCGATCTGACGAAGACGATCGAAGAGGACCAGTGCAAGGAGCCTGAGACGGGTTACAACGACCCGGACAAGGTCTTGCTCCCGGACTTCACCTACAAGAACATCAAGTCGGTCAGGGCCTGTATGCAGGCCGCCGGTTGGAAGTTCGACATCAGGGACGTCGACGAGAACACGTTCGGTGAGGGCACGGTCATCGTGCAGTACCCCAAGGCGGGCACCGAGATCGACCCGAAGAACCCCGATTCGATCCAGCTCCAGGTCTCCACGGGCGACCCGGCCACGGGCTGACCCGGCCGATCCGGCTCACTGCCGCCAGGTCACTCGGCGAACGCGTCGCGCACCGCCGCGTACTCCTTCGTCCACCACACGGCGAGCGCCGACGCCGCGGGGAACTGCGGGTCGGCGCGGTGGTCGCCGCGTTCGTAGCGCCAGCGCAGTATCCAGAAGTCGTTGAGCCGCTCCCACCACACGCGGTGGACGGCGGCGGCGAGTTCGTCCGACCCGGCGCCCGAGGCGCGGCGGTACGCGCGCGCGTACGCCCGCACCTTCGGCAGGTCGAGCGCGCCGACGGGACGCACGAAGAAGATCACGGCGGCGCGCACGGCCTCTTCGGCGCGCGGCTGCACCCCGAGCCGGTCCCAGTCGACGATCGCGGCCGGTACGCCGCCCTGGTAGAGCAGGTTGAACGGGTGGAAGTCCCCGTGCACCCAGCCGGTCGCCGAGGCCCGCGGAGGCCGCCGCCCCGCGCAGGTCTCCAGGAGGGCGCGGCGCTCCACGAGCCGGTGCCGCGCCAGCTCGTCGAACGCGTCGTGCGGACGATGGCGGCGCACCCGCTCCAGCAGGGTGTCGATGAGCGCGAGGGTGTCCGCGGGATCGGCACTGTCCCGCCCGCGCGCGGGCGCGGCCCCCATGACCTTCTCCAGACAGGCGTGTACGAGTCCCAGGAGCGCCCCGAGCGTGCGGCACTGGGCCGCCGTGAGCTGGGCGCCGCTGCGGTGGCGGCCCTCGACCCAGGGGTGCAGGGCGTAGCTGGCGCCGCCGATGACGGTGAAGGTGCGGCCGTCGGCGGCGGGCAGGGGCGGGGCGACGGGGA
Organism: Streptomyces sp. NPDC045026; assembly: GCF_056432625.1. Classification (NCBI taxonomy): domain Bacteria; kingdom Bacillati; phylum Actinomycetota; class Actinomycetes; order Kitasatosporales; family Streptomycetaceae; genus Streptomyces; species Streptomyces sp. NPDC045026. The sequence goes on from NZ_JBWKIS010000006.1 coordinate 327,413, forward strand.
CGCCGAGTGCGGCGAGGCGTTCGGTGGCGCGGTGCTGGCGGGCGATGGCGGCCGGGTCGGCGGTCTCGGGGTCGAAGTGGTGCTTGAGGAAGTAGCGGCCGCGTGTGGTGGCGAGTCGGTAGCCGCGGTTGAGCAGGCCCTGGTCGACGGGTTCGCAGGCCAGCGGCGAGCCGGCGTCGTACTGCCGCAGCAGGGCACGGAGCGGTGGGGCGGAGTGAGCAGATGAGCGCGGCACGCGCCAGATGTTAGGGCACCCTGGGTAGCTGCTGGCTACAGAACGTGGCGAAAGGCCCGCTTTGGATGACGGGTGCCGCCCGTCAGTTCGTGCACGGTGACGAATTGGGGCTCGATCCGCAGATAGACGGGGTCGAACGCCTCGCCGTCCACGTGGTGGGGCGCGGGGCCGAAGCGGTCGAGTTCGCCGGGGGACGGTTCGACGGCCTCACAGGTGCCGACGAACTGGACGGACCACCGGCCGTCGGCGGGGGCGGCGTTGTTCAGGTTGTCGGCGCCGTACGCGACGACGCTGCCGGCGCAGGCCTGGTGGTAGCCGTAGCCCTTGTGCAGGCGCAGGACGACCCGGCCGTCCACCACGATGTGGCGGGCCGGAGCGAGGAAGGGGAGCGCGCGCATGCTGGTCGCCACCCGGCCGTGGTCGACGCTGCCGATCAGCTCGAAGGCGCGCTGTTCCCGGGCGCGGTCTTCCTGGAATTCGGAGGGCATGTTTCCACAGTGCGCCGCCGAAAGCGTGGCTTGAAAGAGGCCCCGGCCCCGCGTGAAAGGGACCTAGGTCCCGAATTCAGTGGCGCTTCTCGGCCTGCAGCCGCGCCACGAATGCGGCGGCCTGCGAGCGGCGTTCCATGCCCAGTTTCGACAGCAGGCTGGACACGTAATTCTTGATCGTCTTCTCGGCGAGATGCAGGCGTTCCCCGATGACCCGGTTGGTCAGGCCCTCGCCGATCAGGTCGAGGATCTTGCGCTCCTGGTCGGTCAGGTTCGCGAGCCGCTCGTCCTCCTGGCCGCGGCCCCCGTCGCGGAGCCTTTCGAGGACGCGGGCGGTGGCGACGGGGTCGAGCAGGGACTTGCCGGCGGCGACGTCGCGGACCGCGTTCAGGAGTTCGTTGCCCCTGATGGCCTTCAGGACGTAGCCGGAGGCGCCCGCCATGATCGCGTCGAAGAGTGCCTCGTCATCGGCGAACGAGGTCAGCATCAGGCACTTGATCGACTCGTCCTGGGAGCGGATCTCGCGGCACACCTCGACGCCGCTGCCGTCCGGGAGCCGCACGTCCAGAACCGCGACGTCGGGGCGGGTGGCCGGGATGCGGACCACGGCGTCGGCGGCCGTACCGGCCTCTCCGACGACTTCGATGTCCTCTTCCACGGAAAGCATCTCGTGTACTCCGCGGCGTACGACTTCATGGTCATCGAGTAGAAATACGCGAATTTTTCCGTCTTCGGACACGCGGCCAGTCTCACATACTGGCTCTTCCCGTGCCCGAGGTGCCCGGGATAACGTGCCCGTGTTCCGGCTGCCTTCCAGGCTGTGACCAGTGCTCCGAACAGTGCTTTGACCGCGTCTGACCAGCAAGTGTTCCGAAGTTGCTCGATTTACTTGGATATCCAAGCAAAATCGCAGGTCAGATGGGGTTTCGCAGATATGAGGGGCACTGGGTAACGTGCATGGTGCAGGGCGCTCGCCGGGGCACCTGTCACGCCTGTACCCGGTCGAGCCGCACCCACCCCGTGCGCAGGTCGGCCAGGCGAGCCTCCCCCAGGTTCCTGAGGAACAGGGGGGACCCCCAGGCTTCCCGGCGAACCCGGGGGCCGGACCGACGGAGGAGCACACGTGACCGTGGACAGCACTGCCGCAGCGCGTACGCCGCGCAAGCGCACCGCTGCGAAAAAGTCTGCGAAGAAGTCCCCGGGGGCGGGAGCGCCCGACCTCGTCCAGCTGCTGAGCCCCGAGGGCCGGCGCGTTCAGGACCCCGCGCACGCCGAGTACGCCGCGTTCGTCGAGGACATCACGTCCGACGAGCTGCGCGGCCTGTACCGCGACATGGTCCTCACCCGCCGCTTCGACGCGGAGGCGACCTCGCTGCAGCGTCAGGGCGAGCTGGGCCTGTGGGCCTCGCTGCTCGGCCAGGAGGCCGCGCAGATCGGCTCGGGCCGGGCCACCCGCGCCGACGACTACGTCTTCCCCACCTACCGCGAGCACGGCGTCGCCTGGTGCCGGGGCGTCGACCCGACGAACCTGCTCGGCATGTTCCGCGGCGTGAACAACGGCGGCTGGGACCCGAACACGAACAACTTCCACCTGTACACGATCGTCATCGGCTCGCAGACGCTGCACGCCACCGGCTACGCCATGGGCATCGCCAAGGACGGCGCGGACAGCGCGGTGATCGCGTACTTCGGTGACGGCGCCTCCAGCCAGGGCGATGTCGCGGAGTCCTTCACGTTCTCCGCGGTCTACAACGCGCCCGTCGTGTTCTTCTGCCAGAACAACCAGTGGGCGATCTCGGAGCCGACCGAGAAGCAGACCCGGGTGCCGCTCTACCAGCGCGCGCAGGGCTACGGCTTCCCCGGCGTCCGCGTCGACGGCAACGACGTGCTGGCCTGCCTGGCCGTCACCAAGTGGGCCCTGGAGCGGGCCCGCAGGGGCGAGGGGCCGACGCTGGTCGAGGCGTTCACGTACCGCATGGGCGCGCACACCACTTCCGACGACCCGTCGAAGTACCGGGCCGACGAGGAGCGCGAGTCGTGGGAGGCGAAGGACCCGATCCAGCGCCTGCGCACGTACCTCGAGTCCGAAACTGACACGGACGAGGGATTTTTCGCGGAACTCGAGGCCGAGAGCGAAGCGTTGGGTCTTCGAGTGCGCGAGGTCGTGCGGGCCATGCCGGACCCGGACCCGATGGCCATCTTCGAGAACGCGTACGCGGACGGGCACTCGCTCGTCGACGAGGAGCGTGCCCAGTTCGCCGCCTACCAGGCGTCGTTCTCCGATGCCGAGGGAGGCAACTGATCATGGCGGTACAGAAGCTTCCGCTCGCGAAAGCGATCAACGAGTCGCTGCGCAAGGCCCTCGACACCGACCCCAAGGTCCTGATCATGGGCGAGGACGTCGGCAAGCTCGGCGGCGTCTTCCGCGTCACGGACGGGCTCCAGAAGGACTTCGGCGAGGACCGGGTCATCGACACCCCGCTCGCCGAGTCCGGCATCGTCGGCACGGCCATCGGCCTCGCGCTGCGCGGGTACCGGCCGGTCGTGGAGATCCAGTTCGACGGTTTCGTCTTCCCCGCGTACGACCAGATCGTCACGCAGCTCGCGAAGATGCACGCCCGCGCGCTCGGCAAGATCAAGCTGCCGGTCGTCGTGCGGATCCCGTACGGCGGCGGCATCGGCGCGGTCGAGCACCACTCGGAGTCGCCGGAGGCGCTGTTCGCGCACGTGGCGGGCCTGAAGGTGGTCTCCCCGTCGAACTCGTCGGACGCGTACTGGATGATGCAGCAGGCCATCCAGAGCGACGACCCGGTGATCTTCTTCGAGCCGAAGCGGCGCTACTGGGACAAGGCCGAGGTCGACACCGAGGCGATCCCCGGACCGCTGCACGGCGCGCGCACGCTGCGCGAGGGCACGGATCTGACGCTCGTCGCGTACGGGCCGATGGTGAAGGTCTGCCTGGAGGTGGCCGCGGCCGCCCAGGAGGAGGGCAAGTCCCTGGAGGTCCTCGACCTGCGCTCCATGTCGCCGATCGACTTCGACGCGGTGCAGAAGTCCGTCGAGAAGACCCGCCGGCTCGTCGTGGTGCACGAGGCCCCGGTCTTCCTCGGTACGGGCGCGGAGATCGCCGCGCGGATCACCGAGCGCTGCTTCTACCATCTGGAGGCGCCCGTGCTGCGGGTCGGCGGCTATGCCGTGCCGTACCCGCCGGCGCGCCTCGAGGATGAGTACCTGCCGGGCCTCGACCGGGTGCTCGATGCCGTCGACCGCTCGCTGGCGTACTGAGGAGAGGGCCGTGACGACGATGACAGACGCTGCGCTGGCCGAGTTCAAGATGCCCGACGTGGGCGAGGGGCTCACCGAGGCGGAGATCCTCAAGTGGTACGTACAGCCGGGTGACGTGGTCACCGACGGGCAGGTCGTGTGCGAGGTGGAGACGGCGAAGGCGGCCGTCGAGCTGCCCATCCCGTTCAACGGAGTGGTGCAGGAGCTGCGCTTCCCCGAGGGCACGACGGTGGATGTGGGGCAGGTGATCATCGCGGTGGACGTCGCGGGCGGATCCGGCTCCGCGGCCTCAGCTCCCGCTGTCGCCCCCGTCTCCGTACCGGAGCCGACGGCGCCCGAGCCCGAGCCCGAGGCTGAGCCGAAGGGCCGACAGCCGGTGCTTGTGGGGTACGGCGTTTCCGAGGCGTCGACGAAGCGCCGGCCTCGCAAGGGCGACGTGGTGGCGGCCCCCGCCGCGGTCACGGTGCCGGCGCCCGAGCCGCAGGCCCCCGCGAACGGGAACGGGCGCCCGCTCGCCAAGCCCCCCGTGCGCAAGCTGGCCAAGGATCTCGGCGTCGACCTCGCCTCGCTCACGCCCTCCGGTCCTGACGGCGTCATCACCCGCGAGGACGTGCACGCGGCGGTCGCCCCGGCTCCCGAGCCGGCCGTGACGCAGGTGCAGGTGCAGGTACTGGCACAGCCGCAGGAGCCGGTCGCCGCGGCGCCGGGCGTCGTCCAGGACGGCGTCCGCGAGACCCGTATCCCCGTCAAGGGCGTGCGCAAGGCGACCGCGGCCGCGATGGTCGGCTCCGCGTTCACCGCGCCGCACGTCACGGAGTTCGTGACGATCGACGTGACGCGGACGATGAAGCTCGTCGAGGAGCTGAAGGCCGACAAGGAGATGCAGGGGCTGCGGGTCAATCCGCTGCTGCTCATCGCCAAGGCGCTGCTCGTCGCGATCAAGCGCAACCCCGAGATCAGCGCCTCCTGGGACGAGGCGGCCCAGGAGATCGTGCGCAAGCACTACGTGAATCTGGGCATCGCCGCCGCCACGCCGCGCGGTCTGATCGTGCCGAACATCAAGGACGCGCACGCCAAGACGCTGCCTGAACTGGCGTCGGCGCTGGGCGAGTTGGTGGCCACGGCCCGCGAGGGCAAGACGTCGCCGGGCGCCATGCAGGGCGGCACGGTGACGATCACGAACGTCGGCGTCTTCGGTGTCGACACGGGCACCCCGATCCTGAACCCCGGCGAGTCGGCGATTCTCGCCGTCGGAGCGATCAAGCTCCAGCCGTGGGTCCACAAGGGCAAGGTGAAGCCCCGTCAGGTCACGACCCTGGCCCTGTCCTTCGACCACCGTCTGGTGGACGGAGAGCTGGGCTCGAAGGTCCTGGCGGACGTGGCGGCGATTCTTGAGCAGCCCAAGCGGCTGATCACCTGGGCGTGAGCGAACAGCACGGGGCCGTCCCTGAGGGGTACGGCCCCGTGTGGCGTATTCAGGCCGCTGTGCTGCCGACCATGAGGATCTCGATCGCGACTGTGCCGCCGTGGATCTCGTACGTGGCCCGGTAGTCACCGACCCACGGGCGCCGCAGGGCGGGGGCGTGGCACCCAACTCCGCGTAGAAGTCGGCCCGGTGATCGAGCCGCAGGGCCACGTCGCTCGCACGTTACGCATCCGGACTCCTCGGAATATCGAGTTCCGCCCAGACCGTCTTGCCCACGGTGAGCTTCTCCACGGCCCATCGCCTGGCGAGCACGCCGACGATGAGCAGTCCGCGTCCGAACTGTTCGCCGTCCTCCGCGGCGCGGACCTCCGGCAGGCGCTCGTCCTTCGGGTCGGTGACGGCGACGCGCAGCACCTTGCCGGTGAGGGATGTCTCCACGCGAAACAGCCGGTCCCGTAAGCACCCGTGCAGCAGCGCGTTCGTGCACAACTCACTTGCCAGCAGCGCCGCGTCGCCGGCTGCGCCGGGATGGCCCCACGCGGCGGCGAGTCGGGCCACGTGTCTGCGGGCGAGGGGGATGTTCTGCGGGAACGGGGTGTAGCTGACGGTGTCGTAGTGGTCGTAGTGCTTGGGGAGTCCGGCAGGACAGGAATCGGTCACCGGAACGCACCTCCATGGGCGATGTGGGGGCCAGGTGGGGTGGCTCTGCCGTGCCCTATCGGATGCGGGCAGCACGGTGCACTTCCACCAACTGGTGCCTCTGGGTGGGCGATTGAGTACTGACGGTAGCGGCAGGTTCGAGGAAGTCGCAAGCGGTCTCGGGGATATCTGTCCCCAAACTTGCTTGCGATGAGACTTCGGCGAACTGCACACTGGCCACGACACAGGAGGTACTCGGACGTGACCGCAGGCCAGTTCACGCGCGGAAACCGCGTGTCCACCGTTCTCGCACGCAAGTTGGGCGGTGAGTTGCTGCGGCTCCGTGACGAAGCCGGCCTCACGCAGCCGCAGGCCGCAGCGTCGCTCTCGGCGACCGCGGCCAAGGTCGCCAAGATGGAGCGGGGCTGGGTGCCCTTCCGCGACCCGGACATTCGGATCCTGTGCGATCTGTACGGCGTGACGGACGCGAAGGCCGTGGCGCGTCTGCTGAGCCTCGCGAGGGCGGACCGTGAGCGTCGTAAGGCAAAGGGCTGGTGGAATCAGTACCCCGAGCTGCGCTCCCTCGTGGAGTACGTGGCTTTGGAGGACATCGCGACCAGTGTCCGTACGTGGCAAGGGGCCTTCGTCCCGGGGCTCTTGCAGACGCCGGACTACGCCAGGGCCCTGGCGGTGGGCAACGCCGACTGGGACGATCCGGATGAGATCGAGCGGTTCGTAGAGGCGAAGGTCGCCCGGCAGGCACGGCTCACGGACGGCAGCCCGCTCAGCTTGTGGGCCGTTGTGGGCGAGGGGGCGCTACGCCAACTAGTAGGCGGGCGTGAGGTCATGCGCATACAACTGGCGCACCTGGTGGAGTCGGCCCGCCTGCCCAACGTCAAACTCCAGGTGGTTCCCTTCCTCGCGGGTTCCCACCCGGGCATGACCAGCGCCTTCAGCGTGGTCTCGTTCGCCGAACCCGGCGCCATGGACGTGGTCTACATGGACACGACGTCGTCTACTCTGTGGCTGGAGAGCGAGGCGGACGCCGCACGTCACAACGCCACGTTCGAGCGGATCGCCAGGAACGGGCTCGCTCTTCACGATTCCGTCGCTCTGATCGAACGTATCCGCAAGGAGCTGTGAGCCGTGCCGCACTTCGAGTTCGTCAAGTCCAGCTACAGCAGCGGCAATGGCGAATGCGTCGAAGTCGCGCGCAACATCCGCGGCACCGTCGCCATCCGTGACTCCAAGGGCCTGGACGGGCCCGTACTCCGGGTCGCCCCCTCGGCGTGGGCCGCGTTCGCGGTGCACGTGGGGCAGGGAACGGGCGGCGCACCTTTCCGCCCGTAGTCCGACCGGCGCTGTCACTACGCATCACCCTGCGGCGGGGGCCCGTACTCGGCCCGCGGCCCGGCGAGCCGATCGGCGACCAGCGCGAGCCAGCCGCTTGGCGCGTACGGTGCCGGCGGGTCGACCTCCATCCCCAACTCGGCTACCGCGAGGGCGTAGTCGGAGTCGTCCAGGTCCAGGGCGAGCAGCTCATGAAGCTCCCCGGCCAAGCGAGCCACGAGGCGAGGGTCGGCGGAGGCCCTGTAGTCGTCTACGGCCGCGTCATGGCTGTCGAACTCGTCCGGCATGTCCTGGGAGAACCAGCCGCCCAGGAACTCGGCGAGTTCGGGGAAGCGGGCATGCCACTCCCAGTGGGTGGCGGGGTCGGCCGGGGCCGGCACCTCGCCCTCCTCGACGCTGTGCTTGAGGTGGTCGGCGAGGCAGTGCAGCCACTGCTGGATGTCGCCCGCGGGCAGCCCCACGTCGGGAATCGCGTAGAACTCACCGAGGCGCAGCCGAAGCCTGCCGGGCGGATTAGCGGCGTACTCCCGCAGCTGCCGCTCGGCGACCGCGATGGCCCACGGACGGCTGTGCCATGTCTGGCGCAGATAGGCGACCAGGGCATGGCTGGGCTTGTCCGGCGTGTCGTCCGCCGGCTGCCCGGCGTAGGCGCGGATCACCTGGTCCAGCTCGCCGTAGCGGCGGTCGTGTTCGAGTGGGTTCAGTGGCACGGTGATCAGCCTTTACGCGTTTCTACAGGTAGATGGGGAACGTGGCGTGGACGGCGAAGCCGTGCGGGCGGGATGCGTCCCGCTTGAGGATCACGCGGGCCGCGCGTACATCAACCGGCTCTCGTCCGGCCAGCATCATCGCCTGGAGCAGGACCCGGCCGACCGGGTCGGGGCGGCTCGGCCAGGATGCCTCGATGGTGAGGCGGGGGCAGGTACCCAGAGCCAGCCAGCGGTGGATCAGCTGCTCGTTGGCGGTGACGACATGCTGGGTGGCCCATTGGGCGGTTTCTCGGTCGGGGTACGTCGAACTCTTCGTACGTACGGGGGGTGTTTCCGGCACGGTTACCACCTTGTCGAAGGGCGTGTGAACGAAGGCCGATGACAGGCCGGGGTGCCGGTCGTCCCCGCGGCAGGGCGCGTGACCGCATGCGCCCGCTGGTCGCTCTGCAAGGCCAGAATGCGGACCAGGCGGGCCAGCGCGAGCGCCCCGATTGGGTCGTCGGCGTATCTGCGTACCTGGAGGGGACCGACGTCACCCAGGAACACGTCCTCGCGCGCCAGGACGAAGGCGAGGGTGAGCAGGGCCGCGCGCCCGTTTCCGTCGTCGAAAGGGTGGAAGAAACACACATCGAGATATGCGCGGGCGGCCCTGGCGGGGAGCAGCAGGGCCGTGTCGGCGGAGGCGGCCTGTGCCAGGCATTCCTCGAAGCGGGCAGGTGTTTCGGCGCTCAGGCCGTATCGTTCGCGTCCCTTCTTGGCGAAGGCCGGGAGCGTACGGAACGAGATGTCCCGGTGGCCCAGGACAATCCTTTGCCACTCGGCGAGAAGGCCGAAGCCGAGCGGACGGCTGGCCGCCGCGTGAGCGCGGGCCAGCCGCCAGGCTGCCCGCATCCGGTCCCCGCGCGCGGCGTCATCCGGTTCGTGGCGTACGGCCGCAGCCGCATCGACCCCGTCACGGCGCCCACGGATCGGACCGACCAGTTCCTGGGAGGCATGATCCCACTCGACCTGTGAGCGCACCCGGAGCCAGCTTTGGAGGTCATCACGTACCGGGCTCACCGATGGCCTCCCGAGCGCGGTCCACCGCTTCCTCGTCGGGAGCGACCCAACTCTCGAACTCGGAGTCCACGACATCGTCCGCCAAGTCCTCGGCCGCGTCGGGAGTCATGCCGGTCGACTCCAGGTACCAGGCGAGCACCCGCGCGCATACGGCGCGCCATGTCTCCCCAGCGCCCGTACGTTCGACGACGAGCGTCACGAGAGGCGCGACTGCGCGTTCCCTTACCGCTTGGACCTCTTTCTCGTCGGCCTCTGGCCGGGGGGTGAACTGTGCGAAGGCCGCAGCGAGTTCCTCCAGCCACGCGCGCCACTGGAGCAGAGCGCTGGCGTACCGCTGAACCCGTTGCTCCAGGCCGTCGCCGCCGGCGGGAAGCTCCCTGATGACCGCTCCGGAGTCGGGGGACTCGTCTATTTCCCAGGCCCAGCCGGAGCCCCACACGCCGTAGTGCTCGGCAAGGCCGCGTGCGACCGATTCTGCCGACCAGAGCCCTCGGGCCCGGTCCGCCTCCGGGTCCGGCGCGGACACGACCTCGCGCACCACGTCGAGCGCTTGGCCGTCGTCGAACGGGTGCGTCGTCGGATCGACGTTCCGCCACGTCAGCGGTTCGGGGTACCACTCAGAATTGATGGCTTCTCCTGGAATCTGTGCGACTGCGCATTCCGAGGTATGCGCGTTATTGCTCCGGCATCGACGTCAGAACGACGAACGGCGGGTCGAGCGAAGGGTCGTACTTGAGTATGGTTCTCACGCCCTTCACCGGGATGGCCTCGGCGTCCATCCCCTTGCTCTTGAATCCTTGGTTGTTCACGTTGTTGTCCTGTTTGGTCACACTGCGACCACTGTATTCGCCGTCCGGGGCGGTGGTTTTGATAGGCAGCTTGAGGTCGTCGTTCGCTGCCGTGGGTGGACGGTCCAGCCACTCCTTTACCGCGGCCGCATTCTTGTCGATATTGCGCTGAGTCAGCTCTTGTGCCCGTTCGGCAGTTGTGAACGTGGACGCGCTGCCGATCGCTGGTTTGCCGTCCGGCCAGGAAGGCGTTGGCGGACCGCCTTGGTCCCGCAGGCGCTGAGCGAGCTGTTCGTCAGTCTTCCCCACGTGTTTATCGAGGGTATGCCCTCCGCCGAGCCACTCGTTGTTCGCCAAATCCATCTTGTAGACACCATTCTTGGCGTCCTCCGGGTTGGTCCACTGCTGCTCGTGCTTGAACTCGTTGAGCGCCCGGGTTCCAAATGCCTCGGCCCGTGCCTCCTCGGCGGTGTGCGTGGGCACACTGCGTTTGGCCTCTGCCAATGCTTCCTTGAGGTTGGTTAAGTCGGAGGCAAGGATGTGTATCTCGCGGTTGTAGGTTTCGACGGCGTGGTTCAGGCGGCCCGTGTCGATGTTGGCGATGAACTCCGCTGCAAGTTCGGGAAGTTCGGCGACCTTTTTGAAGGCGTCCAGCACGCCCTGCACTTCGAAGGTCTTCTTGGCCGCGTCCTTGTAGACGTCGGTGATCGTGGACCTGACCGTTGTCACTTCCGCGCTCACCCCCTCGCATGCGGATGCGACGTCTCGTGCGGTGTCTCGCAGGACGTCGAGCGCGGGCCGCTTCCCGTCCCTTTGGTTCCACTTGTGGCCGTGCCGCTCCTTGCCCCAAGCGGTGCTTCCCCAGATCGCGGAGCAGAAGGCCTTCATCGCGCTCTGCCACTCGTCGTTGCCCGGCGCGGGATTGGTGATGTACGCGATGGCGTCGTCGAAGGTGTCTGCGGACTTCTTGGCGTCCTTGGCAGCCTGGCGCCAGGCTTGGGCGATCTTGGGTAGGTCGACGTCGTCGCCGCCGGGCGTGATGTCGGCGACCCTCCCGTGCCGCAGCGCGTGGTTGAGGATCGGGCGCAGGACGTGGTCGCCGACCCAGCTCAGTGCCCCGGCGACCTCCTCGATGATCGCGTTGCCCCAGCCGTTTTCGGTGGGGGCGTTGCCCCAGCCGAGCTCGGCGACCGGGCCACCCGCGCCGGCCTTCTTGAGGACGTCAGGCAGGTTCTTCTTCGCCACCGCCGGAGCCAAAAGGTTCGTCGCGTGTTCTGCCTGCGCGTAGTTGTTTGCCGTGGCCGTGAGTCCGACGGCCGCGCCGCCGACGCCCCCCGTCGCGCTGTCCCACACATCGAGGAAGAGAGCTGCGACTTCGGCGTACGCCGTCGCAAAGGCCTCCGGGCCCGTTCCGCAACCCGCAGCGTGTGCGTAGCCGTCGAGTGTGTCGACGAGGCTCTTGGCCTGGTCCGCGAAGTTGTACTGGGCATTCCGCAGCATGTACGACGCGTAGTACACGTGCTTCGGCTGGACGTCGAAGCCAACGGCGTTGCCCGGCGGGGCGGGCTTCATCGCGGCCAGCTCGTCGGAGCGGTCGCGGCGTTCGGAGTTCCAGTCCCCTCGCGAGATGTCCCTGCCCTGGGGATCCTTGAGCGAGCCCGGTGAGGGGGCGGGGGTCGGACTCGAACCCGATGACGGGGATGACGGGGATCCGGATGACGGGGCAGGCAAAGACCCGCCGCCCGTCGGAGCCGGGGGCGTCGTGGAAGGCGACGGAGAAGGTGTCGACATCAGGCAGCCCCCCAGCCGCGCAGCACCGCCCTGTGCGCCGCCGCGTAGTTGGCGTGACCGGTGGTGACGTACGCGTGCAGCCACTTCTGGGCCGCCTGCAGGTCCTGGGCCGAGTGGTCCCATTCGTCGAGCTTGTCGACGAAGACCTCGCGGGTCTCGCCCTGCCAGGACAGGACGACCGGTTCGACACGGTCGTAGAGGTCGTCGAGCCTGCCGTTGAGCTTCCTGAGGATGTCCTCCAGCTCGGCGGCGAGGTCGTGGAGCGTGGTGAAGGACACCGCTATGTGGCCGTCGTCGGGCGACATCAATTCCCCCGTGTGGTGGATTCGTTGCTGGTCGCGGGCGCGCGAGGGGTCACATCGCGTCGAGGCCGCTGCGCGGGCGCGCGGACTCCTCCGCGGCCGGGTTCGGGGTAGAGAGCTTGTCCACCTCGCTTGTGATGTCCGTGGCGACCTGGATCCTGCGGAACTTCTCCAGGGTGTCCAGCTCCAGCTCGGAGAACCCGCCTCGGCTCATCCGCACCGCCTGTTCCAGGAACTCCATCACTTCACGGATGCGTACGGCGTCCTCCGCCGCCGCGCGATGGAACTTCCGGTACGTCTTGGCCGCAGGGCCGTGCCAGCCGGCCTCGATGCTGTCGACGACCGTGTCCATGCGCTCGACCTGCTTGGTCAGGTGGTCCTGCATATCGTGGAGATCCTCGGCGAGCTTTTTCAGTCCAGAGTCGGAAACCTGGAGATCCCGGTGTTCACCCGTCTGATCGCCCATGCGCGCCGTTCCCCCTCGTCACGTTGGCAACTTGGTTTTCATCGTACGACCGTTCGGGACACGGTCAGGGATGCCGTTACGGACTCAACGCATAAGTGGCTTGTTCTGCGCCGGAGGCGGGCACTACGTGAATCTGGGCATCGCCGCCGCCACGCCGCGCGGTCTGATCGTGCCGAACATCAAGGACGCGCACGCCAAGACCCTGCCCGAACTGGCGTCGTCACTGGGCGAGTTGGTGGCCACGGCCCGCGAGGGCAAGACGTCGCCGGGCGCCATGCAGGGCGGCACGGTGACGATCACGAACGTCGGCGTCTTCGGCGTCGACACGGGCACCCCGATCCTGAACCCCGGCGAGTCGGCGATCCTCGCCGTCGGAGCGATCAAGCTCCAGCCGTGGGTCCACAAGGGCAAGGTGAAGCCCCGTCAGGTCACGACCTTGGCCCTGTCCTTCGACCACCGTCTGGTGGACGGAGAGCTGGGCTCGAAGGTCCTGGCGGACGTGGCGGCGATTCTTGAGCAGCCCAAGCGGCTGATCACCTGGGCGTGAGCGAACAGCACGGGGCCGTCCCTGAGGGGTACGGCCCCGTGTGGCGTATTCAGGCCGCGATGGAAATACACGGAGACCTCGTCGTGACGCGACACCTCAGGCTGCGCCGCAGGTGGCTGGTGGATTGTGCTGTCGCTCCCGCTCTCCTGCTGGTCTCCTGTACCAGCGACGGTGGCACGCCGGAACGCGAGCGGTCGGCCTCCCACAGCGCGCGTACCCCGGATGCCGGTGGCCAGAAGAAGCTCACCACTCAGGCTCAGGCCGCCATCGCCGCAGCGGCGGACGACGGCACACTCCTGGAAGGCGGGGTCGAGAGCGTCGCGGACGGGGTGCACTCACGGCCGACCGTGGACCACGGCCGGCACTACCGACTGGCCGTCAGCTGCGCGGGCCTTGGGGACGCCGAAGCCATCTTCACCACCGAAGCGGGCGCCGTCACCAAAGTCATCTCCTGCGACACATCTGTCGTGCTCCAGCGCTTCACCGCGCCCGCCCGGACAATGCGCCTCGACATCTCCGGGAAGAAACGCTCGTCCGGGGTGATCGCCTGGCGGATCAACAGGATCTAGACCCGGCGAGCACGAACACCACCCCCCCGCCAGGAAGACGGGAAGCAAGCGCGAAGGGCCCGCCGCGGCATGCGGCGGGCCCCTCATTCATTCATTGAGCTGTCGAGGACTACTTCTTGAAGCCGTAGTCCATCAGCTTCTTCGCGTCCGCCGTGCGGTTCGTGACCGAGGAGGAGGCGAGGACCGTGCCGATGACCGTCTTGCCGTTGCGGGTGGCGGCGAAGACCAGGCAGTACTTGGCCTCGGGGCCCGAGCCGGTCTTGACGCCGATGGTGCCGGAGTAGCTGCCGAGCAGGTTGTTCGTGTTGGACCACGACATGTAGCGGTAGCCGCCGCTCTTCGTGGTGACCTTCTGCTTCGTCGACGTCGTCTTCACGACCGAGCGGAACGTGGAGTTCTTCATCGCGGACGACGCGATCTTCGTCAGGTCGCGCGGCGTCGAGTAGTTCGACCCGCTGCCGATGCCGTCGAACGAGTCGAAGTGCGTGTTCTTCAGGCCCATGTCCGTGGCGGCCTTGTTCATCTTGCCGATGAAGGACTTCACGCGGGCGGCGCGCGTGCTGCCGGAGCCGAACTTGTCGGCCAGGGCGTACGCGGCGTCGCAGCCGGACGGGAGCATGAGCCCGTAAAGGAGCTGGCGGACGGTGACCTTGTCGCCGACGATCAGGCGGGCCGACGACGCGTTCTTCGCGACGATGTAGTCGCTGTACGCCTTCTGGATCGTGACCTTGGAGTCCAGGTTCAGGTTCGACTGCGCCAGGACGACCTTCGCGGTCATGATCTTGGTGGTGGAGCCGGTGGACCGGCGGGTGTCGGCGGCCTTGGTGAACAGGCTTGTACCGGTCCCGTTGTTCATCACGTAGCCGCCCTTGGCGACGATCGTGGGGGTGGGCAGCGTGGCCGCCTGTGCGGAGGTGGCGAAGACCCCGCTCGCCAGGACCGCACCGGCGGTCACGGTGGCGGCGGCGGTTACGCGGCGAATGCCCTTGATGCGGGTTTTCAAGTTGAACGCTCCAAATGCCCCTGGAATGCGGCCGCATGAGGGCCGCTCGCTGAAGAGACTCACGAGTGCGGCGGATGGATGTGCCGTATTGCGCAGTATTTATGGCCAGGGAGCGGCCCCAGCCATTCGGGGGCGTCGCGTCCGCATCCTGGACGGCCGCCGACGATGCGTACGTGTTGTATCTATGATGTGCGCATGCCTTCAGCTCCCCCGTCCCCCGCCGCCGTCAAGCGACCACCGGCGGCCGACCGCGTCTACGACCACGTCAAGCGCAGCGTCCTCGAACGCCGCTACGAGGGCGGGACGTTGCTCACCGAGGGCGAGCTCGCCGAGGCCGTCGGGGTCTCCCGCACCCCGGTGCGCGAGGCGCTGCTCAAGCTGGAGGTCGAGGGGCTGATCAAGCTCTACCCGAAGAAGGGCGCCCTGGTCCTGGCCGTCTCCGCGCAGGAGATCGCGGACGTCGTCGAGACCCGCCTCCTCGTCGAGGAGCACTCCGTACGCAAGGCGGTCCCCGCGTCCGCGAGCCTGATCGCCCGCCTGGAGGAACTGCTCTCGCTCCAGCAGACCCAGGCCGCGGCGGGCGAGCTGGCCGACGCGGCCGGCACCGACCGCTGCTTCCACGCCGAGATCGTCCGCAGCGGAGGCAACGCGATCCTCTCCCGCCTCTACGACCAGCTGCGCGACCGTCAGCTGAGAATGGGCGTCGCCGTGATGCACTCGCACCCGGACCGGATCGCCAAGACACTCACCGAGCACGAGGAAATCCTCGACGCGCTGCGCGCGGGCGACGCCGAGGCCGCCGTCACCGTCGTCCGCCGCCACGTCGGCTGGTTCTCGAACCTGGCGCGGGGCGAGGTCCGATGAGCTCCGCAGGCACCGCGACGCTGCCCGGGGACCCGCCCGGCGGCCGCAGGGCCATGGGCGTCTGGTCCATAGGCGTCGCGGTCTACTTCGTCGCCGTCATCTTCCGCACCTCGCTGGGCGTCGCGGGCCTCGACGCCGTCGAACGCTTCCACATCAACGCCTCGGCGCTGTCCACGTTCTCGATCCTCCAGCTGCTCGTGTACGCGGGCATGCAGATACCCGTCGGCCTGATGGTCGACCGGCTCGGCACCAAGCGGGTCCTGACGATCGGCGTCGTCCTCTTCACCATCGGCCAGCTCGGCTTCGCGTTCTCGCCCTCGTACGGGACGGCCCTCGTCTCGCGCGCGCTGCTCGGCTGCGGCGACGCGATGACGTTCATCAGCGTCCTGCGGCTCGGCACGCGCTGGTTCCCCGCCCGGCGCGGGCCGCTGGTCGCGCAGCTCGCGGGACTCGTCGGCATGGCCGGCAACCTCGTGTCGACGCTCGTGATCGCCCGGCTGCTGCACGGCGTCGGCTGGGAGGCCGCGTTCGCCGGCAGCGCGCTCGCCGGTGTCGTCGTCCTCGTCCTGATGCTGCTCTTCCTCAAGGACCACCCGGAAGGCTTCGAGCCGGAGCCCGTGCGGCACACCGGCGGGGCCTTCGTGCGCGGACAGATCCTCGCGTCCTGGCGCGAGCCGGGGACGCGGCTCGGCCTGTGGGTGCACTTCACGACGCAGTTCCCGGCGATGGTGTTCCTGCTGCTGTGGGGCCTGCCGTTCCTGGTGGAGGCGCAGGGCCTCTCGCGCGGGACCGCCGGTGAACTGCTCACCCTCGTCGTGCTGTCCAACATGCTGATCGGGCTCGTCTACGGGCAGATCGTGGCCCGGCACCACACGGCCCGGCTGCCGCTCGCGCTCGGCACGGTCGCCGGTACGGCGGTGATGTGGGCCGTGACGATCGCCTACCCGGGGGACCATGCGCCGATGTGGCTGCTGGTCATGCTGTGCGTCGTGCTCGGGGCGTGCGGGCCCGCGTCCATGATCGGGTTCGACTTCGCGCGTCCGGCGAACCCGCCGGAGCGGCAGGGCACCGCGTCCGGGATCGTCAACATGGGCGGGTTCGTCGCGTCGATGACGACGCTCTTCGCGATCGGGGTCCTGCTGGACGCGACCGGCGACAACTACCGGATCGCGTTCTCCGCGGTGTTCGTGCTCGAGGCGCTCGGGGTGAGCCAGATCCTGCGGCTGCGCCGACGCGCGGACCGGCGCGAACGGGAGCGGCTTGTGGCCAGCCGGGTGGAGACGGTGCACGTGCCCGCTTGATGTGGGTGGGCCCTCGAATGCCGTTGCGCGGCACCGAGGGCTGTGCCCACCCTCCCCCAAGCTCTCGGCTTCGCTCGAGCAGGGGGGGACCCCCATCGCCCCGTGCGGAACGCCTGCCCACAGCGGGGGGCAGGAAGTGACGGGCTACGGCGTCGTGGACAGCGAGTTCAGGATCGCCTGGGCGAGGTCCAGGTCGCCCTCGGTCTTGATCCGGTCGGACACCGCGTCGGGCGTCACACGGCCGCAGGCCAGCCTGACGTACGTCTCCCAGTCGAGGGAGAGCGTGGCGGCCGGGCCCAGCGACGGGGCGCCGTCGATCGT
Organism: Streptomyces sp. NPDC045026; assembly: GCF_056432625.1. Lineage (NCBI taxonomy): Bacteria > Bacillati > Actinomycetota > Actinomycetes > Kitasatosporales > Streptomycetaceae > Streptomyces > Streptomyces sp. NPDC045026. Next base: position 344,557 of record NZ_JBWKIS010000006.1, read on the forward strand.
GCCGCGCCCGTCCGCGTCGACGCGCACCGTGCGCAGGAACTCGACCGGCCCGTGCACATCGAAGACCACCGCCGAGTTCGCCGGTGCCGACGCGTCCTTCGCGACGACCTTGGGCAGCACGGCCAGCAGCATGTCGCGCGTGACGTAGGCGCCCGGCGAATCGAGGTTGCCCGGCCGGCCGGTGGCCACGCGCAGGTCCTGCTCGTGCACCCATACGTCGAACGCCCGCTTGCGCATGGCGAATTCGAGGGTCTCCTCCGTGCCGAGCGGCCCGCGCACCATCGCGGCCGGCTCACGCGACTCGTTGCGCAGCTGCCGGGAGCGCCGGATGATCGTGTACTCCAGCTCGGACGTCATCTCGGGCGCCGTGTGGTGGCGCCGCACGTCGACCTGCATCTCCATGTACCGCTGGTGCTCGTTCTGCACGTGGTAGAGGTCGCGCGGCAGCGTGTGGATGGGCCGCGGGTCACCGAGCATCTCGCAGTCGAGGCCGATGACGTGGGAGACGATGTCCCGCACCGACCAGCCGGGGCATGGCGTGGCCCGGTTCCATTCGCCCTCCACCAGGGGCGTCACCAGCTCGGATATCGCTTCGATGGAATGGGTCCAGGCATCGGCGTAGGACTGAAGACTGGGGTGGAGACTCACGGAACGGGACCCCTCGGGCGGTTGTGGCGCGGGCAGTGGGTGTCTTGGAACGTTAAGTTACGCTGCGGGCAGGCACCCCGGCAGTGCTTTCGTGTGACGATCGTAGGCCCGTGTGGACGGCTCGAATGCCAGGACGGTGGTAGTGTGCGCGCCTCGCTCATCCAGATCCGTGTAGATGATGACGAATCGCCCAATTCCCGTCGGCTGCGCGCCGCTTCGATGGTGCGGGATCAAGCCGGGTCCGCCGACCTCGTGGTCCTCCCCGAGCTGTGGACCACCGGCGCTTTCGCCTACGAGGCCTTCGCGACCGAGGCGGAGCCCCTGGAGGGCCCGACGTACGAGGCGATGGCGAAGGCCGCGAGCGACGCCGGCGTCTGGCTGCACGCGGGCACGATCCCCGAGCGCGCAGTGTCCGACAGCGGCTCCGCAGCGGGGGATGGACCGCTCTACAACACCGCGCTCGTCTTCTCCCCGGACGGCGAACTCGCCGCCGCCTACCGCAAGATCCACCGCTTCGGCTTCGACAAGGGCGAGGCCGTGCTGATGAGCGCGGGCGAGGAACTCGTCACCGTACGCCTGCCGGAGACCGTCCTCGGCGTCACCACCTGCTACGACCTGCGCTTCCCCGAGCTGTACCGGGGCCTGGTCGACCGGGGCGCCGAGACCTTCCTCGTCTCCGCGGGCTGGCCCGAGCGGCGCCGCGCGCACTGGACGCTGCTCGCCCAGGCGCGCGCCGTCGAGAACCAGGCGTACGTACTGGCCTGCGGCACCGCCGGTACGCACGCGGGGGTGCCGCAGGCCGGGCACAGCGTCGTCGTGGACCCCTGGGGCCAGATCGTCGCGGAGGCGGGGGCCGGCGAGGAGGTCCTCACCGTCGAGTTCGACGCGGCGGCCGTCGCCGGGACCCGCGAGCGGTTCCCGGCGCTCAAGGACCGCCGGCTGGGGCTGGAGCCGCCTCGGCGGTGAGGGGCCGTCAGCCGTCAGCCGTCCCCCCGCTCCTTCTCCGCCAGGTGGATCACGCACACCGCGACGGCGATGATCAGCGCCGGGTCTGCGTCCTCGCGGATGACGTCGACGCCGTACGTGTCGCGCACCCGGAGCCAGCGGCGCGAGATGTGGGCGAGCATCTCGCCGTCGTACTCGACGACGAACTCGCGGTCCAGGATCTTTCCGCTGACGTCGAGTTCGGTGCCGTCGATCAGCTCGACCCGGTAGTGGTTCCGCAGCAGCGACAGGCGCTTGCGCTTGATCTTGGCGAGGGCCTCGTCGCCTCGTTCGATGACCATCGTGTCGCGCAGGGCGAACATCTTCTCGTGGATGTCGATGAGCACCCGCCCGTCGGGCCCCTTCAGCTGGAAGGTGTCCCGCAGGCGCATCGCCTTGCCGTCGACGAGGAAGGCCTTGTGGCCCTGCTCGTCCTCGATCCAGTAGTCCTCGCCCACCGCGAAGAGCCGCTCTCGAACTTCGTATCTCATACGTCGAAGGGTGCCCAGCTCGCGCGGGAGGACTCTCCCCCCTCACCCGGGCGGCGGCGTCCCGAGGCGGCGGGCGAGGGGCGGCTCATGGGCGAGGACGTACCCCGTGGCGATCCCGACGCACACGACCGTGAACAGCGCGATGAGCCACGAGAGGAGCGTGAAGACGAGGCCCAGGGGGCCGAACTCGTTCACTGAGCGGTTCAGCGTGCGCGGCAGGTAGAAGCGCGACGCCCAGGCGAGGGCGACCACGCCCGTGCCGGTCAGGACGGCGCCCGGCAGCAGCGGCAGCCACCCGACGCGGCTGCCGAGCAGCAGATGTTGCGTCCACCACCACAGCAGGGTGCTCGACACGAACGACAGCAGCAGGCCGAGCCACCGGCCCAGCCCGAACCCGTCGTGCAGCAGCCCCTGGACCACGAGCGCGGCCAGCCACACGAGCAGCCACACCAGCCACCGCCACGCGATGAGGCGCAGGCCCGCGGGCGGTACGTGCCAGGAGCGCTCGCACACGCGTTGCAGGGCGCGGCTGCACGAGGTCGCCGACAGGAGGGTGACGAGGACTCCGACGGCCCCCGATGTGTCGCGCGTGGTGTCGTCGGGCGCCGCGAACACCTGCTGGACCTGGGCGAGGGCGGCGCCGGACAGGCCGAGCGCGTAGGTGGCCGACTCGACGAGGCGGTCCCGTACGGCGGACGGGGCGAACGCGGCGACGACGAAGAGCACGGGGACCGCCGTCAGAAAGGCCTGCGCGGCCAGCCGCGTCGAGGAGTCGAGGAGACTCACGTCCACCATCTGCCGGGTCAGGCGCGTGATGAACGGCAGCCGCTCCCGCAGCTCACCGGCCCGCGCGGCGCCCCACCGCGTGACCTTGGCCAGAGTTCCGGTGAGACCGCCGCGCGCGCTGTCGTCCCTCATAGCTGCCAAGCGTCGGTCACGCGCCGCCCACTCCGCCCGCAGACGCGCCGCCGGGCACCCGCTCGCCTGGTGACACCCTCGCCCATGCCTAGTGGCACCCTTGAACCATGAACGATGTCGACCCCGCACCCCGTCGCGCCCGTGTCCGTGCCCCCGAGCTCATCGGCAAGGGCGGCTGGCTCAATACGGGCGGTAAGCAGTACACCCTGGCCGATTTGCGGGGACGCATCGTCATTCTGGATTTCTGGACATTTTGTTGCGTGAATTGTCTGCACGTCCTCGACGAGCTGCGTGAGCTCGAGGAGAAGCACCGCGACACCGTCGTGATCGTCGGGGTGCACTCGCCGAAGTTCGTGCACGAGGCCGAGCACGCCGCCGTGGTCGACGCCGTCGAGCGGTACAACGTCGAGCACCCCGTCCTCGACGACCCCGAGCTGGCGACCTGGAAGCAGTACGCCGTGCGGGCCTGGCCCACGCTCGCGGTGATCGACCCCGAGGGGTACGTCGTCGCGCAGCACGCCGGTGAGGGGCACGCCCACGCCATCGAGCAGCTGGTCGAGCAGCTGGAGGCCGAGCACGGGGCGAAGGGGACGCTGCGCCGCGGCGACGGTCCGTATGTCGCGCCCGAGCCGGTCGCGACGGATCTGCGGTTCCCGGGCAAGGCGCTCGTGCTGCCGTCCGGGAACTTCCTGGTCTCCGACACGACCCGGCACCAGCTCGTCGAGCTGGCCGCGGACGGCGAGAGCGTCGTGCGGCGGATCGGCTCGCCCGGCGAATTCAACGAGCCGCAGGGCCTCGCGCTGCTCGACGACGCGACCGTCGTCGTGGCCGACACGGTGCATCACTCGCTGAAGGCCGTGGACCTCGCGAGCGGGGACGTCACGACGCTCGCGGGCACCGGCAAGCAGTGGTGGCAGGGCGCGCCGACCGACGGCCCCGCCCTTGAGGTGTCGCTGTCCTCACCGTGGGACGTCGCCGTCTTCGGCGGCAAGGTGTGGATCGCCATGGCGGGCGTGCACCAGCTGTGGACGTACGACCCGCAGACGGAGCGGGTCGCCGTGGCGGCGGGGACGACGAACGAAGGGCTCGTCGACGGGCCGGGGGCCGAGGCGTGGTTCGCGCAGCCGTCCGGGCTCGCGGCGACCGAGGAGCGGCTGTGGGTGGCCGACTCGGAGACGTCCGCGCTGCGGTACGTCGACCTGGACGGCGCCGTGCACACGGCGGTCGGTACGGGTCTCTTCGACTTCGGGCACCGGGACGGCGCCGCCGAACAGGCCCTGTTCCAGCACCCGTTGGGCGTGACCGCCCTGCCGGACGGCTCGGTCGCCGTCTCGGACACGTACAACCACGCCCTGCGCCGCTACGACCCGGCGACCGGTGAGGTCACCACGCTGGCGACGGATCTGCGGGAGCCGAGCGACGCCGTGCTCGTGGGGGACGACGTTCCAGAGATCGTCGTGGTGGAGTCGGCGCGGCACCGGCTGACGCGGCTGCGGCTTCCGGAGGAGGCCGTGCGGGTCGAGTCGGTCGCGCACCGGACGCAGCGCGCGGCGACCGAAGTCGCCGCGGGCAAGCTCCAGTTGGACGTGATCTTCCAGGCACCGGCGGGTCAGAAGCTCGACACGCGGTACGGGCCCTCGACCCGGCTCCTGGTCTCCTCCACCCCGCCCGAGCTGCTGGTCGCGGGGGACGGGGCGGACTCGGACCTGACGCGCGAGCTGGTCCTGAACCCGGAGGTCACGGAAGGCGTCCTGCATGTGTCGGCGATGGCCGCCTCGTGCGACGACGACCCGGCCAACGAGTACCCGGCCTGCCACGTCCACCAGCAGGACTGGGGCGTGCCGGTCCGGCTCACCGAGGGTGGCGCGGACCGGCTGCCGCTGGTGCTCGCGGGCCTGGACGACCGGGGCTGACCCGGGCTGTCGGGGGCTGACCGGTGCGGCCGGTCAGCCCTCCAGGAACGCCGCGAGCGCGTTGGCGAGGAGGAACGGGTCGTCGGCGGCGCACAGTTCGCGGACGCTGTGCATGGACAGGATCGCCACGCCGATGTCGACGGTCTTGATGCCGTGCCGGGCGGCCGTGATCGGGCCGATCGTGGTGCCGCAGGGCATGGCGTTGTTGGAGACGAACGACTGGAAGGGGACGCCGGCCTTCTCGCAGGCGGCGGCGAACACGGCGCGGCCCGAACCGTCGGTGGCGTAGCGGTTGTTGACGTTGACCTTGAGGATGGGACCGCCGCCGGCGCGCGGGTGGTGGGTGGGGTCGTGGCGCTCGGCGTAGTTGGGGTGCACGGCGTGCCCGGTGTCGGACGACAGGCACACCGTCCCGGCGAAGGCGCGGGCCTTGTCCTCGTAAGAGCCTCCGCGCGCGAACACCGAACGCTCCAGGACGCCGCCGAGCAGCGGCCCGTCGGCGCCGGTGTCGGACTGCGACCCGTTCTCCTCGTGGTCGAAGGCGGCGAGGACCGGGATGTACGGGAGGTCGTCGGAGGCGGAGACGGCGGCGAGTGCGGCCGTTCCCGCGTGCACGGACAGGAGGTTGTCCATGCGGGGCCCGGCGACGAGCTCCTTGTCGCGGCCGAGGTAGGAGGGCGGCTCGATGGGGTGCGTCATCAGGTCCCAGCCCGTGACGTCGCCCTCGGCGAGCCCGTACTCCTCCTCCAGGAAGCGGATCAGGCCGCCCTCGTGGACGTCGTCGCCCAGGCCCCAGATGGGCTGCATGTGCTTCTGCTTGTCGAGCTTGAGGCCGTCGGTGTGGACGGAGCGGTCCATGTGGATGGCGAGCTGCGGCACGCGCAGCAGCGCCCGGTCGACGTTCACGAGCCGCGTCGACCCTCCCCCAGAGCCGAAAGCCTGGGAGATGCCCCCACGCAGCGTGAGCCGGCCCGCGAGTCCGAGGTCCCGGTCGAGCCAGGAGTTGAGGAGCGGTCCGCCGTAGATCTCGACGGCGACCTGCCGCCAGCCCTGTGAGCCCATGTCGGGCAGCGGCTTGACCCGCAGGTTCGGCGAGTCGGTGTGCGCGCCGACGATGCGGAAGGGGGTGTGCGGCGCGGCGCCCTCGGGGACGTACCACGCCACGATCGCGCCGCCGCGCGTCACGTACTTGCCGCCCGTGGACCCGTCCCACGCGTCGGTCTCGGCGACCTGGCGGAATCCGGCCTTCTCCAGGCGCGCGGCGGCGTTCGCCACGGCGTGGTACGGCGAGGGGCTGGCCGCGAGGAAGGACATCAGGTCGTCGGTGTGACCGCGGTCGAAGCGGGAGGGGTTGCTCATGCGGGCCAGCCTAACGAGCCCTGCGCCCGGCGCGCGGGGGGTCCGCACGGGGGTTCGCCCGATCCCGACACGACGGCGCCGCCACCCGGAAGTGTCCGGGTGGCGGCGCCGATGACTACAGGGAGGCCGGAGGCTAGAACGCGGCCTCGTCCAGCTCCATCAGGTCGAGGTCGACCTTCTCGGAGAGACGGCGCTCCAGGCCCACGCCCGGCAGGACGTTCGCGGCGAAGAACTTCGCGGCGGCGATCTTGCCCTGGTAGAAGGCCACGTCCTTGGCGGAGGCGGTCTCCAGCTTCTCGGCGGCGACGGCCGCGCCGCGCAGCAGCAGGAAGCCGACGACCACGTCGCCGGAGGCGAGCAGCAGGCGGGTGGTGTTGAGGCCCACCTTGTAGATGTTCTTGGTGTCTTGCTCGGTGGCCGCGAGGTCGGTCAACATGACGCCGACGATGGCCTCCAGTTCGACGGCCGCCTTGGCGAGCGCCTCGCGGGCCGGGGCGAGCTCCTCGCCGCCCGTGCCGACCGCGAGGAACTTCTTGATCTCCTCGGCGAGGCCGTTGAGCGCGGCGCCCTGGTTGCGGACGATCTTCCGGAAGAAGAAGTCCTGGCCCTGGATCGCGGTGGTGCCCTCGTAGAGGGTGTCGATCTTGGCGTCGCGGATGTACTGCTCGATCGGGTACTCCTGGAGGTAACCCGAGCCGCCGAACGTCTGGAGCGACTGCGCGAGCTGCTCGTAGGCCTTCTCCGAGCCGTAGCCCTTCACGATCGGCAGGAGGAGGTCGTTGAGGGCGTGGAGCTGGGACGCGTCCTCGCCCGTGGCCTCCTTGACCGCGATGTCGTCCTGGACGGCGGCGGTGTGCAGCACGAGCGCGCGCATGCCCTCCGCGTACGCCTTCTGCGTCATGAGCGAGCGGCGCACGTCCGGGTGGTGCGTGATGGTGACCTTGGGGGCGGTCTTGTCCATGAACTGGGCCAGGTCGGGGCCCTGGACGCGCTCCTTGGCGTACTCAAGGGCGTTCAGGTAGCCCGTCGACAGCGTGGAGATCGCCTTCGTGCCGACCATCATGCGGGCGAACTCGATGATGCGGAACATCTGGCGGATGCCGTCGTGCTTGTCGCCGATGAGCCAGCCCTTGGCGGGGTGCTGGTCGCCGAACGTCATCTCGCACGTGTTGGAGGCCTTGAGGCCCATCTTGTGCTCGACGTTCGTCGCGTAGACGCCGTTGCGCTCGCCCAGCTCGCCGGTCTCCCAGTCGAAGTGGAACTTGGGGACCAGGAAGAGGGAGAGGCCCTTGGTGCCGGGGCCGTGGCCCTCGGGGCGCGCGAGCACGTAGTGAAGGATGTTCTCCGACATGTCGTGCTCACCGGACGTGATGAAGCGCTTCACGCCCTCGATGTGCCAGGAGCCGTCCTCCTGCTGGACGGCCTTGGTGCGGCCGGCGCCCACGTCCGAACCGGCGTCCGGCTCGGTCAGGACCATCGTCGAGCCCCACTGCTTCTCGACGGCGATCTCGGCGACCTTCTTCTGCGCCTCGTTGCCCTCCTCGAAGAGGATGCCGGCGAACGCCGGGCCGGAGCAGTACATCCAGATCGCGGGGTTGGAGCCGAGCAGCAGCTCCGCGTAGGCCCAGATCAGGGAGCGCGGCGAGGTGGTGCCGCCGATCTCCTCGGGCAGGCCGAGGCGCCAGTATTCGGAGTCCATGAAGGCCTGGTACGACTTCTTGAAGCTCGCCGGTACCGGAGCGGTGTTGGTCTCCGGGTCGAAGACCGGCGGGTTGCGGTCGGCGTCCGTGAAGGACTCGGCCAGCTCGTTCTCGGCGAGGCGGGCGACCTCGTCGAGGATGCTCTTGGCGGTGTCGACGTCCATCTCCGCGAACGGGCCGCTGCCGTACAGCTTGTCGCGCCCGAGTACCTCGAAGAGGTTGAACTCGATGTCGCGGAGATTCGACTTGTAGTGCCCCATGGCGACGGCTCCGTTTGGCTGGTAAGCGGGATCTTCGTAAACACGCACTACTCGCAAGTAGCAAGCGCCTACGATGATGCTACCCGTCGGTAATAACGCGCAACCCCTGATCCGCCAATGTGAGCAGGGTCTAACGGCGCCCGCGGCCCGGCCCCCTCTCGGTAGTCTGGCCCTCATGTACGGCTACGACCAGACCGCGGGACCCGGGCAGCAGTACGCGCCGCCCCAGCAGGGCATGCAGGGCGGGTACGGCCAGCAGGCGCCGCCGCTCTATCCGGAGCCGTCACCTCCGTCGCTGGCGGACGCGGTCCGCGCCTTCACCACGGGCTCGATGTCCGCCGAGGACTTCCAGCAGATCTTCGCCACGTCGAAGGTCTACTGTCCGCGCGGCGACAATCCGGGCTTCCTCGCGCTGCACAACACCCAGCAGCCGGTCATCCCGATGTTCACCTCGCTCAAGGAGCTGCGCAGGTACGCGGGCAAGGAGTCCAAGTATTTCGTGATCACCGGCGCCGAGGTGATCGACCTGCTCCCGACCGGGTACGGCTTCGTCCTCGACATGGAGGGCGAGCACCGGATGGTCTTCGACGCCAAGGCGGTCGAGCAGATGGTCGACTTCGCGATGCGCCGTATGTATGGCTAGACGCCGCCACGCAGGCAGGCACCCGAGACGCCCGGAGGGAATTCCCTCCGGGCGTTCCGTGTTCCAGGTGGCAGAAAGTTCTACGTTCAACTAAACTCGGAGCACAAGGAGGTCCCGACATGCCTGCAGTGACCGTCGAAAACCCGCTGACCCTGCCCCGTGTGGCCGCGTCCGCCGACGCCGTCGCCCGGCCCGTACTGGCCGTGACGACCGCGCCCAGCGGATTCGAGGGCGAGGGGTTCCCGGTGCGCCGAGCGTTCGCCGGGATCAACTACAAGTACCTCGACCCGTTCATCATGATGGACCAGATGGGCGAGGTGGAGTACGCGCCCGGAGAGCCCAAGGGCACGCCGTGGCACCCGCACCGTGGCTTCGAGACCGTCACCTACATCATCGACGGCACCTTCGTTCACCAGGACTCCAACGGTGGCGGCGGCACCATCACCAACGGCGACACCCAGTGGATGACGGCCGGCTCGGGCCTCCTGCACATCGAGGCGCCGCCGGAGGCGCTCGTCATGTCCGGCGGGCTCTTCCACGGACTCCAGCTGTGGGTGAACCTCCCGGCCGCCGACAAGATGAAGGACCCCCGCTACCAGGACATCCGCGGTGGCCAGGTCAAGCTCCTCACCACCGCCGACGGCGGCGCGCTGCTGCGCGTCATCGCCGGTGAGCTCGACGGCCACGACGGCCCCGGCGTCACGCACACGCCGATCACGATGGTCCACGCGACCGTCCGCCCCGGCGCCGAGCTGACGCTGCCGTGGCGCGAGGAGTTCAACGGCCTCGCCTACGTCCTCGCCGGCCGCGGCACCGTCGGCACCGACCGCAGGCCGGTCCACATGGGCCAGACCGCCGTCTTCGGCGCGGGCTCCTCGCTGACCGTCCGCGCGGACGAGACGCAGGACTCCCACACCCCGGACCTCGAGGTCGTCCTCCTGGGCGGCCGCCCGATCCGGGAGCCGATGGCGCACTACGGTCCGTTCGTCATGAACACCCGCGACGAACTCCAGCAGGCGTTCGACGACTTCCAGGCGGGCCGCCTCGGCGTCATCCCGGGAGAGCGGATCCCGCACACGTAAGCGGTATCTGATTGCCCGTCACCCGCGTGGCCCCGTCCGGAAGGTCGGGGCCACGCGCGCGTGATGCCCTGGAGCGGTGCACACAGGTACAGGTAAGCCGCTTCTTCCCGAACCAGCCCGCCGCACCGCCGCCTGGTGCGCCCTCGCCCTGCTCGTCACCGGGGTCGCGGCCGTCGGTATCTGGCTGTGCATCGTCTTCAAGGCGGCCGTCACACCCCTGCTCCTCGCCCTGCTCGGCACGGCCCTGCTCGGGCCGGTGCACGGCTGGCTGATCCGCAGGAGGGTCAGCCGGGCGCTCGCCGCCATCCTCACCTGTGTCGCTCTCATCGCCGTCGTCGGCGGCGCCGGCTACATCGTCGTCAAGACCCTCATCGACACCGGCGACCAGATCGTCGACTCGGTGCGGGCCGCCGGCGACTGGATCAAGGACCACTTCGGGATCACCGCGGCCGACGACCTCGGATCCGCCGCCGGCAGCCTCAAGGACCTGGTGTCCAAATGGGGCGCCAGCGCCGCGAGCGGGGTGCTGGCCGGCCTCTCCGTCCTCGGCTCGCTCCTCGCGACCAGCGTCCTCGCCCTGCTGCTCACGTTCTTCTTCCTCAAGGACTCCGACCGGGCCGCGGGCCTCGCGCACAGCCTCGCGCCCGGCCGCGCCGGGGAAACCCTGGAGGCGATGGGGCGGCGCGCCTTCCAGGCTGTCGAGGGCTTCATGCGCGGGACCACGTTGATCGCGCTCATCGACTCGATCTGCATCACCGTCGGCCTGCTCGTCCTGAAGGTGCCCGGCGCGGTCGGGCTCGGCTCCCTGGTCTTCGTCGGCGCGTACATCCCCTACCTCGGGGCGGCGATCTCCGGCGCCGTCGCCGTCCTCGTGGCGCTCGCCGACCGGGGCTGGGTGACCGCCCTGTGGGTGCTCGGCGTCATCCTGGCCGTGCAGCAGCTGGAGGGCCACATCCTCCAGCCGATGATCCAGTCCCGCACCGTCCAGATGCATCCCGCGATGGTGATGCTGGCGATCACGGCGGGCGCCTCTGTCGCGGGCATCCTCGGGATGCTGCTCGCGGTGCCGGTGACGGCGGCCGCTTTCGGGGTGATCGGGGAGCTGCGCACGCGCTACTCCGCAGGTGGGGGCCCGCCGGCGCCGTCGGGGGATTCACGTGAGACGTCGGCCGAAGGCTCGTAGAGCTCGAACCAGATGCTCTTGCCCTCGCCCCTCGGGTCCACGCCCCAGCGGTCGGCGAGCAGCTCCATCAGGACGAGACCGCGCCCGGACGAGGCGAGCTCGCCCGGGTGGCGCTTGTGCGGCAGGTCGTCGCTGGCGTCGGCGACCTCGGCGCGCAGCCGCCGCGACGAGGGCCCGCCGGTGACCTCGGCGACCAGGAGCGCGTCGCCGTCCGTGTGGACGAGGACGTTCGTGAGCATCTCCGAGACCATCAGGACGGCCGAGTCGACCTGGTCTTCCTCGCGCCAGTCGTGCAGCAGCTCGCGCAGTTGCTGGCGGGCGGCGGCGACCCGCTCGGGTTCGGCCTGGGCGACGGTCATCGCGGTGCGGCGCGCGGGCAGGGGCGCCACGGCCTGGCCCGTCCTGGCGAGGAGCAGCACGGCGATGTCGTCCTCGCGCCGGTCGGCGAGCGCGCCCGTCGTGTAGTGCGAGGAGGGGCCGTGCACGGCCTGCACGAGCGCGTCGGCGAGATCCTCCAGGCGCTCGGGGTCGATGGACTGCTCCCCGTGCTCCTCGAGGATGGCGCGGATCCGCGCCCAGCCGCTGTCGAGGTCGTGGCCGCCGGTCTCGATGAGGCCGTCGGTGCAGATCAGCAGCGTGTCGCCGGATTCGAGGGCGAGCCGGGTCGTGGGGTAGTCGGCGTCGGGGTCGACGCCGAGCGGCAGCCCGCCCGCGGTGGGCCGCACCAGGACCGTCCCGTCGGTCATGCGGATCGCGGGGTCGGGATGGCCCGCGCGGGCTATCTCCAGGATTCCCGTCTTCGGGTCGGCCTCGACGTACAGACAGGTCGCGAAGCGGGGGTCGCCCGCCTCCGAGCCCTTCTCGATGCTCTTGCCGGGGCCGCCCGTGGAGCCGTACGTGATGGAGTCGGTGACCCCGTACAGGAAGCGCGAGGCGCGGGAGAGGACGGCGTCCGGGCGGTGCCCCTCGGCCGCGTACGCACGCAGCGCGATCCGCAGCTGTCCCATCAGGCCCGCCGCCCGCACGTCGTGCCCCTGCACATCGCCGATGACGAGCGCGATGCGCCCGGTGGGCAGCGGGATCATGTCGTACCAGTCGCCGCCGACCTGGAGGCCGCCGCCGGTCGGCACATAGCGGGCGGCGACACTCATCCCCGGGATCTCGGGGCCGAGCGTGGGCAGCATCGAGCGCTGCAGCCCGTCCGTCAGCTCCCGCTCCGACTCGGTGATCCCGGCGCGCGACAGGGCCTGCGCCAGCATCCGCGCCACCGTCGTCAGGACGGAGCGCTCGTCGGGCGTGAACGACACCGGGTAGGCGAACCCCGCCATCCAGGTGCCGATGGTGCGGCCGGCGACGACGAGCGGCAGGAACGCCCAGGACTGCCGCTGGAAGCGCTGGGCCAGCGGCCAGGCGGCCGGGTAGCGCAGGCGGTACTGCTCGGGTGACGACAGATAGACGGCGCGGCCGGTGCGCACGACCTCGGCGGCCGGATAGTCGGTGTCCAGGGGCATGTCCGTGAAGGGCCCCTCCTCGCCCGGCTCGTGCCCGAAGTGCCCGATGACCGTGAGCCGGTCGCCGGCGACGCCGAAGACGGCGAGGCCGTCCGGCGAGAACCCCGGCATGGAGAGCCCGGCCGCGACCCGCATGACCTCCTCGGTGGACCCCGCCTCGGCGAGCGCCCGCCCGGCGTCCAGCAGGAACGCCTCACGGGAGCGCCGCCAGTCGCCGGTCACGGGCGTGAGCGCGGCAGACCCGGGCGTGGGCTCGCTGACCTCCTGGAGCGTGCCGATCAGCTCGTACGCGTGCGAGTCGCCGTGCACGATCGGCTTGGAGCGGCTGCGTACGGTCCTGACGACCATGCCCCGGTCGTCCATGATCCGCAGCCGGGCCTCGGCCAGGGTGCCCTCGGCGACGGCGAGCTGGACGACGCCGTAGATCTCGTTCCAGTCGGCCGGGTGGAACCGGGACCGTACGGCGGCCTCCGTCAGCGTCACCGGGGACTCGGGCAGGCCGAGCAGCCGGGCGGCCTCCGCGTCGAAGGTGACCAGCCCGGCCCGGTTGTCCCACCGCCACACACCGGTGTCGAGGGCGGCGAGAACGTCCCCCACGGGCGGCAGGGGGTCACCAGTGCGCATGGCCCCACTCTAAGAAGAGGTGATCGGGGACGGCCACCGAGACTATTCGCAGAGCGATCTTGGGGCGGCCGGTACCCTGGGGTTTCGGGCATGCCCGGCCTATCCCCAATCGCAAAGACTGGATGAACGACGATGCATCGGTACAGGTCCCACACCTGCGGCGAGCTCCGCGCCTCTGACGTCGGATCCGACGTCCGGCTGAGCGGCTGGCTGCACAATCGGCGCGACCTGGGCGGCATCCTCTTCATCGATCTGCGCGACCACTACGGGATCACGCAGCTCGTCGCCCGGCCCGGCACCGCCGCCGCCGAGGTCCTCGACAAGCTGACCAAGGAGACGGTCGTCCGCGTCGACGGCAAGGTCGTCTCGCGCGGCGCCGACAACGTCAACTCCGAGCTGTCCACGGGCGAGATCGAGATCGAGGCCGCCGAGGTCGAGGTGCTCGGCGCGGCCCAGCAGATCCCGTTCACGATCAACGCGGACGACGGGGTGAACGAGGAGCGGCGCCTGGAGTACCGCTTCCTCGACCTGCGCCGCGAGCGCATGCACCGCAACATCATGCTGCGCTCGTCGGTCATCGCCTCCATCCGCTCCAAGATGGTCGCCCTCGGCTTCAACGAGATGGCGACGCCGATCCTGAGCGCCACCTCCCCGGAGGGCGCGCGCGACTTCGTCGTCCCCTCGCGCCTGAACCCGGGCAAGTTCTACGCGCTGCCGCAGGCCCCGCAGCAGTTCAAGCAGCTGCTGATGATCTCGGGCTTCGACCGCTACTTCCAGATCGCGCCGTGCTTCCGCGACGAGGACGCCCGCGCGGACCGCTCGCCGGGCGAGTTCTACCAGCTCGACGTGGAGATGTCCTTCGTCGAGCAGGAGGACGTCTTCCAGCCGATCGAAAAGCTGATGACGGAGCTCTTCGAGGAGTTCGGCGGCGACCGCCACGTCACGTCGCCGTTCCCGCGGATCCCGTTCCGTGAGTCGATGCTCAAGTACGGCTCGGACAAGCCGGACCTGCGCGCCCAGCTCGAACTGGTCGACATCTCGGACGTGTTCGAGGGCTCCGAGTTCAAGGCGTTCGCCGGGAAGCACGTGCGCGCGCTGCCCGTGCCGGACACGGCGTCGCAGTCCCGCAAGTTCTTCGACGGCCTCGGTGACTACGCGGTCGAGCAGGGCGCGAAGGGCCTCGCCTGGGTCCGCGTCGCCGAGGACGGGTCCCTCACGGGCCCGATCGCGAAGTTCCTCACGGACGAGAACGTCAAGGTCCTCACCGAGCGCCTCGGCCTGAAGGCCGGCCACGCCGTCTTCTTCGGCGCGGGCGAGTTCGACGAGGTCTCCAAGATCATGGGCGCCGTCCGTGTCGAGGCTGCCAAGCGCGCCGGGCACTTCGAAGAGGGCGTCTTCCGCTTCTGCTGGATCGTCGACTTCCCGATGTACGAGAAGGACGAGGAAACCGGGAAGATCGACTTCTCTCACAACCCGTTCTCCATGCCGCAGGGCGGCCTCGAGGCCCTGGAGACCAAGGACCCGCTGGACATCCTGGGCTGGCAGTACGACATCGTCTGCAACGGCGTGGAGCTGTCCTCCGGCGCGATCCGGAACCACGAGCCCGAGATCATGCTCAAGGCCTTCGAGATCGCGGGCTACGAGCGTGACACCGTCGAGGAGCAGTTCGCGGGCATGCTCCGCGCGTTCCGCTTCGGCGCCCCGCCGCACGGCGGGATCGCCCCCGGCGTCGACCGCATCGTCATGCTCCTCGCCGACGAGCCGAACATCCGCGAGACCATCGCGTTCCCGCTCAACGGCAACGCGCAGGACCTGATGATGGGCGCCCCCACGGAGCTCGACGAGACCCGCCTGCGCGAGCTGAACATCCAGCTCCGCAAGCCGGTGGGCGAGACGAAGTAGCGCACGCCAGTCGTCCGAAGGGGCCGGAACCGTCGATCGGTTCCGGCCCCTTCGCTGTGCGGACTCACAGCCGGTCCCCATGTCCCTGACAGGTGGCGGTCCTAGCTTCGCTTCCCATGACAGAGACTCAGGGACCAGCGCACAAACGTGACATGACCCGCAGGAAGGTCATCCTCGCGGGCGGAGCCGCCGTGGCGGCCGTCGGCGTGGGGGGCTCCATCGCCGCCAACGCGTTCGCCGGTGAGGAGGGCGCCGCCGGCCGGAAGTCCGAGGCGGAGTCCTGCTACCGGCTCACCTCGGAGACCACCGAGGGCCCGTACTACATCGACGCGGACAAGCTCCGCCGTGACATCACGGAGGACAAGGAGGGCATCCCGATGGTCCTCCGCCTCAAGGTGATCGACGCCGGGACCTGCAAGCCCGTGCGGAACGCGGCGGTCGACATCTGGCACTGCGACGCGCTCGGCATCTACTCCGGGTACGAGTCCCTCTCCACCGGTGGCGGTGGCGGCACGCCCCCGAGCGGCGCCCCGAGCGGAGCCCCGACCGACCAGCCGTCCGGCACCCCGACGGGCGCCCCGCCCGGTGGCGGCGGTGGCGGCGGGCACGAGGAGCCCACCGACGACGAGCGTTATCTGCGGGGCACCTGGAAGACGGACAAGCACGGCGGTGTCGAGTTCAGGACGATCTTCCCCGGCTGGTACCGGGGCCGTGCCGTGCACATCCACACCAAGGTCCATGTGGACGGCAAGTGGACCGACGCCGGCTACGAGGGCGGCCACACCTGCCACACCGGCCAGTTCTTCTTCGAGGAGGCCGCGGTCATCGCCTCCGGGAAGGTCGAGCCGTACTCGACGAGCACGACCGAGCGCACGACGCTGACCGAGGACACGATCTACGACCAGAGCGGGACGACGGGCGGTCTGCTGAAGCTGACGTACGGCAAGGGGCGCATCGCGAAGGGCGTCATCGGGTCGATCACGATGGCCGTGGCACCTGACGAGACGCACGACAGCACGGACACGCAGCCGGGCGCTTCCGCGTCGGCGGCTTCCTGACGGGCGCCGCCGCGGGCCGCGCTCAGGTGTCGTACCGGCCGTCCCACGGTTCGCCGAAGCCGAGGCGGTCCGGGTAGAGCTCGGCCCAGCCGCCCTCGTCGTCGTCCTCGGTGATCAGGCCGAACAGCACGCGGTCGACCGCGAGCCGGAACGGGCGGACGGCGATGTCGCCGTAGGTGCGGCCGGGCAGGGCTGCCAGGAGTTTGTCCAAGTGGGCGTGGGCCTGGGCGAGTTCGGCCCCCGCGGCCCAGGTTCCCGCGCACCAGATCTCGGAGTCGCGGTACCTGCCCGAGGCGTCGAACGTGTGGAGCACCGCGTAGAGCCGCTTGTGCTCCTCCCAGTCGTCGTCGGGGCGGTAGCCCTCCGGGAAGGCGTACGTCACCGTGGCCAGGAACTGGCCGTCCGCGTACCGGCCGATGGTGGCGGTGCGGTGGTCCGGCTCGTGGGCGATCGGGATGGTTGCGGGAACTGGCATGGCGAAACCCTAATCGCGATCGTGAACATGCCAGTAGCGGGGTACGGGAAAGGGGTGCGAGGACCGGTCCTCGCACCCCTTTCCCGCGGAATGTCTTACTCCGGAGCGCCGCCGAAGCGCTCACGGTAGGACTCCAGGTCCTCCTCGGTGATCTTCGCGAAGAGCACCGGCGGGACCGTGAAGGCCGTGCCCGCGGGGACGCTGTCCAGGGCCGTGGCCTGCTCGGCGGTGACCCACGTGGCCGTGTCGCCGTCCAGCGCGAACGCGCCGCGCATCGCCTTCGACGAGGCCGGGATGAAGGGCTCGGACACGACCGCGTACAGGTGGATGAGGTTCATCGCCGTACGCAGCGTGAGGGCCGCGGCCTCCGGGTCGGTCTTGATCTCCAGCCAGGGGGCCTTCTCCTCCAGGTAGGAGTTGCCCGCCGACCACAGGGCGCGCAGCGCGGCCGCGGCCTTGCGGAACTGGAGGGCCTCCATCTGGGACTCGTACTCGGCGAGCAGCGCGGCGATCTCCGTGCCCAGCTTCGCCTCCGCCTCGCCGGCCTCCTTGCCCGCGGGCACCTCGTCACCGAAGCGCTTGCGGGAGAAGGAAAGGACACGGTTCACGAAGTTGCCGAGGGTGTCGGCGAGGTCCTTGTTCACCGTGGCCGCGAAGTGCTCCCACGTGAAGGAGGAGTCGTCGGACTCCGGCGCGTTGGCGATGAGGAAGTAGCGCCAGTAGTCGGCCGGGAGGATCTCCAGGGCGGCGTCCGTGAAGATGCCGCGCTTCTGCGACGTGGAGAACTTGCCGCCGTAGTACGTCAGCCAGTTGAAGGACTTGAGGTAGTCGACCTTCTTCCACGGCTCGCGCACGCCCATCTCCGTGGCGGGGAACATGACGCTGTGGAACGGGACGTTGTCCTTGGCCATGAACTGCGTGTACCGGACGTCGGCGGCCTCGTACCACCACGACTTCCAGTCACGGTCCGCCGGGCTCTGGTCGGACCACTCCTTCGTCGAGCCGATGTACTCGATCGGGGCGTCGAACCAGACGTAGAAGACCTTGCCCTCGGCGGCCAGCTCCGGCCAGGTGTCGGCCGGTACGGGGACGCCCCAGTCCAGGTCACGGGTGATCGCGCGGTCGTGCAGGCCCTCGGTCAGCCACTTGCGGGCGATGGAGGAGGCCAGCTGCGGCCACTCGCCCGCGGTCCGCGCGATCCACTCCTCGACCTCGACCTGCAGCTTCGACTGGAGCAGGAAGAGGTGCTTCGTCTCGCGGACCTCCAGGTCCGTGGAGCCGGAGATCGCCGAGCGCGGGTTGATCAGGTCCGTCGGGTCCAGGACGCGCGTGCAGTTCTCGCACTGGTCGCCGCGCGCCTTGTCGTAGCCGCAGTGCGGACAGGTGCCCTCGACGTAGCGGTCCGGCAGGAAGCGGCCGTCGGCAGGCGAGTACACCTGGCGGATCGCGCGCTCCTCGATGAACCCGTTCTCGTTCAGCTTGCGCGCGAAGTGCTGCGTGAGCTCCGCGTTCTGCGCCGACGAGCTGCGGCCGAAGTGGTCGAAGGCCAGGCCGAAGCCGTCGTACACGGCCTTCTGTACGTCGTGCGCCTGTCCGCAGAACTCGGCGACCGGCAGGCCCTGCTCCTTCGCGGCCAGCTCGGCGGGCGTGCCGTGCTCGTCGGTGGCGCAGATGTACAGGACGTCGTGGCCGCGCTGGCGGAGGTACCGGGAGTACACGTCCGCCGGGAGCATGGACCCCACCATGTTGCCCAGGTGCTTGATTCCGTTGATGTACGGAAGGGCGCTGGTGATGAGGTGTCGAGCCATCGGGGGCTGCTCCCAAGTCGCTGCGTGCGGTGACGGTGTACGTCAGTCGAATCAAAGAATCGTATCCGACACGGCGGGGCCGCCCCTCCCGCTATTTACGGGGTGGACGGCCCTGGGGGTGCGGCGCGTGTGCGGGCGCGGCGCGTGTGCGGTGTCTAGCGGAAGTCGAAGACCAGCCGGGCCGTGACCCGGCCCGCCAGGATGTCCTCGATCGCCTCGTTGACCTCTTTGAGCCTGCGCTGCTCGCGGATGACGCGGGTACGGCCGAGGCGGTGCAGCTGGAAGACCTCGGCGAGGTCCTGCCGGGTGCCGACGATCGAGCCGATCACGCTCTTGCCTTCGAGTACGTGCTCGAAGACCGGCAGCTCCAGCTTGCCGCCGGCCGGCAGCGCGACCAGGACGAGCGTGCCGTGCCTGCGCAGCGAGCCGTACGCCGCCCGGAGCGACGCGTTCGAGACGGCGAGACCGATCGCGACGTCGGCGCCGCCCAGCTTGCGCACCGCCTGGGCGACGTCCTGGGCGCGGGCGTCGATGACATGGTCGGCGCCCAGCTCGTGCGCGAGGCGCAGCTTGTCGTCGGTGACGTCCACGGCGACCGTCTCGGCGCCCGCGATCCGCGCGTACTGGAGCGCGAGGTGGCCGAGGCCGCCGATCCCGGAGATCAGCACGCGCTTGCCGGGTCCTGCGCCCGACACCTTCACGGCCTTGTACGTCGTCACTCCCGCGCAGGTCAGCGGGGCGGCGTCCAGGGGGTCGAGGCCGTCGGGGACCTTCACGACGTAGTCGCCGTGCGCGACGGCGTACTCGGAGAACGAGCCGTCGACCGAGTAACCGCTGTTCTGCTGCTTCAGGCAGAGCGTCTCCCAGCCGGACACACAGTGGTCGCAGTGGCCGCACGCCTCGGCGAGCCAGGCGATCGCGACGCGGTCGCCGACGTTGATGTGGCCGACCCGCTCGCCCAGGTCCTCGACGATGCCGATGCCCTCGTGGCCCGGGACGAACGGCGGGCTCGGCTTGACGGGCCAGTCACCGGCGGCGGCGTGGATGTCCGTGTGGCACAGCCCGCTCGCCTCCATGCGGACGAGGACCTGGTACGCGGCGGGCCGCGGAATCACGCGGTGCTGGATCTCCAGGGGCCGGGTGAAGTCGGTGACTACGGCGGCCTTCATGGTGCGCGGTCCTTCCCTCGGTGCCGGAATTCATCCAGCTTCTCCCGATTCCGGGCGAACGGCGCGTGGGAACGGTGCGGGGGAACGGCGGCGCCCCCTGTCCCGCCGGGGCGGTTCAGGGGGCGCGGTGTGGTGCGGGTCAGGCCTGCTGCGACTCCAGCCACTGCGGGAGGTCCGCGAGCAGCCCCTCGTACAGCTCGGTGTCCGTGAGCTCGCGGGGGGTGGGGCCCGCGTGGAAGAACGCGGCGTTGGGCGCCTTCAGCTTGCGCAGGTAGTCGAAGCCCTTGGCGTCGTGCTCGCCGAACGCGACGAACTGGAAGAACAGCGGGTGCCGGGCCGCGTCCGCGAGGGCCGCGTTGGCCGGGCCCTTCGCGTCCGGGGCGCCGTCCGTCTGGAAGACGACCAGGGCGGGCGTCTGCGACTGCGACTTCTCGTGGTGCGCCACGACCTCTTCGATCGCGCGGTGGTAGCTGGTACGGCCCATGTGGCCGAGCGATGCGTGCAGCTCGTCCACGCGGCCCTCGTGCCCGTCGAGGGTGAGCTCGCCGGTGCCGTCGATGTCGGTGGAGAAGAAGACGACGTGCACGGTCGCCTCGGGGTCGGTGTGCGCGGCCAGGGCGAGCACCTGCTCACCGAGCGCCTGCGCGGAGCCGTCCTTGTAGTACGGCCGCATCGAACCGGACCGGTCGAGCACGAGGTAGACGGTGGCACGGACCCCGGCGAGCGCGTTCTTCTCGAGCACGCTCCCGGCGGCCTTGTGGGCGGCGGCGAGCCCGGGGGCCCGCGACTTGACCTGGGCGAGGGGGAGGGCGGGGGCCTCCGGCTCGGGGTCGGCGACCACAGCCTCCGGCTCGGGGTCGGCGACGGGCTCCGGCGCGGATGCGGCGACCGGCTCGACGACGGCCTCGGCCTGCGGCTCCGTCTCGGTGACGGTCTCGGCCTGCGGCTCCGCCTCAGCGACGGTCTCCGGCTCGGGGCCGGCCTGCGGCTCGGTCTCGGCGGCGGGCTCGGGGGCCGCGTCTGCCTCGACCTCGGCCTTCGGTTCGGCGGTCGGCTCGGCGACAGCCTTCGCCTCGGCCTCGGCGACGGGCTCCGCGTCCGGCTCAATCTCGGCGACGGGCTCGGCAACGGCGACGGGCTCGGCCTCGGCTTCCGGCTTGGTCTCGGCGGCGGGCTCGGGGGCCGCGTCTGCCTCGGCCTCTGCCTCGACCTCGGCCTCTGCCTCGACCTCGGCCTCTGCCTCGACCTCGGCCTCTGCCTCGACCTCTGCCTTCGGCTCGGCGGCCGGCTCGGCGACAGCCTTCGCCTCGGCCTCGGCGACGGGCTCCGAGACAGCCGCCGCCTCGACCACGGGCTCCGCGCTCTCGGCGGCTGGTTCCGTTTCGGTCTCGACTACGGCCTCGGCGACAGCCTCCGGCTCGGCGACGGCTTCCGGCTCGGTCTCGGCGGCGGCCTCGGGGGCCGCGTCCGCCTCAGCCTTAACCTCTGCCTCGGCGACGGGCTCCGCGACGGCCTCGGCTTCCGGCTCGGTCTCGGCGGCGGCCTCCGCGGCAGCCTCCGCTTCCGGCTCCGCCTCGGCGACGGGCGCAGCGGAAGGCTCCGTCTCCGCCGTCGGCTCCGCGCGCTCCGCGACCGGTTCCGCTTCCGCCTCGGCGACAGCCTCCGCTTCCGCCTCGGTGACCGGCTCGGCGGCAGCCGGAGTCGCGTCCTTGTCCATCGGCGAAGACGGCTTCGGGACCTTGACGTTGTCGAAGGCCGCGGCCACCAGGTCGTCCGCCTCGCGCGTCGACGGTGCGGGCGTCGGCTCGGTCGAGGGTGCGGGCACCTTCGCCTTTACCTCGGCAGGCGGTGCGGCCTGCGTCGCCTCGCCACCGGGCGCCGGTACCGATGCCGGGACCGTCACCTCGCCGGCCGGTGACGGGACCGTCGCCTCGGGTGCGGCGGTCGCCGCCTCGTCACCCCGCGAGGACTTCCGCGGCTTTCCGAACGCGTTCCGCAGGAGATTCCGAATGCCCATGTGCGCAACCCTTCGCATGAGTTGGTTTCCGTAACCCCTGGCCAGGGCGGACACGTAAGGTTAGCCGCCACGCTCCGTGATCTTGGGCAGGGTCGCCCACCCGGGCGAAGGGCCTCCAACTGCCGCACGCCCGGCACAGGTTCACCTCTCGTTCACCCACCGTCCCCCTCCTCGCTCGACCACGCCCCTAGCGTCACGCCCGAGTGACCGTAAAGGGGAGGAAAAGAGTGCGCAAAACGCTGCCGCTTCTCGGCTCGCACAACGGGGGCCGTGCCGCGCTGACCTGCCGGTTCCGCTGTGGGGACGCCTGTTTTCAGGATGTGCCCAACACCAGCTCCAACGAGTACGTCGGTGACGTCATCGCCGGTGCGCTGAGCCGCCGTTCCATGCTGCGCACGGCCGCGGTCGTGACCGTCGCCGCCGCGACGGCCGGCACGGTGGTCGGTTCCGGGGCCCCGCAGGCCGCCGCCGCCACGCCGTCGGGGGCGGCAACAGGCGTAGCGCACAAGGGCGAGAAGGGGGCGCGTGGGCTGCGGTTCACGCCCGTCGCGCCGAACACGGCGGACCGGGTCACCGTCCCGGAGGGCCACGCCCAGAACGTCGTCATCAGCTGGGGCCAGCCCATCCTGCGCGGAGCGCCCGCCTTCGACCCGGACAAGCAGTCCGCAAAGGCCCAGTCCGGACAGTTCGGTTACAACAACGACTTCCTGAGCCTCCTGCCCCTGCGCGGTGAGCACGGCCGTCAGGTCCTGGTCGCCAACCACGAGTACACGGACGAGATCCTGATGTTCAAGGGGTACGACCCCGAGAACCCGACGCGCGAGCAGGTGGAGACCGCCTGGGCGGCGCACGGCCTGTCGGTCGTCGTCGTGGAGGAGTCCCGGCGCAGCGGCAGGCTGTCCGCCGTCACGCGGCACCAGCTCAACCGCCGTCTCACCGCGACCAGCGAGTTCCACCTCTCGGGCCCGGTCGCGGGCAGCGCGCTCGTCCGTACGAAGGCGGACCCGCGCGGCCGTACCGTCCTCGGCACGCTCAACAACTGCTCCGGCGGCACCACCCCGTGGGGCACGACGCTGCACGGCGAGGAGAACTTCAACCAGTACTTCGCGAACGCCGCGAAGGTGACGGACCCGGCGACGGCCGCCCGCCTCAAGCGCTACGGCGTGACCGGCGAGGCCTCCGAGCGCAAGTGGGAGCGGTTCGACGACCGTTTCGACCTGGCCAAGGAGCCGAACGAGGCGAACCGCTTCGGCTGGGTCGTCGAACTCGACCCGTACGACCCGGAGTCGACCCCGCGCAAGCGCACCGCGCTCGGCCGCTTCAAGCACGAGGCCGCGCAGCCGCGCCTGACCGACGACGGCCGCCCGGTCGTCTACATGGGCGACGACGAGAAGTTCGACTACTTCTACAAGTTCGTGAGCAGCAAGCGCGTCGCCAAGGGCCGCTCGCGCGCCGCGCACGAGCACAACCTGACGCTCCTCGACGAGGGCACCCTCTACGTCGCCCGGCTGACCGGCGACTCCCCGGCCGCCGAGATCGACGGCACGGGCAAGCTGCCCGCGGACGGCGAGTTCGACGGCGGCGGCGAGTGGCTGCCGCTCGCCACGGCCGGCCCGCACGGCGCGGTCTCGCACGTCGACGGCATGACGGCGGAGGAGGTCTACCTCTTCACGCGGTTCGCCGGTGACAAGGTGGGCGCCACGAAGATGGACCGCCCCGAGGACATCGAGCCGTCCCCGCACTCCGGCAAGGTGTACGTCGCGCTGACGAACAACTCGGACCGCGGCAAGGCCGGCAAGGCGCCCGCCGACGAGGCGAACCCGCGCAATCTCAACAAGCACGGGCAGATCCTGGAGCTGACCGAGCACCGGGGCCGCGCCGAGGCCACCACCTTCGGCTGGTCGCTCTTCCTCGTCGCGGGCGACCCGAACGACCCGGCGACCTACTTCGCGGGTTTCCCGAAGGACCGGGTCAGCCCGATCTCCTGCCCGGACAACGTGGCGTTCGACCCGCACGGCAACCTGTGGATCTCCACGGACGGCAACGCGCTCGGCACGCACGACGGCCTGTTCGGTGTCGCGACGCGCGGCGAGCGGCGCGGTGAGCTCAAGCAGTTCCTGACGATGCCGAACGGCGCCGAGACCTGCGGTCCGCTGGTCCAGGACCGCCGGGTCCTCGTCTCGGTGCAGCACCCGGGCGAGGTCGACGGCGCGTCCGTCGAGAAGCCGGCGAGCGCGTGGCCCGACGGGCCGGGGAAGATCGTCCGCCCGTCGGTGGTCTCCGTGTGGCGCGAGGACGGCTGCGACATCGGCGTCTGATCCCCCAGGGGTCGCCTCGCCTCAGGCCGTTGCCGCATCCGGCAGGCGCTCGCGATACGCGGGTGCCTGCCGGGCCGCTTCCCAGTAGGCGTCCGCCAAGTCCCCGTACACCGCGTCGAGTTCGGCCTCCGTGCGGGCGGCGAGGACGAGGCGTACACCGATCGGGTCGCCGTCGAGGGGTCTGATGGCCATGTCGGGGCGGGCCCGTGAGGTCGGCTGGCACAGGGTGACGACCTCGCCCGTGGCGACCAGGGACGCCGCCGTGAGGTAGTCGCCGTGCAGGATCCGTGGGTTGAGCCCGGCGGCCCGCAGCACCCGCAGGAGCCCGTGCCACTCCCCGTCCACGGTGGGGTCGACCATCCACCGGTCGTCCGCGAGGTCGGCGAGGCGTACGACCCGGCGGCGGGCCGCCGGGTGGTCGGCGGCCAGGGACACGTACTGCGGTTCGCGTTCGACGAGGACGCGGCAGCGCAGACCGGGCGGGACGCGCAGCGGGCTGCCCTCGACCTCGTGGACGAACGCCACGTCGAGCTGGCCGTCACCGACGAGCCGGAGCAGGGTGTTCGCCGAGACGTCCATACGGAGCGCGGGCTCGCCGCCGGGCGGGTGCTCGCGCTGCCGCAGCCGCCGCAGCCAGCCCGGTATGGCCCGGCTCGCAGTGGAGCCGATCCGCAGATGGGGGCCGCCCGCGGCGAGCGCGCCGGCCGCCCTGGTCTCGGTGACGAGGGCGTGCATGCCGTCGACGAGGGGACGGGCCCGGCTGAGGACGACGCGGCCCAGGGGCGTTGCGCGGCACCCGGTGCGCTCGCGGGCGAAGAGCGCGCCGCCGAGCGTGTCCTCGATGCGCCTGAGCTGGGTGGACAGGGACGGCTGGGTCATGCCGAGCAGACGGGCCGCCTTGTGCAGGCTCCCGGTGTCGTCGATGGCGCACAGCGCGCGCAGGTGCCTCACCTCGAGCTCCATGAACATCGAGCGTAAGGCGGTCGCAGACCTCACACCAGAGGTCCAAATGCGAACCGAAACGGGCGAGTTGGGCGGGTGATAGCTCCGTCCTATCGCCAATTGCCATCATCCCCAGGGGTCCCGGGCGCCTCCACACTCTCCCTCGTACCGAACCGTTCACGTAACCCCCACTCACGGAACGAGGAGGAGCCCCCCACATGAAGCTCTCCCTGCGCTACGCCTCGGTCGCGGCCGGCATGGCCCTGGCCGCCGGCGCGCTCGCCACCGCCGCCCCCGCGTCCGCCGCCCCGGCCCCGGTCGTCGCCGGCTACACCCACTACGCGGGTTCGGCCGAGGAGGCCGCCGCCAACAAGGCGTTCTTCCAGGCCGTCCTGAAGTCGGTCGCGGAAAAGCGCGCCGCGAATCCGCACGCCGCGTCGGTCACCGTCACGTACGACGCGTCGGGCGCCCCGTCCTTCGCGCAGCAGATAGCCAACAGCACGTCGATATGGAACTCCTCCGTGTCGAACGTGAAGCTCCAGGCGTCCTCGGGCGGCGGCGACTTCTCCTACCGCGAGGGCAACGACCCGCGCGGCTCGTACGCGTCCACGGACGGGCACGGCAGCGGATACGTCTTCCTGGACTACGCGCAGAACCAGGAGTACGACTCCACCCGTGTGACCGCCCACGAGACCGGTCACGTCCTCGGGCTCCCGGACCACTACGAGGGGCCGTGCAGTGAGCTGATGTCGGGCGGCGGTCCGGGTACGTCCTGCACGAACCCGTACCCGGACGCGAACGAGAAGTCCCGCGTCGACCAGCTGTGGGCCAACGGCTTCGCCAAGGCAGTGAAGTCGCTGGAGAAGTCCGCCCAGGCACACTGACGGTCTGTCCGACCCCACCCCCCACACCGATGCGGGCCGTCCCCTCCCCGGGGCGGTCCGCATCCGCGTCATGCCGCTCTTCAGTGCTGTCTTCAGTGCTGTCTTCAGTGCTGTCTTCAGTGCGGTGAGGCGATGGCGCGGGCGGCCGCGACCTCCTGGCGTACGGGTTCCAGCACGCTGTCGCGGTCGGCCTCGCTGAACTGGGCGCGCACTCCCTCCAGGACGTCGGACGCGCGCAGCCCCTCGGCCAGCTCCCGCAACTGCCCCGCGGCCTGCGCCACCTCGGCGGGCCCCGGCACCGGCGCCCCCTGCTTGACCCGGATCCGGGCCGCGGTCGTCGCGTCGACGATGCGTTCCACGGCGACGACGAGCGGCCACCAGGCGGCGGCGCGGCGGCCGGTGGGCGGCGGTTCGGTCAGGGCGCGCTGGAATTCGGAGCGGATGACGGACAGGTCGCGGTAGAGACGGCGGCGCATCCGGGCGCGGGCGGCCGGGACGTCCGGGTCCGTGGACGGCCCGAACGCGCGCTCCACGTACGTCGCGGTGTCCGCGACGGCGTCGGCGAGCCGGTCGCCGATGCGGGTGTGCCAGCTCTCCGGCCACAGCAGATATCCGGCGACCAGTGCGATGGCGCAGCCCATGAGGCTGTCCAGGAGCCGCGGCAGGACGAGCCCTATGCCCTGGTGGTTGAGGGTGTCGGACAGTAGCAGGATGGCCGGTGTGATGGCGGCGGTCTGATAGCCGTAGCCGCGCGGGGTGAGCGCCGGGATGAGTGCGGCGAGGGCCATCAGGACGGGCACGTCCCACCACCCGCGGGGCACCTCTGCGAGGACCACCGTGGCGAGCACGAGCCCGACCGCCGTGCCGAGCGCGCGCAGGACGGCCCGCGAGAACACCGAGCCGAAGTCGGGCTTGAGGACGAACGTGATGGTCAGCGCCACCCAGTAGGAGCGCGGGACCGGCACCGTGGAGACGAGGATCTGGGCGATGCCGATGCACACGGCCAGGCGCAGCCCGTAGCGCCAGGAGGCGCCGGACAGCACGAGGTGGCGCGCGGCGCGGGTGGCGCGCACGCGCAGGACGGCGGGCCGGCCGAGGCGGTCGGCGTCGAGGGCGCGGTGGGGGTCCGTGTTCTTGCTGGTGACGAGGTCGGCGGCGTGCCGCACCGCGTGGTCGACGGCGCGGGCGGCGGGTCCTTCGGGTGGGGGCAGGTCGAGGGGTCCCGCGTCGGTGCTGCCGGTGTCGACCGCGTCGGCGAGGCGTCGTACGGCGTCGGGGACGGCGGCGGGGAGCGGCACCCCGTACTGGTGGGCGGCGGGCGCGGACTCGGCGATCGGGGTGAGCGCGTTCAACAGGGCGAGCAGGCGCACCAGTTCGGGGTTGCGGCCGTGGGCGAGGGCGCGCCGGGCGAGGACGAGGTCGTAGGCCTGGTTGAGGGACTGGGTGACGGCGTAGCGGGTCTCGACGTAGTTCTCGGGGTCGGCCGCCGATGCGAGCATGTTCGCGACGGAGCGGTACGTGGCGGCGACGGCCGCGCGTTCCGGCACCCCGGACCGCATCGGCCAGGCGAGCAGCGCGAGCGCGAGGACGAGGAGTCCGCCGCCCGTCATCAGGACCGGCGCGAGCCACCACTCGCCCGGCAAGGGGAGCCCGGCGCCGATCACGCAGTTGAGCAGGAGCAGCAGCCCGGACACCGAGGCGACCGCGCCGATCGTCGAGATCATCCCGGAGACCAGCGCCACGCCCGTGAGGGTGGCGACGGCGACCCAGCCGTGCCCGAACACGAGCGAGCCGATCGTCACGCCGACCGCGCCGAAGAGCTGCGGCACCGCGATGTTGAGGATCCGCATCCGGTAGGCGTCGGCGGTGTCGCCGATGACGCCGGACAGGGCGCCCATCGAGGCGAGCGCCCCGTACGCGGGCTGCCCGGCGGCGAGCCCGATCGCGAGGGGCAGCGACAGGGCGAGGGCGGCACGCGCGACGGCCGCCCACGGGATCGGCGCGGGGTGCGGGCGCAGGGTCCTGACCAGCCAGTCGGGCGGTGCGAGACGGCGGGTCGTGGACTCGGGGCGCATGCCGTCCATTGAACGCTACGGGCGGCGGAGCTCAGGACGTCGGCGGTCGGTGGAACGTCAGGTCGACCAGGAGTGCGCGGTGGTCCGTGTCGGCCAGCTGGACGAAGCGGGCGGAGCGCGGGGAGAACTCCTCGCTGACCAGCACGTGGTCGATCTGGGCGCCGAGCAGCGCGGGGGCGCGCGAGGGCCAGCTCGGGGCGCGGGAGTTCCCGGCGAGGCGGGTGCTGTCGTGCAGGCCCGCGTCGAGGATGCGGCGGAACGCGGCGTGGTCCTGGGTGGCGTTGAAGTCCCCGGCGAGGATCGTCGGCTGCGAGCGGCCCGCGGCGGCGAAGTCGCGCAGCCTGCCCAGCTCGGAGCGCCACAGGCCGACCTGCCGGGGCAGCGGTGGCATCGGGTGCGCGAGCTGGAGCCGCACCGCGTGGCCCTTCACATCGGCGACGGCGCCTGGCATGCCCATGGTCCCGGGGACGCCCGCGGTGGCCTTGAGCGGATACCGGCTGAGGATCACGGACCCTTGCGAACCTCCCGCCTCCACGGCCTGCCGGTACGGGAAGTCGGCGCGCGGCAGCTCACGGCGCAGGGTGTCCTGGCACCCGTAATCGCACTCCTCTACGAACACCAGTCCGGGCCGTTCGCGGCGCACCGCGCTCACCAGGGACTCGGTGCCGCGTCCGAACTGGACGTTCGAGGCGAGGACCCGCACCTCGGCGACCGGCAGCCCGCTCGCCTCGGCGTCCTTGAGGTCCTTGCCGTACGGCTCGATGTACCAGGCGAGGGCGCCCAGGACGGCGACGCCCCACACCATGCCGATGCGCCAGCGCGCGAGTGCCGTGAGCAGCAGCGCGGCGCCCGTGGGCGCGAGGAGCCAGGGCAGGAACGCCAGGAGCTGTGGGACGGGGGTGACCCCGTCCACGTCCGCGATCCGGCAGCCCATGACGGCGCTGACACCGGCCAGGAGCAGGCCCGCGATCCAGGCGGCCAGGGTGCGGCCCGGACCCCTTGGGTTGCGGGCCTGGTCGTCGTGGGGGAGGACCGGCGGTGGGCCGGGCGCTCGCGTCACATGCTCCAAGGCCCGGACCCGCCTTCCGCTCGCTCCGCCGCC
This sequence comes from Streptomyces sp. NPDC045026, assembly GCF_056432625.1. Taxonomy (NCBI): domain Bacteria; kingdom Bacillati; phylum Actinomycetota; class Actinomycetes; order Kitasatosporales; family Streptomycetaceae; genus Streptomyces; species Streptomyces sp. NPDC045026. The sequence continues at coordinate 373,623 of NZ_JBWKIS010000006.1, forward strand.
CTCCGGCGCCGGATGCCGGAATCCTCCCTCAAAGACGGGAAGGCGCGGAGAACGGTTGCCCGGTTCAGGTGCGGGCGGCGCTCTTGGGACCCTCGGTGGCCAGCGCCCAGATGACGAAGACGCCGATCCCGATCGCGATGACCGACCAGATGGGCTCGTAGGGCAGGAACATGAAGTACGCGATGACGTACAGCGAGGCGATGGCGATGCCGACGGCGCGCGCCCAGCCGGAGTCCGTGAGGATGCCGTAGCCGGTGATCGTGACGATGACACCGAGGATCAGGTGGATCCAGCCCCACGTGGTGAGGTTGAAGGCGTACGTGTAGTTGCCGATTTGGCTGTACACGTCGTCCTTGGCGATGCCCGCGATGCCGTTCAGGATGCCCAGGATGCCGCTGACCATCATCAGGACTCCCGCGAACACCGAGCCGCTGCTCGCCCAGCCGCCGCCCGCGCCGTAGCCCAGGGTGGGGTCGGGCTCGGCGGAGCGGTGCTTGCTCGACCAGGTGCCGTTGCCCGGGTCGGGGGCCGGCGTCGGGGTGGGGTTGTCGCTCATTCGGTCCTCCTCGGTGTCACTGGAATGCTCACCCCGGAAGGAGCGGCCCGCATTTCGGGAGGAACCGGAGGGCGCGACGGGAGCCGGCGGCTCAGGCGCTCCCACGGCCAGGCGCCGACGGCCACGGCGAGGGCCGCGCCCGCGGTCCACCAGGAAGCGGTGCGCATCGACGAGCTGAGGGCGTCGTAGGCCGCGCCCGCCGCGGATCGGTCCACGTCCGACGGCAGGTTGTCGAGCGTGAAGGAGCGGCCCGCCGAGAGCGCGACGAGGAGCGCGGCCGCTGCCAGGGCGACGCCGAGCGCCGTCGCGGCCAGGGCGGGCCGGGGGCGCCGGGCGAGGGCGAGGCCCGCGGCGGCGAAGGTGAGCGCGGCGAACGGCGGCCACGGGCCCGCTCGTTGGAGCAGGGGCAGCGACTGCCGCAGCCGGTCGAGGTCGCGCGAGCTCAGCACGATGATCGTGGTGTGCGTGACGGGGATGCGGTCGGTGAACGGCACGCCGTTGTCGCTGAGCTGCTGCTTCACCTGCCCGGTGACGGGCGCGAGGTCGATGGTGACCGGGCCGTCGGTGCCGTCGTCGACGGCCCGCTGCACGGCGTCGTGCGCGGCCCGGTTCGCCGTGTTCCACGCCTTCTGGAAGGCGTCGGTGCCGGTGAAGGACTCCACGGCGTCCTGCACGAACGCGTCGACGGACGACTGGAGCGGCCCCGTGTCGAGCTGCGTCATGATGCCGTTCGCGACGGCGTCGGCGACCGCGTCCCGCACGGCCGGTTCCGAGGCGAGCGGAGCCATCGTCGCGACGTACCGGTCACTGTCCCCGACCTCGTACTTCGCCCATACGGAGAGCGTGCCGAGCGGCACGAGCAGGCAGGCCAGGGCCAGCAGGGCGGCGGACAGGGCTCTTCGCATCACCCTCCCAGGCAAGGGGCGCACGGCAGGGGGCGCCAGTGGGGCAGGGCAGATGGCGGGGTCTGCGGTGGAGGGCTCGGCCGAACGGGTGTCACCTGGTCAGTCGGCGGGCGTCACCTGGTCAGTTCTCGTGTGTGTAGTAGCGGTAGAACATCGCCGCGAACACACCGGCGGCGACGGTCAGGGCCATGATCGTGGACCGCAGGACCGTGGCATCGGTCAGGCTGTAGAGATAGCCGAACGCGATCCCGGCCCACGCGGCCCAGGCGACGGCGCGCAGTTCGCGCGGCAGCCGGAACGAGGCCCGGTGGATCCCGAAGGTGACCACGGCGACGATGACGCCCGTGAGGACGCCGAACAGGACGTTGCCCGTGGTGATCGGGCTCGGGCTCAGGCTCGGGTAGGCGTCGCGGCGGATGCCCGAGGCCCAGAAGCCGTAGATGATGCCGAGGAGGAGAGAGAGCGCCATCGGGAGCCTGGAGCCGGCCGCCATGGTGCGCAGGCCGGAGGTTCCTGAGGCGGGTGCCGCGTGAGCCATGACGGCTCCTTTCTGCCTTTCCCCCCGCCTTCCATTGACCTCCGTCGCCCCCCGGTCCGCAACATCGCGGCCGGTTCTGTGCCGCTCTATGCCGCGGGGATACGGGCGAACCGCCCGGCGACGTGCAGATCGGCCTCGATGCGTGCGGCCGTGGCGAGCAGCGCGGGAAGGACCTCGGCCATGACCCGGGCGAGGTCGCGGCGGCTGCTGTGCGAGGCGACGTTCACCGCGGCGACGACCTGCCCGGCGAGGTCGTGCACCGGCACGGCGACGGAGCGCAGCCCTTCTTCCAGTTCCCCGTCCACGAGCGCGTGGCCCTGCTGCCGTACGTCGTCCAGGAGCGCGCCGAGCCGGTCGGCCCCGGTGACGGTGCGCGGGGTGAGCGGGGTCAGGTCGGCGCGGGCGAGGAACGCGGCCCGCTCGGCCGGGGCGAGATCCGCGAGCAGAACCCGGCCCATGGACGTGGCGAAGGCGGGGAAGCGGGTCCCGACCGAGATGTTCACGCTCATCACGCGGCTGGTCGCGACGCGTGCCGTGTACCGGATGTCGTCACCGTCGAGCACGGTCAGGGACACCGAGTCGTGCAGCTGGGCGGAGAGCGCCCGCAGGTGGGGCGTGGCGATCTCGGCCAGGGTCAGGTGGGACAGGGGTGGGAAGCCGAGGGCGAGGACGCGGGGTGTGAGCCGGAATTCCCGGCCGCGCGAGGCCACGTATCCGAGGTGCTCCAGGGTGATCAGGGCGCGGCGTGCGGTGGCCCGCGCGAGGCCCGTCGCGGCGGCGATGCCGGTGAGGTTCAGCTCCGCCCGGCCGGGCCCGAAGACGGTCAGTACGGCGAGGCCGCGCGCCAGCGATTCGACGAAGTCCCGGCCGAGGCGCTGCTTGGCCTCGGCGGCCCAGGCGGCGTCCGGTCCCTCCGCATCCGGTCTCTCTGCGTCTTGTCCCTCCGCGTCCTGTCCCGTCGGCGCGGGGGCTGCCGGCGCGGGATCGCGCAGCGCCTCCTCCATCTCCGTGACGGCGTTCCGCAGCCGCCCCAGCATCGTCTCGCGCAGTGACGCGGCGGTGTGGCGGCTGGTGTGGCTGACGACGCTGGCCACGCACGCGACGTCCCCGCCGGGACCCCGTACGGGCACGGCGAGCGCGACGAGGCCGGGCTCGATGAGCTGGTCGTCGAGGGCCCAGCCGGTGGACCCCGCGCGCGCCACGCGCTCCTCGAACGGCTCCGCGAGCGGCTCCTGCTCCGAGTCCGACCCCCTCTCCGCCTCCTGGCGGGGCGGCACCGCGGGGAACCCGTGGTCCTCGGGATCCGCGGCCCGGCGCGCCCGCCACCGCTCCCACATGTCCTCGTCCCACGCGCCCGCGAACAGCGGTCCCGGCGCGGTGCGCTCGGCGGGCAGCAGGTCGCCGATGCGGAAGCTCAGGGACATGGCGCGGCGCCGTGTCGCCTGGTGGATGAAGCGGATCCCGTCCCCGTCGGGGACCGCGAGGGACACCGACTCGTCGAGCTCGTCCGCGAGCCGTTCGGCGCGCGGGCCGAGCAGCGCGGGCAGCCGCAGAGCGCCCAGATAGGCGTTGCCCACGGCCATCAGCGGTGGCGCGAGCATGGCGTCACGTCCGTCGAGGCGCAGGCAGCCCATGTGCGCGAGAGTCGCGCAGATCCGGTCGACCGTGGACCGTGCGAGGCCCGTCGCCCGCGCGAGCTCGCTGAGGCTCAGCGTGCCGCCGGCGTCGGTGAGCCTCAGCAGCACGTCGATGCCGCGCATCAGCGGCGCGACGGCCTCGGCGGGCTCGGTGGACAGGGTGGGCATGGTGGACATGTGCGATGACTGCTCTCCGTGACGCATTCTCAGGCCACGGTAGAGGAGTCCCCCGCCATCCTCCCCCTGCCCGCGAGGGACGCTCAGCGGCCGAGGAGTTCCAGGATCCGGTCGAGGGCCGCGGGGGCGAGATGGCGGCGGAGGGACTCGACGACCTCTTCCGGGGTGCCCCGGCTGTCGATTTTGATTACGCCGTAATCGCGGCGGGCCTTCGGCACGGACGGCGGGGGCGTGCCCGTCTCGCCGGGGAGCGCCTGCTCCTCCTGGGGGAGGCGGGCGATACGGCGGGCGTCCTCGACCGAGACGCGCCCGTCGGCCAGCGCCTCCTGGAGGTCCTCGCGCAGCTTCATCAGGGACAGCCGCTGCGAGACGAAGCCCTGCGTCTTGCCGATACGGGCGGCGACCTGGCGCTGTGAGTAGCCGTAGCTCTTGATGAGGCCCTGGATGGCCTGGGCCTGCTCCAGCTCGGTCAGGTCGTCGCGCTGGACGTTCTCGATCAGGGCGTCCTCGTCGGTGCGGGACGCGTCCTCGCGCACCAGGACGGGAACCTCGTCCAGGCCCGCCATACGGGCGGCGGCGAGCCGCCGGTGGCCGTGCAGGACCACGTACGGGGCCCGGCCCACAGCCTCCTCGTGGTGCGGGTGCGCCGCGAGGAACACAGCGCGGGGGACCACCCCGAGGGCCTGGAGCACCCCGCGCTCGCGCACCGTCTCGGCGAGCCCGTCCAGGTCCCGCAGCTCGTGGCGCGGGTTGTCGGGGTTCTCGGCGAGGTCGGCGAGCGCGACGGTGACGGGGTGCCCGGCGTCGCGGGCGACGGGCCGCGTGCCTTCGCCGGCTGTATCCGGGGCCGGAGCCGGCGCCGTGACCGTGGCCGCGGCGCCGGAGGACAGCAGGGAGGACAGGTCGGTACGGCGCCCCATCAGACGTTCACCTTCTTGGCGGTCTTGGCGGTCTTGGCGGGCTTGGTGATCCCGGCGTTCTTGGCCTTCGTGCCCTTGGCCGCCGCGGGCTGCGCGCTCTTCTTCGTACTCGTACGGGTGCTGCCCGTGGAGCGCCTCGCCGGGGCCGGGATCGCCGCGAGCCCCACCTCCAGGGCGAGGCGGAAGAAGTCCTCGCGGGCCTGGAGCGCGACCCGGTTCGCGCCGTACTGGGTGACGACGAGGCCGTCCGCCGAGGCGCGCGTGTGCAGCTTGTAGTGCCGTACGACCGTACGGGCCAGCGGCCAGTCCTGGGCCTCGACGAAGGCGCGCGTCTGCTCCAGGTCGGCCTTGCCGTCGCGCGGGTCCCAGTTGTTGATGACCACGCGGTAGGGCAGGCCGCGCGGCTTCACGACGCGCTCGATGGTGCGCTGCGTGGGCTGGAAGCCGAGCGGCTCGGGCTCGATGGGCACGATCACGTCGTGGGCGTTGGACAGGACGGCGCGCAGCGCGTCCGCGGCGGCGCCCTTGCCGAGGGGGTCCTCGCCGGCGGACTCGGCGAGGTCGAGCCAGCCCGGGGTGTCGACGAAGACGTGCTGGGCGGAGGGGATGCGGGAGAGCGCGGCGAGCCCGGCGAGGTCGTCGTGGGCCTGTACGAAGTCGAAGGGGAGACCGTCGCCGACGCGCTCCGACCACCACACGGCGGAGCCCTGCGGGTCGATGGAGACGGCGACGACGGGCGGCTGCCCGCCCTCGGTCCCCGCGCCGAGCACGTCCGCGGTCACGGCGGCGAGGTTGACGGCGAGCGTGGACTTCCCCACGCCGCCCTTCTGATTGAGGATCACGTGCACGTGGGCCATGCTCACCACACTCCCTGGGAGACCGGCGTAACGCACTAAAATGATGAAACGCGCGAAACGGGTGATTCTGTACCTGGTCACTCTGGCAGTGCGGGCGGGACACGCGGAGCGAACACGCCGTGGACGGCGGGTGGTTACGCCCAGACATCCACCTGCTCGTACCCCACGGACCGTCCCTCGGCGTCCAGGAGCCGTCCCATCAACTTCACCGCGCGCAGGGCGACGGCCCGGTCGGCGATGCGCAGGTGGGGGAGTTTCCCGGCGAGTTTGACCTCCAGGAGCTGCGCGTCGAGCAGGGACGCGACCCAGACCGTGGCGATCAGGTTCTGCGGCCCCGCGGTTCCCACGCAGAGCCGGATCTCCGGGAGCTTCGCCAACTCCCGTGCGGTGGCGTCGAGATGCTCGGGCGGTACGGACCCGAAGAACGTGACGGAGACGGGGGAGCCGGACAGGGAGCGGGCCAGGTCGCAGCGCAGGACGAGGCGGCCCGAGTCGAGGAGCCGGCCGAGGCGCCGGCTCGCGGTGTTGACACTGACGCCGAGGCGCGTGGCGAGTTCCCCGACGGGCAGGCGGCCGTCCTCGCCGAGCGCGGTCACCAGGGCGCGGTGGTCCGCCAGGTAGGGGGCGGCGCCGCCCGCGGAGCGGCGGGACGCGGCGAGGGCCTCCTGCTGGGTGCGGGTGAGGCTGCGCAGGCGCCAGATGCTGCCCTCGGTGTAGCTGCGGGTGATGAGGTGCGCGCGCGAGGACGTGACGCCGGGGACGGCGCCGAGCGTGTCGACGATGTACGCGGACAGGGTGCTGAAGTCGGGGGTCATGACGGTGACGAGCAGGTCGCGGCCGCCCGCCGTGTGCTCGACGGTGACGACCTTCGGATCCTTGGACAGGGCGGCGGCGACGGCCGCGTCCTGGCCGGGCGCGCAGTCGACCTCGACCAGCGCCCCGCCCCCGACGTCGTACGCGTACGCGGTGACCCAGGCGAGGCCCGCCGAGCGGAGCCGTTCCCAGCGCCGGGCGACGGTGGCCGCGTCCACGTCGAGGGCGGCGGCGAGCTTGGTCCAGGGAGCCCGCGGGTCGATCTGCAGGGCGTTGACCAGGGCGAGGTCGAGCTCGTCGAGACGGTCCGGGGTGCGGGTGGGTGTTTCGGCCATGCGGGGTCGGCTCCTTCTGCACGGCGCGGGGCGCCCTGGCGGCGATGTGACAGATAGCTGCATTCGATCTACGCGAGTGCCACAGAAACGCAATTCTTCCCGTCCGAATGGCGTCTGAATAGCATCGCTCCATCGATCGGAACCGGCCACGCCGAGACGTTGGAGGTGTCATCGCATGGAACGCCGCGTGCTTCGTATGGAACAATCGTTCGAATCCTTGGGTGATGCGGTGCACGCCCTGCGCACCGGCGCCGTCGGCAGCCGGGAACTCGTCACCGCCGCGCTCGCCGACGCCGACGCGCTCGACCCGCTGCTCGGCGTCTTCGTCACCCGCTTCCCCGAGCAGGCCCTCGCCGCGGCACGGGCCGCGGACGCGCTGCCCGCCGGGGAACGCGGGCCCCTGCACGGCGTGCCCCTGGCCGTGAAGGACAACTTCGCCGCCGCCGAGGGCCCGGTCACCGCGCAGAGCCCGGCCCACGACCCCGGCCTGTGGCGCGGGCTCGACGCCCCCGCCGTGACGCGCCTGCGCTCGGCCGGAGCCGTCGTCATCGGCAAGACGACCATGGCCGAGTACGCGATGGGCCGCCCCGACCCGGCGCACTCCTTCCCCGTGCCGCGCAACCCCTGGGACGTGGAGCGCTGGACCGGCGGCTCCAGCACCGGCAACGGAGCCGGGATCGCCGCGGGGATCTTCCTCGGCGCGCTCGGCACCGACACCTCCGGCAGCGTGCGGCTGCCCGCGGCCCTGTGCGGCACGACCGGGCTCAAGCCCACCCACGGCCTCGTCCCTCTCGACCGCTGCCTCCCGCTCAGCCCGTCGCAGGACGTGGCGGGCCCGATGGCGGTGTCCGCCGCCGACTGCGGACTCCTCCTGTCGGCGCTCACGGGGCGGTCATACGTACCCAGAGGGGTTGGTGAGGCCGGTGTACGAGGGCTGCGCATAGGCGTCCCGTACGGTCTCGTGGACGCGCCCGCAGTCACCGGCGCCTGCCGGTCCGCGTTCGCCGAAGCGCTGCGCGCACTCACCGAACTCGGCGCGGAGACAAGGGAGTTCGAGCTCCCCGAATTCCCGGCGCTGCTCTCCGTCAACGCGACCGTCATGCTCGGCGAGGCGTTCGCCGTCCACGGGGCGCGGCTCGCCGAGCGCTGGGAGCTGCACGGGCGGGCCTTCCGCCGCCTCGCCGCGGCCGGCGCCGCGCTCGGCCCGGGGCTCGTCGACCGGGCCCGCCTCGCCGGAAAGGCGCTCACCGCCGTTCTTCTGGACCGGATGGACGGTCCCGGCGGCGTGGACGTCATCGCGACGCCGACCTGGCCGGCCGGCGCCCGCCCCTACCACCAGGAGGCGGCGCCCGGCGACGAGCTGAACCTCACCGCGCCCTGGAACGCGACCGGATTCCCCGCGCTCGCGCTGCCGATGGGAGCGGACGGGTCGGGCCTGCCGCTGTCGCTCCAGCTCGTGGCCCGCCCCTACGCCGAGCGCACGCTGCTCGCGGCGGGCGCGGCCTACCAGCGGGCCACCGCCTGGCATCTGCGTCGCGCGGCCCCCGACCCGGCCACCCGCCCACGCCCACTGCCGGAACCGCCACCCGCGCCGGCGCCCGCCCCGGCGCAGGAGACGGCCGCCGACGACCTGGTGACCGCCGCGCTCACCGCCGCGGGCCTCACCCCGGACCCGGCGGACCTGACCGCAGTACGGGCCACGGCCCACGCCCTGCTCAAGTCCGCCCACGAACTGGCACCGGCCCACCCCGAGCCCGCCTGACCCCCACCCCGTTGCCCCGACTCCCCTGCCACCACAGCCGTACCGCCCACCCGCTCAACAGCAAGGCAGCCCCCCCACGCCCCGCCCGAACGCCCCGTCCCCGCCGCCCGCGTGCGGCCGTTCACCCTGGAGAACCCATGTCGCGTGTCAAGGCCGGTCACGGCCCCGCAGCGCCCGGTCTCGGCGGCGCCCGCGTCGCCGCGGTCGTCGGTTTCCTGGTCTTCGTCGAGCTCATCAGCGGCATCCTCCAGGGGATGATGCCGGCCCTGCTGCCGGGGCTCGGCGCCGATCTGGAGATCACCGCCGGTGACCTGAACTGGGTCAGCAGCGCACAGCTCCTCGCGGCCGCGATCTCCGTGCCGATCTTCGGCCGGCTCGGCGACCTGTACGGTCACCGTCGCCTTCTGCGCGTCGCCGCGATCGCCCTCGCGGTGGGCTCCGTACTCGTCGCCTGGTCGCCGTCGTTCGAGCTGCTGCTGCTCGGCCGGGTCCTCCAGGGGCCGCTCGCCGCGCTGCTCCCGCTGGAGATGGGCCTGGTCCGTGACCGGCTGAGCCCTCAGGGGGCGCGGGGCGCGATCGGTCTCCTCGTCGGCGCGCTCACGTTCGGCGCGAGCGCGGGAACGGTCCTGGCCGGCCTGCTCAGCGAGGTCGTCACGAGCGTGCACGGAATCCTGTGGATCCCCGCCGCCGCGACCCTGCTCTGCGTCGGCATCGTGTTCTTCCTCGTCCCGGAGTCGAAGACCCGGGCCCGCGGCACCGTCGACTGGGCGGGCGCCGGCCTGCTGAGCGTGGGGCTCGCGGCCCTGCTGCTCGCCGTCTCGCAGGGCCCGCGCTGGGGCTGGACCGGCGGCGGCACGCTCGGCCTGTTCGCCGTCGCCGTGCTCGTCCTCGCCGTGTGGGTCCTCGTCGAACTGCGTGTGGCGCACCCCGTCGTGGACATCCGCCTGACCGTGAAGCGCACCCTGCTGCCGGTGTACGGGGCGAGCTTCCTGCTCGGCGCCGCGCTGTTCGGCTCGCAGACCGCCGCGTCCCTGTTCCTGGCGAGCCCGCCGGACAAGCTCGGCTACGGCTTCGGCTACGGGACCCTCGGCATCGGCTGGATGATGGCGCCCTGGGGCCTGATGGCCTTCGCGGGTTCGGCGGCCGTGCCCCGGCTGGCCCGCGCGATCGGGGCGCGCGCGGTCCTCGCCCTGAGCGGCGCGTTCATGGCGGCCGGCTACACGACGCTGGTCCTCGCGCACGCCGAACCGTGGCAGTTCGTCGCCGCCAACCTCGTCCTCGGCTTCGGCATCGGGCTCGGCCTGAGCGCCATGCCCGCCCTGGTCCTCGACGCCAGCCCCGCCGACCGCACCGGCATCGCGACCGGCGTCTACAACACCTCCAAGACCCTCGGCGGCAGCGTCTCCGGCGCCGTGTTCGCCGCGATCCTCACGGCGGTCACCTTCAAGGGCACCGAGATCCCCACCGAGTCCGCCTACACGACCGTGTGGTGGTGCTGCGCGGGCGTCTCGCTGCTCGTCGCCGCCGCGGCCGCCATGGTCGTACGGGCCAGGCAGACCCCCGCCGACGCGGACGCCGCACAGCAGCAGCCCGCCCCGGTCGCCTGACGGCCCCCGCCCACGTACCGACGCACCATCCCTCTCCACCCGCAGCACGGAAGGACCCGCCCGCCATGACCACCGGACCGACCCCCGAAGCCACCGCCGCTCCCACCTCCGCCGTCCCCTTCCTGTTCCACAACGGACTGCTCATCGACGGCAGAGGCGGCGAGCCGGTGCAAGGCGGTGCCGTCCTCGTCGAGGACGGTCTGGTCCGGTGGGCCGGGCCCGGTGCCGAGCGGCCCGAACTCCCCGCCGGTACAAGGGAGATAGACGTGCGGGGCGACGCGATCCTGCCCGGCTTCATCGACTGCCACGTCCACATGGCGGCGCCGGGCGGAGCGCTCGACCACGCCGAACTCAACGCGATGCCCAGGTCCCTGCGCACCTTCCTGTCGGCGCCCCGGATGCGGCAGACGCTGTTCGCCGGGGTCACCACGGCGCGTGACCTGGGTGGCGCGGACGCCGGCCACAGGAAGGCCGTCGACGACGGGCTCCTCGTCGGCCCGCGCCTGCTCGTCGCGATCGCCATGCTCAGCCCCACCGGCGGGCACGGCGACTTCCGCGCCGGGACCGACGACGGCGTCACCGACCCGGGGATGAGCCGCCTCGCGGACGGCGTCGACGACTGCCGGCGCGCGGTGCGCGACCTGCTGCGCAAGGGCGCCGACTGCATCAAGGTCGCCGCGACCGGCGGCGTGTGGAGCCCCACCGACCAGCCCGACGACGACGGGTTCCTGGAGGACGAGATCCGCACCATCACGGAGATCGCGGCGGGCCACCGCGGCAAGCGGGTCGCCGCGCACGCGCAGGGCCGCGGCGGCATCCTCAACGCCGTGCGCGGCGGCGTCGCCAGCGTCGAGCACGGCTACGAGATCGACGACGAGGCCATCGACCTGATGCTGGAGCGCGGCACGTTCCTCGTGCCGACGCTGACCACGGCGAACACCGACCCCGACCCGCTGAAGGCCGCGAGCTGGGCGTACGCGAAGAAGAAGCACTGGCAGACCGTCGCGCGCCGGCACATCCCGCACGCCATCGAGCGGGGCGTGCGCGTCGCCATGGGCACGGACTGCGGCATCGCGGCGCACGGCACGAACCTGCGCGAGCTGGGGTATCTCGTCGAGTCCGGCATGACCCCGATGGGGGCGATCCTCGCGGGGACGTCCGAGGCCGCCGAGCTGCTCGGCCTGGCCCACGAGATCGGCACGCTGGAGCCCGGCAAGCGCGCCGACCTCGTCATCGCGCGCGGCAACCCGCTCACCGACGTCGCCTCCCTCGGCAAGCCCGAGAACGTCCTGCTCGTGGCGAAGGACGGCGTCCCGTACAAGGACACGGACGGGCTCGCAGCCTGACCGTCACCTGTCACACGAATGGACGCGGCCCACGGGCCGCGTCCATTCGCGCGCTGATATCCACGAAGGAGCACATCACCGCATCTGTGGGGGGCCTGATCGCCCGGCGCGGCAGCGCGTACGGGCCCCATCGAGTGGAGGACCACTCATGCCCCAGCTCGCCGACAGACCCACGCTCGCCGTGGACTTCACTTCGGGCCTCAGCGACGCCTGGTCGAAAGTCGCCCAGTTCGTGCCGAAGCTCGTGGGCTTCCTGGTCGTTCTGGCCATCGGCTGGTTCATCTCGAAGATGATCGCCAAGGTGCTCGACCGGGTCCTGCGCCGGGTCGGCTCGGAGAAACTTGCCGACCGCGCCGGCGCGGCCCGCATGCTCGAGGGCTCCAAGTACGACATGACGGCGATCGTCGTCAAGATCGTCTACTACGCCCTGCTGCTGATCACCCTGCAGATCGCCCTGGGCGTCTTCGGCCCGAACCCCGTCAGCAGCATGATCAACGGCATTGTGGCCTGGCTGCCGCGCGCCATCGTCGCCATCGCGCTGGTCGTCATCGCCATGGCCATCGCCAACATCGTGCGCGACATCGTCACCAACGCGCTGTCGTCGGTCTCGTACGGGAAGACGATCGGCACGATCGTCTGGGCGTGCATCGTCGCGCTCGGCGTGATCGCGGCGCTCGGCCAGGCGGGCATCGCCACGGCGATCACCCAGCCGCTCCTGATCGCGGCGCTCGCCGCCGGTGTCGGCATCGTCGTCGTCGGTGTGGGCGGCGGCCTCATCGGCCCGATGCGGCAGCGCTGGGAGCGCATGCTGAACACCGCCGAGCAGGAGACGGCCAAGGCCCGCGGCGGTCTCTCCGCCTACCAGTCGGGGCGTCAGGACGCGCTGACGAACCAGCCCGTCCAGGAGCGCGAGCGCACCGACGACATGTGACGCGCGTTCGCCGGCCAGGCTCGCCTACGCGAGATCGTGCCGTCTCACCAGCCAGCTGATGGCGGTGAGGCGGCACACCGCGTAGTCGTGCCCCACGGGTTCGCGCCAGCCGTTCTCGGCGAGCGCGTCGAGGAACCCGAGCGCGTAGTCCGAGAGGACCTCCCGGTCGGGGGACTGCGGCAGCAGCGCGCCCCCGCCCGCCTCCAGCTTGTCCCGCAGCTCGGCGACATGCTGGTCGACGGCGGCTGTGAAACCGGGCTCGAACGCGAACTCCGCGAAGCGCGGGGCGTACGAGGTGCTGATGCGGGCCAGAGGAGACATGCGGACCACCGTAAACGGGGCATAGCGCCCCGGAACAGGCCTTTTGGCATGCCATTGGTCACAGGCGCGGCTGGTCACAGGCGCGGCGTCCGGTCACAGGCTTCGGCGGCCACAGGCGTCCGGTCACGGCCCGTGAGTGATCACGAGTGATCAGAAGCCGGGCAGCGAGGCCTGTACGGCGGCCGGGCCGTCGGCGCCGTAGCGGGAGCCGTTCGCCGCCCCGCCGACGAGACCGAGCACGAGGAACGCGCCGACCAGCATCTTCGCCCCCGTCCCCAGGAACAGCGGCCGCGTGGCGGACGGGCCAGCGAGGGTGCCGACGACGGCGTCCGGCGCCGTCTGGTCGCCGAAGAGCCGCTTCGGGTACGCGGGGGTCAGCAGCAGCACGTACGCGACGAGCCGCATCCGGTAGCGCAGGACCGCCGCCGTCGCCTCGAACAGGGGCAGCGGCATCCGGCCGAGGAACAGCACGACGAGCCAGGACAGCGCGGAGACGGCCCACCAGCCGGCGGTGGCGAGCACCCCGACGATCGCCGCGGGGATCACCAGGAGCAGCCGGAGGAGCACGGCCAGCCGGTTGAGGTGCACGGACCGGAGTACGCGCACCCGCACCGGGTAGCCCATGGGGTCGCCCAGCTCGAAGGGCGGATAGCGGCCGGTCAGGAGCATCGCGGAGGCGTTCACGCGGGTGTCGTAGGCGAGGAACTCCACCAGATACCGCTCGACCGGATCGGGCAGCCGCCCGAGCAGCAGCGCCGCGAACCAGCCGGCGACCGCCGCCAAGAACGTCACCACCGACAGCACCGCGAGCACGACGAAGTGCGGCAGGAGCAGCAGGAGCCGCACCAGCACGGAGAGCCGGTTCTGCCGCCCCGGCTGCGGGATGTCCAACTCGGGCAGGGACTCGGCGCCCGGAATCAGGGAGACCGTGCCGTACTGGGGTTCCATGCCGGTAACTCTGCCGACGGCAGCGGAGACGGGCACCCCGGGTCGTCCGCCCGGGTGCATGCCCGTCCGCCGGCCCCGGTGCGAGCCGTCAGCTGACCCCCCGGTCCTTGCCCTCCCAGTACGGCGCCCGCAGCTTGTACTTCTGGAGTTTGCCCGTCGCCGTGCGGGCCAGTTCTTCGCGGAACTCGACCGACGTGGGGGCCTTGAAGCCGGCCAGGCGCTCCTTGCAGTGGCGGATCAGCTCGTCCTCCGTCACCGCCGCGTCGGGGGCCCGGACGACGAGCGCCTTGATCGTCTCGCCCCACTTCTCGTCCGGGACGCCGATGACGGCGACCTCCGCGACGCCGGGGTGGCTGAAGAGGGCGTCCTCCACCTCGATGGACGAGACGTTCTCGCCGCCGGTGATGATCACGTCCTTCTTGCGGTCGCTGATCGTCAGATAGCCGTCCTCGCCGACGGTGCCGCCGTCGCCGGTGTGGAACCAGCCGCCCGCGAGGGCCTTCGCGCTCTCCTCCGGCTGCTCCCAGTAGCCCTCCAGGATCACGTTCGACCGGGCGAGCACCTCGCCCTCGTCGTCGGTGCGCAGGCTCACGCCGAGCGCGGGCGCCCCGGCCCGTACGAGCTTCTCGGCGCGCTCGGAGGCGTCCAGCTCGTCCCACTCGGCGCGGCCGCGGTTCACCGTGAGCAGCGGCGACGTCTCCGTGAGGCCGTAGATCTGGATGAACTCCCAGCCGAGTTCGGACTCGACGCGCGCCACGGTACGGGTGGGCGGCGGCGCCCCGGCGACGATGATGCGGACCCGGTCGCGCCCCGGGATCGCGCCCTTCCAGGAACGGGCGGCGTCCAGGACGGCGTTGACCACGGCGGGCGCGGCGCACATCACGGTCACGCCGTGCTCGTCGACGCGGCGCAGGATCTCGGCGCCGTCGACCTTGCGCAGCGCGATCTGGCGCACGCCGAGCGCGGACATGGCGAACGGCATGCCCCAGCCGTTGGCGTGGAACATCGGCAGCGTGTGCAGGTAGACGTCCCGGTCGGTGACGCCGGCGTGCAGGGCGAAGGTGATGGCGTTGACCCAGATGTTGCGGTGGGTGATCTGGACGCCCTTGGGCCGGGCGGTCGTCCCGCTCGTGTAGTTGATCGTGGCGGTGGCGTTCTCGTCGGGCGTCCAGGGGGCGGGGTCCGTACCGAAGCGGTACAGCTCGGAGTCGGCGGCCGCACCGATGGTGAAGCGGTGCTTGGCGGGGACATCGGCGAGGCGGTCCGTCAGTTCGGGGTCCACGAGGAGGACTTCGGCGCCCGAATGGGAGACGACATAGCTCACCTCCTCCGCGGTGAGGCGGAAGTTGACCGGCACGAGGACGCGGCCGTAGCCGCTCACGCCGAAGAACGACGTCAGCAGCCGCGCGCTGTTCGGCGACACGACCGCGACGCGCGCGCCGAGCGGCACCCCGAGCGCGTCGAGCCCGGCGGCCTGGGCGCGCGCAAGCTCGGCCACCCGGCGGTAGGTGAGGTCCTTCCAGGGTTCGGCCGGCTGGACCGGCTCGTCGACCACGCCGATCCGGTCCCCGTAGACGGTGGCGGCACGTTCCAGAAAATCAAGGGCCCCGAACGGGACGAACATCCTGGCCTCCCCAGCACTGACGATGAACAACGCATCTGGATCTGTCCGACCACAGCATGGGTGAACAGGGCCGCTCCCGGCATTACCTCCGGCGTAATCGACCCCGGTCCGCCCGCCCGGCAGGCTGAAGGCATCCGGAACCCGGGCGGCGCACTCCTCCCGGGCTCCGGACCCTCATCCGACCTGGCTGGAGGCCGATCCGCATGACCGTCATCTCCGTACACGAAGCCGCCGTCGCCCGCTACTTCGAGGCCTGGAACGCCGACTGCGCCGACACCCGCGCCGAGGCCGTCGCCGCCGCGTGGAGCGAGGACGGCAGCTACACCGACCCCTTGGCCGACGTGGCGGGGCACGAGGGCATCGCCGCCGTGATCGCGGCGGCCCGCGAGCAGTTTCCCGGGTTCGCGTTCAAGCAGACCGGGACGGTCGACGGGCACCACGACATCGCCCGGTTCACCTGGGAGCTGGTGTCCGCCGCGGACGGCTCCGCGCCCGTCGCCGGTTCCGACGTGATCTCGCTGGCCAAGGACGGCCGGATCCGTACGGTGCAGGGGTTCCTGGACCGGATTCCGGCAGTCTGACAACTCCCTTCAGGGCGACAGACCCTGACGCAACGTCACCGTGAAGCTTCGCCCGTACGCGTGGCGGGTGTCCACGTCCAGGCGGGTGCCGCCGGGGACGTGGGCCACCCGCACCTGCGGGTCCGCGGTGACCTTGCTCAGGGAGCGGCCGCGGAGCAGGACGGTCACGGTGTCGCGCCGCGTAGTCGGGTCCGCGACCGCGACCGTGGTCGGGTCGCCGTGGCGCCGCCCGCGCCGCACGAGCACCGACGCGGGGCCCTCGACGCGCAGGCCCGCGGTCTCGTGGCGGCCGGGCGTGAAGGTGTTGGCGGCGGTCAGGCCGAGGCCCTGGTGGGTGACGGCCTGGAGGCGCGGTGTGTTCGCGTGGACCGTCAGGGGGCTGTCGCGGCGGGTGTACGAGCGCAGGGCGCTCTCACCCGAGCTCGGCACCAACGCGTAGGCCAGGCAGGCCGGTTCGGCCCCCGCCGCATGGTCGACCGTCACGCCGAGGACCGTGCGGGTCACCGCCGTGTCCGGGTTCGCGGTGCGGACCATGCGACGGCTGCGGGTGACCTCGTCGAGGGAGATCCGCACGCGCGGGGTGTCGAGGAAGACGTAGCCGAGCGACTCGCCACGGGTCGGGTTGGCATAGCGCAGCCAGTGCAGGTCGGCGGTGCCCGGCCCGGTCCACGGACGGCCGTCGCGCAGCGCCCCGGTGACGGCGGTCAGGTCGGTCGTTGCGGCCGTGCGGGAGTCGACGGTCGTCGTCACGGCCCGCCCGGCCGCGTCGCCGACGTCCGCCGCGAGGACCACGATCTCGTCGTCGAACAGGAACCACGACTTCGTCGCCGTCGCGTTGCGGTAGACCACGAAGTCGTCGGGCAGGATGCCCTTCTGCTTGTCCCGGTACGGCACGTCGTCCGACTGCACCATGGCGGCCGCGCCGTACGCGCCGAGCACGGCGCCGCCCGAGTGCGGGCCGGTGCCGCACGGGAAGTAGACGTACGTGTTCTGCGACTCGGACGACGACGTGAAGTTGAGCGGGTGTCCGGGGTTGTCGTAGTACGGCTTCCCGTAGAGCTCGGGGACCGTGCGGCGCTCCTCGACCGGCGCCGTGACGCCGGACAGCGCGTACGGCGAGACCGTCGTGAAGTAGTCGACGCCGTACGCCTGCGTCTGGTCCTGGCCGGACAGGTACAGGTAGTACGCGCCGTCGCCCTGGAACCACGGCATGAGGTTCTCGCCGCTCATGTACTCGTACTTGGAGATGCGGGACGAGCTGCGGGCGAGGGCGAAGGCGTAGCCCGGCCTGCGGTGCACGGTCCGGTCCATGGCGTTGAACGCGACCGTGCGCGAGGCGGGGTTGAGGTCCTCGGCCGGGATGGACGCGTCGCCGGTGATGTCGGCGTAGCGCGTGATGCTCACGGGGGAGACGAACGAGGACGGGTCGAGGGCCGCGCGTGAGGTGGCCCGGATGTGTTTGACGTAGCTCTTCAGCGCCGTGGCGTCGGCGCCGGCGGTGTCCTCGGCGAGGGACGCCAGGTCGACGACCGCCTCGACGACGATCGCGACGTCGGTGTAGCCGGTGTCCGTGCGGGACACCGCCCGGCCCTTGACGATCTCCATCATCCAGCCCTCGAAGATGAGCGGCGCGAAACCGTCGCGCACCCAGCCCACGACGGTCGGCACCAGCTCCCCGGCGTGCGCGAAGCCCGTCCCGTCGAGGATCTTGAGGGTCTGCACGACCCGCGTGAGCAGCCCCTTCCCGTATGAGCCGGTGTAGGCGACGGAGGCGTGCTGGATGAAGGAGCCGTCGGCGTAATAGCCGTCCGTGACGCCGTGGTTGAGGGCGTACGGGTCGATCGTCGCGAAGACCGTGAGCTGGTCGGTCAGCGCCTTGCGGATGCGGGCCTCGCCGTCGGGTGCGCCGCCGCCGTCCGCGATGAGGAGCGCGCCCTGGAGGATGCGGTTCGTGGTGATGTCGGCGAGGTTGGCGCCGGTGTGGAAGCGCGAGTCGAGGTTCACGTCGCCGTCGGTGCCGTTGCGCAGGTACGCGTCCATGGAGGCGACGTAGGTGCGCAGAAGGTCCGGGCGGTAGGTCCTCACCTCGTCGGCGAGGAGGACGAGGGTCTTGCTGATGAACTGGGAGAGGCCGATCTCCCAGTAGAACCAGTTGCCGTAGTAGCCCTTGGACTGGTCGCCGTAATAGTGGTCGTGCAGCCACGCGAGGCCGTCGATGACGCGGCGCTGCACCGTCGCGTCGCCGTACAGGTCCGGGGCCGCGCCCGGCGCGCGCGTCGCGAGGGCGATCTCGTACAGCTGCTTGTACGCCGTGTTGAGTCTGCCCTCGTCGGTGCCGAGCACGAGCCCGGCGAAGAGTTCCCCGGGGCCCGCCGCGTCCATCGACTTGAGGTTCGCGCGGGCGGCCTTGTCGATCGCGGCGCGCTTGGCGGCCGTTTCCGTACGGGAGTTGGAGGCCTCGGTGCCCGCGAAGATGTCCACGGTGTTGGCCAGGAGCCGCGCGCTGTCCGCGGCCGCGTCGGCGGCGCTCGCCCACTGGGTGGGAATCACCGTCAGGAGACCGGCGGCGGACAGGGCGGACAGCAGGCGTCTGCGGGTGATCTCCATGGCTTCCTCCGCCGGTGAGTTGGCGTGCTGGCGCGCGGAGTCAAGCAGATCGGCGGTCACACGGGAAGCCAGTCTGCGCCCTCCCCGACCCCGTCCGGGACGACCTGGCCGAAGACGACGTCCGCGAAGTGGATGCCGAAGCCGAGGGTGCCCGGCTGCTGGAGTTCGCTGATCAGCCGGCGGCGGTGGCGCTCCGACTGGGCC
Source organism: Streptomyces sp. NPDC045026 (assembly GCF_056432625.1). Classification (NCBI taxonomy): domain Bacteria; kingdom Bacillati; phylum Actinomycetota; class Actinomycetes; order Kitasatosporales; family Streptomycetaceae; genus Streptomyces; species Streptomyces sp. NPDC045026. Next base: position 392,292 of record NZ_JBWKIS010000006.1, read on the forward strand.
GGGTCGCCCTCCGACACCGTGAACCACTCGGGGTGGCGGACCTGGAGGGGCGAGTGCAGCGCGTCCCCGAACGCGAGCAGGCGGCGGCCCCGCGAGGTGATCGTGAAGCCGGTGTGGCCCGCGGTGTGGCCGGGCAGCGCCAGCGTCTGCACGCCGGGGAAGATCTCCTCGCCGGGGACGACGAGCCGCAGCCGGCGCTCCAGCGCGGCCAGTGCCCCGGCGGTCAGCCCCGGCACCTGATGACGGTTCTCCCACTCGCTCTTCGGCACCGCGAACGCGGCAGCCGTGAAGACCGGCGGATCCGTGCACGCCCAGCCGATGTGGTCCCTGTGCAGATGGGTGAAGGCCACGACCTCTATCTCGTCGGGCCGTGCCCCGAGCCGCGCCAGATTGTCGAGCAGCGAACCGCCGTGCACCGCGCCGATGTACGGGTGGTCGGGGTCCTCCGGTACGGAGTGCGGGCCGAAGCCCGCGTCGATGAGCAGCGCCCGTCCGTCGCACTGGACGAGCAGGCCGCCGGTGTTGGCGACCAGATGGTCGGTGTCGTTGAGGTAGGCGGCGCCGGCACCCGCCCGTGGCGGCGCCGGCGGCTTGAACAGCATGGCGCCGTCAGGTACGTAACTGACCTTCAGATCACCCACCTGTACGGAACACACGGCCGAAGGCCGCCGCAATCGCCGGTCGTTCACGGTAGGTCTCCTCGGTGATGTTCAGAAGGGGCGCCCGCAGACGAACGACAACGCCGGCACCCCGCATAAGGGGCGCGGGGAACTGCGCAAACGGCACGCACGTTCCCCGCGTCCAAAATTCCCGCACCCGCGCAGCGGCTAGGCGCGCTTGCGCAGCACCGTCGCCGCAAGCCCCGCGCCCACCAGGGCGACCACACCCGCGGTGACCATTCCGGCGTGCAGCCCGCCGAGCGTGGCGGCCGCATCGGCACCCGAACCGCCCGAGAGGGCGTTCGTGCGGGCGGCGGCGATCGCGCTGAGACCGGCGACGCCGATCGCGGCGACGTACTGCGGGAGCTGCGACAGGCCGCCGACGACGCCCTGGTCCTCCTCGCTGACGCCCGACGTCATCACGGTGATGAAGGAGACGACGCTGAAGACGTGGCCGAGGCCCATGACCGAGGACGTGATGATGAGCGGCGCGATGTTGCCGCTCTGCGGCAGCGTGAACATGGCGACGGTGCCGGCGCCCTGGATCAGCAGACCGGCCGCGAGGACCCGCTCGCCGCCGAACCGGCCGAGCAGCTTCGCGACGTACATGCCGCCGAGCATCGCGGCCGCGCCCTCACCGAGGTAGCTCAGACCGGCCTGGAGCGGGGTGAAGCCGAGGACGTCCTGCATGTAGAGGCTGAGCAGCACGGTCGTACCGGCGCACATGCCGAACGTGACGACACCGAACAGGCCGGACCACTTGATGGTGGGGCGGCCCAGGACGCTGAGCGGGATCAACGGCTCGGGGTGGCGCCGCTCGACCAGGAGGAACGCGCCGAGCAGGACCAGGCCGCCGACGATGGAGCCGAGCGAGTCCGCGCGGACCCAGCCCTTGTCGCCGCCGGTGGAGATGCCGAAGACGAGACCGAACAGGCCGAGCGTGGCGAGGACGGCGCCGGGGATGTCCATGCGCTTGGCCGCGGCGGCCTCCCGGATCACGGGCAGCGCGAGCGCGCCGGCCAGGGCGACGGCGCCCATGACGCACAGCACGACCATCGTCCAGCGCCAGCTGAAGCCGCTGGTGATGACGCCGCCGCCGAGCGCGCCGAGCACGAAGCCCAGCGACATGACGGCGCCGTTGAGGCCCAGGGCGCGAGCGCGCTGGGGGCCTTCGGGGAAGTAGCCCGTCATGAGGGCGATGGCGGCGGGGGCGATCATCGCGGCGGCGGTGCCCTGGCCGACACGGGTGGCGATCAGGACGCCGGGGCTGTTGGCGAGGGCGGCGCCCAGCGAGAACAGGGTGAACAGGGCCACGCCGAACGTGAACAGCTTCTTGCGGCCCACCAGGTCGGCGACCCGGGCGAACAGCGGCAGCAGGCTCGCGGAGGGCAGCAGGCTCGCGGTGGCGACCCACTGGAGGGTGCCGGGCGAGGAGAAGCCGAGGCTGCTGCCGATGTCGGGCAGGGCGACGGTGACGATGGAGAAGTCCAGGCCGCACATGAACGTCGCGCAGCACAGCGTGATCAGGACGAGCCAGCCCCGCGTGCTGAACGAGTTGTCGGCGGGGCCGACGTCCGCGACCGGCGGTGGCGGCGCGAGGACGTCGGTCTCGGTGGGGGGAGAGGACTCGGTGACAGCCATCAGGGGTGTCCTTTCGTATGTGATCTGGCCTGACCAGCATCGAATCGGGGCACCTGCGCAACAAGAACGATCTGTGCAACGATCGATTCGCCGGGCTCATCGTTCGAGGTGAGCGGGGTGGTGAGGGGCACGAGGCCGAGGACGCCGAGGACGGGGAGGACATGGAACGCCAGGAGATCGAGATCTTTCTGACGCTGGCGGAGGAACTGCACTTCGGCCGGACCGCCGAACGCGTGGGTGTCTCGCAGAGCCGTGTCAGCCAGACCATCGCGCGGGTCGAGCGCCGCATCGGCGCGAAGCTGTTCGAGCGCAGCAGCCGGCGCGTGACGATGACGGCCATCGGGGAGCAGCTGAGGGACGGAATCGGCCCTGCTCAGCGCCGTATCGAGGAGGAGATCGCCAAAGCCACAGCGGCCGGCCGGGGGATCACCGGCACGCTGCGGATCGGCTTCTCGGGGGCGTTCACGGGCCATCTGCTGCACAGCATCGCGGCGGTGTTCGCGCGCCGGCACCCGGGCGTGGACGTGCAGATACGCCAGGTGCAGATATCCGACCCCTACGGGCCGCTGCGCAGCGGGGACATCGACCTTCAGGTCACCGAACTCCCGGTGGTGGAGGCCGATTTGACGACGGGGCCGGTGCTGCTGTCGCAGCCGCGGGTGCTGCTCATGCCGTCCACGCACCCGTTCGCGCGGCGCGAGACGCTGAGCGTGGAGGATCTGGCGGAGGCGACGCTGCTGACGGTGACGAGGCCGGTGCCGGCCCACTGGCTGGACCATCACTTCCCGCGGCAGACGCCGTCGGGGCGGCCCATTCCGCACGGCCAGGCGATCACGCACTGGGAGGACGCGCTGTCGCTGGTCCTCGCGGGCAAGGGGGTGACGCCGGTCGCCGCGGCGGGTGTGCGGTACTACGCGCGCCCCGGCCTGGTGTTCCGGCCGTTCAGTGATGCCCCCCGCATCGAGTACGCGTTCCTCTGGCCCACCGACCACGAGACGGGCCGGCTGCGGGCGTTCGTGGGCGCGGCGCTGGAGCATGTGCGCTCGCTGGGCGGGCCCACCAGGGCGCTGGAGACCCTGTGGGAGTCCGAGGGCGGCTGAGCCGCTGGGCCGGCTGCGGGGCCGGTCCGGGCGTCGGTCAGCGGACGGCTCCCGCGGCGGACAGGTACCGGTCGTCGGGGCGGTCCTGGAGCATCGCGTGGTGCAGGGACCTGGTGGTGGGCGAGGGCGTGATGCCGAGGTCGTCGCTCACCCGCCAGCTGGTCAGCAGGGTCCGCTGGGTCGAGTCCCTGAACACGCTCCACGAGGAGCTCGACTGCACCGCGTTCCTCGACATCGGCCCCGGCGGAACCCTCGCGGGTCTGGCCCGCAGGGCGCTGCCGGACGTACCGGCCCACAAGTTCACAGCGCCCGCGCCGCTGGCGGTGGCGGCGTAGTCGTCACGTCACTTGCGTCGGCACGTGTGTCGCCATGCGCGAAAGCCCGCGCGAAAGCCCGCGCGAAAGCCCGCGCGGCGGTACGTGCAGAGGCCCGGCCCGGGGGTCAGAACCCCGGGCCGGGCCTCGGTCGTTGCGGCGGTGCTCAGCTGATGCAGAGGATGCCGAGCACGCAGACCGGCTCGGGTGACGCCGTGGAGGGGGCGGGCGCGGGCGTCGTCGCCTGGTCCCCGCCGGACGAACCCGTGCCCGAACCCGAACCCGTGCCCGAACCCGAACCCGTGCCCGAACCCGAACCCGTGCCCGAACCCGTCCCCGTACCCGAGCCGGAACCCGTGGTCGTACCGCCGCCGGACTGGCCGGCGGAGGCGGGCGAAGAGGCCTGCGGGGTGGGGGCGGTGTGCGCGGCGGCGGCCGGCGCGGAGTCGGTGTGCGCGGCGGCGGTTCGGGCCGGGGCGGCGTGGCGCGGGGCGCCGGTCGGCGCGGTCGACGTGGCCGGCGCGGGCGCGGTGGCCGGGCGGGCGTGGCGCGGGCCGGTGGACTTGTGCGTGCGGTCGTTGCCGCTCCGCGAGGCCCGGTCGTCCGGAGTGTCCGTCGAGGAGTCCGTGTTGGCCAGCGCCGGAGACGTGGTCACCGGGTCCGGGGCCGCGGAGGCGTGGGTGCGGTCGGGGGAGGCGTCGTTCGGCAGCGCGGCGATGGTGAGCCCGCCACCGACGATGGCGACGGCCGTCGCGGCGACGGCCCGGCGCTTGTTCTTCTTCCACTGCGCCAGCTTCCGCCGCCGGGCGGCGCGGCCGACCTGCGAAGAGGCCACGGGCGCGGAGACGTCCACGGAACTGGCGGCGGCCTCGCCGCCCGCGTCGGCCAGGTCGAAGGCCTTGGCCGTGGAGAACGCGTCGAAGTCTTCGAACGCGTCGGAGCCGGCGTACGAGCCGGAGGCACCGGCCGCCACCGCGGAACCGCCTCCGTGGCCACGGTCGGCGGCGTGGGGTATTCCGAAGAGCGACGACGACGAAGCCGAGGACGCCGAGCCCGGCGCATGCGACGAGCGCGGAACGGTCGACTGGAACGACGCCGTCGTCGGCGGGGCGATGTCGGGGGCGTAGGCGCCGCAACCAGGGCACACCAGCGCTCCGTTGAGGGTCCGACGGCACGAGGAGCAGTAGTCCATCTTCGATCTTTCTGTGGCTGACTGCGCCGCCGGGACGCCGGGCATTTGGTCACGTTCGCACGCGAGATCGAGCGGCCAGCAACGCTATCGACGCTTTCCGAAGGCAATGCGCGCACAGTGTGATGCTCTTGCGAAGATGTGTGATCCCTGTGACGGAAGGGGCCCGAGTCGCATCAGCGACCCGGGCCCACTCACCTCACGAATGCCTCGCCTCTCCTCCTCGGATCAGCGGGTTGACCAGCGCTTTAGACCAGCGCGTTCTTGTAGAAAATGCTGGAACGCCGGTCGCCCTCGTTGCCGGAGGCGAAGCCGAGGAAGAGACGAGACTCACCCGCGTCGGTGCGATAGATCGCGAGCCCCTCGGGCTCCCGGTAGACCAGCGTGGAACCGGCCTTGGTGAGGGTGGGGCCCTGGGCGATGGCGCCGGTGTTGATGTTGATGCTGGTGATGTACGTATTGCCCGGGTCGGGGTTCGACGCCGAGTAGCCGTCACCGGTGATGAAGTACATGTAGGAGCCGTAGAGCGTGTATCCCTGCGGCGTGCCGGAGATGGCCGGCGGGGTGAACATGGCGACGGGCGAGCTGAAGTCGGCGTTGTCGGTGTCCGAGTTGTTGTAGACCGCGATGTGCTTGGCGCCGTCCTTGTGGTAGCGGACGATCATGCGGTCGTAGACCGGGTCCATGGAACATGTGAACTCGGTGGCGCCGGCGACCGGCGTGAACTTTCCGTAGCCCGCGGCGGCGGCGTCGACGGTGGTGCCGGGGTTGTACCGGATGAAGCCGAGCTTGGAGCCGTACCCGTTGCCGTTGGCCTCGGTCTCGATCCACAGGTAGCTGGCGCTGCCGATCGCACGGATGCCGAAGGCGACACCGTGCCCGAAGCCGTTGAGATGCATGTACGAGACGTAGTTGCCGGCGAAGTCGAGCTCGCTGATGCACAGGTCACCGGCCGACTCCGGGCTGTCGAGGCGCTTGGCGGCGACGAACAGACGCTTGTTGACCGAGTCGAAGGCGAAGCTCTGCTGGACGCGGTTGCTGTGCAGGTTCTTGTCGCGGAACAGGTCGTACGACGGCTGTGACAGATCGAACCGCGAAGTCGCGCCCACCGACGCGGCGGCACTCGCGGCCCCGTACCCGACCCCGAACGCGGCAAGCCCGACCCCGGCCCCACCACGCAGCAGTCCTCGACGAGTAAGGGACATACGGGAGTTGTGTTCCATGCAGGACTCCAGAAAAGAGTGACCGACAAAGTCCCGGAGACGATACGCAGCGCTCCTGGGCCCGTCGCAGGGGTACCACCCGGGGCCGGGAAGGGGACACCGCTTGGTCGAATCGAATACCGCATGCCGTCATGACAAGCGTCCGTTTTTCCGGAGGGGTGGAAAGGCGCTCGGGCGGGAAACAGCTGGTCATCCAGCGCGGTTGCGTCACCCATATGGACGGCTAGAGTGAAATTGACTCTTTGTGAGGAACTAGTCCAAGGGGATAGTTATGCTCGCAGTCAAAAGAAGCCGAGTCGTCCTGAGCTCGGTCTTCGTCGCCGCAGCGGTTTCTCTTGCGCCGATCGGCTGGCAGGCGGCTTCCGCGGCCACACCGAGTGAGACTCACGTCAGTACAAGTACGAGCGTCAAGGTTCCTAATTCGAACCAGGACTACCGGCGTGGCTTCAAGGACGGCTTCAAATCCGGGCAACACCAGGGGCAGAGGAACTGCAACCGCCACAACGACCACAACGGGAACGACCACCACGGGAACGGCAACGACAACGGAAAGAACGGCGAACACGCCGCCTTCCACAAGGACTCGAGGCAGGACTACCAGCGCGGCTTCAAGGACGGCTTCAAAGCCGGACTCCGCCAGTCGTCGTGCCACCACTGAACTCGCCGGCACTGAACTCGTGCCGGGCACTGAACTCGTAGTAGTTCCTCGAAACTCGTAGTAGTTCCTCAAGCCCGAGGCGCCGGCTGACAGGTCAGGCTCACGCCTACCGTCATCCACCACTCTCTCCCCCAGCTCCCATCCCGTCTGCCGTCGATCCACGCACCTCGACGGCAGACGGGATGGGAGCTGCCCCATGCCCGTCACGATGTGCTGTCACTCGCGTACGGCGGCGGACTGCGGACGGAAGATGAACGATCAACATTCTGGCGCGGACCGCGAAGCCGCCGCATTCCAGCCACCTGAGCTGCGGTTTCGTAGAATCATACAAAGTACGGATCTCGAGCCGATCAAGGTTTCATGCCTTCAACGGCTGCCTGAATCAAGCCAGTTGTCGATGTACTCCTCGGAAAAGCCGAACCGACGAACTGGATAAGCCTTGCCCGAGAAGCTGCCTGGCCGTCAGATCGAAATCTCCTGGCCCGACCTCGGCATCACGGTCACCGCCGACCTTGACGACCGCAACCCGGCACTCGCCGACGCCCTGTGGGAGTCCCTGCCCTACCAGAGCCTCCAGGGACACGCCCTCATCGCGGGAGAACACCTCTACCACGTAGCGCCGATACCCACTTTGCTGCACACCCCGCACACCACCCGCATCCCGGACCGGCGCGAGGCCCCCAACGGCACCGTGTTCTGCTCCGGTCTGCAGCACCTGGGCATCAAGTACGGCACCCTGACCGAGCCGATGCCCGCCACCCCCGTCGGCCAGATCCGTGAGGCGGACATGCCCGCCCTGCTGGAGGCCGGGGCCGCGATCTGGGACGCCGTCTACTCCACGAAGAAGCAGATCGTCGCCGAAGTCCGCCGTGCAGGCGAGCAGGGCGGCCACCGCATCCCGACGCTCCACGCCACCGACACGGACGCCGCCCGCCTGATCGCCGACATCCGGGCCGAGACCGAGAAGATCTGGCTCGCGCCCCCGGCCGAGCTGGATGACCTCCACCAGGGCGTCATCCCCTCCCAGGCAGGCAACTTCGGCACGGTCCTGCCCACCCTGCTGTTCGTCAACGGGGAGACCCGGCCCCTGGGTTACGCCGCCTACGGCGGTCTCGTCCGCGGTGCAGTCCAGGGCATGCCCATGGACTCCCTGGCCCACATGGCCCGCCTCCTGGTCGGCGTCCCCGCCGAGTTCCTGGGCTACTGCGGCCTGGAGAAGCTGTGGGCGTTCACCCAGCGCTTCCTCGACGTTCTCGACCGCCTCGACCGTGACGACTTCTACGCCGTCACCAGCCAGATGGCGCTCTACATCAACTGCCTCGGCGGCTGGAACCTCCAGCTGTACCCGTGGGAGACCGGAGACCACCTGCGCCAGCAGGTCGCCGGGGCAGGCGTGTAGCCGAGGCAGGCATGTAGCCGAGCCCGGAGCGGAGTCCGGAGTCCGGTGTCCGGAGTCCGGAGTCCGCCGAGGAGATGACGGCACCGGCACTCATCCGGCGCCCATTCGCTGCCCATCCGGCACTCATCCCCGCCGTCTGAACCCGAACCCCACACCACAGGAGAAGGAAGATCTTGAGCGCCCTGCCTGCCCGCGCCGACGCCGTCGTCATCGGCGGGGGAGTGATCGGCACCTCCGCCGCCTACCACCTCGCCGAAGCCGGCGTGGACACCGTGCTCCTTGAACGCGGAGGCCTCGGCGGCGGGGCCTCCGCGCATACGGCGGGCATGGTCCGCACCTACTTCCCCGGCAATCCCGACACCGGGCGAAGGGCCGTGCGCAGCCTGAACGCCTATCAGGACTTCGCCCGCCACACCGGAGTCTCCCTAGGCCTGAAGCGGCTCGGGTTCATGGCGCTGTTCACCGAAGAACAGCAGATCACCGACTTCGAGGCCGGCCGTCGAGCCCAGCGGGCCGCCGGCGTCGAAGTCGACCTGATCAGTGCCCGCGAAGCGGCCGAGCTCAACCCGCTGATCGACGAGCGCGCCGTGCTGGCCGCCGCCTGGTCCCCTGAGGCGTACCACGTGGACGGCCTCGACATCGTGCGCGGCTACGCCGCCGCCGCCCGCAACCACGGCGCCCGCCTGTTCACCCACACGCCTGTCACACGCATCGACGACGACAACACCGTCCACACCCCGCAGGGCAGCATCAAGGCAGACAGCATCGTGTGCACGGCCGGGCCCTGGTCCGGCGAGGTGGCAGCCCTGGCATCGGTCGACCTGCCGCTGACACCCCACGCGATGGAGATGCTGTTCACCGACATCCCGCCCTCCCCGCACCGCGAGATGCCCATGACGATGCACGCCGCATCGGGCCTTCGGATCCGTTCGTGGAAGGACCGCATCCTCCTCGCCATGGGAGCACCCAAGGCGGGCGAAGCACGCGAAGCCTGGCTCGGTCGCATCGCCGGCCATCTCGGCACCCTGTTCCCGGAGTTGGACGGCATCGGTGTGCATCGCGCGTGGAGCGGCGACTTCGACGCCAGCCCCCACAACACCGCCTTCATCGGCGAACACCCCACCCGCCGCTTCCTGTACGCGGCCGGATTCACCGGTGCGGGCCTGTGCCAGGCACCCGCGGCGGGCGAGAAGCTCCGCGACCTGCTGACCGTCAAGTAGCCCCATAACAGGCCAGAACAGGAAAGAATGCCGTGATTGTTCTTGGATGTAATGGTTTCAGCCGGGTATCGGAGTTCTTCTCCGAACGTCTCGGTGCGACCGGCATCAACAAGCATTACCTCTTGGGTCACGACGCCGCCGCCGCACTCCTGGTGGACGGCCGCCTGGTCGCCGCGGTGGAGGAAGAGCGCCTCAACCGGGACAAGAAGACCACCGACTTCCCCGAGAACGCGATCGACTGGTGCCTGAAGGAAGCCGGGATCACGTTCGACGACGTCGACCTGTTCGCCTTCCCCTGGAACTGGTCTCCCCAGGCTCTGGACGAGATCCTGGACGGCATCCGCAGCTCGCCGTTGGCGCAGGACGCGAAGACCGGACTCATGTGCGACATGGCCGACCTGTTCGACCAGGTCGTCAGCCACGAAGCGATGCTCGCGGACTTCGAGGCGCGCACCGGGCACCGCCCCGACCCTGCCAAGGTCCGCTTCGTTCCGCACCACTTGGCCCACGCGACGACCGGCTACTACCTCGCCGGCATGAAGGACTCCGCGTTCCTCGTCAGCGACGGCCGTGCCGAACGCTTCTCGACCCTGACGGGCGAGATCCGCGACGGCCGGATCACCGTCTTCGACGACACCGCCACCGGCGCCCAGCACTCCATCGGCACCCTGTTCTCCTCCATCACCCGCTTCCTCGGCTTCGTCCCCAACAACGACGAGTACAAGGTGATGGGCCTGGCGGGATACACCGCCGCGCCGACTCCGAACCCGTTCGTCGACCGCCTGCTGACGCTGCACGACGACGGCCGCTACACCTTCACCAAGCCTCTTCAGACCGACAACCTCCACAGCCACGACGCCCTGTTCGAGGAGTATTTCGGGCCCTTCGAAGACACCCTCGAATACAAGGCCCGCATCGCCGCCGCCGCGCAGGAGATGCTGAACGTCGCCACCGCCCACCAGGTCCGCCACCTGGAGAAGAGGACGGATCTCGACCGGCTGTTGTTCGAAGGCGGCGTCGCCCTCAACTGCCTGAACAACACTCCGATGTTCGAAGGCTCCCGCTTCGAGGACATGCAGGTCAGCTTCGGCGCCTCGGACACCGGCATCACCATCGGAGCCGCAGCCCACGCCTGGCTGGGCCACCCGGACACCGACCCCGCGGACGTCCTCGCCGCCTCCGCACCCGTCACCCCCTATCTGGGCCCGGCCTACGACGAGGCTGCGATCGAGGAGGCGCTTGAGGGCTTCACCGGCCGTGTCTCCGTCTCGCGCCTGGACGACGACGAGGTCGTCGACCACGTGGCGGAGCTGCTGACGAAGAAGGTCGTCATCGGCTGGTTCGAAGGCCGCGTCGAGCACGGGCCACGCGCGCTGGGGCATCGCAGCATCCTCGCCAACCCCGGCTTCGCCGACATCAAGGACATCATCAACACCCGGGTCAAGCACCGCGAACCCTTCCGCCCCTTCGCTCCCCTTGTCCTGGAGGAGCAGGCGCCGGAGATCTTCGAGATGGGGCGCAAGACCAGTTCCCCGTACATGACGTTCGTCTTCCCCGTCCGCGACGCGTACAAGGACCGCATCCCCGGCGCCGTACACGTGGACGGCACTTCCCGCATCCAGACCCTGACGGACGAGGGAACCCCACGACTCACGGCGCTGCTGCGGAAGTTCACCGAACTCACCGGCACTCCCTGCCTGATCAACACCTCGTTCAACGTCGCCGGCGAACCCATCGTCTGCACCCCTACCGACGCCCTGAACTGCTTCATGGGCACCGAGATCGACTACCTGATCCTCGGAAACCACCTCATCGCCAAGACCGACAACTCCTGAGCGACAACTCCTGAACGACAACAGCTAGAAGCCTGAGCGCCAACAACTAGAAGAAGGAACACCCCGTGCCGACGATCCAGCGCAAGCACACCATGTACCACTCGACCGTCCTCGACGCCGACCCGGACACCGTGTGGGAGACCATCCGCGACGCCATGCAGATCCTGGAGATCGTGTCCCCCGGCGACCTGGACGTCCACCGGGACACCAGCTGGGTGGAGGGCGGCTCGGTCGAAACGGTCCCGGCCCGCTACGACTTCAAGCTCACGCTCAGCGGCAAGGTCGTCCAGCAGGAGATCGCCGCCCGCGACGAGATCAACAAGACCCAGTCCTACCGGGCCGTCGCCCCCACCAGCGGAGTCGCCAGCTACGAGGCCACCATCCGCGTCTTCCCCATCACCAACGACCCGGCCCGCAGCTTCTTCGACTGGTCGCGGACCTTGGAGATCGCCGAGGACGCCGACCTGACCGTGGTCGAGGGCATCATCGCCATCATGGAGAAGCAGACCGACGCCGTACGGGACCACTTCGCGCAGACCTCGAAGTGAGTGAGGTGACGACGCTCGTACTGCTGCGGCACGGCGAAACCCTGCTCACCCCGGAGCGGCGGCTCTCCGGCAGCGGCGGATCCAACCCGGGACTCTCACCGGTTGGACACCGCCAAGCCCAGGGGGCAGCAGAGGCCCTCGCCCGCCGCGGCGACATCGAGGCGGTCGTCACGTCACCGATGCGGCGCTGCCAGGAGACCGCGGAATCCGTGGCCGCGCGCCTTGGCCTGAACGTCCAGGTCGACCGGGACCTGCGGGAAGCGGACTTCGGCGACTGGGAGGGCCTGACCTTCCCCGAAGTCCGCGAACGCTACCCGGACGACCTGAGCGCGTGGCTCGCCTCGCCCGAGAGCCCGCCCTCGGGCGCGGGCGAGACCATGCAACAGGTAACCCGCCGGGTCGCCGCCGTACGAGACGGCCTCATGACCCAGTACGCCGGCGCCACGATCCTGGTCGTCTCCCACGTCGTACCCGTCAGAACCCTGATCCGCCTAGCGCTCCAGGCTCCACCCCACAGCTTGTTCCGCATGGAGGTCGCAGCAGCCTCCCTGTCGACGGTGACGTACGCAGACGACGGCACCGCCACGCTGCAGACCCTCAACGACACCCACCACTTGAGCTGAACAACGAAGAAGGCCCAGGTCGCTGACCTGGGCCTCAACTATGGAGCGGGTGACGAGAATCGAACTCGCACTCTCAGCTTGGGAAGCTCGGATGCTCTAGGGGTAGTTGGGTGTCTGACCTGCGAGGGCGAGGCCTCACGACCTTCGCGCCGATGGCCCGTTGCCCGCCGTTCCCCGTGGCTCCCCGCCCAACCTGGCACGGGTTTGGCACGAGCAACTGCCGAGGTCCGGTGGGGACTGCTGGTCCAGGAAGCCATGTCAGTCACGCGCACCGTTCCCTGCTGGGTGCACAAGCGAAAGCCCCGCAGGTCTCGTAGACCTGCGGGGCTTCGGCCCGCCGCCGTCAGTCCTCGTCCGACTCCCGGACACGGTCAGCGTCGCAGTAGTCCTGGTGCCAGTACGGATAGGGCAACGGCGCGGCGCTGACCTCGTCGAGGGCGGCGTGCTCCTCGGGGGTCAGCGACCAGGTCGTCGCGGCCAGGTTGTCAGTGAGCTGACGTTCGTTGCGGGCACCGATGACCACAGAGGTGACGCCCTTTCCGTCCAGCGCCCAGCGCAGCGCCACCTGGGCCGGGCTCACCTCCCGTTCCTGCGCGATCTTGCGCAGCACGTCGATGGTGTCGAAGGTGAGCTCGGGGTCGACGGGCTCGAACCAGCCCACCGCCCGCCGCGTGCCCGGGGGCGGCGTGGCGCCCCGTTCCTGGTGGCCGCTGAGCAGACCGCCGGCGAGCGGGCTCCACACCATGACGCCCACGCCCTCGGCCTCGGCCATGGGCAGCAGTTCCCACTCGACCTCACGGGCGGCCAGGCTGTACTGAATCTGGTGCGAAGCGAAGCGCTCGAGGCCGGTCCGCTCGCTGGTGGCGAGGGCGCGGGTGAGCTGCCACGACGTCAGGTTGGACGCGCCGATGTAGCGGACCTTGCCCGCCCGGACGAGGTCGTCCAGGGCCCGCAGGGTCTCCTCCCACGGGGTGCGCCCGTCCCAGCCGTGCGTCTGGTAGAGGTCGATGTGGTCGGTGCCCAGTCGGCGCAGACTGGCCTCCACCGAGCGCACGATGTGGTGCCGGGACAGGCCGCGGTCGTTCGGCTCCCTGCTGCCGTCGGGCATCTGCCAGCGCACCTTGGTCGCGATGATCACGTCGTCGCGGCGGGCGCCGAGGGCGGCGCCAAGGACTTCCTCGGACTGTCCGGCGGAGTACATGTCGGCGGTGTCGAAGAAGTTGACGCCCGCGTCCATGCTCGTGTGGACGAGCCGCCGGGCCTCGATGGTATTGAGCTGGCCCATGTGCTGGAAGCCGTGGCGGCCGCCGAACGTCATGGTGCCGAGGCAGATCTCGGAGACCTGGAGGCCGGTGCGGCCCAGGTAGCGCATGCGCATGTGAATCGTTTTCCTCAGTCTCTGAGCGCGTTCGGCAGTCTCTCAGCGTGTCTCGACGGAGACCTGAAGGTCGGTCGCCGGAGCCTCGGCCGTCGCGGTCCGGCCGGGGCGCAGGAAGGCGATGGCGGCGAGGCCCGCAAGGAGCAGCGCGCCGGCGGCGATCAGCAGACCGCCCTGTACGCCGTTCAGGACGGCGGAGGGGCCGCTGCCGCCCGCGGAGTCGATGCCGGCCGCGGCAACGGTGGCGAGGACCGGGGTGCCGACGGTGACGCCGAGCTGCTGGCCCGTGTAGGCGAGGCCGGTGGCCAGGCCCTGCTCGTGGTCCGGCAGGCCCGAGGTGGCGGTGATCATGTAGCCGACGACGGCGAGGAGGTGGCCGAATCCGCCGGTGGCGGTGGCGATGAGGAGCAGCGGCATGCCGCCGGAGGTGTCGAGGAAGTAGAGCGCGGCCGTGCTCGCGGCCTGCAGCAGCAGACCGTAGACGAGGGCCCGGTGCACGCCGATCGCGCCGATGATCCGGGCGGCGAAGGCGCCGCCGAGGACGGCCGCGATGCCGAGGGAGGCGAAGGTGAAGCCGGCGTTGAGCGGGCTCATCCCGCGCACCTGCTGCATGTACAGGGTCAGCAGGAACACCATGCCCGTCATCATCGCGAAGGTGATCAGGCCGGTGGTGTTGCCCCAGCTGACGGTGCGTCGGCGCAGCACCTTCAGGTCGACGAGTGGCGCGGCGACCCGCGACTCGATGGCGAAGAAGGCGATGAGGAGCACGACTCCGACGGCGAGGGAGAGCAGGGTGGTGGTGGAACTCCAGCCGTTGCGCTCGGCCGAGGTGATGCCGAAGATCACTGAAAGGAGGCCGCCGGTGACGGTGACGGCGCCGAGGAGGTCCAGCTTCGGGGTCTCCTCGTTGCGGCTTTCCTTGATGAGGATCGGGGCGGTGATGGCGGCGACGATGCCGACGGGGACGCTGATGAAGAGCGTCACGCGCCAGCTGGTGAGGTCGGTGATGACTCCGCCGAGGACCACGCCGGACAGGAAGCCGAGCGACAGCAGGGCGCCGTTGATGCCGAGCGCGCGGTCGCGCTGCGAGCCCTCGGCGAAGCTGGTGGTGAGCAGGGACATCGCCGCCGGGGTGAGCATGGCGGCCGCGACCCCCTGGGCGGCGCGGGCCGCGAGCAGGACGCCGGGGGTGGGGGCAAGGCCGCCGACGAGAGAGGCGATGGTGAAGAGGACCATGCCGGCGATGAACCAGTTGCGCCGGCCGTAGAGGTCGGCGGCCCGGCCGAAGAGCAGCAGCAGGCCACCGGAGGGCAGGGCGAACGCGGTGATCACCCACTGCAGGTCGCTCAGTTTGAAGCCGAGGTCCTCACCGAGGGCGGGGAGCGCGACGCTGAGGATGGAGAAGTCGAGGGCGAGCATGAACTGCGCGCCGCACAGGAGGGCGATGATGAGCCACTGGCGGGTGGTGAACGGCACTTTGCCGGTTGGCTGAGTGGCGGAGTCGGGAGTCATGCCAGAAGGCTGGCAAATGTCGCCATGCCGTGGGGAGCCCGAACGTATCCTGGGTTCATGACCACCAGCCTCAACGCAGTACGGGAGCCCCGTCGACGCGAGGAGCTCAAGCATTTCCTGCGCACGCGCCGGGAACGGCTCAGGCCCGAGGACGTGGGGCTTCCTCCTGGTGCGCGCCGGCGCACGCCGGGGCTGCGCCGGGAGGAGGTCGCGATGCTGGCCGGTATCGGCGCCTCCTGGTACACGTGGCTCGAACAGGGCCGGGACATCAAGGTGTCGGAGCAGGTCGTGGACTCGATCAGCCGGACACTGCTGCTGGACGCCGTGGAACGGGACCACCTGTACCGGCTGGTGGGGATGAACCCGCCACAGCGCGCGGCGGACGACCTGGCGGACACGGTGCAGTTGACGGCCCTCCTGGAGGGCTGGATGCCGAGTCCGGCGTATGTGATCGACCGGTGCTGGGACATCGTGGGGCTCAACCGTGCGGCCAGTCTTGTCTTCGGGTTCGGCGAGCGGGACACCAACTGTCTGATGTCTTTCTTCACCAATCCGGCGTTCCGGGCGCGTCATCGGTACTGGGCGGAAGTCGCTCCCGGTCTGGTGTCCGAGTTCCGCAGGGACGCCGCCCGTTACCCGGAGGAATCGCGGTTCACGTCGATCTCGCGCCGGCTGATGGAGGAGAGCAAGGAGTTCGCGGAGCTGTGGTCGCGGTACGAGCTCACGGCGAAGAACCAGGGCGTGAAGGCGATCGACCACCCGCGGGCGGGGTTCCTGATCTTCGACCACTCTGTGCTCGAGATCCCGGACCGTCCGGGGATCCGGCTGATGTTGCACACGGCGCGACCCGGCACGGAAACCCGCGAGAAGGTCGTGGAACTGCTGGGGCGGGATGAGCGGAAGGGCAGGATCTCGCTGGTCGAGGCGGGCTGAGCGGCCCGCGGCAGGCCTGCGTCGAGGCCTGTTTCAAGTCGGCGTCAGGCCGTCTCCAAGCTGGTGGGAGTCACAGGCCGGGGGGCTCGCAAGAGAACGACTGAAGGCCGGCTCAAGGCCAGCATGGGAAGTCAAGACAGACCTCATCGCAGTGACAATGCTCTGATACATATGACTGCGATCGCTTCCCGTGAGCAGAGGACATTCCGTGGTCAAGAAGAGCAGGCTCGCAACCGCCGGCGCCGCGGTGGCGCTCGGCGCCGGATTCGCCACCCAGCCCGTCGCCCAGGCCGACGTCACGTCCGACGTCCCCCCGGTCAGCTCGGTCACGCTGAGCCAGGGCGTCACCTCGGCGCCCTTCAAGATCAGGGCAGACGGCGATCGCAAGGTCCTCTACCGCAAGGCGACCGTGCAGCCGGGCGCCTCCACGGGCTGGCACTACCACGTGGGCGAGGAGATCGCCGTCATCAACTCCGGTACGTTCACCCGGATCGACGGCTCAGACTGCTCGGTGGAGGAGTACGGCCCGGGCGAATCGCTTGTGGAGCCCGTTGGCCCGACCACCGTTCACATGGGCATCAACAAGGGCACCGAGCCGGTCGAGCTGTACGTCGTCGACATCATCCCCACCACGGCGACCGCGCCGACCACAGCCGCCCCGGACCCGGGCTGCGACGTCGACTCGGTGACATCGAAGAGCACGAGCGCCGAGGCCAAGTGATGCGTCTTCCGAGCCCGTTGGGCATCTCGGGCCCCTCGCTCTGGCTACCCTCGGGTCGGCAGAGCGCGGCGGAGGCGGTCGCGCGTGAGCTGGTCGACGCCGAGACCGCCGACGAACTCGGGTACGCCGGACTGCCGGTGGCCGACATGGCACCGCCCGAGATGGCGGTCGAGGCCGGCCGCGAGGCACTCTCCGCAGCCGGGGTCGACCCCGGCACCGTGGGCCTCCTGCTGCACGCCTGGATCCACTATCAGGGGCACGACCTGTGGTCCCCCGCACACTTCATCGCCGACCGGCTGGGCGCCGACAGCGCCGTGCCCCTCGGCGTCCAGCAGGTGTGCAACGGTGGCGCGGCGGCCGTGGAACTGGCCGCCGCCCGGCTCTTCATCGAGCCCGACCTCGGGCAAGCCCTGATCACCACCGCCGACGCCTTCCTGGAGCCCGGATTCGACCGCTGGAGCGGGGACTACGGCATCGGGTACGGCGACGGGGCCACCGCCCTCGTCCTGCACCACCTGCCGGGGAGCGAGGGCGGCCGGGCGGCCGATCTGATCCTGCACTCGGTCGCCACGGTCGCCGCACCCCGGCTGGAGCGCATGCACCGCGGCGACGACCCGTTCGGCCCGGCCGCCCGCTCTCTCGGGCCGAAGGTCGACATCCGCCGGACCAAGAAGGCGTTTCTCCAGGCGGAGGGCATGGAGGCGTTCACCAAGGCGAGCGCCGCGTCGCTGCAGTCGGCGGTGGAGTCGTGCCTGGCGGGCGCGGGGCTGTCCGCGACGGGTGACGCGCCGCTGCGTTACGTGGTGGCGCCACGGCTCGGCCGCAAGACCATCGACCTGGCCTACGCGCCGCTGCTGACCAAGCTCACCGGGGCGGAGCTGCTGCGGCCCGGTGCCGACACCGGACACCTGGGAGCCGGTGACGCCGCGGCCAGCCTCGCGGAGCTGCGCACCCGGCGGGTGCTGGGCCCTGGCGAGTACGCGCTGGTGGTGAGCGCCGGCGCGGGGTTCACCTGGTCGTGCCTGCTGGTCAGCGGGGCCTGAGCGAACGGCGCGTATCTCTGCGCGATCCGTGTACGAAGGGGTCCGTGGGGCACAGTGCCCCACGGACCCCTTCATGCTGCCAACCCGGTTCAGCAACTTCTCGTCGGCTCGGTTCAGCCGGTCGCCCGCAGCGACGGCGCCAGGCTGTGCACCATGCCGCCCATGCTTTGGCGGTTCTGCTGCCGTACGACGATGGTCCGGTCGGCTGATCTGAGCCGGTGCGTGTCGAGCGACGGCTCGCCACGCAGGATGTCCTGCTCTATCTGGACCAGGAACGGCGAGGGCTCCAGGCCCAGCTCCTCCACCAGCCGGGCCCGCAGCCGCCGCATCACGGCGAGCGACTCGGCCCGCCGGCCACAGCGATAGAGCGCGAGCATCAGGTGCCGGTGGAAGTTCTCGTGAAGCGGGTGGCGGGCGGTGAGTTCGGTGAGTTCCGGAACCAGGGTGTGATGCGCGCCGCGCTGGAGGTCGGCATAGATCCGGTGCTCCAGCGTGCAAAGGAGGGACTCGTCCAGGTGGACGATCCGGGCGCCGAGCAGTTCGCCGGCCTCCACGTTGACGAGTGCCGGGCCGCGCCACAGCGCCACTGCCTGGTGGAGCAGTTCGGAGCCCTCGACGAATTCGTCGCGCTGGACCGCGGCGTTCCCGGCGGCGGTCAGCATCTCGTATTCGGTGATGTCGAGCGCGACCCTCCGCGTGGACAGCACATAGCTGCCGCCCTCGGTGATGAGGATTTCTTCGGCGATTTCGTTGGCGCTCTTCTTGAGGGCTTCCGCGATGGTACGGCGGACCTGCCCGATATAGGTCTGAATCGTTGCGGTGGCAGTGCGGGGAGGGTTATCTCCCCACAACTCTTGCACGAACGAATTGACCGGTATCGCGGTGTCGGCATTGACAGCGAGTAAAGCAAGCAGACGACGCGGCTTGGGCGCCAGCACGACCGGCTCCAGGTCGTTGTCCAATACGGTCATCGGCCCCAGGACATGAATCTGCACCATTCCCCCTTATTGGCACATCCATTCCACTCTGCGGTGAAACGGTCAAACCCCTCATCCCTCGTGTTAGGTACGTGCACCTAGCACGAGGTACCAGGCCACCCTAGCAGGAATCCGTCCGAGAACCTTTTCAGTAGACCATCGCACGAAGTGTTTACGGGCTAGAGCCCTCGCTGTTACATGCCCCCGCAGATGACATAAAAAGAAAACCACGTTGAATTTTGCCGGCAGGCGAATTCAACGTGGTTTTCCCATGATTCCGGCACGCCCCGAGGGGTTATTCCAGAGAACCCAGAACGGCGATGGTCCGCTCCAGGTACTCCTCGAACCGCGCCCTTTCCGCGGGCGTGAATTCGGCACCCAGCGTCCCTTCGACGCGAAGGGCCGCCTTGTCGGCCTTCTTCGCGATGGCGCGGCCCGACCGCGTCGCCCGGTTGACCACGACCTTCTGGTGCAGCTCCGAGGGTTCGCGGAACACCAGGTCGGCCTTCTCCAGGTTGGTCAGAACCGTCGCCATCGTCTGCGGCGTGACCATGCACTCGCGTGCGAGCTGGGCAGCAGACATGCCGTCCGAGACCGACAGCAGCAGCAGAACCGAGTACTGGGGCACCGTCAGGCCGAACTCTCGCAGCACGGCCGTCTTGCACCCGATCAGAGCCTGCTCGGCCCGCTTGATCGTGTGCCCGAGTCGGCCTGCGGCGACCGTCTCCGTCGTCGTCTTCGCCATATCAATAGTCTTGCATACGACAGAGGGCGAAGCGGTAGTCGTGCATTGTCTCCGCCGTACCGGCCTACCGTCGTTCCCCGAGGTACGTTCGGTCACCGGCTCGCCCGGCGCCTGGCCGGCGGGATCGCACAGGTCAGCCGGGCGGTGCAGGTTCGCCGGCCTCGCTCGTCACGGATGACGATCTCGTACGTGGCGGTGTGCGTGCCCACGTGCAGCGGTCGGCACTCACCGGTGACCCGGCCCGACCGCGCCCCGCCGTGGTGGGTGCAGGACAGCTCCTGACCGACGATGATCCGGTCGGCGCCCGCGTGCGTCCAGGCCGCGAGGGAACCGAGCGTCTCGGCCAGCACGGCGTTGGCCCCGCCGTGCAACAGGCCGATCGGCTGACGGTTGCCCGCCACTGGCATGGTGCCGATCACCAGGTCCGGCTCGCAGATCTCGATCTCGATACCGAGGCGCTCCACCAGCTGTTCGTCGGCATAGGGGGGCAGGACCTCGACGGGTCCGAGGGCGGTCTGTGTCATGACCCGCCCCTTCAGCGCGCGGAGGTGGGCTGGGGCGACGCCGCGGACGGCTCGCCGACGGCTTCGGCGGGGGCTTCGCCCGCGGCATCGGCCGACGGCTTGCCGCCCTTCAGCAGGCTGCCGACGACCACGGCGGTGACCACACAGGCCGCCGCGACGATCCACATGGTGGCGTGCAGGCCGGCGGCGTAGGCGTCGGCCATCGCGGCCACCGCCCGGTCCCGTACCCCGCCCGCGGGCATGGTCTCGGCGGCCTCGGTCAGACCGCCCTGGAGGGCGCGCGAGGTCAGCGCGTCCGCACCGCCCTGGAAGGCGGAGACCGCGTCGTTGTCGAGGGCGCTCTTGGTGAGCGCCGTGACGAGAGCGCCGAGACCGGCCATGGAGACCGCGTCGGAGGTGAGCCGCACCGTGTTGAACATGCCCGCGGCCATGCCCATCCGCTCCGGCTCGACGGCCGAGACGGCCGCGCCGTCCAGGATGCCCAGCGAGATGCCGTAACCGATACCGAGGAAGAGCAGCGGGCCGGCCAGCGCGGCGGTCGAGGCACCCGGCTCGACCATGGTCAGCCAGGAGGCGCCGACGGCGGAGAAGGCGAGCAGTACGACGAACAGGGCGCGCTGCGAGACCTTCTGCGCGAGTACGCCGGTGATGGCGGGCATCACCAGCGAGGGGCCGGTCAGCAGCAGCAGGACCAGGCCGATCCGGACGGCAGACAGGCCGCTCGTGGAGGTCAGGAACGGCGGCAGCACGATGACGAGCGCGACGAAACTGAACGCCAGTACCAGCGGCACCAGGCAGACGGCGAGGAACTGCGGGCGGGCGAAGAGACCCAGGTCGAACATCGGGTGCTCGGAGCGGCGCTCCACCACCACGAAGGTCAGGAGCAGGACCAGGCAGCCGACGGCCGAGGCGAGCACGATCGGGTCGGTCCAGCCGCGGCCCGGCCCCTCCACCAGGGCGAGGACGAACAGGGCGACGCCGAGGCCGAAGGCGAAGGAGCCCGCCCAGTCGAAGCGGGGTCCGCGGTTCGGTTCCGTACGGGGCAGCAGGGGTGTGCTGAGCAGGACGAGTACGGCGACCCCGGCGAGCACGAGGAACACCGAGCGCCAGCCCCACAGGTTGACCAGGACGCCGCCGAACATCGGGCCGAACGCGAGACCCGCGCCCAGGAAGGTGCCGAACAGTCCGAACGCCTTGGCCCGGGCGGGGCCGTCGAAGGCCTGGGCCACGATCGCGGTGATGGAGGCGAGCGCCGCGCCGCTGCCGAAACCGGAGATGGCGCGCGAGATGTCGAGCAGCAGGATGCTGCTGGAGAGGCCGGAGACGGTCATCCAGAACGCGAAGAAGGCCATGCCCCAGGTGAACATCCTGCGGTGGCCCACGCGGTCGGCGAGCGAGCCCATCGCCGCGAGGCTGCTGGACGCGGTCAGCATGTAGCCGTCAACTACCCACTGGGCAGCGGCGAGGGAGCTGTGCAGGTCGGCGCCGATGTCGGGTACGGCCACGGACGGGCCGGTCACCACCAAGGTCATCAGCGGGCCGACGACGCACGCCGCGGCGAGAGTCGCCCGCGGGTTGCCGGTGGACACGGAGAATCACCCCTGTTCTGTTCTATTCGTTGGCAGGCATGTGTAAGAACTCTGTCATAGAGTAGGAGTCTGACCATAGGGGATGTCAATGTCTTATGGCAGAGTTCTGCATGAAGGCGAGGCCCTGTCACGCGGATCGAGCGGACAGGACTCCACGGGCACAACGGGAGAGGCGGTGCGCACGAACATGCGCAGGATCCAACTGGGCGGCTCACAGAGGACTTTCGCGGCTGTGGGACTCGGCTGCATGGGCATGTCGTGGGGGTACGACGAGCTGGGCCGGGACGAGAGCGAGTCCATCGCGGTCGTACGGCACGCGATCGACCTCGGCGTCGACCTGATCGACACGGCCGACCAGTACGGCCCGTTCACCAACGAACTGCTGGTCGGCAAGGCGCTGCGGGGCTACCGCGACAAGGCGCTGCTCGCCACCAAGGGCGGACTCGTGGTGGACGACCCGGGCACCTACAAGAGCCACCGGGACGGCCGGCCGGAGTATCTGCGAGCCGCCGTCGACGCGAGTCTGCAGCGGCTCGGCGTGGACCACATCGACCTCTATCAGCTCCACCGCATCGACCCCGAAGTGCCCGTCGAGGAGAGCTGGGGCGCGCTCGCGGAGTTGGTGAAGGAGGGCAAGCTCGGCACGATCGGGCTCTCCGAGGCGTCGGTGGAGGAGATCGGCCGGGCGCACGCGGTCCACCCGGTCGCGTCCGTGCAGAGCGAGCTGTCGCTGTGGAGCCGGGAGGCCCTGAAGAACGGCGTGGTGGAGTACTGCGGGCGCGAGGGCATCGCGTTCATCGGTTTCGCCCCGCTCGGCCGCGGCTTCCTGTCCGGCCTGATCAGCAGCCCGCAGGACCTGCCGAAGGTGGACGGTCGGCACCGGATCCCGAGGTTCCAGCCCGAGGCCATCAGTGCCAACCAGACCATCGTCGACCGGGTGCGGATCCTGGCCGACGACCTCGGCGCGACCGTCGCCCAGGTGGCGATTGCGTGGGTGCTGGCCCAGGGCGAGCACGTGGGCGTCATCCCCGGCACCAAGACCCGCCGCTACCTGGAGGACAACGCGCAGGCCGGCTCCCTGACCCTCCCGCCCGAGGCCCTCGCCGAACTGGCCGCCCTGCCGGAGGCGGTCGGCGCCCGCTGACCCTCCGGTGCAATGCCGAAGGGGCGCCTCATGCGAGGCGCCCCTTCGTGCTCGCCCGTCGGCTACACCGGCTGGCGGCGCGTCCCTGCCATCAGAGTGGCCGGGATGACCGGCCAGCCCTGTTCGGTCGCGTGGGCCGCCATCCGCGGATTCTCGCCGACGACCGTCGGGTGGCCCACCATGCTCAGCATGGTCAGGTCCCCCGGGTCGTCGCCGTACGCGTAGCAATCGGCCGGGTCCGCGCCGAACTTCGCCAGCGCTTCCCGGACCGCGTCCGCCTTCGCCGGGCCGAACATCGCGTGCCGGATCGCACCCGTCATGCGCCGGTCCGTGTCCAGCTCCGGTTCCGTGCACAGGACCAGGTCGACGCCCAGGTCGTCGGTGATCGGGTGGAGCGTCGCCGCCCAGGAGCCAGAGATGACCACGGTGCGGTGGCCGGCCTCCTGGTGGCGGCGCAGCCGGGCGACCGTCGACTCGATGAACGGCATCCCGCGCTCGCGCAGATGGGCGTACCACTCCCGCGCTTCAGCGACCAGGTCGTCCCAGGGGACACCGGCGTGCAGCTCGTAGAACTTGGAGACCACCTCGACCGGTGTCACGCCCGTCGACGCCAGCCGCCGCAGCGGCTCGACGAGCCGCTCGTACGCGGCGCCGGTGACGTCTCCCTCCCGCTTCATCCGGTGCCGCAGCAGCGAGAACGGTGTTTTCATGGCGACGAGCGTCTCGTCGGCGTCGAAGAACGCCACCACCGGACGGGAATGGTCGGTAGTGAGGGGAGGGAAGGCGGGAGAAGTGGTCAAGACCGGCTCCTGAGGTGTGCCGCTCGGGTGAGCAGTCGCGTGATGTCCTGGGGGCTCCGGGGGTCGACCCGCGCGAGCAGATGGCCGTCCGGGCGCACGACCGCCACAGCGGGCCCCGGGCCGAGCGCCCGGGCCAGGCCCCGGGGAACGGCACGGGTCAGATCGAGCACCGGGGTGCCCTGTGGCAGCTTCCGGCGGACCCGGTCGCGGATTCGCTGCCAGTCCGACGGCGGGGTCCGTGTGCCGGGCCACAGCAGCACGGTGTGCCGGTCCCGATCGATCGTCGGCCAGCCGCCGCTGTCGAGCCGTGGGGCCGAGGGCCGACTCCCGGTGACCGCCTCACCCGAACCGTCGGCAGGCGAGCCCGACGAGACCCTCAGCGGCATTCGGGGATGGCGGTCACCGTCGTAGCTGACGGCCGTCTGGCTCAGCTGCGGGGCGAGCCTGCGCTGGAAGAGACCGGTCCGGTCGGCCGCCGTGAACGCGGCGTCCCGCAGTGCGACCTTCGCGGGCGTGTTGACCAGACCCGCCTTGGTCAGCAGCGCCGTCGAGCGGGCCACCTCGTGGGAGACGGCCCGGCGTTCGGGGTCGTACGAGTCGAGGATCGGCTCCCCGAACTCGCCCCGCAGGACGCCGGACAGCTTCCACGCCAGGTTGAACGCGTCCTGCATGCCGGTGTTCATGCCCTGGCCGCCGGCCGGGCTGATCACATGGGCGGCGTCGCCCGCGAGAAAGCAGCGGCCGCTGCGGAAGGCGGAGGCGATCCTGACCCGCACCCGGAAGGATCCGCTCCACAGCAGTTCCTCGACGCGGCTGCGGCCGGCCGCCCGGTCGTCGACGACCTGCTGGAACATCTCCCGGGGCGGCGGGTTGTCCTCGCTGTACGCGTCGTGCGGCACGTTCAGGGCGATGCGGTGCACGCCGTCACCCATCGGGCCCAGCACCATGGCGCCGCTCGGCGCGTAGCAGTAGTGGGACAGGTCCTCGGAAAGGGTGGTGGTCAGCCGGGCGTCGGTGATCGCGAACGACACGTCGACCGGCGGGCCGTCGTAGCCGATGCCCAGTTCCTTGCGGACGGTACTGTGCGCGCCGTCCGCGCCGACGAGCCAGCCCGGCTCCAGTTCCTCGGTCCGGCCGTCCTCGTGCTCCAGCTTGACGGCGGGACCGTCCGCCGCGTTGTCGAGGGCGGTGAGCCGGACGCCCTGCTCGACAGATCCGCCGAGCGCGGCGAGCCGCCGGCGCAGCACCGCCTCGGTGTCGTTCTGCGAGAGGGTGAGCGCGAACGGGTAGGGGGAGTCGGGCAGTTTACTCATCCAGGCGGTCGCCAGGCGGCGGCCGCGCGAGTAGAACGCGGTGCCCGCGAGGCGGTGACCCGTGTCGAGCAGTTCCTCGGTCACCTCGATCCGGTCGAGGAGTTCGAGGTTGCGCGGCCAGATGACGTTCGCGCGGGAGTGCGCGGTGTGTCCGCGGCCGGAGTCCACGACGCGTACCGGGATGCCCTGCTGGAGCAGTTCGCACGCGACGACCAGGCCGACAGGACCGGCGCCGACGACAAGGACGGGCCGGTCCGCCCGCACATCCGTCAGGCCGCCCACATCAGGCCCCCGTTGACCTCGACCACGCTGCCGTTGACGTACGAGCTGTCCTGCGAGGCGAGGAACACGGCGGTCGCGCCGACCTCGGTAGGACGGCCGAGGCGCCCGGACAGCAGACGGCCGCGGTAGCTCTCCCAGGCGCGCTCGTTGGAGGCCAGCTCTTTGCCCATGCCCTCGTCGATGTAACCGGGCGACAGACAGTTGACGGTGATGCCCTTGGGGGCGAGTTCGGCGGCCGAGGTCTTGGTGAACATCTCCACGGCGGCCTTGCTCGCGCTGTACGCGGCGGCGCCGATCGCGGCCCGGCCGGCGACGCAGGACGACACATTGATGATGCGGCCGCCGATGCCGGTCGCCTCGCGGCGGGCGGCCATCGGGCCGATCACCGCGCGCGTGCAGAGGAAGACACCGGTCAGATTGGTGGCGAGCGTGGTGTTCCAGTCGGCCACCGACAGCCGGGCGATCTTGCCGTCGCGGCTGACGCCCGCGTTGTTGACGAGGACGTCGACACCGCCGAACGTCTCGCCCGCGGCGGCGACCAGCTCGGCCACCGAGATCTCGTCGGTGACGTCGGTGTGGTGGAAGAGCAGCCGGTCGCCGTGGTCGTCGGCGAGTTCCTTGATGTCGTACGGGTTGCGCGCGGCGACCACGACCGAGGCACCCTCCGCGAGGAAGGCCTCGGCTATCGCCCGCCCCAGGCCCCGTGTGCCGCCAGTGATGACGGCCGTCTGTCCGTCGAGCCTCATGGCTCCTCCATCCGATGCTGCGTGTGGTGTGCGTGTGGGGTCAGTACTGGGGGTACGGGCGGGGCGGCGACGCCCCGGGCCGGGCGGGCGTCAGTACCAGGTCAGGAGTGCCGCGCCCGCGGTCATGCCCCCGCCGACCGACGCCATGAGGACCCGCTCACCGCGCTTCAGCGGCCGTTCCCGGTGGGTGGCGTGCAGGGTGAGCGGCACCGAGGCGGCGACCGTGTTGCCCAGGTGCGGCGCGGTGTAGGCGACGCGGTCCGGGTCGATGCCGG
This sequence comes from Streptomyces sp. NPDC045026, assembly GCF_056432625.1. NCBI lineage: Bacteria > Bacillati > Actinomycetota > Actinomycetes > Kitasatosporales > Streptomycetaceae > Streptomyces > Streptomyces sp. NPDC045026. The sequence continues at coordinate 418,683 of NZ_JBWKIS010000006.1, forward strand.
CGTCCGCCACGAAGGTCTCCAGGAGCCTGGTGTTGGCCTGGTGGAAGACGAACCGGTCGATGTCATCCAGGGCGAGCCCGCAGTCGTCGAGCGTCTGGGCGGTCAGCTTCGCGAGCACCGAGAGGGCGTAGTCACGCACCGCGCGGCCGTCCATCCGGAAGTAGTGCTTGCCGGCCTCGCGGGCCTCGGCGTCGAGCGGCGTCCGGGTGCCGCCTCCCTCCACGCCCACGTAGTGGTGGAACTCCCCGTCCGTGACCAGGTGCACTGACTGCAGACCGTAGCCCTCGGGCACCTCTCCGAGCAGGACGGCGCCCGCGCCATCGCCGAACAGGCTCACCGTGCGCCGGTCGGACCTGTCCATGATCGTGGAGAACATGTCGGCGCCGACGAGCAGCACGTGCTCCCCGTGCCGGCCTGCCTTCAGGAGCCCCTCGGCGACCGAGAGGCCGTACAAGAAGCCGCTGCAGACGGCGTTGATGTCGAAGGCGGGCAGGGTGGAGAGCCCCAGCTTGTGCTGGAGGATCGCCGCGGTGGACGGCTGCGGGACGTCCGGAGTGCTGGTCGCCACGACCAGCGCGCCGAGCCGCTCGCAGACCGCTTCCGAGACGCCTTCCAGCGCCTCCCGGGCCGCGTGCAGGGCGAGGTCGGACGTGGCCGTACCGGGCTCGGCGTACCGCCGTGTGAGGACGCCGGTCCGCTCGGTCACCCAAGACTCGGGCATCCCCGTCCAGGCGCTGATCTGCTGGTTGTCGACCACCTGGTCGGGTGTGTAGGAGCCGATCGACAGGACACCGACGGGCATGGTTTACCTTCCATGTGCTTGGTGAGTGGTGGTGGATGCGTGCGGCACGGGGCCTCAGTGACCCATGCCGAGCCCACCGCTGACCGGCAGCACGGCGCCGGTGATGTACGAGGCCTCCTCGCCGGTGAGGAACCGCACGGCGGCGGCCACTTCGTCGGCGGTGCCGGCCCGGCCCAGTGGCGTCATCGCCAGGTACTGGTCCATGCGGGCCGGCCGTACGTCGCGCAGCATGTCCGTCTCGACGAGCCCGGGGGCGACGACGTTGACGGTGATGCCTCGGCTGCCGAGCTCCCAGGCGAGGGAGCGGGCCAGGCCGACGAGGCCGGACTTGGCGGCGGTGTAGTTCGTCTGGCCGGGCGAGCCGGTGAACGCCACGGCTGAGGAGATCAGCACCAGTCGGCCCCAGCGCCCGCCGAGCATGCCCCGGGCCGCATGCTTGGTGACTCTGATGACCGACCGCAGGTTGGTGTCGAGGACGGTGTCGACGGCGTCGTCGTCGAGGGCGAGCAGCAGCCCGTCCCGAGTGATGCCGGCGTTGGCGACCAGCACCTCGACGTCGCCGTGGGCGGCCGCGACCTCCTTGAAGGCGCGTTCCACCTGTGCCTCGTCCGTGACGTCGCAGCGCACCCCGAGCAGCCCCTCCGGGGGTTCGCCGGTGCGGTACGTGACGGCCACCCGGTCGCCGCGCTCGGCGAGTGACCGGGCGACGGCCAGACCGATGCCGCGGTTGCCACCGGTGACCAGGACGGAGCGGCCGTAGGGGGCCGGGCCGCCCGAGCGGCCCATGGAGCTGGGAGTCTGCGTCATGCTGGCGTCACCACGATCACCGCGTTCTGGCCGCCGAAGCCGAACGAGTCGTTGACCGCCGCGCCGATCTCCATCGGCCGGGCCTCCTTGGCCACCACGTCCACCCCAATGCCCGGGTCCAGGCTGCTCAGGTTGGCCGTCGGCGGGACGAGGCGACGCTCCACGGCGAGCACCGTGTACACCGCCTCGGCGGCTCCGGCGGCGCCCAGCAGATGGCCGACGACACCCTTGGTGGAGGTGACGGCGGGCTTCTCGCCGAAGACCCGGCGGAGCATCCCGGCCTCGGTGATGTCGTTGAGCGGGGTCGACGTGCCGTGCGCGTTGACGTGGTCGACCTCGGAGGTGTCGACCAGGGCGTCGGCGAGCGCTGCCCGGATGGCCCGCTCGGCGCCGCCGCCGGTCGGGTCGGGCGCCGACGCGTGGTGGCCGTCGGCCGAGGCGCCGAAGCCGGAGACCCGGGCCCGGATGCGGGCGCCGCGCGCCCGCGCGTCCTCGACCCGCTCCAGGACGAGCATGGCGGCGCCCTCGCCGGCGACGAACCCGTTGCGGTCGGCGTCGAAGGGGCGGGACGCCGACGCCGGGTCGTCGCGCCGGGGCGACAGCGCGCCGGCGCGGGCGAGGCTGGCCATGGCGGTCGGGGACATCGCGGCCTCGGCGCCGCCGGCCAGGACGATGTCGCAGACCCCGGACTCCAGGAGCGCGCGGGCGTACCCGATCGCCGTGTTGCCGGACGCGCAGGCGGTCGACACCACCTGGTTGGGGCCGAGTGCCTTGAGGTCCATGGCGATGTAGCCGGCGGTCATGTTGACCGGGCCCATCACCATGAGCAGCGGCGAGACGAACTCGGGTCCGTCGGCGAGGTGCTTGCCGTGCTCGCGTTCGACGGTGGACCAGCCACCGAGCGAGGTGCCGACCACGACGCCGACGCGGGGGCCGTCCCAGGCCGCCGGGTCGAGCCCGGCGTCCTCGACGGCCTGCCGGGCGGCGACCACGCCGAAATGGCTGATCGGGTCCATGCGGACGGCGCTGCGCCGCCCGAGCAGGGCGCCCGCGTCGAAGTCCGGTACACGGCAGGCGAAGTCGACGGGCAGGCCGGCGAGGTCCGGGTCGGTGGCCGCGGTGGACCCGCCCGACCAGACCCGCTCGAAGTTGGCCTCGACACCGAGGCCGGCCGGGGTGACCAGGCCGACGCCGGTGACCGCCACGTCGAAGCGTTTGGTGCGCCCGCCCGGGCGCTGCGTCGGTATGCCTGTCATCAGGCCACCGCGACCTTGGAGTCGATCTCGGTGAGGATGTCGGCGAAGGTGTTCTCCGGGGTCAGCGCCGTCTCGTCGATCTGGACGCCGAACTCCTTCTGCACGATGACGCTGAGCTCGATCAGGGCGAGCGAGTCCAGGTCGAGGGCGTCGAAGGTGGAGGTGGTGTCGAGATCCTCGGCGTCCATGCCGAGCTTCTCGGAGACGAGCGCGAAGAGACGGTCCTGGTGAGCGGGCATGAGGGTTCTCCTTGGGAGTTGGATGCGAATCGGGTGGAGCGGTACGGATCGCGGGAGGTCAGCGTTTGCTGACCACGGCCGCGGTGAAGGTGAACCCGCCGCCGCCGTTCAGCACGAGGGCGTGCGCCCCGGGCCTCAGGAGGTCCGAGCGGGCCAGGTCGGCCAGGGAGGCGTTCAGGTCGCCGGCCCCCACGTGCCCGGTGGCGCGGCCCAGGTCGAGCACCTCCGCGGAGGTGACGTCCTTCAGCGGCGGGATGTACGCCTCGGTCATCGCCTTGGCGCCCAGGCGTGGGATCACGGCGTAGTGCAACCGCGGGTCGTCGCCGGTGAGCCCGGCGTCGGCCAGGCACTCCTCGACGACGGCACGGATGCGGTCGGCGGCCGTCTTGACGAAGAAGTCGACGCCGTACGCCTTGATGAAGGCGCGCTTGGTGCGCCGCACGTCGATCACCGGACTGTGCCCCATCGGCGTCGCGTTGAGTTCGTCGTCGCCGCGGTGCATCACCTCCAGTTCGGAGGCCGTCCGGGTGGCGAGCGAGTGCAGCAACAGGTCCGGAGCGAAGGCGCGCGCCGAGCCGGGTTCTGCCGCGGAGACGGTGCGGTGGACGAGGACGGCGGTGGCCGCGTCGCCGGCCGCCATCCCGTAGTCGCTGCGCCAGCGGTGCCAGCTCGGCATCAGGAAGCGGTCGGCGGTCGTGACCAGGGCGGGGCCGGCGGCCGGGTCGCCCTGGAGTCGGCTCGCGGCCAGTTCGATGCCGATGGCGCCGCCGTTGCACTGCTGGAGCAGCCCGATCGGTACGGCACGGTCGGCGCCGATCCGGTTGGCGATGTAGTGCGGTGCGGACCAGGCGTCGTGGCCCTGGTGGTGGACGCTGGCGTGCAGGACGAGGGAGAGCGCGTCGGCGCGGGCGCCGGAGAGGGTGAAGAGCCGGTTGGCGGCCTCGACAGCCATGTCCGGCGGCGCGATGTCCTCGCTGACAGGGAGGGACGTGTAGCCGAGTTCGCGGGCGGTGCGGGCGTCGATGTCACCGGCGGCCACGGCCTCTTCGGTCGTCTGGAGGCCGTCGGGATACCAGGCCGTCGCCGAAAGCCCCAGGGGCGAGTCGAGTCGCACGGCCCGTCACCTGCCGTCCGCGTCGAGCACGTCGGGCGCTTCGGGCTCCGGAAGGACCGCGACTTCGACCTCGGCCGTGCAGACCGACTCCCCGTCCTGCAGGAAGTCGACGGTGAGGAGCTCGCCGGCCGAGGGCGCGACGGAGACCGTGACCGGGCTGTCGAGTTCGACGAAGCGACGGAACGTGGCGGCGAAGGCGCGTGCGTACCGCCGGTCGCCGGACTCGTCGGAGGCAAGGACCGCGGCCTGGCGCGCCGCCTCCATCAGGGCCATCGCCGGTACGTGGTCGAGGGGGTGGTCGTACATGGCCGCGTGCTGCACCGGGACGTCGAGCACGGCGCGCAGCGCGGTCGTGGCGTCGGGGTGTCGTGCCACGTCCGTGAGGACCACATTCTCCGTCCGCTCGCGGCCCACCAGAGCGGGCGCGACGGGCGTACCGGTGCGGGTGCGCGGCATGGCGGAGGAGAGCGGCGGGACGGAGCCGCGGCTCTTCTCGCGGTGGGCCGTGTAGCCGTCGCGGCTGAGGTATCCGGCCACGACGACGCTCGTCCCGGCCCGTCGGCCGCCCACCACGAACACGCACTCCAGGGTGGCTGCCAGCAGCCTGGTGCCGCGCCGCTTGAGGTCGCGCGTGGTGACCTCGACGACGAGCTCGTCCGGAGCGTCGCCGCGGGCCCGCAGGGCGGCGAGGTCGGTGAACTCGGTGGTCCAGTCGCTGATCAGGAAGGAGGTGTCGTAGGTGACGTCCAGCCACTGGTGCGCCACGACGGTGACCGCCTGGCGGGCGGCCTCCAGGAGGAACAGCGGGTCGAGCAGCGCGGGCCGCTGAGTGTGGTCGTTGTAGTAGCTGTGTGCGCGGGGCGCCTGGATGGCCACGGCGAAGGCGTCGTCGCCGTGCCGTACGGCGTCGGTAACGAAGACCTCCATGACGGCCCGGCGGTGCACCAGGACGCGGTCCAGAGGACGCTGGTAGACGAGTTCGGCCGCGGCCGGGGCCGCTTCCGTCGGCTCCTGCTCAGCAAGGGTCATGCCCGGTTCCGTTCGTCCGTGGGTCTGCTTCGGCGGGCCCCTGAGGGCATGAATCAAGCCTCACAGCTCGCTCTGGGGTTTCATCTGCGAACGACGGGGCAGTCGGCCGGGGACTCACGTGTGGCCAACTTGAGAGTCGCTGAAGATTCACTGAAGCCCGGCCGCAGAGACCCCCGGACATACGAGAAGGGCCGCCCCTGGCCGGGGCGGCCCTTCTTCGCTTACGGGTATGGGGTGCGGTTCTTCCGGTACGGGTCTCCGGTGCGTGCGTGCGTGCGTGCGTGCGGTTCGGTCGGCGGCAAGCGCCGGATCAAGCCGTTTCGACCGCGAGGACGACTTTGCCGCGTACATGGCCGGTTTGGACGAGTTCGTGGGCGCGGGCGGCGTCGGCGAGCGGGAACTCGGCGCTCACGTGGACACGTACCTCGCCGCGGTCCGCCATCGCCACGAGGTCGGCGAGGTCGACCGGGTCGGGACGGACGAACACGTAGCGTCCGCCGAGTCCCGTCACGTCACCGGAGATGGAGGCGAGCCTTCCGCCCTGCCGCAGCAGCTCCGGCGAGCCGAACAGGGTGTCCCCGCCCATGAGATCGAAGACGGCGTCGCAGCCCTCCGGGGCCAGCGCGCGCACCTGGTCGGCGAGCCCGGGGCCGTAGGTCACCGGCTCGGCGCCGAGCGACCGGAGGAAGTCGTGGTTGCGCTCGCTGGCCGTACCGATGACGCGGGCGCCGAAAGTGCGGCCGATCTGGACGGCGAGCGAGCCGACCCCGCCGGCCGCCGCGTGCACGAGCAGCACGTCGCCGGCGGCGATCTCCAAGTGGCGGCGGAGTGCCTGGTACGCGGTGAGACCGGCGGCCGGCAGTCCGGCCGCCTCCCGCGCGTCTAGGGAGCGCGGCTTGTGCGCCAGGGTCCGGACGGGCGCGGCCACCAACTCGCCGTACGTACCGCGCTGCATGTGGTCGGCGCGGACGTAGCCGACGACCTCGTCGCCGGGGGCGAACTCGGTGACGCCGAGGCCGGTGCGTTCGACGACGCCGGACAGGTCGCAGCCCATCACCATGGGGAAGTGCGAGTCGAACCAGCCGTCGATGTAGCCCTCGCGGATCTTCCAGTCCGCAGGGTTGACGCCCGCGTACCGCACCCGGACGAGCACCATGTCCGGGCCGAGGCGCGGCTCGGGGAGGTCCACGAGTTCCAGGACCTCCGGGCCTCCGTAGCGCTGGATGGCGATGGCCTTCACGGACGAACCCCCTGCTGGGACGACGGATGTACGGGGCGCCGGATGCCCACCCCGGGCGGGGCCGGCCGATGGCTGCCCTCGCCACTATAGGGCAGACGTGAGCCAGGGTTCTGCGACACCTATGACAATTGACATATGACCGAAGGCTCCGTCAGAGTCGCGTCATGCTCGTACTGTCCGCCGCCACCGGCAAGTTCGGAACGAACGTCCACATCGTCGCCGCCGGTCCGGGTAACCCCTGCCTTGTCGTCGATCCCGGACACGACTCCCGCGAGGCGGTCCTGCAGGCCGTCCGCGCCCACCGCCTCGAACCCGAGGCCATCCTGATCACGCACGGCCACATGGACCACACGTGGGACGCCGTGCCGCTCGCCCGGCACTACCGCGTTCCGGCCTGGATCCACCCGGCCGACCGCTACCAACTCGGTGCTCCCGCCAAGGGACTGCCCGACTCGTTCCCTCGCGACCTGCTCGTCGGCCACCCCGACCAGGAACCCGACGAGGTCAGCGAACTCCCCGAGCGGGGCGGCGAACTGACCTTCGCCGCCGGCACCGTCACGGTGCTGCACACGCCCGGCCACACCGTCGGCTCGGTGATGTTCCGCTTCGACAGCGGCGATGCTCCCCTGCTCGCCACCGGCGACACCCTGCTCGCGAACGGCCCGGGACGCGCGGACGCACCGACTGCGAGCCCCACGAGCATGGAGGACTCCCTCCGCATGGTCACCGGCCTCTGCCCGGACGACGCCCGGTTGCTCACCGGCCACGGCCCCACCACCTTCCTCAGCCAGACGGGAATCCGATGACGAACACCGCCCCGACCTCCACGACCTCCGGCAGCCGTATGCGCACCGTCCGCTTCGACGCCTTTGGCACCCCGTCCGTCCTCGCCGTCGGTGACGTCGCCACGCCCGAGCCCGAGACCGGCCAGATCACCGTCGACGTCCAGTACGCGGGCGTGAACTTCGCCGAAGTGATGTTCCGCCGCGGCCAGTTCCCGGTCGACCTCCCGCACTTCCCCGGCCTTGAGGCGGTCGGCACGGTCCGCGCCGTGGGCGAGGGCGTCACCGGCTTCGCGCCCGGCGAGCGAGTCGCCGCACTCACCCTGGGCGGCGGCGGCAACGCCGAGGTGGTCGCCGTCGGCGCCGAACACGTCGTCAGTCTCGACGGCGAGCTCGCCGGCCTGGACGGAGCCCTCGCGGCCGGTGCCCTGTGCAACGTCACCACTGCCCTCGGCGTGCTCACCTCCGCCGGCCACCTCGCGAAGGGAGAGACCGTGGTCGTCCTCGCCGCGGCGGGCGGCGTCGGTACGGCCGCGGCACAGCTGGCCCGCTCGCTCGGCGCGGGCACGGTCATCGGTGTGACGAGCTCCCCCGCCAAGGCCGAGTACGCGCGCGGCTTCGGCTACGACAGCGTCGTGTCGTACGAGGAGCTGGAGCAGGAGGTGGCCGAGCGGACCGGCGGAGCGGGCGCGGACCTGGTCCTGGACTCCGTCGGCGGCGGCTTCCGGTCGTCCGTGACGGGCTTCCTGGCCGCCTTCGGCCGGCACGTCATCTTCGGCAACGCGGCGGCCGAGGACGTCACCTTCGAGGGCAACCACCCCTGGTACACGAACAGTTCCCTCGCCGGCTACAACCTGGGCGGCGTCGCAGGGCGGGCGCCGGAGCTGCTCCGCGCCCACCTGGAGCAGTCCCTGGCGGAGGTCGCCAAGGGCACCGTCCGCGTGGACGTGACCGTGCTCCCGCTGGCGGACGCGGCACGCGCGCACGAACTCCTGGAGACCCGGGCGTCCACGGGCAAGTACGTCCTCGATGTCCGGTCCTGAACGAGGCACGACCAGCACACAGCCGGTGGAAGACGGGGGATACGCATGACGCGCGAGTCGGAGTCGGGACTGCCCATCGAGCCTGTCTACGGGCCGGGGGCCCTGGAGGGCTGGGAGGAGGCGGAGAAGCTGGGCGAGCCGGGCGCGTACCCGTTCACGCGTGGTGTGTATCCGTCGATGTACACCGGCCGGCCGTGGACGATGCGCCAGTACGCGGGTTTCGGCACCGCGGTGGAGTCGAACGCGCGTTACAAGCAGTTGATCGCGAACGGCACGATGGGTCTGTCCGTCGCCTTCGACCTGCCGACGCAGATGGGCCACGACTCGGACGCGCCGATCGCCTCGGGCGAGGTAGGCAAGGTCGGGGTGGCGATCGACTCGGTCGACGACATGCGGATCCTGTTCGACGGGATCCCGCTGGACAAGGTCTCGACGTCGATGACGATCAACGCCCCCGCTGCACTCCTCCTCCTGATGTACCAGTTGGTGGGCGAGGAACAGGGCGTGCCGGCGGAGAAGCTGACGGGCACGATCCAGAACGATGTGCTGAAGGAGTACATCGCGCGGGGCACGTACATCTTCCCGCCGAAGCCGTCGCTGCGGCTGATCGCGGACATCTTCAAGTACTGCCGTACCGAGATCCCGAAGTGGAACACGATCTCGATCTCGGGCTATCACATGGCGGAGGCGGGTGCCTCGCCCGCGCAGGAGATCGCGTTCACGCTCGCCGACGGCATCGAGTATGTCCGAACTGCGGTGGCGGCCGGGATGGACGTGGACGACTTCGCCCCGCGTCTGTCCTTCTTCTTCGTGGCGCGTACGACGATCCTGGAGGAGGTCGCGAAGTTCCGGGCGGCCCGCCGGATCTGGGCGCGGGTCATGCGCGAGGAGTTCGGGGCGAAGAACCCCAAGTCGCTGATGCTCCGTTTCCACACCCAGACCGCCGGGGTGCAGCTGACCGCCCAGCAGCCCGAGGTCAACCTCGTTCGCGTTGCCGTGCAGGGTCTCGCCGCCGTTCTGGGCGGGACGCAGTCGCTGCACACCAACTCCTTCGACGAGGCGATCGCCCTGCCGACGGACAAGTCCGCCCGCCTCGCCCTGCGCACCCAGCAGGTCCTCGCCTACGAGACGGACGTCACCGCCACCGTCGACCCGTTCGCCGGCTCCTACGTCGTGGAGAAGATGACCGACGACGTCGAGGAGGCCACCCGGGAGCTGATGGGCCGGATCGAGGAGATGGGAGGCGCGGTCAACGCGATCGAGCGCGGTTTCCAGAAAGGCGAGATCGAGCACTCCGCCTACCGGATCGCCCAGGAGACCGACAGCGGTGAGCGGGTCGTCGTCGGCGTCAACCGCTACACGATCGATGTCGAGGAACCGTACGAGCCGCTGCGCGTCGACCCGGCCATCGAGGCCCAGCAGGCCGAACACCTCACCCAGCTGCGCACCGAACGCGACCAGACGGCAGTCGACGCGGCCCTCACAGAGCTGAAGAAGGCCGCCGAGGGCACCGACAACGTCCTCTACCCGATGAAAGACGCCCTCAAGGCCCGCGCCACCGTCGGCGAGGTCTCCAACGCGCTCCGCGAGGTCTGGGGAACCTACAGTCCGACGACCACCTGAGACCTCACGGACGCCGACGTACGACGAAGACAATGCACAACAGAAAACAGAGGGGGAATCCGATGGACACGCCAATTCGGGTCGTGATCGCCAAGCCCGGCCTTGACGGACACGACCGAGGGGCGAAGGTCATCGCTCGCGCCTTGCGGGACGCCGGGGTCGAGGTCATCTACACGGGGCTCCACCAAACCCCGCGCCAGATCGTCGACACCGCCGTCCAGGAGGACGCCGACGGCATCGGCCTGTCGGTCCTCTCCGGCGCTCATATGACGCTCTTCGCCGAGGTCCTCAGACTCCTCGACGAAGCGGATGCACGGGACATCACCGTCTTCGGCGGCGGCATCATCCCGGAGGCCGACATCCCGGTGCTCCGCGAGATGGGCGTGGCCGCACTCTTCACCCCCGGGTCCCCCACCCGAGACATCGCCGCCTGGGTGACCCGGAACATCGCCGCACTTGAGGGGGCACGATGACGACCGACCACGACACGACCGCCGGCCTGGGCGCGCTGCTGATCCGGGCCGCCACGCGGTTCCCGGAGCACGGGGTCCGCTACGGCTCCGGAGACCGGCCGCTCGACTTCCGGCTCCAGACGTATCCGGAGCTCCTGAAGGAGTCGCTGCGGCTCCTCGCCCGGCTGCGGAGGTCCGCAGTGGGCAAGGACCGGATCGTCGCGCTGCTCCTTGAGCGGCCCGAGGACTTCCTGCCAGCCCTCTGGGCGTGCCTGCTCGGCGGGATCACAGTGTGCCCGCTGGTCCCCCTGCGCGACGACCCGCAGCGCTGGGCGGCCCAGCTCGGCCACGTCAACACCCTGCTAGACGAGCCACTCCTGGTCACCGACGTCCGCACGCGCGAGGAACTCCCCGCCGTCCAGGACCTGTCGGTCGTCACCCTGGAGGACCTGGCACCGGCAGACTCGGACACAGGCACCGATACAGACGCCGACATGGGCATGATTCCGCTCACCCCGGCCTCCCCCGACGACGTCGCCCTCCTCGTCCTCACCTCCGGTTCCACCAGCGCCTCCAAGGCCGTACGGCTCACCCACGGCAATCTGCTGGCCTCCATGGCCGCGAAAGCCGGGACGCAGTCGCTGACCTCGGACGACATCACCCTGAACTGGATCTCGTACGACCACGTCGCCGCGCTCCTCGAAGCACACCTGCTTCCCCTGTCCGTCGGCGCCGTCCAGCTGCAGACTTCCCCGGAGACGGTGCTCGCCGCCCCGATGCGCTTCCTGGAGCTGATCGACGCCCACCGGGTGACGATGACGTTCACGCCGAACTTTCTGCTCGGCCAGCTCAACAAGATCGTCGACAGCCTGCCGGCCGCTCCCTCCCTGGACCTGTCCTGTATGCGGCACATCGTCTCCGGCGGCGAGGCCAACCCTGTCGCCACGGGCCTCGGCTTCCTCGACCGGCTGGCTCCGTATGGGCTGCGCCGTGAGGCCCTGTGGCCCGCCTTCGGGATGACCGAGACCTGCGCCGGCAGCATCTACAACCGGGAGTTCCCCGAGGCCGACCGCGGGGCCGAGTTCGCGGCGGTCGGCCGGCCGGTCGACGGGCTGCGCATCCGGATCGCAGCCGAGGACACCAGCACGCCGCTGCGCGAGGGCGAGACCGGAGAAGTACAGCTCACCGGCCCGATGGTCACGGGCGGGTACTGGAACGACAAGGAGGCCACCGAGGCCGCCTTCACGGCGGACGGCTGGTTCCGGACCGGTGACCTCGGCCTCCTCGACGGGGGCCGGCTGACCCTCGTGGGACGCAGCAAGGACAGCGTCATCGTCAACGGCGTCAACTACTACAGCCATGACCTGGAGTCGGTGCTCGACGGCCTCGAAGGCATCGAGAAGTCCTACGTCGCCGCGTTCCCGACCCGCCCGAAGGGCAGCGACACCGAGCAGCTCGCCGTCGCGTTCGCGGCCGCCCCCGAGGTGGCCGGCGACGAACCGGCACTGCACCGCCTGCTGATAGCCGTCCGGAACAGCGTCGTCCTGCACTGGGGCTTCCGCCCCGCCCTGCTGCTTCCGCTGCCCAAGGACGCTATCCCGAAGACGAGCCTGGGCAAGATCCCGCGCGCACTCATGCGGCGCCGGCTGGAGTCCGGCGACTACGCCGAGCAACTGGAGTCCGTCCAGGCCCTGGTCACCCGGCAGCTCGGCGGGTATGTCGCTCCCGAGGGCGCCCGTGAGGAAGCGCTCGCGGAGCTGTACGGCGAGCTCTTCGAGACCGACCCGGCGACGATCAGCGCCACGGCGAGCTTCTTCGACCTCGGCGGTACGTCGCTGGACATCCTGCGCCTCAAGAGCCTGATCGCCCGGCGCTTCCCGGGCACGGAGCCGTCGGTCCTCGCGATCCTCACCTCGCCGAGCGTCCGCGCGCTCGCCGCCCGCATCGAGGCCGACCGGAGCGACACGCCCGCTCCGTACGACCCGATCGTCCCGCTGCAGACCAGCGGGGACGGGACACCGTTGTTCTGCGTGCACCCGGGCGTCGGTGAGGTGCTCGTCTTCGTCAACCTCGCCAAGTACTTCGTGCACGAGAGGCCGTTCTACGCGCTGAGGGCCCGCGGCTTCAACCCGAGGGAGAAGCCGTTCGCGTCGTTCGACGAGATGGCGCGCGCGTACGTGGACGCCATCCGGTCCCGGCAGCCGCACGGCCCCTATGCGATCGCCGGGTACTCCTTCGGCGCGGCGGTCGCGTTCGAGGTGGCCAAGCTCCTTGAGGCGGACGGCGAACGCGTCGACTTCCTGGGCAGCTTCAACCTTCCCCCGCACATCAAGTACCGCATGGACGAACTCGACTTCGTCGAGACCGCGGTCAACCTGGCCATGTTCCTGGACCTGGTCTCCGGGGAGCAGGCGAAGAAGCTACCCGCCGAACTCCGGCCGCTGGATAGGCGGGAGCAGCTCGGCCGTCTGATCGACATCGCTCCCCCGGAACGGCTCGCCGAACTCGACCTGGACCTCGAACGGTTCACCGCGTGGGCGGAACTCGCGGACGGCCTCACCGACCTCGGCCGGAGCTACGTGCCGTCCGGCGATGTCGCCCGGATGAGCGTCTTCTACGCCGTCCCGCTCCGCGGCAGCAAGCAGGACTGGCTGGACAACGAGCTGAAGCGGTGGACCGACTTCACCCGCGAGGCACCCCGGTTCCTGGACGTGCCCGGTGAGCACTACACCCTCATGGGCGCCCGGCACGTGGCCGCCTTCCAGTCGATCCTGCGCGCGGAACTCGCCCGTTCGCTGTCCGCCCCGTCCGACATCTCGTAAAAGGGCCATCCGGATGCAGACACCGACCGGCAAGAAGATCCTGATCACCGGGGCGACGGGACTGGTCGCCCGCACGGCCGCCGAGACGCTCGCCCGGGACAACGAAGTGTGGTGCCTGGGCCGGTTCTCGGACCCGGAGACGGAGCGCGGGCTGCGGGACCGGGGCATCCGGACCCGGCGCTGGGACATGGCCGCGGACGGTCTGGACGGGGTCCCCGAAGACTTCACCCACGTCCTGCACGCGGCGGTGGAGCGGGGCGACGGGGACTTCGAGGAGGTGGTGACGGTCAACTCCGTCGGCACCGGTCGCCTGATGAACCACTGCCGCACCGCCGAATCGTTCCTGTTCCTCTCCACCAGCGCGATCTACGCGCCCCGGACACTGGACCACCGGTACACCGAGACCGACCCGCTGGCGGCCCACTCGGCCTTCCTGCCGACATATCCGGTGGGCAAGCTGGCCACCGAGGGGGCCGTACGGGCGCTCGCCGTGACGCTCGGCCTGCCCACCACCATCGCCCGGCTCAACGTCGCCTACGGGCCGCACGGGCACGGCGGGGCCCCGGTCATCTACTACCGGACGATGCTCGCCGGGGAACCCGTCGCGGTCCCGCACACCGACCAGCACTACTGCTCCCCGATCCACACCGACGACATCGCCCGGCACGTACCGGGCCTGTGGGCCGCGGCGACGGTCCCCACGACCGTCGTGAACTGGGGCGGGGACGACGTCGTCGGCGTACGCGACCTCCTCACCTACATCTCGGAACTCACCGGGGTGCCCGTCGACTTCGTCCCGAGCGACGTCACCCGCGCGGTCGTCGCGTACGACGACACCCGCCGCAGGAGCCTGGTCGGCGCCTGCGAGTGGTCCTGGCGCGACGGAGTCCGCCAGGCCCTTGAAGCGCACTTCCCCGGCTGTGCCACCGCCGCCGCCCGACAGACCCGATAGAGAGGACCCTTTCGTGACCGGTTCAACCGCACCCACCAAGCCGCCCACCGAGCCGCTGTCGGAGCCGTCCACCGAGCCGCAAGTGCTGAGCCTGCTGGAGCGCGCGCTGAGCACCAGTTGTGCCGCCTCGCTGCGCGCGGCCGTGAAGCTCGGTCTCGCCGACGCCCTCGGCGACGGCCCGGCGACGGCGGACGCCCTCGCGCGGACCGTCGGAGCCGACCCGGACGCGCTGCGGCGACTGCTTCGCTCGCTCACCTGCCACCAGGTGTTCGCCGAGGACTCCGAGGGCCGTTTCGTCCCCTCGGAGATCTCCCGGCTGCTGCGCACGAACACCCCGGACAGCCTCGACCAGCTCGTGCTGTGGATGACTGAGCCGTGGACCTGGGAGCTATGGGGCCGGCTCGACGAGTCCGTGCGCACCGGCAAGGACGTCTTCGTCGACCTGCACGGGCAGGAGTTCTTCGACCAAGTGCACTCCGCGTGGCCGGAGTCCGCGGTGGTCTTCGACCGTGCGATGACCCAGGCGAGCATCCAGTCCGCCAGGGCCGTCGCGGGGGCCGTGCCGCTGTCTGGCGCGCGGACTGTCGCCGACATCGGCGGTGGCCAGGGCGAGCTCCTTGCCGCCCTCCTCGAACACCACCCGGGCGTGCGGGGAATCCTCTTCGACCGGCCGGACGTGCTGGCCGGCGCGGACGCCCGGCTGCGCGAGGGCGGGGCGCTCGCCGAGCGGGCGGAGCTGGTCGCCGGGGACTGCCGCGAGGCCGTCCCGGCCGACGTCGACGCGTACGTCTTCAAGAACGTCCTGGGTATGAACGACGAGGACGCGGTCGTCGTGCTCGGCAACGTCGTACGCACGGCCCGTCCGGGCACCAGGGTGATCATCGTGGAGAACCTGGTCGACGACGGCCCCGGCCAGATGTTCAGCACCGGGATGGACCTGCGGATGCTGCTCACCGTCGGCGGCCGGAAGCACACCCGGCAGAGCCTGCTCGGACTGGTGGAGCGGGCGGGCCTGGTCGTACGGGACGTCTGTCCGGTCAACACCTACCAGCACATGATCGAGGCGACGGTGTGAAGGAGAACAACCCGAAGCCCGCAAACACCCCGAATTCCGACCCGACGCCCCGGACCGCCGACGTCCTCGTTATCGGGGCAGGTCCCACCGGCCTCCTCCTGGCCGGCGACCTCGCCACCGCTGGGGTGCGGGTCACCCTGCTCGAACGGCGCGAGCATGCCGCCGACACAGCCATGACCCGCTCCTTCGCGGTGCATGCCCGCACCCTGGAGATGCTCGACGCCCGGGGTCTTGCCGACGAGCTCATCACTCTCGGCCGGAAGGCACCCGTGATCGGCGTCTTCGGCAGGATCGAACTCCGCCTGCACCAGCTGCGCACCCGCTTCCCGTTCGCCCTGATCACCCCGCAATACCACGTCGAACGGCTCCTGGAGCGGCGGGCGCGCGACGCCGGGGTGCGGATCGTGCGGGGCACCGAGGTGATGCGGCTGCGCCAGAACGACGACGGCGTCGATGTGGAGACGGCAGGCGAGGACGTCTGGACCGCCCGGTACGTGGTCGGGTGCGACGGCGTACGCAGCTCGGTGCGGCAGATGGTCGGCATCGGCTTCCCCGGCAAGTCGGTGGTGCGCTCGGTGATGCTGGCCGACATCCGGCTCACTGAGATTCCCGTCGACGCGGTGACCACCAACTCCAACGCGCACGGCTTCGCCTCCCTGGTGCCGTTCGGCGACGGCTGGTACCGGGCGATCGGCTGGGTCGCGGGGGACGAGCGACCCGACGACGCGCCGGTGGTGGCGGAGGAGCTCTCCGCGCTGCTGCGCCGGGTCCTCGGCTCCGACTACGGCATGCACGACCCGCGCTGGATCTCCCGATTCCACAGTGACGAGCGGCAGGCGGTGCGTTACCGCGAGGGCCGGGTGCTGCTGGCGGGCGACGCCGCGCACGTGCATTCGCCCGCCGGCGGCATGGGGATGAACACGGGGCTCCAGGACGCCGTCAATCTGGGCTGGAAACTGGCCGCCGTGGTCCAGGGCCGCGCGGGGCAGCTGCTGCTCGACTCGTACGAGCGGGAGCGCCACCCCGTGGGACGGCAGGCGCTGCGGGTCTCCGGGGCGATCACCAGGGGCGTGCTGCGCTCTCCCCGCAGCGGTCTGGTACGCGGCCTGCGCGAGGTCGCCTTGCCCGTTGCGAACCGGCTGAACCTGCTCACTGCGACGGGCGAGCGCCTGCTCTCCGGCATCGGCATCGCCTACCCGGCGCCGCGCGGCAGCCACCTGCTCACCGGCCGCCGGGTCCCCGACCTCCGGCTCTCCTGCGGGCAGCGGCTGTACGAGGTGCTGCGGGACGGCCGGTTCGTGCTGGTCGCCCAGGGGCGACCGGTGCCGGAGACGGAGTGGCTGCGCCTCGCCACCCCCGCCGGGAGCCTGCCCGGGCCACTGCTGATCCGCCCCGACGGCCATATCGCCTGGGCGGCCGACGCCCAGGACCCCGAGGGCCTGCGCGCGGCGCTGAGGCACTGGCCGGTGACGGCGGCCTGATGGTGCGGACTCAACGTGCGAAGCACCACAAGAAGCCGCCCGAGCCGCCCGACAGTCGTGCGGATGTGGTGCGCGACAGCTGAACAGGGCGGGACAGGTCAGGCAACAAACAAGGCCCAGGTCGCCGACCTGGGCCTCAACTATGGAGCGGGTGACGAGAATCGAACTCGCACTCTCAGCTTGGGAAGCTGATGTTCTACCACTAAACTACACCCGCGTAAGACGCCGGTTGATCCGGAGTCGTAACGTCGCACACTGTACCCCATGCCAGGCCCCCGGTGCTTTCGCCGTGGGGTCTGGCTGCGTTGTGCGCGCTGGAAGTGACTGCGGGTGAAGGGAGTTGAGGCGTACGGTGGGGCCGGCTTCGAGGGTCCTTCGGTAGTCGGAGTGCCGCCTGGAGCGGCGTCCCTTTCATCCCGTAATGTGACCCCTCGTTGTCAGCCAGAAATGGCGTAGTGGCTCGTGGGGAAGGGACTCTGGGACTCGATGGAGCGCACCTTTGTTCGTTGTGCCGAGGGGCACGTCTTCAGCACCGCCTCGTTCCCGATGCAGCAGGCCGACCGGCTCGGACCCGGCCGGCTGATCCGATGTCCGCGGTGTGCGCGGCTGAGGAACGCAGTTCCTGTGGAGTTCGAGAAGCGGTAGTCGGCGCGTAGCCGAAGTACAGGCGCGCGGGTGCGCCACAGTCGCGGTGCAATGGCCGGATTGTGGCGGGCCCGCGCGCTCTGCGTATCCTCGCTACGTGCTTCTCTCAGACAAGGACATCCGGGCCGAGATCGACGCCGGACGGGTCCGCATCGATCCGTATGACGAATCCATGGTGCAGCCCTCGAGCATCGACGTGCGGCTCGACCGCTACTTCCGGGTGTTCGAGAACCACCGCTACCCGCACATCGACCCCGCGGTGGAGCAGGCCGACCTGACGCGGCTCGTGGAGCCGGAGGGCGACGAGCCCTTCATCCTCCACCCCGGCGAGTTCGTGCTCGCCTCCACGTACGAGGTCATCTCCCTGCCGGACGATCTCGCTTCGCGCCTCGAGGGCAAGAGCTCCCTCGGCCGGCTCGGGCTCGTCACGCACTCGACCGCCGGCTTCATCGACCCCGGGTTCTCCGGGCACGTCACGCTGGAGCTGTCGAACCTCGCGACGCTGCCGATCAAGCTGTGGCCGGGCATGAAGATCGGGCAGCTGTGCATGTTCCGGCTGAGCTCGCCCGCCGAGCACCCGTACGGCAGCGAGCGCTACGGCTCCCGGTACCAGGGCCAGCGGGGCCCCACGGCCTCCCGTTCCTTCCTCAATTTCCATCGAACGCAGGTGTGAGCAGCAGCATGAGTGACGTACGCGAGAACCTTACGTACGAGAAGTTCGGCACCGCCGTGCGCGAGCTGGCGCAGACGATCGCCGACGACGGGTACGAGCCGGACATCGTGCTGTCCATCGCGCGCGGTGGCGTCTTCGTGGCCGGTGGGCTCGCGTACGCCCTCGACTGCAAGAACATCCACCTCGTGAACGTGGAGTTCTACACGGGTGTGGGGACGACGCTCGAGATGCCCGTCATGTTGGCGCCCGTGCCCAACGCGATCGACTTCTCGGACAAGAAGGTGCTCATCACCGATGACGTCGCCGACACCGGGAAGACCCTGAAGCTGGTCCACGACTTCTGCCTCGACGCCGTGGCCGAGGTGCGCTCGGCTGTGATCTACGAGAAGTCGCACTCGCTGGTGAAGTGCGAGTACGTGTGGAAGCGCACGGATGAGTGGATCAACTTCCCGTGGTCCGTCTTGCCTCCGTGCCGTAAGTCCGGCACGCCGATCACGCCGTCGAAAGACGCGCTCTGAGCGCTACGAGCTCTCTATGCCCCAATCGCGGTTCGACGAGGGTGACTGGCGGCCCTGGCCGGGCGTAACGTGCCCTCGTCTCACGGGGCAGAGCTGTTGACGATAATCACAGTCGGCGGATGTGAAGGCGTAGGCACCTGAATGGGAATGGGTGCTGCGGGGGCAGCTTTGTGAGAATGCGCTCCAGTCAGGGAAGCAAAGCCGCCATGGGCTCGTTGCCCAATGAAAAGACCTCGTCGACATTGTTGCGGTGAAGCGGACCAGAACCCGTCTCCTTGACCGAAGCCCCGCTGTCGCCGGAGGCCGTCCGGGCGGATCCATCGCGGAGCCCTGTCAGCGCTCGGAATGGTGGAGTTTGCGAGCGGCTTCGTGGCGGGTGTGGACGCCGAGTTTGGTCAGTACCGCGCCGACGTGGTGCCCGGCGGTCTTGGGGGCGATGTAGAGGCGGGCGGCGATCTCGGCATCCGACAGGCCCTCATCCAGCAGCTTCAGGACGTCCAGTTCCCGGTTGGTCAGCCCGTACGGATTGGCCCGGGTGGCCGCCCGCGGGCCACGCCGGATCGGGCGGACACCGCGGGTACGCATCACGGCGCGGGTGCGCGCCACGGCCGGCCGGGCGCCGAGGGTCTCGAAGGCGGCCAGGGCCTGGTGCAGCGCGGGTGCGTCGCCGGACAGGCGGGCCAGCGCGGCCTCGTGCGGGCAGCCGAGCCTGTCCCATAGTGCCGCGGCGCCGGCCCAGTCGCCGGCCAGCTCCAGCGCGTAGGGTTCGGCCGCCGGCACCTGCGGGGGGTCTCCTCCGGCGCGGCGGATCCAGCAGGCCAGGGGCCCGGACAGCCAGGGATGGGTACGCTCCGCCAACGCGGCCAGACCGCGTTGTGCCTCCGCCTGCACCCGCTCGTGATCACCGGCCAGCCAGGCCACCTCGACCCGGGCCTCCCACCCCAGGCCCGTGTCCAGCAGGCAGTTCGAGTCGACCAGGCTCGCCGCTTCCTCCAGCAGCGGCCACACCTGGGCCTTGCCCTGACGGGCCCGCACCAGGCCCAGGACGGTCAAGGCCAGGGCCCGGCCGACCGGTGGTGAGCCAGGATGGGACAGGACCTGCTGTGCGGCATCGGCGGCCTGGGGCCACATGCCCCTGTTCAGCAGCCCCCAGCTGCCCCAGGCCCTCGTGCACAGTAGGTAGGACAGCAGGTCGCGATCGAGGCAATAGGCTTCCGCCCGGTTCACGGCCGCAGTGGTCCGGGCGGTATCACGCTGCAGCGCGGCGAACCAACACGTGATGAGCCCCAGGAAGCCCGCGTCCACCGACAGATCCTGCGTCATCGCGCTGGACACCGCCTGTTCGCAGTCCTCCCAGCCGCGCCCTTCGCTCAGCATTCGTGCCGCCGCGGCATGGAAGCGCGCCTGGACGACCACCCCCGTATCGCCGAAGCGCTCACCCAGAGCGATCGCTTTCTCGGCGTAGGCGGCGGCCACCGCCACCCCCTCATGCTCGTAGCAGGCCAGCTGACAGAGGTTCAGGTACGCCCAGGCCAGCTCCCGGCTCGGCCCCAGCCCTTCGAGCACCCGCACTGCATCCAGGCCGGTCTGTCCGGCCTCGGCGGTCCGCCCGGCCGGCCACAGCCAGCACGACAGCCAGCGCAGGTCCTCCCCCTCGCCCAGCCGGTCGCCCAGCGCACGGCGCAGCCTCACCGCCTTACGGCGAGAAGCGACCCCCTCATCCAGTCGGCTGGACAGGAGACAGGCCTGCGAATGGCCCTCCAGCAGGGAGGTCCGTCGGTCGGGCGGCAGGCGGTCGGCGTACCGCAGGGCGCGGGTGTACTGGGCGGCTGCTTCCCGGTACGCGCCCGACGCGGCAGCATGGGCGGCCGCTGCGGGCGCGTACTCCAACACGGCGATCGGATCCCTGGCGCCCTCGGAATGATCAGCGAGCAGCGCCAGATCATCCGCAGCGACCGGGCCGGACCGCATCGCCGCCAGCACCTGCCGGTGTACCCGCAGACGGTAGGCGGCGGGGACGGCCTCCAGCACCGCCAGCCGGGTCAGCTCATGGCGGAACTCGGTCACCTGCCCGTCGGTGCGCACAATTCCGCAGGCCACGGCCTCATCGAGCGCCTCCTCCGGGGCCGGCAGGATGCTGGCCAGCAGTGGCAGCGAGACCCGGCGCCCCAGGACGGCCAGCACGTCGACGACCATGCGCGCCGCGGCCGACAGGCCGGCCAGGCGGCCGGCGACGGCTTCGCGCACCGTGGCCGGGATGGGCTCGGCAGGGGCGGCCAGCATCTCGGTGACGATGAACGGGTTGCCGGCGGAGACGTGATACAGCTGCTCGGCGTCGACGGCGTGTCCGGTGGCCAGCTGGGCCACCGCCCGGCGGCTCAAGGGGGCGAGGTCGTGGCGGTACACCCACGGATAGCCGGCCAGGGTGCCGAGGAGAGTGGTCAAGTGGTGGGTGCGGCCGATCTCGTCGTCACGGTAGGTGGCCACCACCAGCGCCGGAATACTCGGGAGGCGCCGGGCCAGGTGGCGCAGCAGGTCCATCGTGGCCTCATCGGCCCACTGGACGTCCTCCACGACCAGCAGGCTGGGGTAGGCGCTCAGGTCGGCGAGCAGGCTGTCGAAGACCTCATCAGGACGGCAGGTGCCGGCCAGCGCCCCGGTCAGGGCAGTGCGCACCGCCCGCCCCAAGCGCGGGGCCAAGTCCATCAGGGGCCCCAGGGGGCGGGGTGTGGCCAGCGGGTCACAAGCGCCGACCAGGATCCGGATGTGGGGATCGGCCAGCTTGGCCAGCTGGTGGACGACGGTGGTCTTGCCGATGCCGGCCTCGCCGCGCAATAGGGCCAGTTGTCCAGTGCCGCTCACGGCCGCCCGCAGGTGACTGGTGAGGTCCTGGAGTACGGCCTCTCGCTCTAGCAGGTCCATTACCAGCCAGTTTCCCTCCGTGGCCGGACCCGCGCAAAAGATCCAGACGAATCAGGACAGGTCGGCCGGTGGGTGGTGTCGCGGGATGCCGGGGTGGGATGTGGGGTGTGCCGGGGTGGAACTTGGGGTGTTCACCCGATGTGCCCCCGGCTACAGCAGCGCATGCTGGCCAATGAGTCCCAGAACCTGGGGTTGCCGGTTCGCGGCTCAAACCGGCCCGCAGAGCATGTCACCCACCCCGCGCCTCCGAAATGACTCTGGCAGCGAATTCAGCCGGTACGCCGTCTGTCGAGCCATGAGGTTCCGGAGGGTTAGGCGGTCGGAGTGTCAGGGCTAATCAAGTCATCAGGTCAAACGGATGACTCACTCGATCCCGTCCTCGATCCCGTCGGTAACCGACCCAGCAGCGCATTTCGCGGAGAATATCTTCCGTAATTGAATTGGGCTGCGAATCGGCAGGGCCCTACTCGTCGAAAATCGTGGCAGGGCCTGTTCATCGGAAAGGAATCATCGTGTCCAAGAATTTCGCAAAGCGTACGGCGCTGCTGACCGCATCGGCTGCTCTGGCTGCGGGAGGTGCCCTGACGCCCGCCGTCGCGTTCGCTGCCCCGACAGCTACAGGCACTCACGCGACGGTACTGCCGGAAAGGCCGTGCCCTGGAAACCCTGGAAAGAACTGCAAGGGTGGAGGCAACACCCAGGGCGGAGTCCAGGGTAGCGGGAGGGGCAATACCCAGGGCGGAGTCCAGGGTGGCGGGAGGGGTAACACTCAGGGCGGAGTCCAGGGTAGCGGGAGGGGCAATACCCAGGGCGGAGTCCAGGGTGGCGGGAGGGGTAACACTCAGGGCGGAGTCCAGGGTGGCGGTAACGGCAATACCCAGGGCGGAGTCCAGGGTGGCGGTAACGGCAATACCCAGGGCGGAGTCCAGGGTGGCGG